>CAZHUS010000030.1:0-85845 GCA_964535555.1 uncultured Verrucomicrobiota bacterium
GCCGCGGCGCTCGAAGGACGCAGCAGCATGGCGTCCTCGGACCGGGTCAGCTCGAGGCCGACCGTTCCGGCGGCGGCAGCGCTGTACTGTGTGTCCAGACCTGGGTCGGTGGTCTCGGCGTAGTAAAGGAGGCCGGGTTGGGCGGCGGCCAGGATGATCGCGTTGTAGAACGGATACACCTGGGCTGGCGAAGTGGGCTGATTCGATCCGCTTCCGGCCTGGTAAGTGACGAGCAGGGTCAATGCGCCCGGACCCCTCGAGAAGAGTTGCGCCGGGAGATTCGCCCCCGCCGCGTCTTGATAGCGGAGGTAATAGCCGGGGGCGTTGGTGACGACCGCCTGTTGAATGATCTCGAGGAAGCCGGCGACCTCGGAAAGGTTGGCCCCGACCGCTGGCTCGCCCGTCGGCGGCGCAGCCAGCTTGCGCTGGCTCAACGTGAGTGGAGGCACGGACGCGGTGGTCGTATTGGTGCGAAGGACGAACACGTCTGGCGTATTCACCGTGGCGGAGATCAGCCCCGCAACGCCGGCGCTGGCTTGATAGAGCACTTGGATCGCGGCCACGGGTGACTGGCCCTGGTTCAGCGCCTCGAGCAGCGCCTGCAACAGCAGTTGGTCCTGGGGGTTCGCTCCGCTCAGGGCGTAAACGTCGGGCAGGAAGGAGCTGCCCGTGGCGGCGGGCACCTGTTTGACGGTCAGTTGGATCATCGTGGCCCAAGTGAACGCCGACGTATCGAGCGACTGCCCGCCGGGGAGGTAGGGAGCGCCGGTCTGGCGGGATTGCACGAGCACGTTGATCGGCCCAGCCGTGACCCCCTGCAGGGCGGCCAGATTTGACGGGAACGGTCGCAGGCTAGCCGCGGTACCCGCTGGCTGGGTCCAGACCACCGCGTTCTGGAACGGGAAGGCCTGGGGCCCTTGCTGGGTGAAGGGCGTCTGAACCGGCTGGGTTGGCAGCGACAAGGCGCTGGCTTGCAGGTTTTGGTAAGGACTGGTCAGGGCCTGGGTCAGCGGGTAGGCCACGTTTGCGGTCACCCAAGGATTCGTCGGGTCGGCGTTCGTCACGCCGATGGTGTACTGGCCCGAGGTGCCGAAGGTGCCGACCGGGAATTCCTGCCAGAGCAGCGCGTACAGGGGGTTGGTCTGGGGATCCGGGCTCCCGGCAGGGAGGGTCTGACCCGCCGCATACGGCAGCCGGGCGCCACCGCGGAAGGTCCCGGACATCTGCCCCGCAAGCGTGGCGAATCCGCCGCCACCCACGGTGGCCTGAATGAGCTGGTCGAGGGGCAACGAGGTGGTGGGTGCTTCGTCCTGTAGCGTCTGCAGCAGTTGATGGACCGCGCCCCGGATGAGTCCCGTGAAGTAATCGAGGAAGATCTCTTGAGCCAGTGGAGTCGTGGCTTCTGTGCCGGCCGTGGTGCCGCCGGGCGGGTTCGAGCTTTGGTTGACAAAGAGCTGGTTGAAGTAGTCGTCAACCACCTGGAGATACTCTGGGGTGACGAGGTTGTTGTCCGAGAACTGATAGGCCAGGTCCGCGGGGTTACCCGTGCCGTCGAGCCGACCGGTCGTCTGCAACTCCAAGAACGGGAACATGGGGAAGACCGCCCCCGAGACCTCCGTGCCAGCGGGGAACGACGGCACCGACACGCTGGTCTGCGTGAAGCAGGCGAGTTGCGCGAGCAACGTGGGGTAGTCCACCCAGCCGACGAGCAGGTCCGGATTCTGGTCCCAGAGGTTCAACTGGTCGAGGGTGACGGTGGCCGAGCCGCTGGACAGTTGCCCGACGTTGACGAGCGCCCACGTGACGAGCTGCGTGGCGACCGCCTCGAACGGCTTGAATTCGGCGAAGGTCGGGTTGGCCGGTGGGCTGGGGTCATACTCGAGGCCGAGGGAGCAGACAAACCACGGCACGCCCGTGGTGGTGGCGTCCGGGAACAGGACGGTCAATTCGGGCAGAAACCAGAGCGGCACCGTCGGACTCAGGCCAGGGCAGAGCGGTATCGGAGACGAGGCGCCGAACGTGCGAGCGGCGCCAACGCCGAGGACACCCGCGGCTTGGTTCGACGGCGGGGGACTGATCAGCCACTGGAAGCGCAGCGTCGCGCTGTAGCTGAAGGAAACGTGCACCGTGAAGATGAACAGGTGGATGCTCACCCGCACACTCACGCTGACGCTGGCCTCGATGTACAGCAGGATCGAGCCGTCGCCCCCTCCAGGCACCGAGGGCGGTTCGAGGGTGAGCACCACGCCGATGCTGGCCTGGAGTCGCACGTTCAGACTGGCCTTGACCAGGACGAAATCCAGCGAGCCGTAGAGCTCTCCGATCACCCCGAACTGACCCTGGAGGGAGAGTGCGTCGGGTTTCTGGAAGATCTCCGTGGCGCTGCTCTGTAAATACCCCGCGGCGCCCTGAATGATCCCGAAGAAGGTCAGGCTGACGCCGGCCGAGAGCGGGCCGGCGGTGAGGTGCTTGCCGACACCGATCTGGGCCGCGAAGCCGAAGGCCAGGATGCTTTGATAGCTGCCTTTGAAAACATCGGGATCGGTCGCCGAGCTGAGGCTGGCGACGTAGAAACCGCCCCCACCCGTCAACGGGATGGGCACCGGGCCGGCCCAGGCGATGGCCTGGATTTGGAAACAACCGCTCCAGTCGTCGCCCACGGGGAAGCCCAGATCAACCTTCCAGTTGCCGTTGGTGTACACGCTCACTCCCAGCGAGGGCAGGGTGATCGAGGCTTCCCCGACCTCGAAGGTCCGCAGCGAGTCCGGCAGACTGAACTTGGCGTAGAACAGGCCGATGGTATCGCTGACCTTGGTGTAGGTGATCTCGAAATTGAACAGCTCTGCCACATTGAGGACCAGGCTGTAGAAGGGCGTCACGTCATAGAACACGAAGCCGACCTCGACGACCCCGAGCAGCTTGAAGTCGGTGATGACCAGCCACTGACCCTGGGGATGATAGACCTCGGCGAACTGCTTGTTCTTGATCGCCTCCCAGAAGTCGCCCTGCATGTACTTGAGGAAATCTGCGAAGGTGGTCGGCGGCTTCTGCGGATCGGGTCCCACGCGCTGGCCCACCCCGAGATAGACCAGTTCGAAGACGCTGCTCTCCCCGTCACCAACGCGTGAGACGCGGTGCGGGCCATGCCGCGGAACCAGGGTCCGCCCCTCCCCGCCACCATTGCCAGCCTCGCCGCCCGCGCCGCCGTCCTCGCCCTTGTTGTAGGCCGCGATCCAGCCGATCTGGTCGGGGGCGGTGGGTGGCGCGAAGAGACCGAAGCTCATCGTGCCTGTGGGCGGGAGCCGTTGGCCCAGCACCTCCATGTAGGCGTTTTGCAGGCCGAGCACCAACAGCTTCGGCGTTGTGTCGGTGGCGTAGATCAGGGTGAACTGCTCGATCGAGATCGTCAGCACGCCTTCGATCTTGATCTCGAGCTTGCCGTCCACCTGCGGAAGCTGGACGCCAAACGCGATGCCCCAATCCCCGCCTGTCGCGGACTCGGGAGTATCCGCGGTCGGGTTCTTCCAGCCGATCAACACGCTGAACTTGAAGGCGGAGAGTGAACCCACCAGCCCGCCTAGCGAACCGAGATCCAGGTCGAAGATCAACGCATAGTTGAAATAGTCGCTGACAGCGTCGAGGCCCGGAACGGCGCTCAGGCCGTAGTAGTTCAGACTCTCGAGGCTCTGATCCGCGTGCTCGGAGTACAGGAAGGACTTCAGCTTGAAGGGAATCAGGCTGAGGAGACTCGAGTCGGATTTGCGCGGCTTCGTCGCGCCCAAGTCCAGCCGGAGGTCGCCGGGAGCGAAGGTCAGCGACAGGTCGCTGGTCGTCGGCGATTGGGTCGAATCGTCCGGGATCGTGAGGTCGAACCCGACGCTGATGCCGAGGTCCGCGAAGGCCAGTTGCTCGAAGGAAAAGATGTCGAGGACCTCGAGTTGCTTGAACGCGAGGTTACCCCAGATCCCGAAGTGGGATTCCAAATGCGTGGTGGTCCCGGACGGGTCCGGCGGCGGACTCACCGGCGTTTCCTGATCGAAGGAGAACTGCAGCTTCGACAGAGTGATTTTGTCCAGATACGGGTTGTCCGGGAAGGTGAAGACGAACTGGCCCTCGGCCACGAAGGAATAGACCCCCTGCCCGGAGTTGGCGGCGTCGCCGGTGGTGGCATGGGCCTGATACGCGCCGGTAATGGCGATGACGTTGGCGCCGCCATCCCCGGCGGCCGCCAGCCGACCGGTGGACGCCTGGGAGTCCAGATTCACGCCCGAACCGAAGAGCGAGTTGACCGTCAGATTGATCTGGCAGGCGAAGCTCCGGAGCTCGGAATTCAGGAACAGCGCGCGGAGGTATTCCACCTCGAAACCGTAATCCAAACCCGCGCCGCGCAGGGCCGGGGCGGTCGTGCTCGAGGGCTTTTCATAGTCCACCAGGCCAAAAAGCGAACTCTGGGCCAGGGTGGGGGTGGTCGAGTTGGGGTCCGTGTCGTTGATCGCCACCCCGACGTGGTGCACGCGGAAATCCTGCACGCTGGCCATCCCGCCCATGACCGCCCGGATCGCCGGCGGGAGCTGGTTGAGCTGCATGTTGCAGTTGACCGCCAGCACGCCGGTGAAGTTGGGGTCGGTGACCACCTGGTAGAAGTTGTAGTAGAGTGAGGTGGTGTCGGGGGTCCCACCGACGGGGGGCGCACCGCCTGGGCAGTTACCCGCGCCATACACCTCCTCGCACGCCGTCTGGATCAAGCCCTGCAAGTAGCTCTGGGCTGCGGTCGCGTCGAACGGCGCCGGGTTGAACACGCCGGGCTGGGACCACAACCGGGTATCGCCGACGAGCGATTGAATGGATTGCCCCGGGTAGAACTTCAGAATGAGGATCGGGGGCGTGTCCTGGCTCGATTTCGTCCCCTCCGGCGAGAGATTGAACAGCCAGTCGGCGATGTTGAGCTGCTGATCCGTCTCTCCGAACTGGAACGCGCCGGCGAGCGAGCTGATCACGGCGAAGATCTGGTTCTGCTGCAGCACCTGACGCATGAGGTCGTTCAGGTTCTGAAACTGCAGCACGCCGGCGGGGCTGGTCGCGATTTGGAGCGTCGTCCAAAGCGGGGGAGAACCGGCCAGACCCGCCAGGAGTCCTTGGGGGGTCATCGCGAAGTTCAGCGCGTCGTCCGCTGAACGCGCTGACGGGCGGGGCGCGGACTGGGCAGCCCCGCTGAACGCGCTCTTACGCGTCGGGTTGAGGGCCGTGGCTTCCAAGTTGAGAAACTGAGCCGCGTTGAGGGTGGGGTCGCTCGCGAAGGGGATGCCAGCGTAGGGCACCAGCGGAACCGCCGGGGAGCTCGTCGGCGCCGCGGCGGCTCCTGAGCTCGGGGACGCCGACCAGGTTGGCAGCGGCAGAAAGTCGAGCAGATAGACCGACAGCCCGCTCGGCGGGGCCGCCCCGGCCAGCGAAGCCGGGTTGTTCGAGGCCTGTTGGTACAACGGCGAGGACTGGGGCTGCGAAATATAGGCGCCGGAGGTCGTCAGGAACTGAACCCAGGAAGTGGTGACGTTTCCGTTCCCGTCGTCGAGGTAGTTCGGACTGTTCGACGAGGAGCCCGCCGCCGGTGGCGGCACCGCGTAGGCGGGTTGGCTGGGAACAAAGCAAAGCGCATCCGCGTTAGTACCATCTGGAGGCACTGCCGCGACGAGAAACTCGGTTCCGGTCACCCCGCACAGCAGCCCGGCCGTCGCGGGCAACGGTGGGTTCGAGGGGGACGAACCGGTCGTGTCAATGCCCAGTCCGAACTGACCCGCGGGGGTCAGATAGTAGTAACTTCCCGTGTCGCTGGTGGAGTTCACCGGACGGTTGGCGAACACCAGCCGGCTGGTTTGCGTCGGGCCGCTGCCGTTGCCGTTCACGGTAAGGAGAGCGAACGGCCGGCCCGTGGTGCTCGCCAGGTAGGAGCCCAGCCGCGCGTCCGTGAACTGGAAGAACGATCGCGTGGGGACCAGCGGCTGGAGGACATCGAGCCACGCGTCGAGGTTCAGCGGCGTCGAGGCGCCCCCGGGCGCGCGGAACACCGGGTACCGCAACTGCAACAGGGGATACCCCGGTTCGGGGGGCGGCCCGAAGTACATCAATCCGGCCTCGAACTGTTCCAGCGCTGAAGTGTCGAGCTGGAACGTAGCATTGACGCTCCCCGCCTGGGGACCCAAGAGCGGCAAGACGAGGGCCGCGGAGGGGGAGTAGTATGTTTGCAGGCTCCCGCCCGGTCGGGTGGTGAGAAGCTGGATGGCCGGGTTGTTCCCAACCGACGAGTTGATGATCTCGAACGCGTTGGTCGCGTCATGGAAACTGATCGTCGGCGCGGGACGGCTGAACGGGCTGACTTGGAACTGCAGCGAGACGTTCTGGAAGATCAACGAGAAGGGGGACTGCACGGCGGGCGAAGCGGTCCCCGGATTGGCCACGGTCACGAGGGCAGGGGAGGTCGGGCCGCCCACCGGCTCCGGAAACCACCCGAACTGGGCACCCGAGGTGGCCGCGAAGGCATGGCGGACTTGGGTGGCGAAGCTCGACCAGTCACGGCTCGCCGAGGGCGTGAAGAACACGAAGTAGCCTTGCTGGTCCGGATCAGTCCACGTCTGCTGGGAAAGCTGGAACTGCGGATCGGTGCGGGTGGGGTCTTGGAATAGGAACCCGACTCGCGCCTGGGAGGAGCTCGAGAGGTCGTCCGAGAGATAGAATCCGCCGCCGTTGGGGAGGAGCTTGAAGGTGACCATGGGCTGGGAGTGAGGTATTCGGAGGGGCGGTGGCCGTGGGTCCGAGTCGAGTGGAGCTGGCTGCTATCGAGTCCGCAACCCGATGTCGGCCGCACCGGTTGGCCGCTCTCGCTCGCCGAACGGAGAGTGGACCGAGTGACGTCCCAGCGGTAGCCAAGTGGCCGGCAGGCATGGTCGCATACTTGGGAGTAGTAAAAGAGTCCTTCCGTGTTACAGGAGCTGTAACGATCGCGATCCCGCACGTTGATGAAGATGAGCACCAACGCCACACCGCCGCGCTCATTGCCCACCCTGCGCTTGATGCCCAGAGAACGGGCGGATCTGGTCGTGGACTTCACCCACTGGAAGGACCAGTACGTCGTGGTCACCAACGACCTCCGAGCCGGTGAAGGCGGGGCGCCACCGTTCGCCCCCATCAACATCGTCGGCAACGCCTTCCTCGAGTTCCGGGCCGTCAAGTCCCTCTCCTCGCCCGACACGAGCCGGGATTTCAGCACCAACGCCGTCATCTACACGAACGCGCCGACCGCCCAGCAACTGGCCGACCGGGCGGTGAAGACCCACACGACCACGCTCGAGCTGCGCATCGAGTTGCCCCATCCGGGCATGAACTTCGCCACGGATACGCACCTGGTTGCGCTGCTCAACATGCGCAACTTCGATGCGCCCGTGACCGAATTGCCCCGCGCCGGCGACATCGAGATCTGGGAATTCGTTAACCTCACGGGCGGCCCGCATCCCATGCACGTGCACCTGTTGGACTTCCTCGTGCTCGACCGCCGCAGTTTCCGGGGCTGAAACGGCGACCCGGCCTACGTTGCCCAGGGCGTCGCCGATCACATCTCGGACCGGCAACCGGGCCGGCTCAAGCCGTTGCCGGAGTATCTGGACATGACCACCAACGGGGTGCGGTTCGTGCAGCGCAACGAACGGGGTCCCAAGGATGTCGTCCACGCCGCCCCCGCCGCCGTCACGCGGATCGTGATGCAATGGCCCACGAACGAGATCTTCTACGGTCCCTACGTCTATCACTGCCACATCCTCGATCACGAGGGCAACGACATGATGCGCCTGCTCGACGTGCTACCGCCGCTGCCCGAGGACTCGTTGTTCACCACGTTCGACCTGCTCGACAACGCCATGTCCATCCAGCTCGGCACGCGGGCCGGGCCGGTGAATGGCGCCGCGGTGACCTACGACGTTCAGGCCTCGAGCGACCTGCAATCCTGGCAATCCCTGACCAACGCGGTCGGCACCGGGATGACCCTGTATCTCCGAGACCCGCAGGCCTACGCGCTGGATCCGTCCGGCCAGCTCACCGGTGATCCCTATCGGTTCTACCGGGCGGTGGCGCAACCGTAGCCGAGCCGCCTGACGTCGGCGTCCCGGGTCCCGGCCCACGCCAGACGGTAGCCGGAGGTCGGAGCGCAGCGGAGACCTCCGGGTAGCGTCCCGGATTGACCCTCACCCCGGAGGGGTGCCAGCAGGTTTCCAAGGACGGCGGCTCTACCG
The DNA here is from genome assembly GCA_964535555.1 of uncultured Verrucomicrobiota bacterium. Taxonomy (GTDB): domain Bacteria; phylum Verrucomicrobiota; class Verrucomicrobiia; order Limisphaerales; family J093; genus DSVZ01. Next base: position 8,277 of record CAZHUS010000030.1, read on the forward strand.
CCCCCCGGCGTGGATGGCGTGTTGACTGGGTTGTCCGGGCGTGACGCTACGCTTCACCCCGGGCCACTGTCTGGCACCGCTCCGCCGTGGCGAGGTCAGCCATTACGAAGGGTTGTTCAAGCGCGACGAGTTCAGGCTCGACCGGTTCTGGATCAAGGACGGCAGCCTGACGGACACGGATTCCCGGCCCGCGCCCGATATTCTCGCGACGGAAATCGCTGACGACTTGGAGACGGCATTCGATTTGTTTAGGAAAACGGCGAAGAAGTTACGAAACTCATCCCTCCGGATGATCGAGGAGCTCGCGCAGCCGCGGTCGTAACGGCTCGGGCACCCGCTCCAACCAGCTCCGGTCCACCAGGCCGAGTTCGATGAGGTCGCGCAAGTGGGTGCGGTCCTTGTCCCGGAAGGACGTCAGCTTCATTCGGACCAAGGCCGGCAGGGTGACCAGCCGGAACCTGTCCGCCGGCTCGGCCTCGGCCACGTCGGGGGCAGGCAGTAGGCTGTCCGGGCGGACCTTCTCGCCGGCCGGCACGACATGGACGGCGTCGCGGACGTTGGCTTCGGGTCCGTCCAGAAACACGTCCATCCCGCCCGGCATCCCGAGTCCGGCGACGTGGCGATAGACAAAACCGGCTTTCGCCAGCGCTTGCTTGGCAGCGTCGAGATCCGCACGCCGCAGTAGGATGTCCACGTCCCGCGTGTTGCGGACGGCTGCCTCGTCCTTGCGCGAAACCCAGGCCGCCACGGCGTGCCCACCCGCGACGGCATAGGGGACGCCGGCCCGCTCCAACGCTTGGGCCGCTCGCAGGAGCCGTTCGCGCACCTTCTCCACGGCACGGATCATACGAGGCCACGAGACCGGGACAAGGCCGGCGGTTGTCATGGGGGGAGTGTAGTGCCAGGCGGGGAGGTCGGCGAGCCCGGTATGGATTGGCCGTTGTCAACGCGCCGCACGAGGACCGCTACCAGTGCAGGGAGGATGGGGATTCCGGCGTGTTCCTACGGCGCCGCGGGTACCGCGCCGTCAAACGCCTCGATCATCAACGCAATGATCCCCTGAGGCACCGCCTTGTTCACGAGCAGCGACACATCGTACCCGTCCGGCAGGTGGATGACGCCGGTGGCGATCTGGGCCTTGCCACCGGCCAAATCGGGCCCCTCAAGCCCGCCATTGTGATGGTAGGCCAGCCCATACGCCGTTCCCCCCGGATACCAGCCCAGCATCCGTTTCATCATGAAGTCCACGTACTTCGCCTCGAGCACCTTTCCGGCGCGCAGTCCGGCCGCATAGCGAGCGACGGCTTCGGCGGAGCCGATCCAGCCGCCCGGACCCACGCAATTGAGCGCCGGCCAGTAACGACCGCTGGCCTGCGGATTTGCTGCGTCGTAGGCCAGGGTCGCGGCCTCGTGCGCTAGAGGCCTCGCCGTGATCTCATCGCGGCTGATGCTCCACGACATCGTGTGGCCACGGTGCGTTGTTCCTGCTGGGATCAAGGCTGGATGAGTTCATCGCGTCTGCTGGGCACGGGCGACCCTTGGGGGCTGGACCCTCTCCAGGCAGGACGATGTCATGGTTTGACCCCACCTGGCCGCCGTGGCCCCGACGATCGTCGAGATCATCCGCTGATCGGCTATCTCCGATTCTGCAGCCGGAGGTTGATCCGGCGGGCGACCGCGTTGGTGGAGGGGACTGTCCCCGAGACCTGATTCGCGACAGCCTCCGGTGATCCGACGGACACCGCATGACTGATCGCGATTCGGCGGGGTGGGGTGTAAGATCCCTGGTTGTGGCAGGTGAAACAGTTGAACCCTGGGAGCTGAACGAAGGTTTCCGCGGTCGTATTCGCCAAGGCCACCGACCCAAAGGTTTGGCCGATGGTGCTGTCTGCGCTGGTGTAGGTGTTCGGGGCAGCCCAGACGGTTCCGATGAGTGTGTAGTTCGCGAACGCCGACTGGGGGGCTTTCAGACTCGCGAGAAACCGTTGGGCCTGCGTGTTCAGGGCGGCGATGTTGGCGGGTCCGTTGGTAGAATTCTCTCCGCCGGTCCGGTTTTCCTGCACCACATTATTGACGGGGGAAAAGCGCTGGGTCGTCGTGTCAAAGGTCAACTGTGGGGGCAGATTCGCCTGGTTGACCTGGGCGAAGGACGTGTTCGCCTGGTAGAAGGTATAGCTGCGTGGGTTGCTCTGGTTGGTGGTAAACGTGCCGTCGGGGACGGAAGGCGCGTTCAGGCGGTGCTCGAACGTGCCCCAGAGGAACTCGGGGTGATCCACCGTGTAGCCGACGACGTGAAGACCGACGAGCGCGACGGTCACGGCCTCGAATTGCCCGGGTGCGGGGAAGATGGTGATCGTCGTGCCGGACGTGGTCGTGGACTTGGACTGGGTTAGTACCGGCACTTGGGCTGGGGCGGTGTAGGCCCCCGCCGGCGGCGGCTCCCCTTCCGCGAGTCTCAGCCACGTCGCCTTGAAGACGGCGTCGCCCAGCGCGAAATACGAGTTCGGTGGTTGGTTGGTGTAGCCGCCGTTCGCCAGGAGGTTTTGGCTTACCGTCTCGAAGTACGACGGGTTCATGTGGATGGACGCATAAACGGGGTAGCCGTTCGGAGCAACGAGGACGTTGCCATCGGCCTCCACGAAAGCGCCGGCTCCCTCCGTGTAGCCCGGGGTGCCGTGGGCTGCGAGCGCACGGGCGGCCAGCTTGAGGGGCCGGGGGCGCGGCCTCCCGGCGTTCGCGTCTGCACTGAGGAGTTCGTCCTGGGTGGGCAAGGTCATGAAACGGGGCACGCCGTTGGTGTCCAGCGCCGTCGCCCAGACGAACGCCTCCCACGACCATTGATGGAAGTGGCAGTCTGGGGGATTGTTGGCGGTGTCGTCGGTCGGGAACAGCGCCTCAGGCGACAGGTAGCGACCCAGGCCCTCCTCCCATCCGAAGGCGGGGCAGCCCTTGTCGGGCCCCGAGGGCGGGGCGGCCGCACGCGCGCCCAGCGGGAGCGCACAGAGCATGGCGAGCAACGTGCCCGCAAACGTGTGGGTGGACGAATCGCAATGTGAGGTCATGGTGACAGTGGGGTCGTTGGTGGTGGGTTTGTGGTTTGTCGGGCGGTGGTGAACCGTCAACGCGGCCAGGGATGGCCGCGATGGCGAATCCTCGGCACGAGGGATGGAGACAACGAACCCCCGCAGGCGTCGTCCGCCCATCGGACGCTCAGGGATTGTAGCCGGTGGTCATCCACGTGTTGAACAAGCCGAGTTGCGCCTCAGTCCAGTAGGGGCCGCCTGGGGGCATTCGATGGGCGGTAAGGACGCCGTACACGTTTTGGGCGTTGGCGGGCGTGGACATCCAGGCGTAGTTGCTGAGCAGCACTCCCATCGGCTGCATGTGCTCGATATCAATCTGCGTGAACAGGGGGAGGATGTCGTTCGCAAACGATACGGGTGCCCCAGGCGGAGCTGAGGTTGTGGCTGTGTTGGTTGGGTTCATGGCGGTTTGCGTCTGTTGTCTTGGTTGTGTTCTTCGTTCTCCCGAGGCTGGAAAGCGTTCGCGCGGAATCCTCGGCGAAACCACAGCCCGGCTTAACTAACCCAAGAACGTCCGTCTGTTACAGCAGGCACCCTCGCCCCGAATCCGCGTTCCGTCGCGTTCCCATTCCCGGGGGTGTCTTGTTCGACAGGGCGACTCCGGTCGGGCGGGAGCGGCCGGCCACCGAGCGGGGAGCGTCCGTGCCTGCGGCGCCAGAAGGGTGCGTCGGGCCACCGCGTTTCGGCCGCATAGACCGCAGCCAGTTGGCTGAGATAGACGCGGAAGATGTCCGCGAGGTGCGCGGGATAGTCCTCCAGGAGCGTCCGGTCGCCTCGCAGCGCCGCGGCAACGGCTTGCCCGCCGCGCAGACCCGTGTACAGCGCGTTGGCGATGCCTTTCGAGGAGAGCGGATCAAACGAGAGCGCCGCATCGCCCACCGCGAGCCAGTTGTCGCCAACGAATCGGTCCAACCGGCCGCTCGAAGCCGCGACGCCTCGCGGTCGCATCCGCGCCCGGCAGCGATGGGTCGCCACGAATTCGCGCAAGTGCCGGGTGCCCGCAAGCCCCGCCTGGAATCCTGAGGGCTCGCCGAGACGGCGGTGGTCAAGAAAGTCAGCGTCTCCCAGAAAGGTGACCAACCGCTCGCCGGACGGTAACAGGACGCTGTACCACCAACCGTCGGCGACGGCCTCGACCAGCGTGCAGCCGTCGCGGTCGTCGTGGTTGCCGCGAGATAGCCGCAGATGGAAGCCGATCAAGTTGTCCGGGTGGTGGCGCCGGGCACCGAGCTGGCGCGCGAGTGTGGCGGCGCGACCGCTGGCGTCAACGAGCCACCGACAGCGAATCCGCGAGCGGCCATCCGGTTGGCGGAGCACCAAGGCGAGCCCGCCGTCCGGGGGCGGCTGACGACCTGTCGCCTCCGCGAACCCCAGCCGCGCGCTCGGCTCTACTTCGACTCCCGCCTCCGCGGCTGCGCGGCGCAAATCCGCGTCGAACCGCGCCCGGTCAAGCTGCCACCCGTGCCCCTGCGACTGGAAGAGGAAATCGTTCGCGTGCAGCTCTGGTCCGCCCCAGGAAGACAGGGTGGCGTGGCAGGGCCGATGGCCCGCGGCGCGCACGCGCTCGAGCACCTGCAACTCCCGCAGGAGCGGCTGCGCCCCGGGGGGCAAACCTTCACCCACCCGGAACGTTGCGGCGGGGGTCGCGTCGGCCAGCAGCACGCGATGCCCACGGCGGGCCAGCACGATCCCGGCAGCCGCACCCGCCGGACCGCCCCCCGCAATCGCGACGTCGTAGTAGCGCATGTCAGGCTAGCGCCGCGGGTGACGGACCGGCCGCGGCGCCTGACGCGCTTCCTCGTGGGACCGGAAGTTGGCGGCGCGCGGGAGGGCACGCGCCTTGGGTGTTGGGGCGGTGGCGGGTTGGCCTGTTGCCGCGGTGGCTCCGGCCGCCAGCGGCGGGGCCTTGGGCGCGCTTACGGCATCCGCCGCCGGCACGTCGGGGCCGTAGGACGCCACCATCATGGTCGTCGGAAACGCGGGATCGCCCGTCACGCCCGGGCGCACTTCCACGACCCCCATCGAGCCGAAGATGCGTACCATCTGTTCCATCTGCTGGGGGGCGCTGCCGTGCAGCGGTTGGTTCCAATCGGTGCGATCGGTGAACGCGGCGACGCGCCGCGCCGAGGGTGCTTTCGGGTCTTTAACGACGGCATAATCCGCAGCCGCCAGCACATGGTTAGGCACGCGCGCCGGCCAGAACGTGGGCACGAACGGATCGTACTCCGTGTCGTAGCCAGCGCGGCAGTAGGCCGTGTCCGCCTGCCAGGGGAGCCCCATCCAGCGATTGAGGTCGCCGGGACCCTGCGCATGGAGCGGGCCGTCCGGCGCCAGGATCTCGGCTTGAGTCAGCGTGCTGCCATAGTCGCGTTCGGTCGTCCCGGCCGGGCGCCGGCGGATGCGGAAGGGTGCGTCGTACAGCGTCAAATGGCGCATCGGCCAGGTCATCTCGCAGCCGGGATGAAACGCATCGGCGAGGCAGAACTCGAGTGCCGCGCGGTCCAGCATGCCCGGCTGCTCGGCGAGCGGCACGGACTCAAACTCGGTGGGGGACTGTGATGGTGAGCCGTTCCAGTCCGGGGTGAAATCGCCGGCGGCCCAGCGTTGCAGCACCGCGTACTGGGTGGCCGTCACGGTGGCGTTTTGGCGGGGGCTGTTGCCGGCGGGCACCTCCATCGCATCGCCATAGAGCCACGGCCAGGGTAGGGGATTCCCGTCGGCGGGCGTGGGCGGGCGGAAGCTGTTCAGAATCTGGCGGCGCAATTCGGCGTGGGGATCGTAGGCGCCGGCGGCGGGCTGGCTGGCGAGTCGGGTCACCAACGCGGGATCCTCGAAGTTGAACTGGCCGCCATGCCCGAACAGGGTCGCGAAGCCCTGGTTGACCCACTGCAGCCCGGAGAGCCGCTGCAGGATCGGGTACACGTCGTTCGTGAAGGACACCGCGGCGGGCGCGGACATCCAACCTGCCTGCACATAGAGGTCGTAAAGCAGGTCATAAAGGGTGCGCTCGGCCTTCACCTGCGGCGCGTAATTCGGCGGCGCCGTCACCACCCACGCCGGGGTCACCGGGATCGCCCGGCCCTCGATGCTGACCGCCGCCTCGACCGGGCCATCGCTGGTGTCGTCGTACCATCCGTCAGCGTTAATGAAGGAGTTCTCGTCCGTCGGAATGTAGATGGGTGTGCCCGTCGGCGAGGCCGAGACGCCGTGTCCGCCCAGGAACAACAGCCGTCCGGCGTCATCGGTTCGCAGTTCGCCGAGCTTCACCGGTACGCCCGTGAACTGACCCGTGCAGACGACCGGCGCGGTGTTCTTGCCGGCGATGGTCTGTTCCCCGGCGTCAATCGCCAGCGTGTCGCGAGCCGTTACCTTGAGGTTGCGGCGTGGCAACTGGATGCTGGCCGCCTCGGGAATATCCATCGCCATCTGCCACCGGTACCACGCCGCCTTGTGGTTGGCGACGTGGACGGACCACTGGATGTCCGCCCAGTCCGCCGTCAACTCACGGACCACCTCCCCCGCGGCGTTGTAGCCGTAGAGGCGGAACTGGGCCGCCTGGCGTTTCAAGGCCCCCTGCGCATCGCGGTAGAACCCGACCGGTTGCGGCGCCGGGTGAATGACCTGCGGTCCGACGTAGAATTCCCCGGTGCTGTTGCCGACGCGCGCAATGCCAATCGCCGGATGGATCGCCGCCCGGACGATGTACTCGTCCCTGGCCTTCGGATAGTCCACCCCCGGAGCATACTGCGACGGGCGCGGGACGACGGGCTCGGCCAGCGGCACGCCGTTGACGTTGCGCCGGTTCTCCGCCGACGCGCGATAGACGATCTTCCGGGCCTCGGCCAGGCTGCCGACCGGCTGATGCTCGGGCAACGAATGCCAGGTGTTGTAGGCGAGGTTCTCGCCATAGGTGGACTGGCCGCGGGTGGCAAGATCCTGCGCCGGCAGTTCGAGCGTGGCGACGTGGACGGGCGCGCTGGCCTTTTCGCTCCAACGCACCGTGGCCGCGTCGAGAGGCATGTCACGTTCGTTGGTCTGGAACTGAACGAGGAAACGGAAGCGGGCCGGTCCACGTTGCAGCCGGGCGTGGAGGTCCGCGCGCAGATAGTAGGGGTCCCGGTAGTCCGGTGGGCTCTGGGCGGCCGGGGCCTCGATGGGCTCAAGCTTGTACTTCACGTAGCGACCGCGCCCGAAGCACGAAGGCAGGACGCTCCAATACGGCGTGGTGAGCGCGGACTCGACCTGCTTCTGCATCTCCTTGAGAACCTGGGCCGTCACCGGGTGCCGCCGCTCGTACTCGGCGCTCTTGCCATGCAGCGCCTGGCAGGTGAACTCGCACATGTCCTTCGCCGTATCCACGAAGAACACGTCGTGATTCTGGAGGATGAAATCCTGTGTGGTGGCGTCCTGATCCGGCTCGAGCACTTTCGCACCGGGCACGCCGAACAGTTTGAGGCCCACCCCCGTCGTGCCCTTGAGATCCGGGTTGCCCGGCTGCACGTCGGCCGAGAACCGCACCCACACCGGGTAGGACTTCGAGGCGGCGAACACCCCGACGCGCAGGCGTTTGGGCAGGTCGGGAGCCACCACGAAGCGCCCATGCGCGACGCCGTGCAGACGCAGAAAGACCGGACGCGTGGCGGGATTCCGCCCTGCGGCCATGCCCAAGCCCTGGAAGTAGTCCACGAAGAGCTGCTTCAGGGCGGCAATCGGATCGCGGTCGCAACCACAGGGGCTCGGCGGCAGCGATGGCGGCAGTCCTCCGGCCGCGGAGGGGTGTTTGGGGAGTTTGCTCATCGTCCGGGGTGATTATTGCGCGCGGGTCAAGGACCAGAGGAAATCGAGCTTGGTGAAGCCGCCGAAAAAATGCGGGTCGTCCGGGGAGATGTAGCCGCTGGGAACGTAGGGCGGCGTGCTCGGGTCGGGCCCGTGGAGGTTCTCGCGCCAGGCGGCCATCCGGTGGCAGGTCATGCAGTTGCTGTTGACGCCGGTCCACGTCGCGTTCACGCCGCCCTGCATCTTGGCCGTGCCTTCGAGGTTGGTCTCGAGATACGGATTGAACGCGATCCAGGGTCGCCCCTTTGGATCCCCCTCGGGGATCGCCATGAAATACGCCGTGACCATGTCATAGCTGGACCAGGGCAGGGCAAGCGAGGCGGGCCGCCCGGCATCGTCCAAGGTGCTGTTGTTCCCCGGCGACCAGTAGAAGGATTGCCAGGTCCAGTTGGTGTTCTCTTTCGTGGTCACATGCATGGCCATGAGCAGCGCAATGTTCCCGGCCTTGACCATCGAGAGCACGTTGTTGGTGTCGGTCAGGTTCCCGGCGCCCACGTCGTCGCCCGAGGTGGCAGCAAACTGACTGAAGTTGTCCGCCTCGGCCTGGGTGATGCGGAGGTGGTAGAAGCGCTCGAGTGGAACCACGGTGGCTTCGTAGTCGTGCTCGGCGTTGAAAGACACCTTCTGACGCGAGCCGGGATCGAGCTTCCCCGTCGGATCCACCAGCACCGCCTGGCGCCAGGTGTGAGGCTCCGGATTCGCCAGGTTGGTGCTCGTCAGTGGCGAGATGCCGGCCCAGAACGGCACGACCGTCGGCTGCTGGCCGTCAATGAACTGGAAGACCGGCTTCAGGCAGATGGCCTGCGCATCCACCAAGGCTTCCGAAGTCGAGACCAGCCGGGCGCCCACCGGGGTGCCCTGCCGGTCGAACGCCTCGTTGATGCGGTTCAAGGTGCGGGCTTGGTAGAGGCCCTTGCGCCAGATTGTCTGCGCCAGGCTGGGCGAGTAGCGGTTGAACGCGAGCACGGTTTCCGGGCGGTCCGCCGGTGCGCCCACCCTGGCGCCGGCGGCGGCATGATGGAACTGCGTCGGTTGTTCAAAATCACGAAACCCGGCGCGCTTGGCTGCTGTGGGTTCCGGCCCCAGATCGAACAGCTCGTGTCCCGAGTACCAGGTCTCCCAGACGGGATAGCCGCTTTCGCCTGCCGGCTGAGTGATGGAGCGCCACACGTCCCAGCCGTGCGCGCGGATCTTCGCGAGGTCCTGGGCGTCAATCCATTGCTGCAGGGTCTCGGGGCTCGCGGGGTACGACCCGACAGGCGGCGGCGGGAGCGGTGCGCCCGGATAGATGCCGGCCGCCGGGAGCTCGCCGGCGGCGACCGCAGTTCCGAAGGCAACCGACATCAGGTTCAGCCACGGGCGCCACCCTGGGGCGCTTGGAAGAGTTGGTCCCATGCTCTTCAGTAGTAATCTGGCCCCTGCTCGTTACACGACCCTGGGCACCGCGTGGCCACCTCGGCAGAGTCTGGTTGTGGAGCCCCGGAACGCCGGCTTCAGCCGGCGAAACCGTGCCCGATACAACGTGCTGCCGGCTGAAGCCGGCGCTCCCCGGCGGTTCATGGCCATCGCGCATGGGCTGGGGGCCAAGGACGCTTCCCCTGGCCGTCGAAACACATCCCGGATGGGCGTTGGCAAGGAACGGGGCGACGGGCATCGCGTTTTGCTGCGCATCAATCCCCGTGACCACGTTGGTGTCCTGGCTGCTGAGGTAGAACTTGGGACAACGTGAACCACGAGTCGGTGCGGCTGGGATCCTGAAACAGGAATCCGCCCCTCACCTGCGACGGGTCAGTGAGTGTGTTGCCGCGATGGCGTTGCAGCCCTGAGCCGCTGGTGGCGGCACTGCGTCGTGGGAGACCTTCGGCGGGCTCGCTGGTCGGGCGTCGATCGCCAAACGTGCCTGCCGTGCGCGCGGGACTCCTCCAAGTCTGGCGTGTCCATGTACTGTGGGAGGAGCCCCGGCGTCGCACCGGTTCGTGGCCTTTACGCCACCGATTACACGCTCCTACAATTGGATCGTCTTGCTGAACTTCTTCGTGCCGAGGATGGGAATCTTGATCTCTCCGGAAACGGTCAGCGTGTTCGCGCTCACATCATAGGAAACGGTCACCTTGGCCTCGAATCCCGCGATGGATCCCCCGAGCGAGGCGGAGGGATTGGAGGCGTTCAGGGTGATACTGCCAAGACTGATGTCGCCGACCGGTGTGTCCAGTTCCAGGCTCAAGTTGATCCCGCTCGAGCTGATCCCATAGGTCAGCACCAGCGAAACCCCGAATTCCGAGAAGATCGTGATCGAGGCATTCGCCGCGCTGGCGGCCGCCAACGCCTGTTTGGCCTGGGCTTTGACTAGTCTTTCGGGGGCGAAGTGATGAGTTGCGTCGCTCATAGAGGTATGTCGTTTCTGATAACCACGGCTCGTGTTCGGCGCTCGCCGAGACGTCCTGATCCGGGCACCCGGGAGGACACTCTCAAGCGCCCCCTTCAGTAAACCGAACGGCCGCGTGCGTTACACCGGACTTGGCTGGTCGATCCACGGTCTTCCGAGAGGCGGAAAGTGGGCTCGTCCAGGTCCCCCTCCACGGCACTTTGCGCGCGCGGCTGAGGGGGTCGAACTCTGTGCATCGCCGAGGAGGAAGGTGAAGATCTGATAATCGCCGTTGGTCTGGTAGAGGCTCTGGGCGGCCTCGGATAAATCTGGTCGGTTTGCTGAGTCTCGAGACCAATGGGTGTGGGCCGCGAAAGTCCGATGGACGGATTCGCTGGGAGTGGTTGCCCGGCCGTGTAACGGTCCCGGCGCTTACGGTTAATGGGGGTGGGTGCTGCCTTGCATGGCGGCACTAATCAGATGTCCCAAACCAACGACACTCCCGTCCCGACGGTCACCTGTGCCTCCGCCCTTCGTACCGGTATCGCGATCGAGGACACGGGCAACGATTTCACCAACCCGCAGCCGACGGTCACCAGGATCAATCCGCAACTGAAGGAGACCTCGCTTGATGCGAACGCCCCAGAGTTGCCGCCCACGCACCATTGGCTGGAATGGGCGGCTTAACGGCCCGGTGGACACTCCGCTCAGATCCTTCATGAGCCGGCACATGGCGGCCGAAGGGCCGGTGCTCTCACCGATGAACCCGACGTTCCAGGCCGATGCACCTCCGATCGATTCGACCGCCTGGATGCGGTGGTTTTAGAATGTGGCTTGCGGGCGGCCATTTGATCTGCAGGCTCAATCAGCCGAGTTCACCTCCCACTCGCGCTCGGGGTCGTAAACTCCGAGCCATGGACGACACCGGCGCAAGGCGGTCTGTTCGCCAGCGATTACGGGGCGCCTGCGGCGGCGACCGCTGCGACAGCCAAACCGTCTCGCTCGGCGCGCCCGTCTCCAAGCCGGGCACCCATCCAATGGTGCGTGACCTGAAGCTGGCACCGCGGCGTTAGGTCCGCTTCACGGCGAGAAACCGAAAAGACCAACCACCAATCCGACCACGATGAACTCCGACCCAACCTCACCACCTCGAGCCGCCTCCCTGCGCCGACGCGAAGGCCGTTGCACCCTGGCGATTCTCGCCTGCGTGCTTGGGTTCGGCGCCGCACAACGAGCCGCGGCAGACTGGACCGACGACTACATCCGCGGCCTGATGCGGAGCAACAACATCCCCGCGGTCGCTGTCGCGGTCATTACCAACGGCGTGGTGGCGAAGGCCCAGGGTTACGGGCCAGGCGTCACTCGCACCACGGTCTTCCAACTCGATTCCGTGACCAAGCAATTCACCGCGACGCTGGTCATGCAGCTCGCCGGGCAGGGACGACTGGCGACCAACCAGTTCGTCAGCAGCATCCTGGCGAACGCGCCGACGACGTGGCAGGGGATCACGATCGCCCATCTCCTTTCCCACACCGCCGGTGTCACCGACACACTGAACCGCGGCCTGATGGGCGGCCCCTGGCAGCAAAACGAGAACCCGTTCCCGTTTCTGACGCACATATTCAATGCCCCTCTGGTCTCTTCCAATCCGGGTTCCTGCTATCTGTACAGCGACTTCGGCTATTACACCTTGGGTGCGGTGGTGGAGAAGGTAACCGGCCAGCCCTACAGTGACCTGCTCCAGACGCAGGTCTTCGGTCCCGCCGGCATGACCCAAAGCGTGGTGCTTAATCCAGAGGGAAAGCCGGGATCCCATTATGGTACACGGCTGCGATCGAAGTTCCGGAGTTTCTGGCAGGCTGAGCGAAATCGTGGGTGGCGCGGAAGGTGAGGCCGGTCTTCCGCACCGTCGCGTCCGCAGGCAGAGCGTCACGGGGCACGCAGCAAGTCGAGGAGCTTGACGCCATCGGGGGTGCCGAGCCCGGTGCACGCGTCCCATCCGGGTTGGGCGGTGTAGCCCAGTTGGTGATACCCTGGCACTCCCGGGGGCGGGACGTTGTTGCCGGAGACGATGCTGTGAAGCGCGCCCGAGGACTGGCCGTCGGCGTAGATTCGAGGATGGATGAAGCCGACGGGTCGCCCCAAGGCGGCGTTGATCCGGGCGATGAGCGACGCCCAGAGCGGCGACGTGGCGCTCGTGCCCACGTCGCCCTGGTTGCCCTGGGCGAGGGCCGCGACGTCGGGGGTCGCCCGCCCGTGATAGGTCTGGCCGTTGACTGGAAAGGACTCTGGATTGAGCGACCGCTGGTAGGACGGGACGGGGAAACGCGTCACGCCGCCACCCGAGGCCCACCAAGGGCGAGGTCCGGGGCTCTGCGGCCAGTTCCACCACACTTGTTGATCTCCGGGAGTGACCTGGGAAGGGTCGGCGTCGCCCGGGATGAACGTGCCTCCCACCGCCAGGGCCCACGGACTCGCGGCGGGATAGGCAATCATCTCAGCACCCGAGTCGCCCGAGGCAAAACAGGTCGTCAGCTCCTGCCGCGCGGCACGCTCGAGCGCCGCGTCAATGGCCTGGATGGCCTCCGCCGACCAGTAGTGCTGCCAGGGTCCCACGGGGTGGCCAAAGCTGGACGTCGTCACACTACATCCGTCGGCGATGGCCTGATCAATCAACCCGGCAATCACGCTGCCGTCCTGGTAGCCAAGGTACACGTTGATCTCCGCACCCGGCGCGAAGGTACCCACGATCGTGGCATCCATGTGCAACTCCCCGCTCGGGTTTTGAGCGTTGTTGGTGCCGTGGACGCTGATCCGGGGCACTGGCAGCCCCGCGCGGCGGATCGAGTCCTGCACGGCCTTGACGTCAAATCCGATGCCGCCGGACTTGGCGCCCCAGCCCAGGATGCCGACGCGCTGGCCTTTCGCGTCGTTCGAGGGGAAGTGGTAAAGCGCCTCGACCTGCGGGCGGGTGAGGCGGACGATGGGGATCGGTTGTGGGGGGGGCGTTATCATGGGGTCATAGGCAAACGTCAGGAGGAGCCAGTAGGATGGAGGCGAGGGCTAAGACAAGGCCGCGATCGCGTTCAGGAGGTTGCGGGCGGGAGTACTGGGTAGGACGCCGACCTGGTTGGTGAGCAAGGCGAGGCCAACGGGCTGACCGGTCGCGGAGGGTTTGGTCAACCCGATCCAACAGGTGAAGCCGGCCCCGCCCACGCCGCCGTCCTTCTCGACGATGACGCCGCCGAACGGCAGGGCCGGGATCTGCCAGGCCAGGCCCATCTGGAACTTCATGGGTTGTCCGTCGGGCCACTTGGTCGAGGGAGGCGCCTTGGGTGACGGCACCCACACGTTCGCGGTTTGCGCGATGGCACGCTGGAGCGCGTTACCTTCCGATCCTGCTTCCCTCGCCTCGTGGACCGCTCGCAGCCAGACGCCCAAGTCCCCCGCCGTGGACTTGAGGTCTGCGGCAGTGCGGATGTCGCCCGGGCTCCCGTCTTTCTTCCAGCCTTGCGCCACCGGGGTGCCGGCCGGAAAGCCCTGTCCGGCAAAGGTGTTCGGCATCTTGAGCGGGCGCGTGATCTCGCCGCTGAGGAGCTCTGGGTATGGGCGAGCAGCGGCCTGGGCCACCGCAAACCCCAGCGTCACGAAACCGGCGTTCGAGTAGATCCAATAGCCTTGGTGGCGCGGGAACTCCGGATGCTCGGCGTTCCACCACTGCAACATCTCACAACTCGGAGGTTCGCCGTCGAACAGAGGAACCGAGGGCGAGTGGGGTGCTGTGCGGCCCATGCCGGAGGTCTGCGTCGCCAGGTTCGAGAACGTGACCGTGCCCATGTAACCCTTCTTCGGGACCCGCGGCGGGGTGCACTCCGGACTCACCAGGTACGGCGCGACGGAGGAATCCAGACTGGGGACAATCTTCGTCACCTGCAGATGTGAAGCCAGCGTGGCGGTGAACACCTTCGTGACCGAGCCGATGGCGAAGACCGTGTCCGCGGTGATCCTCTGGCCTTTGCGGGCCCAGCCGAAGGGATAGAAGGCCGGCACCGTGGGGTCCGCGGGGTAGTACAACGCCGCGGCAATACCGACGTAAGGACGTTTCCCACTTTGGCGCATCTGGCTGAGCAGCGAACCACACGCCTTGTCAATGGTCGTTTGAATCTGGGATGGCGTGGCTGGCATGGGAGGTCTTGGTTGTTTGAGTGTGTTTAGTGGGCGATGCCGTTGCTGGCTGCTTTCTGCGCGAGGCAGTTCCAGGCTGTCGGCGTGGCGTTGTCGAAGGTCTGAGTGGCGCAGACGCTCATAGGTGTCGGTCTATTCTCAGTTATTCGTATTTGCCGGTTTTTGCGGGGTTGTTGCCGACGCTTCGTCACTGGTTCGGCCGCGCCCGAAAGACAGGGGTGTTCCGGCGGGCCATCCGGCGCTCCCGCAGGTTGGAACGGGTGCCCCAGAACGGGTTCAATTAGCACCGGCCGGGACTGGGGGGCGTACCGGCCTGCGGTCCTCCCAGCTTGCGGGTTCCAGCTCGACGTCATCGACGAGGTCGCGCGTCTGGGGGGCCTGGGCGAGGGCGGCGTCAATGGTCGAGGCCTTGGGGACGAAGATGAAGGGCCGGCGAGGATAGATCCGGTCATTGACCCAGTAACGGCTCCACGCCTCGGTCGTCGCGATGAACTCCGCGGTGAAGCCCGCCGCGGTCGCATACTTGCCCTCGACTTCGAGACAGCCGTTGAGGCAGACGTCCACGTAGGACTGAACCATCGGGAACTGCGGGCTGGGCAGGTTGTCCTTCAACTGGGCCGGGGTGAGGAGGTTGAGGTACACCCAGTAGATGCCGGGCGGGGGCTGCGGACTTCCCTCGAGCATGGTGATGGCCTTGGGGTCCACCGCGCAACGCTGGTAGCCCGCCGTCTCGCGCCGGTCGGTGTCGGCCAACTCCTCCGCGGTGACGGCGTAGATGACGCCATTGCAGCAGGCGTTGGGTTCGTTCGGATCCACGATGGCGCCCAGGAAGGTGGTGGTCATGCCGCTGGGACCGCCCCGCGCCCACCAACCGCGGCGGATGCCCTTGACCCGCACGGGCCAGGCATCCACGGCGGACGGCGTGGTGGATTCGCGCGACGCGTCCTCAATGAGGGAGCCGTAGCCGAAGATGTAGTTTTGGGGGCCGGGGTTCGGCCCTGAGCTGATGTTGGGGCAGTCCACGGAGGCTACTAAACGAGCCGCGCTGACTCGTTACAGGAATTCGAGCTACAGGTGCAGTTCGCCGCACACCAGGCACTACTAAACGAAAAAGGTCCGGACGTTACACAGAACCGTCTGTAACGATCCGCCGCTTTCCCTTATTGCACCTCGGGAACCGATCGCACAGGACCGATCAAGGCGGACGGCGTCGCCTGTCCATAGCGGTCCGATGTTGGCCACTTCATCAACAATCCCCGCCGATTCCGAGAAGGACGCTGCCTCCTACCGGCGGCCATGGCGTTGCTGCCCCACTCCGCCCGGCGCAAGGCGAGTCCGGGCATGGAAACCGCGAAACCCCCGCAGGCCCCGCCGCCTTCGAGGGCATGCCGGTGACGATGATCGAGCCGTTTGTAGATCCCCTGCCGATTCCGGACGAACGCCGCGGACCGCAGGCCGGCCCCCCACCATGCGGCCCATGCCGGGGGAGCGAGCCGATGGGGTGGTGGATTTCAGTGCCTGGATGCGGCCCATACAGGTCCTTCCTCTGTTGGCCCCCGGTCCAACCACGATCGTTCCGGACATTCTGAACGGCGGCATGTTGGTCCAGGCGGGCACCGCGGTGGGGCGCTCGTATCGCCTCGCAGGGGACGACCGACCTCTCCACGTGGTTTCCGTTGCAGGAGTCCCGCGGTCAAGACCCGACCTTCTACCTCCAGCCCACGGTGGTTGCAGATCAACCGCGGCACTTTGGTCGTGACCGATTCTCGGCTGATCTCGCGGCGGTCGCGCGAGCCAAGGGGAAACGCAAAGGCCCCCGGCTTGCTGAGGGGCTGCGTGGCGGTCGGGGGCGTCAACTTGGAAATCGACGCTAGGGGAACCGGTCCGACGATACTCGTTGGGCTACCTGACCCGGGATCGGATCCACTCTTCCGATATACCCGGTTTCCGCTGGGTACGGAGTGCCCACCACAGTGCGTCTTGGTCGTTCCTCGCGTAAGCCCTGATTGCCGAGAGATTGCCACTGCCTGCGGGCAGGATGCACGGGGGCATTTTCGAAAGGCTTGCCACCCATTTGTGGATCTCGGAATGGCCGTCCGCAAAAACGATCCCTGCCGCCCCACCGTGGTACACCGCCGGAACATCGACCCAACCGTTGCCGCCCGGTTCATAAGTGAAATTGCCGACATCATTGATGCTGTCAGGATGCTCGTCCATGTAGATCCAAGTCTGGGTTGGACCGGGGTCGGTCAAGCCGGTCATCTTGCGCGTGAATTCCGGAAAAGCGGGCGTATCCCAGGCATTGGAATCATCCCCGATGCGAATATTGCCGGAGATACTACGCACGCGCTCCTTCCAACCCTTCCCCCGCTGAGCACTGCTGATAAACTTGTCCGCAGGGCATTTGAAGATGTTTCTCGAGTTCCCGAAATACGGTGCCAGTTTGGAGTACCGGGGGTCGAGCAGGTAGGCGATGTTGGTGTTGGCTTCGTAGACCGTCCAAGTCATTGAACCCGTGACCCAAGACCCCTGGTTGACCTCGCTGTCTCCTCCGTGTCGCGTTTTCGGAAAGCTGTCATTGTTGTCACCGACATACATGTGGCAGGCGAGCATCAACTGCCGTGTGTTGTTCATACAGCTGATTCCGGTCGCCTTGGACTTGGCCCTGGACAGCGCCGGAAGGAGCATTCCAGCGAGGATGGCGATGATCGCAATGACGACCAGGAGCTCGATCAAAGTGAAGCCGCTCGGGGGCCTCTGCCGGTGGGCAGGATGGGGGTTCGCAATTTTCATAAGAACTGGGCGGGTCGCGAGGTCCGTGCTGTTTGGTCTGTACTGGTTGGTTACTTGCTTTTAGGGGCTTGAGGGACTCGCGTCAAGCCATCAACTCGCCTGCTCGGATCACCGCGGCGCGAGCAGGGGCGCATGGTCATCGCTCCCTGCAACGCCGGGGAGACGTGGCAGGGAGTGCGCGAGCCGGCGGAGATGGTTTGCGCGTTGCGCCTGGCGCTGCCCCGGCTGATTTCGGTGGGCAAGAAACAGCGGTGGGACCGCCGTCTCCTCGCCGGCTGGGAGGAATTGCTGGCCGCCACGCCCGACATCCCGCGCGGGCGTCTTCAGTAGGCGGCCCCAAGGCTTTGCCGGTGATCCTCCCCGGCGATCAACTGGTTCCGGCCGCCGACATGAGCGGCTGTGAGACCTATGCAGGGCAAATCGTTCTGTCAGCTCAACGCCCAGCAGACGGAACTCTACGCGGTCTGGCCGGCGAAGCTGGTGGTGCGGGCCGAGACGGATCGTGACCGCGCCCTGCGGTCCTACCGCGACCGCCGCTTTCAGCACTCCTTCCACGCTTGGGACCTCGACGTGGTGTTCGCCGCCTGCCTCGGTCTGCGCGAGGAGGTGACCCAGTGGCATGAGCGACACATCTCCCGAACCTTCGTCCTCCCTTGCGGATTGGCGCGTGAGACCGCACAGAGCAACCCCCGCCACCCCCTCGCTGCCAGAGTGCCCCCGCCTGCAAGGAATGGGAACCGGCGTGCTTCCCAGTCTGGAGATGTGGCTGCAGGATTACCCGGACGAACGGGTTGTATTGCCTTGCTGGCCGGAGGATGTCGCAGTCGATTTCACGGTCCACAGCCCGTATGCTGGCCGCGTGGAAATCCACGACCGCCCAGGCAGCATCCTGCGCGTGGCAACCCAGCGAGAGGCCCGCGTGCGGACAGGAGTCGGTGGCCCCGTGAGACTTCAGATCAAACGCCTGGATTCCGAGGCCGACGGGCTGGGAAAGGGACAATGAAGCCCGCCACCCATCAATCCGCGATCTACCATAGAGTGAAACATACCATCACCTCCCTCACCGCCCTGCTGCTCGCGCCGCTGGCCATGCTCCATTCCGTCGGTGCGCCGGAATCGCAACTCCAGCCGGCCAGCCCAGCACAAGAGCGTCCTTCGCGGCCTAGCGTTGGCGCGATTCGTTGGGATGCATGGTCGGGCGGCCGGGTGACCGAGGAAGTCCAACGCACGTTGGGGCCGGCGAAATATCATGATCGGCTGCCGTGGTTTGCGGAGGTGAAGGGCGACAACCAGGTGCGGATTGACGGTAGTCAGCGGGGGATCATGGATCGGGAAGTCAACTTCGCCGCCGACGCCGGTTTGGATTACTGGGCGTTCTTGCTCTACCCGGAGTCCGACGCCATGAGCCTGGCGCTCCAACAATACCTGAAGTCTCCCCAACGCCAGCGCCTCAACTTCTGCGTCATTTTGCACAACTCCTTTGGGGTGCCGGAAGCGGCCTGGCCAGGAGAGCGGGCGCGCCTGATTTCGTTGCTGAAGGAACCGGGATACCAAACCGTGCTCGGCGGTCGGCCACTCGTGTTCGAGTTTCAGGCTCGTTTGGGCGGCAGGTTTCCCCGGCAACGATTTGCGGATTTCCGCCAGGCGGCCCGGGAGGCTGGTCTCAATCCCTACTGCGTTTTCATGGGATGGAATCCGGCGGCTGATTTTCACCGCGAATCAACGAATGGATTCGATGCGGTTTCCGCCTACGCCTCGGGCAGCGATGCTGCCTCGTATGCGGAACTGGTGCGGAAGGTCGAGACCGGCTACTGGCTGAACGCAGCCGCGGCGAGAATCCCCTATGTGCCGTTGGTCACGACGGGCTGGGACAAGCAGCCGCGGAAAGACCACCCCGTATCCTGGGAAAAGGATCACAGCTATCACCGTCAGGCCGTGTTTCCTGCCCGAGCCACTCCAGCCGAGATCGCCTCGCACCTTCAGCGCGCACTCACCTTCGTGCGAGAACACCAGGAGATCTGTGCCGCGAACACATCCATCATTTACGCCTGGAACGAACATGATGAAGGCGGATGGCTGTCGCCGACCTGGGCCTTGGGCGGCCAACCCAATACCACACGCCTGGATGCCATCCGTGAAGTGCTTTCAGCGCGCAAAGCCACCCGGAATCCGGCTGAATCCGTGCCAAAGCCGATATCGCCGCGCCGCGCAAAGGTGACGGTCGGACCCCGCGAACTGATCCGCGCCCGGGACAACATGCCGTTCGTCATGGACTCGACACATGGTGACGAGTTGGTGCTTTGGTGGCGGCGTGGGGAGGCTGCGTCTGCACCTGTCGGACGACGCGATTCACTTCGAGCCGCCCATCCTGGTCGACGAGGAACCCGGACAGTGGATGCCCTATTCCACGTTTCCGACAGCCGAAGGGGATCGCCACACCGACGACATGAACGCGGTCGGGGCCGAGTTTTTCCTCCTGATCAATCACACGAGCGCGACGAATTACAGCGTCAATTCGCTCTGGCGACGAAAGATCACCGTCAGCCCCCAGCCGTCCCGATAAGCCGACGACCATGAAACCCTCCCTCCCACTCCTCACCGCTCTCCTGCTGGCCGCGTGGCATGCCACAGGTGCTGAAGCCGTCACCACCGCCCCGCCATGGCAGGAGATCGAACTCACGTTCACCGCCACGCGCGACACGGCCAATCCCTACACCGACACCGAAGCCTGGGCGGACTTCACCCACGACGACGGCACGAAGCTCCGGCGGCCGATGTTTTGGGACGGTGGCCGGACGTTTCGTGTTCGCTTCGCCTCGAACAAATCCTCCGGCGTCTGGCGGTGGCAATCGGTGTCCCCCGACCAGGACCCCGGCTTCCACGGGCGCACCGGCGAGTTGAGTTCCTCTCCCGGCCGCAACGGCGCGGCAGCCACCATCTTCACCCGGCACGGTTTCTGGAGCATTCCGCCGGCGGGCCGCAACCTGATCCATGCGGATGGCACACCGCGGTTGCTCTGCGCGGACACGGCCTGGGCCTTGCCGTGGCGGGCGACTGTCGAACAGGCGGAAACCTATGCGCGAGATCGCCAGGCCAAGGGCTTCAATGCCGCCCTGCTGATGACCGTCCAGCCAGACATGGACTGCAAAGGTCCCCGCTCGCGTACGGAGGACCTGGGATTCGACGTTGGGTTCGAGGACTTGCCGAAGGGCACTTTGCGCCAGTTGCGCCCCGAGTATTTCCAGATGTTCGACCACCTCACCGGCATCCTCGTGGCGCATGGCATCGCGCCCGTTTACCAACCGGTTTTCCACGGCTACGGCTGGAAAGGGCGTCGCACCGCCGGGAACGTCGTGAGCGCGGAAGACTACGCGCGCTATTGCCGCTACCTTGTGGCCCGCTACGGCGCCAGACCGGCGATCTGGCTGGTAGGGGGCGATGGGCCGGCGACCGCGCCGAACATCGTCGAGCAATTGGATCGCGCGGGGCAGACCCTCGAGGAATGGGATGCTTACCGGCAGCCCACCGGCATTCACTATTCGCCGCACGCGCTGTTTCGGACCCATCAGGACAAGGCCTGGCTCGATTTCCAGTGGTGCCAGACCGGTCACAACGGCGAGCACGTGCCGGAGCGTGTCGCCGACATGTGGCGCAACACGCCCGTCAAAGCCGTGGCGAACGGCGAGCCCACTTACGAGAACCTTGGGAAGACCGGCCGGGGCGCCGGTTGGTGGCAAGGCCATGAGGCGTGGTGCAATCTCACCGCTGGCGGGACGATGGGGTTGGTCTATGGCGCCGGCAGTCTCTGGCAATGGCGCCTGCACGCCAAAGAACCCGATCACGCCGACTGGTGCACCGCCCCCGGCGCCGGCTGGCGCGAGGCGCTCGACTTCGAAGGCTCGCGTTACCCGGGCATCGCGGCGAAGATCTTCGACGGATTGCCCCTGGCCGGAATGGAACCCAACTCGACCTACACCTATGGCCGGCGGGGACTGGCCGTGCCGGGCAAATTGTTTGTGCTCTACCTTCCCGAGGGCGGCGACGTGCCCATCATCTCGCGCGAGGTGCCCCGGCCCTATCGCGTGTTCGATCCGCGGACCGGCAAAGAAGTGAGTGAAGGACGGCTGCCGGAGACGGTGTCCGCCCAAGCGAAAACTGGCCCGGGCAGCGAACCGCGCGTGGTGGTGTTCATGTCGAGCGACCGAACCCCATGAGCGACTTACCCCGATGAACGCGGATCTGAAACCAACAACACACCTGTGCCGGAGCGCTGCGGCCGTTGCCCTCAGCCTGATCGTCGCACTCCCGGCACCCGCCGCGGAGCAGGAGCTGCCTCGATTACGCGTTTCCGAGAACCAGCGATACCTGGTCACCACCGATGGCAAACCCTTCTTCTGGCTGGGCGACACGGCATGGGAGCTGTTTCACCGCCTCAACCGCCAGGAGGCCGCGCGCTATCTTGAAGACCGTGCCCGGAAAGGCTTCACCGTCATTCAAGCCGTCGCGCTGGCGGAACTCGATGGATTGAACACGCCCAACGCCTATGGCCAGCGGCCGCTCGTGGGTCTGGATCCGGCCCGGCCTGACGTAAAGGACGGCGCGGACAACGATTACTGGGACTTTGTGGACGCAATCCTGGATGAGGCGGCGCGGCGCGGCCTCTACGTGGGTTTCCTGCCGACGTGGGGCAGCTACGTCACTTCGTCGGCGTTCGATGGCAAGGTCAACGGCATCTTCAATGTCACCAACGCGCTGGCCTACGGGCAGTTCCTCGGCACGCGTTATCGTGACCGATCGAATCTCATCTGGATCCTCGGCGGCGACAAGGCACCCTCCACGCCCGCAGCGGTGGCCGTCTGGCGAGCGACGGCGCAGGGGATCACCTGGGGCGTCGCCGGCGGCGAGGATGACGACCGGGTGCTGATGACCTATCACACCTCCGGCCCGGGGCATGTCTCCGACTACATTCATGCTGAGCCGTGGCTGGATTTCACTTCCGCCCAGTCGAGTCACGGCGACTTGGTGGAAAGCTGGCGATTCATCGAGAAGCACTGGAACCGACAGCCAATCAAGCCGGTGATTGATTTGGAGTCGAGCTACCCTGACGCGCTCATTCCCGCGGCCTGGCTGCCGCAGTCCCTGCGGGTGGAACATCCGTCCACCAAGCCCTCGAACGATGACCACGCTCGGCGCGCAGCCTACTGGGCGGTTTTTGCGGGCGCTGCTGGCCATACCTACGGCCACAATTCCATCTGGCAAATGTACGCGCCGCCGCGCAAACCGATCCTCGACGCCAAGCTCACCTGGCTCGAAGCACTTGACGCGCCCAGCGCCGCGCAGATGGGATATTTGCGGCGTCTCATGGAATCGCGTCCCCTGCTCAGCCGCGTGCCTGACCAGGCGCTCATTGCCGGCGACGCCGGCGTGGGTGCCGAGCACACACGGGCAACTCGCGGTGATGGCTATGCGCTGGTTTACAGTCCGACCGGCAAGCCCTTTCGCGTCAACTTGGAAAAGCTCACCGGCCAAGAGGTCAAGGCGGCGTGGTTCGACCCGCGCACCGGCAGCTCGCGCGTGATTGGCCAATTCCGACGCGAAGGCGAACGCGACTTCACCCCACCGGGGGAGTCGGGCGTGGGCAACGACTGGGTGCTCGCGCTGGACGATCCCGCCCGGAAACTGCCCGCGCCCGGGAGTGCGCGTTTCTCGCCATGATCGGGCTGACAACTGGTACAATGGCGATCCTTCCGTCGTCCTGGACGGGGGACGGCTTTTCATGGCCTATAGCGCCACTTCCAGACCTTTCCCCCAAACCCCCGGATACCCGGCCGACGGCACTCCGCTGGAAGACGTTTGGCGAAAGCACGGCTACATCGGCGCGTTCTTTGCCTCCTACATCCAGGCGCCCGAGGACATGGCGATCTACCTCATTGGCCGATCGCGCCCAGGCCGGGGCGACGCGACGCCGCGGTGGATCAAATACCTGCCCCAACGCCACGGCGTGGCGGCAAGCCATCGGCCCGCCGGCAGCACCTGGGATTTTTCCTACGACGAGGGCCCTAAACTCACCCTGGCCTCGGGCTTCTCGGACTTCGAATTCCCCTACCCCAGGCACCGCCATCCTCATTGAACGGACCTCCGGCCGAATTGTGGACGTTCTTCGAGCTCTATTTCGTTCCCGAAAAGGCAAGGCGGGAATGATGTCTGTCCGAGTGCCATGAAACACATCGTCGCCCTCACCGCCCTGTCGCTGGCGCCTTTCGCCCCGCTGCAAGCCGCCGAACTCCACGTGGACGCCGGTCGCGGCGACGATGGGAATCCGGGCTCCCTGGCGCAGCCATTCCGGACGATCTCGAAAGCGGCGGCTCTCGCGCAGGCGGGTGACACCGTCCGCATCAACACCGGCGTCTATCGCGAAGCCGTCCGCCTCACCCAGTCCGGCACCGCGGAGATGCCCGTCCGCTTCGAGGCCGCGCTTGCGGCAAAGGTGGTGGTGACCGGGGCCGACCGCCTCACCGAGTGGCGCAAAGAATCGTCGGACACCGGCGAGAACGTCTACTCCACCCCCTGGCCACATCGGTTCATCACTTGGTCGAAGACCGGCACGCATCCCGACGATGATTACCACCGTCTCATCGGCCGCGGCGAGCAGGTGTTTGTGAACGGCTATCCGCTGCAGCAGGTGCTCTCCCGCGACAAGTTGGCGCGCGGCACTTTCTTCGCCGACTTGGAAGGCAAGCGCCTCTACGTCCACGCCAGCCACAACGCCCGGCTCGACGGGGATTCGGAGCGGGTCGAAGCCAGCGTGCGTGGCACGGTCTGGGACGTGAAGGGCGACTACATCCATACGCGCGGCATCACCTTCCGCTACGGGGCGACACAGGCCCAACAGGGCTTGGTGCACCTGGAAGGCCGGAGCGCTGTAGTGGAGGATTGCGTGTTTGGAGGTTCGAACAGCGAAGGGGCGGACTTCCGCGGCCCGGACCAGGTGGCGCGGCGCTGCGTGTTCCAGGACAACGGCCAGGACGGCTTCACCGCCGGCGGGGCGCATCGCCTGCTGATGACGGAATGCGTCACGCGCAACAACAACACCAAGAACTTCAACCGCGACTGGGGCGGCGGCGGCAACAAAATCGTCCTCTCGCGCGGCGTCGTCATCGAGAAGTCCCAGTTCCTTGCCAACCGCGGCAACGGCATCTGGTTCGACATCGGCAATGAGGAGTGCACGGTGCGCCACTGTCTGATTGCGGACAACGAGGGCGCCGGGATCTTCTACGAGATCTCCTACGGCCTGCATGCGCATGACAACGTCCTCGTGGGCAATGGCCTCCTGAGCGCCCCGGGCGCCTGGGGCGCCAGCGGCGCCATCGCCTTGTCCTCCTCGCCCCGCTGCGTCATCGAGCGGAACCTGATGGTGGGCAACAAGGAGGGATTCCAGTTTCGCGAGCAGCGCCGCACGACGCCCAGGATCGATGCCGAGAAAGGCACTCCCGAGGAGTGGGTGTGGAACCACGACCAGATCGTTCGCAACAACCTGATGGCTTACAACCGGGACGCTCAGCTGTGGGGCTGGTTCGCCGCGGATGACGAGCGCCATTGGCCGACGGCGCTCCAGCGGCCAGGCGCCACAAACCCGCAGCGTCCGCAGAAGGACCTGGCTGCCGATTACCCGGCCCAGCGGAAAGACGGAGCTCTCGCCGGCTTGAGTCTCGAGAAGCTCAACCTGGCCTTCGAGGGCAACCTTTACGCCGTGCTCCCAGGACAGGGGCTGTTTCACTGGGGCGCCAGTTGGGACCGGCACAAGGAATACGCCACACTCGACGCGGTGCGGGCGGACCTGAATCTCGAAACCGGCCGCGTGGCCGAGTCACTGCCGTTTGCCAATGTCCACGCGCGCGACTTCCGGCTTCCGCCGGACAACCCGGCGCTGAAGTCGGGATGTTATCCACGCGGTGAAGTTCCGGGCACGCGCCTTGGAGCCATCGAACCCTGAATCGCCTCAGCACCGATATGCTCGTGAACCTCCCAATGAAAACCATGGATTTAATCCCCCAATGCCCCAACGTCCTCCACTCCGCTTCCGCCAGCACCCGGAATGGAAAGCCCGCCAGGCCGACGGCAAACCCATCGACCACCTCGTCTGTTTCAACTCGCCCTATACCAACGCCGTCAAGGCGCTGCTCGCCGAGATCATGGATTACCGCATTGCCGGCTTTCACCTCGACATGGTGGAATAGGGCTTCGGCCCGCCTCACGGCTGCTGGTGCGAGCATTGCCAGAAACCCTTCCAGGCCGAATACGGCCGCCCCCTACCCAAGGGCGTGAATAGGGAGGACGAAGACCGGGATCGCATGCTGCAATTCCGCTACGCCACGAGCGACCGCTTTGAGAAGATGCTGACGGACTACATTCGCGGCCTCAGCCCGCGCGCCACGGTGGATTTCAACTACCACGGCAACCCGCCCTTCTCGTGGGAAGTCGGGCAGACGCCAGTCCGTCACGCCGGCAACGGCGACTTCGTCACGGGTGAGGCCGGCTTGTGGGCATTCGGCGCACTCTCGGCGAGCTTCAACGCCGCATGGGATCGTGCCGCCACGCCAGGCAAGCCGTTCCAGGTCGCCGCCCGGCGGGGCGTGCGGATGTATCACGACCAAACCACCCGCCCCTTGAACGACATGCGCTGGGAATTGTTCACGCTTCTAGCCCACGGCGCGTTCGTGACCATGATCGACAAAACGGCCTACGACGGCTGGCTCGATCCGGTGGCCTACGAATGCATCGGCGCTCTGCTCGGCGAAGCGCGGGACAAGCGGGCGCAGTTTGGCCATACCCCGGTGCGCGAGGTGGGCATCTGCTTCAGCGCCCGCACGCGCGATTGGATCGGGCGCGACAAGCCGGCGATCTGGTTTCAGAGCGTGCAAGGGGCGCACAAGGCCTGCGTTTACGAGCATCTCGGCTTCGGCTTCCTCTTCGATGAAAACCTGGCCCTCGATGGCTTGAGGCAGTTCCCGGTCGTCTGCCTGCCCAACGCCGGCATCCTCTCGGATCGCGAAGTGGACCTGTTCCGCCGCTACGTCGAGGACGGCGGCAAGTTGCTGGTCACCGGCCACAGCGGGCAGTTCGATCGGATGGGAGAACCGCTGGCGGCTTCGACGCTCGAAGGCCTGATCGGGGCAAGGGTCAAGGGGCGGCGGGAAGACGCGGATAGCTGGATGCGGTTTGGGACAGAGCCTGCAGCGAAGAACGTGTTGACCGCCGGCCTGCGTCCCGACTGGCCCTTCCTCGTTCGCGGCCCGGCAACGGTTTGCGAACCGACCACCGCTCAAGCTGCCGGTGAATTGCTGGACTCGCACCGCGCTTCGCTGGCCATCTGCGAAGTCGTCCAATGTCGCTATTGATGTGATGTCCCGCGCGAAGGCTCTCAATCGGCGTAGGTTTCTGGAACGGACAGCGATGGCTGGCGCTTCCGTGCTCGCAGGCCCCTTGGTTCTGCTGGCCGCAGACCGGGCGGCTACTTCTGGCCCCCGCACGGCCGTGCGCCGCCATCGAGGGCGCTCCATGTTCTTCCTCGACGGCCAACCTTACACCAAGCCGGTCTTCGAGACCTATGTTCCGGAGACGCGGTTCTTCAAGCAGTTCGCCGAGGCGGGCACGGACGTGTTCAGTTTCTCGACCAGTTTGGGCAACGGCTTCGCCGCCCCGACATGGCTCGGCCCGAATGAATGGGATTTTCGCCAACTCGATGAGCGCGCCCGCCGCGTGTTGGAGGCCAATCCGCGTGGCTTGATCATGCCGCGCATCCTCCTCAGCACCCCTGAGTGGTGGGTGAAAGCGAACCCCGACGAATGCCAGGTGCTGGCCAACGGCTCCCGCTTCTATTCGAAGGACTTCGGCCACAGTCGGGACAAGAATGCCTATCCATCGCTTGCCTCGGCGAAGTGGCGGCGGGACATGGCGGCGGCGCTCCAAAGGGTGATCCGCCACCTGCAGGCGTCCGAATACGGCGCCCACCTGTTCGGCTGCTTCTTCACCGGGCTCATGACCGAGGAGTGGTATCACTGGAGCATCCACACGGGTGAGTTGAGCGATTACAGCCCCCATGCCCAACGCGCCTTCCGCGACTGGCTCCGCGCCCGGTACCTCACGGCCGCCGCACTGGAAACAGCGTGGAACGATCCGCACGCCGCTTTCGACAACGTGGCCATACCGACGCAGGCCCGGCGCCAGGCCGGCCGCCACGAGCGCACCTTCCGCGACCCGGCCACCGAGATGGCCGTCATCGACTGGTATCTGTTCTTCAACGACCTCATCCCAGACACGATTGACCACTTCGCGCGCACGGCGAAAGAGGCCCTCGACCGGCGGCACGTCGTGGGTACGTTCTACGCCTACATGTTCGAATTCGGCGGCGACCCCGAATACGGCCACAACGCCTTGGGCCGCCTGCTGCGCTCGACCCACCTCGATTTCGTGGCCGTCACCGCCAGCTACTTTGACCGTGCGCTTGGGCACGGTGCGGACTACGCCCGCGCGCCCATCACCTCCGTCGGCCTCCATGGCAAGCTCTGGTGCCACGACAACGACACGGTCTCCTTCCGCTATGACGAAATACACCGCGCCAGCCAGGATCGGGCGACGGTTGAGCGTTACCGCAAAGAGCTTGGCGTGACCGAAACCGCCCAGGAAACCATCTGGCAATACCGCCGCGGCGCCGGGTTCGTCCTGGGCCATGGCATCTACCAGAGCTTCTTCGATTTGCACGGCGGCTATTTCGACGACCCGGCCCTGATGGCCGAGGTGCAGCGGTTGAATGCGCTGCTGGAAGAATCAAAGCAATACGACTGCTCCTCCTTGGCCGAGATCCTCGTGGTGTCCGACGAAGCGTCCTGCAGCTACGCCACGTTCGAAAGCGGCTTCCTCCAGCAGACGCTCCAGCCCGCCCAACTGCAACTCGCCAAGCTCGGCGCGCCGCACGATTCCATCCTCGTGGACGATCTCGCCCTTGCCGACTTGAACCGATACAAGTTCGTCCTCTTTCTGAATTGCTTTCACTTGTCGGATGCACAGCGCCGCCTGATCCGGCGACGGGTGCTGAACCGCAACCGCACCGTCCTGTGGTGTTACGCTCCTGGGCTTTTCAATGGGCCTAACGCTTCCGTCCACGCCATGCAAGAGCTCACAGGCCTCCACCTCGCGCTGGCAGCAACGCCGGATCGGGTCCAGGCGCGAATCCGGCTCAATCCGCGGGAGACCCCGCTCGGGTGGAGTGCCCCCACTTCCCCACAGGTCATCGGTCATGAACACATCTGGGCCAGGCTGGTCTCGGTCGAGGATCCTTCGGCGACGGCGCTGGGCACGCTCGAGGGCCGGTCCGAAGTGGTGTTGGCCATGAAATCCATGTCCGGCTGGACCTCGGTCTACAGTCTGAACCCGGTCCTGCCCGCCTCCTTCCTCCGGCGCCTGGCCCGCCATGCCGGCGCGCATGTTTACATCGATCAGGATGACACAGTTTACGCGAGCCGCAGCTTTCTGACCCTGGCGGCCAACCGGGCGGGTCGTCGACGGATTCGCTTGCCCAGGCGCAGTGATGTTTACGATCCGTTTACCGGGCAACGGCTCGCGCATCGCGCAATCGGGTTTGAACAGGAGTTCCAGTCAAAGGAGACCGTGATATGGCGCATCGTCTGATTAAGGCATCGGGTTTGGCATTCGCCCTGCTGGGTCCGGCCAACGGCTGGGCAGAGGGGCTCCTGCATGTGTCGCCGCGCCCCGGCAGCGAGGCCGCGGGATTAAGCGTGTCGCACCCATCGTTGCCCGGGAACGTCTTCGACCTCCGCACCTGCGAAGCGGTGCTCGATGGGAACCGCGATTTCGGCCTGTTCCGGGTGAAGCTAGCGCCGCCCAACGCCTCAACTTCGCCGGCCTGGTCCACAAACTCGGGAAGCTGCCGCTACGAGTGGACCTACCCGGAGGGGATTACCGTCCGCTTTGAGGCAGTCCCACGGGCTGAGTCGGTAGAGTTGGCTTACACGGTGGTCAACCACACCCCCGTGCCCTTGAAGCAGGTCCACTTGCATACCTGCGTGACTACAACGGAAGCACCCGCCTTCTTCCCGCGACTCGCGACGGGCCGTGAATCCCAATTGCCAATAGACACCCGGGACAAGGACTACACGGAGCTGCTGACGCGCCTGTTCGTCTGGTCCGGCGGGCAACCGCTGCGTCTTGATCGGACGGAGCACGCCCGACGGCAGGTGCATCTTTCGCTGTTGCCCAAGGGCGGGACTCCCATCGAATGGGCCTGGTGGGTCAACTCCACGAAGACCTTCGACGAACCCCTGATCGCGGTGGCCAGTCATGACGGCCAATGGACGGCTGGCTTGTGGTTCGACCGCGCCGCCTGGGCCTCATCGAATACGGGCGACAACCGAGCCTGTTTCCACTTGTTCCCGCTTTTCGGCCGTATCGAACCTGGCGCGAGCGCCACTGTTCGAGGTGCGTTCTTCTTCCTGCGTGGTTCGCCCGAAACACTTCGCCTCCGCGCGCCTCGGCCTGTCGAACCGGGCCAGCCACGTTCTCCCGCGAAATAAGCGCCCAAACAGGATCAGAGGTGAGCTGACAATGACAAACCAATTGCTGCGTCCCTTCCTTCGCTCGGTTCGCTTGGTTTCGACCGCTTCCGCGGGCCTGCCTCGAGTTCCGTCTTCCGTCACGACCAACTCCACAACGGATCTTCCAGCCATCGAATGGAAGCGCCTCATGGCGAAGTCGTCTGTCGTCGCACTGCTGCTGACCGTCGTTGCCGCCTGCGCGGCCGAGCCGACGGTTACGGAAGAGCGGCTGCCCGGAGGCAGTTCCGTGATCAAGATCACCGCCGAGGATGGTCGCGAGTTGGCGTCATACCGGATTAACCTGTCCACCCACCACTACCCGGCGGCCAGCGCGGATGACCCGCGGGTGACGCGATTCCGATCGTGGCGCTTCGGGGCGTTCCTGTGCTTCAACTCCAATCAGTATTCCGGACAGGAATTCTCCTTCGAGCCGGTCAGCGCCCAGGCCTTCCGCCTGAACATCACGGAAGCCACCGACGTGCCGACCCTCTGGGAGTTCCAATTATTACCACCAACAACGGAATCTCCACCATGAACGCGCACAACACCCCCCGAATGACGCGACGCCGCTTTCTCACCGCCACCGGGACAGTAGTCAGTGGGTTGGCGGCGACGGCACTGCCGTCGTTTGCTTTGGCGGCCCAAAGCATCCCACGCAGCGCCTCGCCGGACGTGCGTCTCGGTCGGCGCTGGTTCGAGCACGCCTGGCGGCGCGCGGTCATTGACATGCACATCCCGGATTGGGACGCGAAGTTCTTGTCCGAGTTTGACGCCGATCGCTACGTGGAAGCGCTCGTCCAATCCCGTGCCCAATCCATCGTCTGCTACGCGCACTCCCACGTCGGCCTCTTCAACTACCCGACCAAAGTGGGGCAGCAGCATGCCGGGCTGCGTGGGCGCGACATCGTGGCGGAGATGATCGAGCGCTGCCACCAGCGCAACATCGCCGTGGTGCTCTACGTCAGCGTGATCCATGACCGCTGGGCCTCCGACCAGCACCCGGACTGGCGAATCATCCATCCCAACGGCGGCGACTTCGGCCGGGGCAGCCGCCACGGCTTCGTCTGCCCAAACTCCCCCTACCGGGAGTACGTCCGCGCCTGGACGCGCGAAATCGCGGAGCGCTTCGACCTGGACGGTATGCGCTTCGACATGACGTTCTGGACCTGCGTCTGCTACTGCGCCCACTGCCAGGAACGCTGGCACAGGGAGGTCGGCGGCGACCTGCCGCGCACGGTGGACTGGACGGACGAGCGCTGGGTGCAGTTCCAGCGCCAGCGCGAGCAGTGGCTGGGCGAGTTCGCCGAGATTTGCACCAGCACGGTCAGGGCGGCGCGCCCCCAGGCCACCGTCGAACACCAGGCCTCCATCTATCCCGGCAGCTGGAACAACGGCGCGTCGTGGCCGCTGGTCGCCCAGAACGATTTCCTCCAGGGCGACTTCTACGGCGACGCCCTGCAGGGCTCGTTCGTGCGAAAACTCCTGGAGGACCTGACGCCGAGCCGCCCGTTCGGCTACGAAACCAGTTTCTCCGTGAGCTTGCAGGATCACACGGCCCGGAAGTCCGAGGCCCTGCTCGAAGCCAAGGCCAGCGCCGCCATCGCCGACGCCGCCGCCTTCATCTTCATCGATGCCATCGACCCCGTCGGCACCGTCAACCCGCACACCCACGAGCGCATGGGCCGGGTGTTCGACCGGCTCATGCCGCATTACCGCGAGTTGGGCGGCCAGCGAGTCGCCGACATCGGCCTGTTCTACAGCCTCGACTCGCGGTTCGACATGCGCAGCAACGGCAGGTCCGTGCTGGAGGTGGACAACGGCGCAGACACCCACACCCGCAGCACCTTGCAGGCGGCCCGGCTGCTCATCGCCAACCACCTGCCCTGGCGCATGATCACCCGCAAGTCCATCAGTCAACTCCCGCGCCTCAAGACGCTGGTGCTCTCCAACGTGCATCATCTCTCTGCGGAAGAAATCGCCGCTATCCGCGATTGGGTGCAAGCCGGCGGCACGCTCTGCGCCAGCGGAGCAACCTCGCTCGTCCTGAACACCGGCCAGCACCAGCCAGACTTCATGCTGAGCGAAGTCTTTGGCGCGTCGCTTGTGAAAGCCAACTGGACGGACCGCGAGCATTACCTGTCGCCGACCGACGCCGGGCGCGCTGACTTTCCCGGCTGGGATGCGAGATACCCGGCGTTTGTGCGCGGCCCGGCGATGGACGTTCGTGCGCACGCCGGCTCAACGGTGCTGGCGACGCGCACGTTGCCCTGGCTCGCGCCAGACGCACGGAGTTTCTCCAGCATCCACAGCAATCCGCCCTGGCAGGTCACGGACCAGCCCGAAGTCGTGCATCACCGCTTTGGGCAGGGCGCGGCCATCTACTGCGCCTCGCTGATCGAGGAGGTGGAGACGTTGCAGGAGAGCTTTGTGTGCCTGCTGCGCCGGCTCTGCCCCCGGCCCACGTTCGAAGTCACGGCGCATCCTGCCGTGGAAGCTACTTTGTTCCATCAGCCGGACCGCCGCCGATACGTGCTGAGCCTGGTCAATTTCCAGCACGACCTGCCGAACGTCCCAATCGATGGCATCACCGTCCGCCTGCGCCTCCCGCAGCCTGTGAAGTCGGTGCGCGTTCTGCCGGCAGGCCGAATGTTGCCGTTGCGCCGGGAGGGCCGCGCCGTGACGTTCGCTGCACCTCGCCTGGCGACGCTGTTGAGGCTCGCGCTGAACCAGGAGTAACGCCAATATCGATCCGACGGATGACCTCGACCCCGTTGAGCTTCGACCGTTCGGTTCCGCCCGGCCACTGCGCCGTAGCCAACGCCGGATTGTCGCGCTGCTCGACCGAGGCAAAGCACGCGTCCATGTCCAGGTGGGCGAGCACGCGGTGCATCTGGAAGACAGGATGCCATTTCCGGGACGGTGAGCTAGGACTCGGACTTTCGCCGATAGCGAGTCCCGGTAATGATTGACGCCGAACGGATGAAGCGCCGAACCCTCAAAGCACTCCGAGCCGATCAGGCTAACCATCACCACAATGTCAATGTGGTGCTGCTGGAGCCGGCGGCTGGGATCGAAGACCAGCATAGCGAATTGAGTAGCGTGCGTTCGTCGCCCATCAGGACGACGTCAGGCTTACCGTCTCCATCCCGGTCCGCAATGAGCACGTCGTCCGCCCCGGCAGCGCTCTCGTCGAAGACGATCCGCTTGAACGCCTGACC
Source organism: uncultured Verrucomicrobiota bacterium (assembly GCA_964535555.1). Lineage (GTDB taxonomy): Bacteria > Verrucomicrobiota > Verrucomicrobiia > Limisphaerales > J093 > DSVZ01. Next base: position 41,368 of record CAZHUS010000030.1, read on the forward strand.
GGTCTGGCCAGGATTCCGGTACCACACACCACTGCGCACCAGGTCCGGCCAGCCATCCCGGTCCAGGTCCAGAGCCGCCAGGCCAAGATCCGACAGGTAGTCGGTCCCCACCTCATGCCGCATCCAGCGATCGGCTGCCTGGAACTCATACCAATACAGCCGCGACGGCCTGGCTGGCCGTCCACCCAACACGAACTCCAGGTCGCCGTCCCGGTCCAGGTCGACCAACGCGGTAAGACCGTCGTCGCCGACGAATGTGTCACTCACCGGCAGGGTGCGATCGATGAAGCGGTGGCGGAACTGCAGATCGGCGCCGGCCGCCAGTGCGGCGGCCCATGCCATCAGGAGAAGAAACGTCGATTGGGAGAGGACTCGGCTGCGCATGAGCCAGTTCTGCTGCTCCACTTGTTCCAGAGCGAGCGCAACGTCTTGCAGGTTCGATGCGCTACCGCAGCGGCCGCCCCGGCACCACATCGACGGCGCAGTGACGCGGCTTCAGTCGAGAAGCCCCGGGGCCCGGGCCAGCAGCGCCTCGCAGCCCTCGCGGAGGGCGGGCATGAACGCTCGGAGCGCCTGCCCCCGCGCGTGGAGCGGCTCGTCGCCGTCGATTCCCAGCGCGGCCAGGAGCCGCCGGTAGCCGATGCGCGAAGACGCCCGGGCCTCCTGATCGCCGTCGTTCTCGATGATCCCCTGCGCCACGGACCGCACCAGCAGGAGTTGGAACAGCGCCTCGCGGTGTTGGCCAGCGGCGATCAGCTCTCGGACGGCCGCGTGCTCCAGCTCCCGCGTGTCGTGCGACACGTTCCAGTCCATCACCACCGGCGTGCGCCGCACTTCCGCCGCGATGTCGTATGTCCGTTCCGCCTCGGCGGCGAGCACCTCGACGTCGGCGCGGGAGAGGGCGAAGCTGCCCAGGAGGCGCAGGAGCTCGTCGGCGAGGTCCTCGCGCCCGGCGGCGCAGAGCACCTCCCGGGCGACGACGAAGGAGCGTCGGACGGTCGGGTAGCGGAGGCCGGCCACCAGCGTGGCGAAGGCGCAGCCCATGACGCCGAAGCAGTGGCCGACGTTGCACCAGCATGGCGCGCGGAGCCCAGGGATGTCCTGGACGGAGGCGCGCGGGCCCGTCGGCGTCGCCGGCCCCAGCGCCTGCGCCAGGCGCCGCTGCGCGTGGCGACGCCGGAGGACCTCTGGCTTCACCGCCGCGGCGAGCGCTTCCAGCCTGCCGTACGGATCGAGGAGGATGTGCGGGTCGGTGAAGACCGGCGCGAGGTGCATGTCGCCGAGGACGGCCTCGGGGTCAGCGATGCGCTGTGCCTCGTGGAAGGACGGCTCCAGCACCACGCCGCGGAAGGCCAGCTTGCGGGGGGCGAAGCGGCCGTGTGGCTCGAGGATCTCCGACGGGATCTCGGCATCGACGTAGATGAACAGGTCCACGTCCGAGCTCGGCGGGTGCGGCTCCTCTGGATCGCGCGTCCGGGTTGACCCGGCCAGGATGGCGCCCACCAACTCCGGGTGCCGCCCGGCCTCCTCGCGCATCCATGCCTTCGCCGCGAGGCTCGCTTCACGGGTGGTGATCATCGGCGCCCTCTCTCGCGACGCTCCGCGCCAGCGCGTCCACGCCGGGTCCACGGAATGACTGCCGGGTCAGGGGGTCCTGAGGCGTTTGCACGGTGAACTTGTGGGATGATGAGCGACAGCGGTCTTCGCGGCCTTTAGGATGAACGACGCGAGGGTGCCCATTGGTTGAGGAAGGCCAGCACCTTGGCCGGGTCGTGGTGGTCGCCCTCCTCCAACTTACCGGTTTCCTGGGTCGTCAGGGCCTTGCCCTCGGCGTCCAGAACCACCAGCACGGGCAGCCCGAAGCGCGTCGGATTACCGTAGCGTTGGTTGACGTCGGCGTTGTGGCTCTTGTTCACGTCAATCAACACCACTACGAAGTCCTGCTTCAGTTTCGCGGCGATCTGGGCATCCGATTCGAAGAGCTGGTGGAGCCGGTGGCACCAGCCGCACCAGTTCGCGCCGAACATGAGCAGCACGTGCTTGTGTTCCTTCCTTACCCTGGCGAGCGCTTCCTCGATCTGCTTTACGCCATCGGCGGATTCGTCGTAAATCGCTGGCCGCGCCGAGTTGGCGTCGACGTCGGCTGGGAGGCCGGTCGGCGGCGTCAGCAAGAGGAGGAGGGCGAAGACACTCGCGGCGATGGACATCGTCCACGGTGGATGTGCGTTGGTCTTCATACGATTCGCAGAAGCGAGGTTCACTCACTCGTACACTTCGAGTTCGGCCACGGCCGTCTGGGCACCCGGCTAATCTGCCCGGGCTCATTCTGGAGGTCCTCGAGGTAGTGGGCAAACACGCCGCAACCGGCGCGTTGGAACCAGTTCGTGTTGGGGTTGTTGGTCGCCGCCTTGAAACGAGGCCGCCGGCGCATGAGGCCAGGAAAGCGATCCATCCCACATGGCGTTCGAATGAGAAGCAATCGGGCGTAGGCTTCACGATGTGGCGGATCCCGCGGCAACTGACTGAGGGCTCCGCCGGCTCATGTGAATCAACGGGCTCCTTACGGCGTGATCCAGCTCTGGACATACTCGGTTCTTTCGGGAAGGGGGCTCAAGGATGGCGGCCTCTTCTCCCATCGCCCGCTGAAGCTCAGCTCCCTGGCCGTCAACTCGAAGTGGCTCATGGCGATCCCCAGGTCGAGGCGCTGCAGGTCCACGGCCTTGATCAGCTTGTCGTACCCTTTCGAGCGGCGCAGGTAGCAGTGGAAGATGTCGTTCCCCTCGTCCTTCACGACGCGCCATGGCTGCCGGTTGGAGGCAGAGGGGCCCAACCTGACCATCTCAAGGGGATCAAGGTACCGCCCGCCTGCACCTTGGGTCAGAGCCGTCGCGAAGGTCCCGTGAAAGAACAGCTCGGACCACGGTCGCCGGTTCCTCGACCCGGCGGACCAGCGGATGATGGAGTCGGCCATGCTGCGTTTCGGCGTGGGGTAGCCGAGCGGCGAAAGGGCCGCCAAGACCTCGTCCTCGCGGCCGCCCGCTTTGTCGGCACAGCGAAGAAATCCCGGAGCGCCCCGAGCTTTTCCGCCTCCACGGGCTGCGACGTGAAGCTCCGGCGCGAGGAGCGCTCCTTGATGAGCTGGATGACGCTTCGACCGTACTCCATGGCAGGCCATTGTTCGCTACCGCCGGCTGTAGATCCAATAACGGAACTCGTCCCAGACGCCATTCTCGGCGCTGACAAACTCGATGCGCACCGTGACCCGGCTCTTCCCCTGCGTGTAGCAGGCGGGAACCTCGAAGTCCGTGTCCCACCAGCGGATGTTCCGGTAGCTGCGCTCGAAATCCACGGTGTACCACGGACGCTCGGTCACTCGCCGGCCGTCAATGGACACCCAGGCGCACTGGCGGTTGTTCTCCTTGTCGGTCCGCCGCCGAATCCTGATCCCGCGGTTGTCGGGAGCCGTCGCCACCGTGAAGGTGCTGGCACCGTCAAAGGCCACCCCGTCATCGAAGGTGGCGGGCGTTGGGGTCAAGATGTTGTTGGCGGCGCCATCGTACCAGTATTCCCCTTGTCGCCGCGTGACGCGGCCGGTGGCGCTGTATCCGTGCCGCCCTTCGTCGTCGGGGTTCCCAACGTCCAACTCATCGGTGAGCACGAGCCGGGGCGTTTCCACCGCGTAATAGAAGGTCACGCTCTCCTCGGTGCCGACCGCATACATGCCTTCGTGCCCGCGCGGGAACCGCGGCCCGTAGGCCTGGTGACCGTGCCGAATGGCGCTGTCGAACACATAGAGATCCGGCACGTAGAACCGGTAGATGCTGCCGGCGCCGCCCTCGGCCCCGTGGGCGCCAAAGACCGCGTGCGTCAGGTTCTGCAGGCCCCAACCCATGTTATGATCGTCTTCGAAGCCGTTCCCCTGCACTTGAGGCGTGCCGCTGCCATCGAAATACGTGCGCTCGTTTTCCTCCATGCTCGTGTCCCACCGCGCCACGACGTGCCCCACCACGTGACCGGCTCCGGTGGTTTCCAGGTAGGAGTAGTCCTGGCCCTCGGTCCGTGGTGCCTCGCGGTGGTAACGGGCATGGAAATAGCCGCAGCGGTCGCGCGGATACACCAGCGCCGTGGCGGACGCGGTCTGCAGTTGTCCTTGCACGGTGACGGCCTGCGAACCGCGGTTCTCGAATTCCACCGTGGCCGACGACCAGAAAGGCATGGGCAGGTGACAGAACATCTCCGTGGGCGAATAACCCAGCAGCAGCGCGGCGTAGGCGCTCGACGGTGCGGTGCGATAGGCCCCGAAGAAGCAGCCGATCGGCGCTTCGACCTGGGGTTGGGCCTGCCCGTCAAAGGTGATCCGCAGCCAGGTGGTGAACAGGGCGTCGCCCGCGGGCGGCGTCAGGGCCAGGCGCAAGCCGGTGATGGCGCCTGAGCCTGACTCCTCCCAGAGCCGGGCGCGTTGTCCGGGTGCCACCGTCGAGGTGGCACGCTGAGGCGGGTCACTGATCGTGGCCAGGGGGTTCTGTCCGAGTCTTTCCTTGGCCCAGAGCGATGGCCAAGGGCCGGCGGCCTCCTCCGGCGTCCAGGAAGGCAAGCCGGGATCCTCTTGAAACAGGTGACAGGTGTATTGGTACCAGTGGCTCCGGCGTTGCGGAATCGCATCGTGCCGACCCTCCCAGGGAATCTGGACGCTCCCGGCGCCCCCGGGCTCGGCGCTGAGAGCGACTTTGAGGCGTTGGCGGAACACCATCGGATAGTAGAGCAGGCGAAACCGGTCGCCACCGTCCACGCCCAGCGGCTCACGGAAGATGCCCAACGGATTCTGCGGGCTGAAGAAGGTCGAGACATCCATGTCAAGCCGCGGCTGGCGCTCGCCATCGAAGTAGTACCGGATCCGGATGCCCCGGTGGATCTCTTTCCCCTGCCAGGGGAACCAGAGGTTCATGTGGTGGCGGTAGAGGCAACCTGGGCCCATGGCGTCGAAGATCACACACTCGCCGTTGGCCTCCGCGTACAGCGGGAAGTACTCGTGGTCGTAGTTGTCCCCGGCCCGATCATAGGCCGCGAACTGACGGGTTGCGACCCCCTCCCGGAGGAACGGCAGGTCCGCGATGTTCGTGAAGGCGGCCATGCCGACGGCGCCGAGCCGGCTGGGATTCACGGGGATCCTGGTCGGCAGCCCTTGGACTGGACCGTCAGACCTGGCGACCGACGCGGCGATCAGGCCGAGCGCCACCAGTATGGAGGCACGACGAAGCGTTCGGTGACCGAGGGAGAGCGGTCGTTTCATCGTCCCGGTCAATTGTCCGAGAACAACGCCTGCACCTTGGCCTTGGCGGCCTGCACGATGGGGTTCCCGTGGGCGAAGGTCATCGTCTCGAACGCGAGCCCCAGCAACCGGCGGACTGACTCCCGATTCTGCCGGGGGTCCTTGCAGTAGTCATCCGGCAGGAAAGTCAGGCCCTGGCTCGTGTTCATCAGCGCGTCACCGAGCAGCACGATCCCGCCCTGGGCGGCCGTGTGGAATGCCGTCTCACTTGGGCACGTTCCGGGGAGGTGCACCGCAGTCAGACCGCCAGGGAGCACGGCCCCGTCGCAGAAGAACTCATCTGGCCGGATCTCGATGCCCGGCACGGCGTCGCGGTGGACGTGGATCTTGATGCCGTACCGTCCGCGAAACCAATCCGCGTCGCGCTCGTGGTTCTGGTTCGTCAGCAGAATGGCGCCCGGCTTGCCCGCCCTCTCCAGCCTGGCGAGGTTCTCCTCGTCGAGCCTCACCGGGTCCACCAGCACGAGACGGTCCTTGTCCCTCCAGGCACAGCAGCAGAAATCCACGTTCCATTCCTCGTGGAGCGAAGACCAGGCCCAGAGACCAGGCACGATTTCCTTGAGATTTGCGGCAGGCTTCATGAGGCAAAAAGACTATCCGCCCCGGTCCGTACCTTCAACCTTCAGAACCTCACCTCCTTCGCCATCTCCTGGCTGTGCTGATTGCGGAGATGGCCATGCGCGCCGCCCTTCCAAGAGCCGGCGCATGTCGCGGATCATCGGCACCCGGCGCACGGTCCAGCTCTTGGTACCGGTGACCGCGTCGGAAGCAAGCGCGAGCACCTGCCGCAGCGTGCCTACCGTGTTGTTGTACACAGATGGGGAGTAGGACCGGGCGAACCGGCTCGCCCAGGAGAGACACTCCCGCTCCGAAATCCGTTTGACGTCCAACACCTTCATGTCCGGCCAAGACCTGACCAACGCCTCCACACACTTCCGGCACAGCTTGGAAGTCGTTTTGAGCGCCTGGTCATTTTCGAGCGGAGCATGGTACAGTCCCAAGGCTTCGCCGAACGTCATCCGTCCCTCGGTCGCCTCGGCCCGGGCTTCGAGCTTGCCGCGCTCCTCCTTGATGAGGTCGGTGAGCCGGAGCTGGGCCACACTGATCTTGTCCGTCCGAAGCGACCGGTGAATGAGCTTGCCCCCAACCCGCACACGCGCAAAGTAGGTTCCCGACGGCGCATAACGGATCAGGTTGGCGACGGGGTGTTCACCCAGCGGCGATCTCCACCTGTCGTTTGCAGTCGAGCAGGATCAAATTGCAGTACCAAAACACGGATACCGCTCGAATCCTGAATCCGCAAGTCGTTTCTTGTCAGTGAATTGGGCCCATAGCTCAGCGGTTAGAGCAGGCGACTCATAATCGCTTGGTCGCAGGTTCAAATCCTGCTGGGCCCACCACCTCTGCGTAGCCCCCTGCAGCGAACGAGGCGCCGAACGGTGAATGGTTCCTCCCGAGGTATTCCAAGTCGATTGCGCCGGCCTTGGTGCCCCGAGCTCGGCGGGCAACGGAGTGCCCGCCCTACCCCGGGCTCATGGCTGGACCCAGGCGGCTCTCAAGCGCGATCACACAGCTACTGAAGCGGCTTCCACTTGGCGTGCTTGAAGCGCTCGTACATCCAGCGGAAATCGCGGTTCTTCGAGTTGCCGCCCGACCAGTAAAAGCTCTGGACGCCATTGGCCGAATCGGTCGCAGCCTTGATGGTGGAAGGCTCGAGCCACTTGTGGCCCTCGGCGTGCCCGTCCGCAAAGCTCAACGTGCTGACGTCGCCGTGAAACACCGCGAAGGGGTCAACCCAACCGGGCGGGGATACGTCGAGCACCCACGTCCCATTGTTGTAATCGCGCGGATCGGCCTCCTCGATGAAGACCATCGCCATGGTGGGCTCCTCAATGCTCGAATGCTTCTTGAACGGTTCGATTCCGGTCCACATGCCGCCGTTCATGCCGTCGGACTTGGAGTAGCTGTCGTAGGCCCAGCCACGGCCAGGCCTGAGCCGCTTCGTGCGCAGATCGCCCGGGCAATGGTAGGAGCCCGCAGCCTCCACGTACTTGCTCAGGGGCGATTTCCGGATGCCCTCCTCCACCCGCTTCTGCGCCTCGAACGTGGTGATGTTCTGGGGGAAGTTGGGGCCCGGGGTCGGCCCAACCCAGAAACCGCCAGCGTAGAGCTGGGGCAGACCCGTGGCAGACGTGTACAGGATCTGGTCGTTGTTGTCGTCGGCGTACATCACCCACCCAAGGCCCAATTGCTTCAGGTTGCCCAGACAGGCGGCGCCCGTCGCTTTGGTCTTGGCCTTGGACAAGGCTGGCAGGAGCATCCCGGCCAGGATAGCGATGATGGCGATGACGACGAGGAGCTCGATCAAGGTGAAACCCTTGTTCGTCCGTGGGCCGCGGGTGTGAAGCGTGTTCATGGTGGTTCTGGGCCGAATGACTTCAGTAAGATAGACAAACCCGGGAGTTGTCAATCCATCGCTGACGGGTTTCTGCGTCTGTGACCACGCCGGGTCCGACGGACGCTCGACAAGGATCGTCCCCCCCGCGCATCATCGCTCCGTCAATGATGCGGGAAGGCTCCGGCCGGCCCGCGACGGTCCGGATTTCCGTATGGATGTTCTGCTGTTATCACGCATCCAGTTCGCATTCACGATCGCGTTTCACTACATCTACCCGCCCTTGAGCATCGGGCTGGGAGTCTGCCTCGTGATCATGGAGGGCCTGTGGCTGTGGACGAAGAACCCGATCTACCACCAGATGGCCAGGTTCTGGACGCGCGTTTTCGCCCTGACGTTCGCCATCGGCGTGGCCACCGGAATTGTGATGGAGTTCGAGTTCGGGACGAACTGGGCGAGCTATTCGCGCTTCGTGGGAGACGTCTTCGGGAGCGCGCTCGCGGCGGAAGGGATCTTCGCTTTCTTCCTGGAATCGGGGTTTCTCGCGTTGCTGTTGTTTGGGTGGGATCGCGTCGGGCGGGGCCTGCACTACTTCGCGACGTGGATGGTCTGCCTCGGCGCGCACTTCAGCGCCATCTGGATCGTCGTGGCCAACTCGTGGCAGCAAACACCTGCCGGCTACATGATCGAGCAAAGCCCGCACGGTCCGCGGGCGGTCATCACGGATTTTTGGGCGATGGTCTTCAACCCGTCCTCGATGGACCGCTTGTCCCACGTGGTTTGCGGGGCCTGGCAGGCGGGGGCTTTCCTGGTGGTCAGTGTCAGTGCGTTCTACCTGTTACGGCGCCAGCATGAGGCTTTCGCCCGGCAATCGATGAAGGTGGGGCTGGGACTGGCCCTGGTGGCGGCGGCCTTCCAGATCGTGACCGGCCACGAGAGTGCCCGCGGAGTCATGCAGAACCAACCCGCCAAGATGGCGGCGTTCGAAGGCCACTACGAGACCGGCGAACTCCCGATGTACCTGTTTGGGTGGGTCGATGAAGGCCGGGAACGAGTGACGGGCCTGCGTCTCCCCCCGGCCTTGAGCCGGCTGCTCGTCGGGACGACGAACCACGCACCGGGCCTGCGAGCGTTCGCCTCGGAGGACCGGCCACGCGTGAACGTGAACTTCCAGCTTTACCACCTGATGGTGGGCATCGGGACGGTGCTGATGCTGGTTGCGGCGGTCGCCTCGCTTCTTTGCTGGCGGGGAAGGCTGTTTGAACACCGGTCACTGCTATGGGTATTGGTCTTTTCGGTGCTCGGCCCGCAGGTGGCGAACCAGGCGGGCTGGTTCGCGGCGGAGATGGGCCGCCAGCCTTGGATTGTCTACGGCTTGCTGAGGACCTCCGAGGGCCTTTCCCAGGTGGTGAAGGCGGAAGCGGTCCTCGCCTCACTGATTCTGTTTGCGGCGATCTACGCACTGCTCTTTGCGGTGTTCGTCTACCTGCTGAACGACAAGATCCAGCATGGACCGGACGCCGCGGATCTGACGCCCACCGGAAAACTGGCGCTTCCCGAGGAGCATGCCGCATGAATCCTCCGGCCTGGCTTGACCTCAACGCCACCTGGTTCGTCCTGGTGGGGGTCCTCTTCACCGGCTACGCCCTGCTGGACGGCTTCGACCTGGGCGTGGGGGCGTTGCACCTGTTCACGCGCAAGGACGAGCATCGGCGGATCATGATCAACGCGATCGGTCCGGTGTGGGATGGGAACGAAGTCTGGCTGGTGACGGGAGGCGGCGCCCTCTTCGCGGCGTTTCCAGCCGTGTACGCGACGGTGTTCAGCGGCTTCTACTTCGCCTTCGTGTTGTTGCTGGCTGCATTGATCTTCCGGGCCGTGGCCATCGAGTTTCGCAGCAAGCAACCGATGCGCTGGTGGCGACAGATGTGGGACACAGGCTTTGCGGCAGGGAGCCTGCTGTCGAGTTTCCTGATCGGAGTGGCGATGGGGAACATCGCGTGGGGGATTCCCCTGGACGAACGGGGCGAATTCGCCGGCTCGTTCCTGGGCTTGCTGCGCCCGTACCCCTTGCTATTGGGCATCACCACCGTGGCCCTGTTTATGATGCACGGGGCGATTTACGTGGTGATGAAGACCGAGGGGGAGCTGCAGACGCGGGCCCGGGAGTGGATCAATCGCACGATCATTTTCTTCATCATTTCCTACGCGGTGACCACGATGGCGACCCTGCTTTACGTGCCGCACATGGCGGCGCGGGTGCGGGCGAATCCGTGGTTGTTCAGCGTGGCGGTGTTGAACATGCTGGCGATCGCCAACATTCCGCGGGAGATCCACCTGCGGCGGGAGTTCCGGGCATTCCTGTCTTCCTGTGTGGCGATGATCGCGCTCATGGGACTTTTCGGCCTGGAGATGTTCCCGAACCTGGTGTTGAGCAATCCGTTCCCGGAGCGAAGCCTCACCGCGTACAACGCCTCCTCGTCGTCCAAGACGCTGGGCATCATGCTCACGATTGCGTTGATCGGCGTGCCCATCGTGCTGGCGTATACCACGAGCATTTACTGGATCTTCCGGGGCAAAGTGAAGCTGGATCGGACCAGCTACTGAGAAACCACGCCGGGCGGGACAGGCCGGCGGGTGGGCAGACCGTCGACGGACGCGCTTGGACAACGTTTACTCATTGCGCTAACAATTGCGCGTGTGTTAGATCGCATTCAGCCGGTCGTAGGGGCGGGGCTGCGGGGTCTGCAGTCCGGCCGTCAACAGCAAACCTCGTAATCTCGGGTAAGGCGTCGCGTTGTGAACATCGTTCAGATCACTCCCGGAACAGGCGGCTCGTATTGCGGCAACTGCATCCGCGACAACGCGCTGGTGACTGAACTGCGCCGGGTCGGGCATGCGGCGGTCATGGTGCCCATGTACCTGCCTTTGACGCTGGACGAAACCAACGCCAGCCCGAACACGCCCGTTTTCTACAGCGGTATCAACGTCTTTCTGGCCCAGCAAGGCGCCCTGTTTCGCGCCATGCCGCCCTGGTTGCATCGGTTGCTCGCCAAGCGCTGGATCCTCCGGCTCGCGGGCAAGTTCGCGGCGAAGACCCGGCCTGCGGACGTCGGAGCCCTCACGACGTCCATGCTTCAGGGCGAACACGGCAACCAGTCCCGGGAACTCGATGAACTCGTCGGCTGGCTCAAGGGGCAAGCCAAGCCGGATGTGGTCTGCCTCTCGAACCTGCTGCTGCTCGGATTGGCGAGGCGCGTACGCCAGTCCCTCGGTGCTCCCGTGGTCTGCCTGCTGGCGGGCGAGGATACCTTCCTGGATGGGCTCCCGGCCCCGTACCGGGCTGAGGCCTGGAAGATACTCAGCGACAATATTCGGGATGCCGACCTGTACATCAGCCCGAGCCGGTATTATGCGGAGGTCATGAGCGAGAGACTCCGGCTGCCTCTCGATCTCATCCGCGTGGTGGCACCGGGGATTCACTTGCAGGGCTTTGAGGCGAGCCGGCCGGGGAAAGGCGCCCCGCATTCGGCACCGCCGGTTCTGGGATACTTTGCGAGGCTCTGCCGGGAAAAAGGGTTGGGCGTGCTGGTGGACGCGTTCCTCATTCTGAAGGAACGCAACCGGGTTCCGGGACTGCGTCTCAAGGCTGGCGGGTATTGCGGGCCGGCCGATCGGCCGTTTGTCCGGGAGATGCACCGTCGGCTCCGGCACGCGGGTGTGCTCGGCGACGTGGAGTTTCACGCGAACCCCGATCGCGCGGGGAAGATCAGTTTTCTCCAGTCGCTCACCCTGTTCTCCGTCCCGGCAACGTACGGAGAGGCCTTTGGGCTCTATGTGCTTGAGGCGCTCGCTGCCGGTATTCCCGTGGTGCAGCCGCGCGCCGGGGCGTTCCCGGAGATCGTCGAGGCGACTGGTGGTGGCGAACTGTGTGAGCCGAACGATCCCGATTCCCTGGCCACAGTGATCGAGAGACTGTTGCTGAACCCGGCACGCCTGCAGTCGCTCGGCGATGCCGGGCGGCTCGCCGTCGCCGACCGCTTTCATGCCCGGCGCATGGCCGAGGAGACCGCCCGGGCGTTCTCCGAGGTGGTCGATCAGCGGGACCCGGAGATTCTCCCGGCGGTTCGCTGATCCCAACTTGAGAACCTCAGCTCGACGGGGGGCTCTCCCCGCGGCAGTGAGGCCGCGCGTCCGGTCGTTCCTACGCACGAATTCCCAGGCGGAGCCTGAGGCTGCCGAGCACGGCTCTTTGCTTTGGGGCAACGCCTTGCCGAGCATAGGACGGCCGAAAAGACGCCGTCCCTCTCGCGTGCCGGGATAGGGCGGGTGGATCAGCGCCGCGGCGTTACCTGGGCCTGCCCGGCCCGAAGCAGCAGGATTGGGTGGGCGTGGGTCTTAGGCGCGCCTCGCTAAGGATACACTGCCCGGGTACGGAAGACTTCGATGGGCACTTGGAGATTCACCGGAACGACCGCTTGGATCGGGGCGCCCCCCTGGTTGGTGGAGATGGGGACCCATTGACGGAAGTCCGTCGAGCTTTCGAGCACGTAATTGGCGTCGGCGCTCTGGGCGCTGAACTCGAGGCGCAGCGAGCCGTTAGGCAGCCGCTGGGGCTGCTGGGCGACGGAAGCCACCGGGTCGGGCTTACGAACGAGATAGCTGACCTCGTTGGTGCCCTTGGAGCCGATGTTGTCGGTGGCGATAACCGTGACCTTGTAGCTGGCAGTGGCCACGTTGGTGAAGGTCACCGAGGCCGAAGTAACTCCGGAGGCGACGCTGGGGTCGGCAATAGCGAACACGTCGTTCGTGAACAACTCCCAACGGGTCACCCGGCCGCCGGGCTTGGTCCAACTGAACGCGACGCGGACGTCCGTAGGGATGAAGAACGCCTGCCCGTTCGTCGGGGTGGAGAACGTAATCTTGGGTGGAACATTGTTGGGGGGCGGGACCACGATAATTCCCACCGGGGCTGAGGTCGCCATCGCCCCTCCCGCCGTGACCGCCCTCGCGACCATACTGTAATCGTTCGCGATGAGATTCTGGGCGAAGGCCGAGAACGGCGCATTAGTACCCGTGGCCACGAGCGAGCCGTTCGCGAGGTATTCGATATACACTGGCGTGAGCGTGCCACCCGCGACCGCGGCGGAGAGGAAGACGGTGGCAGGAGCCACGGCGACCGAGCCTGCCAGGGGCTGGGTCAGCGCGAGTTCGAAATCCGCGGCGGCGGGGCCGGAGAACTCGTCAGCTCCAATCTCCGGAGCGGCGCCCACCAACCTCGGCTCGCCGAAGATATCCCAATCGCCGGCTGAGGCTGAGGCGTCCCCGGTGTTGATGCAGGGTGAATCCGCCCGCAAGCGGTAGTTACGCTGCCGCCAGTCGACGAACAGGGGATCGCTTTCGATGCTGCCTGTGCCAATGATGATACCGCTGTAGTCATTGGAGCTGTTCCCGTACACGCAGTTGTAGCGAGCGATATTCGTGCTGTTGGCGGCACCGAACCCGGACGTTCCGAACGCCGCGATGTTGTTCAGGATCCGCGCTCCGGTGCTGCCCGCCAGGAAGACGGCTCCGCCATCCGCCGCCCGGTTGTCCAACAGCGTGTTGTTCAGCACGGTCGCGATCTGCCCGGCCGGACTGGCCAGGTAAATGGCGCCGCCACGACTGTTCGTGGGTGCCGTCGCCACGCATCGATTTGCGACGAAGAGGTTGTTGAGGATGTTGGGCGCCCCGCTTTCACAGTAGAGTCCCGCCCCCGCCGCCACCACGTTGGTCAGGGCACTGACGGCGACGTTATTCGAAATCGTATTGTGCGCGATGAAAGCAGAACCGAATACATTGAGACCGCCTCCCGTCACCGCGGCACCGTTCCTGACCGTCAGGCCGTCGACCGCCGCGTAGCCGTCGGTCCCAATCACCGTGACCACCGGCTTGCCCGCGACCGGTCGAGTTGGGCTCGCACCCCCGTCCAGAATGCACGGCTGCGCAAACCAGTTTCTTGCGGAGCGGTTTGTTTCCGTGCCGCTGAAGCCTCCGTACAGATACGTGAAGAGGTCGACCTGAACGCGTTCCTGGTATGTTCCGGCAGCAACCCACACCTCGCCCCCGTCAACCGCAGCCGCGGCGAGCGCGGCGCCCAGGGTCTGCTTGGCGGCCTCCCACGTGATGCCACTGTTGGTATCCTGTCCCTCGGGTCGAACGTAGAAAACCCGATCGGCGATATCGAAAGTGGTACCATCGAACTCGTCCGCGCCAATGTCCGGAGCCTCACCCACCACCCGGGCTTTGCCGTCGAGATCCAGCCACCCCGCCTGGAGCACAGAGTCATCGCCGGCATCCCTCGCCGGCGAGTCCGCCATCAGGTGCGGATCGCCGTAGGGACCGGTGAGCCGGGGGGACTTGCTGATATTGCCGCGCGTGCCGGTGGGATCGGCCATGAACTCGAAGTTCGTGCGGAAGTTCCCGTAGACCAAGTTGTTGTAGAGGTCAGGGACGCGACCCTTCGCCGAAATGCCAGACGAGTTATAGACGACCAGATTATTGACCAGCAGTGGAGCGGCGGCCGGGTTTGTGATGGAGCCTGAGAAGCTCAACGCACCGCCGTGGTCCAGGGTGTTGCTCCGCGTGAGAGATAGCGCGGAGTTCTGCAGGAAAGTGTTGTTGATGATACGAGGTGCGGCGTTGCTGACCACGGCAACAGCACCGCCTTGGGCCTCTCCAAGTGCGAGGGAATTGGTTGCGGTATTCATCCGGAACAGGTTATTGGCTACCAAAGGCATGCCTGCGGCGACCTTAATGGCGCCGCCGTCGGCGCTCACGGTTCGGGATCTCATCGTGGCACGGTTTCGAAGGAAGGTGTTGTTCACGATGGTGGCCCCACCGCCGCTGACATAAATGGCGCCGCCGCCGGTGCCGGGATTGCTGGAGGCAGACGAGGACGTCTCGTTTGATTCAAAGTGGTTGTTGGCGATCCGGATGTTGCCGTCTGCATAGACTCCACCGCCAGCGGTGGCAGCCCCATTCCGAATGGCGAAACCATCCAGCGTTTCATCAAAACTCAAACCCGGAAAGCGCGCCACGCTCTGAACTCCGCCGCCGTCGAGCGTCGTCAGGTGTGTCGCCCAATTTCGCTCGAGCCGATTGGTCTCCATGCCGTTAAAGCCCGCGTAGATGTACGTGAAGGGCCGGATGGTGATGTTCCCCACATACGTGCCTTCCTTGACCCACACCTCACCGCCCCGCAGGCCCGCCAACTCGATTGCTGACTGCAGGGTCCTCTTGGACCGGCTCCAATCATCCCCGAGGTTCTGGTCATTTCCATCAGGTGCAACCCGAACCACGGTCGGCAGAAAGTAGGTCGACACTCCGTCAGTCTCGTCGGCACCGATATCCACCGCAGGACCCTGAATGCGCGGCTCGCCGTCCAGATCCGAGGCAGCTGCAGGAATTACGGCAGAATTGCCCGCGTCCCGACAGGGCGAGTCGGGCAGGATGTTCACCACCCCGAGGCCGTAATCCCCGGCGAATTTCGGGTCGGCCGAGATGTTCCCGGCGGTGCCGGTGACGTCCGGCACGCCCACGAAGTTCGCGGTGTTGCCATAGATGTTGTTCGTCTGCAACTTCAGAGAGTCCACCCCGCCTACGCCCGAAGACCCAAAAGCAATGATGTTGTTGGCCACCAGCGCATTCCGGTTCGACAGCAACAGGCCCCCCACAGGCGCCTCGTTCATCACCAGCGTGTTGTTCAGGATGCTGGGCTGGCTCGTTTGGTCGGCGAAGACGCCGCCGCCGCCACCGAGTTCATTGGTGCCCGTCGCGGCCGAGTTCCTGCTGAACACGTTGTTGAAAAGAAGAGTGGCGCTGCCAGCGGTCAGAGCGACCCCGCCGCCGCGCGCCGGAGCCGTGTTCCCGAGCATGCGGTTGTGGGTGATTTGCGGCGAAGCACTGACACACATGATGGCGCCGCCGTCCCGACTTGCCGAGTTGTTGAGCAGGGAATTGCCGATGAGGAAGCCGGTGCTCGTGGCAAAGTGAACCGCACCCCCATCACGGCCGCGGTTACCGACGAAGGAGTTGCCCTGGATGGTGGGACTCGAACCGGCGACGGCAACCGCGCCGCCGTCCCGCGTTGTGATGTCAGGCCCATTGAATCCGAAGTAGTTGCTTATCAGAGTGGCCGAAGAGGATTCCAGATACACCGCCGTTCCGGACCGCGAAGCGTTATTTGCCCGGAACTGGTTGTTGGCGACCACCGGGTCAGCCCCTACCGCACGGAGTCCACCTCCAGACCCCAAAGCGCCTGAGCCGCTTGCCCTGCCCGCTTGGATCGTGAAGCCGTCCACGCGGGTGCTCGGCCCGGCACCACTCTCGACAACGATTACCGTCGACTTACCTCCCCCATCCAGCGTCGTGACATTGGCCCGGAAATCGCGCAGATCGCGGCTGGCTTCAGTGCCGGAGAAGCCGCCGTACAAGGCGATGCCGTTGCTCAGGGTCAATCCGCCGCCGTAGACACCGGCCGCAACCCAGATTTCGTCGCCGGCACGTGCAACGGCGACAGCATTGGTAACGCTCGGAAAGGCGTTCGTCCAGGAAAGCCCATCCGGGTTCTGAACCGAGAGACCAGTCTTCACGCGCAGCACCGTGGCGGAAGCCAGGGGTGCCAGGGTCCAGGCCAGGGCGAGGACAAGGAAACAGGACAGGCTACGACCTTTCATCGGGATTGAAGGGGCGATGTATAACGACAACACGGGACGCATAATAAGCAACTCAGGTTCGGAGGGAAAGTGCCAAAGGGGAAGATTGCCGGGGAAAAATGCCGCTTGAACGCCACATTAAGTATCGATGCTTACGACCTGCATCACGCCGCGCCCCGTCGCAACGCCCGCGAGGCGTCGCGCCTCGTCGAGTCCGCGAGCCAGGCGAGATAGCGACTGGTGCCACTCTTGAAGGGGACGGCGACGACCTCCGGCGTTTCGTACGGGTGGTTGGACAGCAGGGCTTTCTCCAGGGCAGCAAGGTCGGTCATTCGTGCCTTAAACAGAATCAACACTTCCGCAGCCGTCTCCTGCTTTCCCTTCCACCAGTAGTGGGACTCCAAGCCTGGTACCAGGTTCGCGCACGCCACGAGGCGCTTCTGCAGGGCACAGCTTGCGAGATGTCGCGCGGCTTCGAGACTCGGAGCTGTCACCATCACCAGGGCGAAGCGGGAGGCATTGCGCATCTTCAGGATTGGTCGAGCTTTCTGTTTGCACGGCGCTTGGCGTCCAGCAACCGGGAAGTGACTGCCGTGCGATCTGGAGGTGAGTCGGGTTGGTCCACCGAAGCCTGAGGGCGTGGGGGCACACCCATTTCTGGTTTCGTGGCGCGCGGTTCGGCAGCCGGCACCCCAGGTCGGGCTGGTTCGAACAGTTCGGAGCGCTGCTCCCCTGCCTTCGTGCGTTCGGCCCGCACCTGCCCTCGCCGGCTCAGCAGCGCTGCCAACGATTCCTCGGCCTCGACCGGACGAACCCGACTCCGCCAGAAGAACAGCCGCCGGCGCAGGTTCTCGGTCGCTTTCAGCCATTCGGCGCGATCCAGGTAGAGGCGGCGCACGCCGATATCCACCACGAAGAGCAGCACCGCGGACTTGAGCAGCCACTCCCAGAGATCACGAGGTTGAAAGGTCCTCAGCCGGTTCCGGAGGTACGGGTTCGCCGTGCCTGGGTCTTCGCTTATCGCCGGGAGCACCTGGCCCCCGCCCGTCTCCGCAATCCGGCGCAACAGGTTGAGGTTCGGCTGGGAGACAGCGAATTCGGGAGAGTAGTTCACGCTCGCGCCCAGGGGTTGGGTGGCTTTGATCTGACCGTTCTCGACCTCGACCAGATTGAGAAGATAGGCGCCGACTTCTTTCGTGGGGAAGCGCACCTCGTAACGCCCCGGGCCTGTTTGTTCCAGACGGACGTTCTCCCGCTCGCCCTTGGGGCTCACCACGACCGCCTGGAGGTTGAGGAAATTCCGGTACTCGCCCTCGGGAGTGAGGGCCTCGACGCTGAGCACGCCCTGCCCCTGCTCCACGGCGATCTCCGCGTTAAAGTTGGCGGTATCCACCCGGCGCATGGCCCACTGGGCAACCTGCGACCAGAACTGCCGGTATTTCGGCCAGCCCAGCCAGTCCTGGGCCCACTTGGCCTTGGCGTCCGACGTGAAGGCGACAGCCCGGCCCAGGCCAAATTGCCAGTGGGCGAGCACCGGGTCTCCCTTGTCGGAGATGAGCGGCACCTCGGCTCGAGGCTTGGGTGTGGTACATACGTAGCCGCGGAGCGTTGGCAGTTCGGCGGGCGCGATACCACGAAGCAATTCGCTGTTCGCGGCGACCCTGGGCGTGAACGGTTCCTCGAAGATGGCCGATTTCAGAATGACCATGGCTTCCTTGAGGAAGATCTGGGGCAACTGGCTGGGATCGCGCACATCATAGAAACGTCCCCGTCCCTGGTCGGCGATCTTGATCATGGTATCCGGGGCGGCGTGGCCGGAAATGAGCACGGAACTGACGGTGATCTTGTCGTTCACAATGGCCTGCATGAGGCCGTCACTGGGAGCGCCGGGGTCGCCATCGCTGAACACGATCATGTGCCGGAGATTTGCCTTCGACTCGCGGAGCCCCGGGTTGCCTTCGGCGCCCGCGTAGGCCATGTGCATCACGTTCTCGAAGCTCGGAAGGTCGCCTTGGTTCATGCCCGAGATCATCCGGCCCTTCTCCTTGCGATCGCCCACCGGACTGAGGGGAAAAAGCCAGCGATCCCGGCCGTCCCAGAGCACCACGCCCATTTCGTCCTGGGGGCCGAGGGCATCGAGCACGCCCAGGGCGCACTCTCGAGCGATTTGGTTGCCGTTGTTGAACTCCATGCCGTGCATCACGAGCACCACGGCGCCGCTGGGCAGCACCTTTTTGCTGCTCAACTCCATTTCAACCGGCAGGACGGACTCGAGCGGCGTCCCACGGTAGCCGCCGGCGGCATAGGTCTGATCGCCCCCGACGCAGACGAGGCCGACCCCGAAATCCCTGACGGCGCTCTCGAGCAAGCTCATGTAGGTATCGCCCAGGTCCCCGGCGGCGATATTGCTGAGGAAGATCACGTCGTAGCTTTGCATCTCCGCGAGCGTGCTAGGGAAGCCTTCCAGACCGGTGAGCCGGCTGTCCAAGCGCGAGGATTGCAGGGCGGCAACCAAGGGACGGTCTTGAGCCGGATCGGCAGACACGATCAGCACCCGCGGATCGCCCTGGACACTGGCGAAGTTGCTTGCCCGGTTGTTCTGGGCGACCTCGTCCCCAGGCACGTCCACCTGGACGTCGTAAGCGTAAAAACCCGGTTCGTTCAGCGTCTGGGGAAACGTAAACAGGTTCTTGCCGGCAGCGAGGTCCACCGATTGTTCGCCGAGAAAGCGGTTGTTTTGGAACAGGCGCAACGTGGCGGCACGATTTGTATCCGCCTGGATGAACACGCCGACTTCAAACGTCTGCCCCTTTTTCAGGTTCGTCGGCACGCTGAGTTTCTGAACCGACACGTCACCTCCCCGGTTCACTCCCAGCGGCACGACATCCACCGTGACGCCCAGACTGCGCGCCGACGAGACCGCACTCATCGCGTCGCCGACGTTTTCGTTGCCGTCGGAAACGAGCACCAGGCGCTTCTGCCCCGTCTCCGGGAAGGCAGCCGTCCCGAGGCGGATGGCGCTGGCCAGATCGCTACGGTCCGCCCCGACCACGGCCTGGATCTTCTGGACGTCCACCTGGGCGTTGGGTGTGATCTCGATCGCCGCTCCCTCTCCGAACACAACCACTCCGCCACGGTCCACTGGCTTCTTGTCGGCAGACACGCGGTTGACGTAGGCCCTGGCGGCGTCCTGCTGCTCGGCTGGCACGCTGTTGGACCGGTCCAGCAGAAAGTACAGATTCACGCCTTCGAGGGGCTTGAGCCAGCGCAAGCCGGCCAGCGCCAGGATCAATGCCGTCGTGATCAGCAGCCGCAAGCCCAGCGAAAACCACCGGCGCCATGGCCCGGCCTGCACGTCGCTCCGCAAAGCCAGCCAGACCAGCCACGCCACGGCCGCAGGCCAGAGGAGCAACCAGGCAGAATGAGTGAATTGGAATGGCATCGGCTGTCGGCCTAAAAGCGGGTCCTACATCGTCAGCCTCACGGCCCGGCCATCCGAGCCGAGCGACGGGGAGCGTGCCCTCCGGCCATGTCCATGGACACCACCGTGGGCGGATAATCGCTCGCGATGAGGGTAGGCGAGGAGCTTCTGGACCCGGTGGTTGCCGGCGTCAGCGACATACAAATTTCCGTTCGTGTCGAGGGCCACGCTCCACGGATTACTGAACCGACCCGGAGCAGCTCCGGGGCCTCCCACAATCTCCAGGGAGCGCCCGTCCGCGTCGAAGACCTGAATGCGACTGTTTCCGAACTCACAGACGAACACAGTCCCGTGCTCATCGACCTGGACGTCGTAGGGATAGCTTAGCTCACCCGGGCCCGAGCCCGCCTGCCCGAGACTCCGCAGCCACTTCCCATCGGGATCGAACACCTGCACGCGATGGTTGCAGGAATCAGCTACGTAAAGCCGGTCGCTGCGGTCGACGCACATTCCCTCGGCACGGTTGAACTCACCCGGCTTCGATCCGAACCCGCCGAAGCCCGCGAGCAGCCGACCCCCGTCCGGAGTGAAGCGCTGAACCCGCTCGGTAACCCCGTACTCACAAATCCAGATCTCCCCCCGCGAGTTCACTGCCACCGCACGGGGCATCGAGAGCTGACCCGCGTTGGTGCCAGGTTGTCCCCACTGCCGCTCCAGGCGGCCTTCCGGGGTGAAGTGGTTGACGCGCGAATAGTGGGGTTCGACAACGAGGATTCGTCCACGGGTGTCCGCAACCATGCCCTTCGGCCGACCCAGGTCCGTCTGGGGCATCTGCCAGAACAACAGAAAATCACCGTGGCGATTGAACTTCTGCACCCGCCCGGTCATGTCGACAACGTAGAAATTGTCGCGAGTGTCGACGGCCAAAGACCGCGGCTTGTTAAACTGGCCGGCACCACGTCCACGCGTGCCGAGGACTTCCGCCGCCCTGAAGAACCGGCTGTCGAGCGTCACGACTCCCTCCGGCGACCGCGAACAACCGCCGGCTGCCAGGGTCATGAAAGCCGCAAGGGCGATCCCGGACCCCAGGGCGGGACGCGGCCAGACGCGGCGCAGCGTCGCGGCCCCGGCCCACAGCAGCGGCGGGAGCACGGCGAGGCCCAGCAGGGCAAGGCAAAGCGCATTCACCTGTGGGTTGTGACCGTAGTGGAGAAGATTGAAGATCCGCAACGGCAGCGTTTCGAGCCCGGGCGGAGCGATCAAGACCAGGCTTTCGATGTCCCACAGGCAAAGCAGGTAAATCACATACCACCCCGCGAGCACGGGACGCCTCACTTGAGGCCAGGTAGCGTACCGGAACACCTGCCAGCGCGAGCCGCCCGCCACCCGCACGGCGTCCACAAGATCCTTGTCCTCACCTGCCCTCGCGATGCGGACGGCCTCGCGGGCCGGGCCAAGATATCGCACCACCAAAGCCAGAATGACCACCCCGGAACCTTGGTACAGCGCGATCAAAGGAGGCCGGTTGAGCCCCCAGATCAAGAGCAGCCCCAGAAAAACTCCTGGAAGCAGGAAGGAGATCCAGAGGGCGGCGCCGAATCGCCAACGCCAAATGGCGAGGCCGATGACCATCGCGCTCGCCGCGGCGACGGCCGACAGCCCAAACGAGTTCCAGAACGCAGCCTTCCCCGCCGCGAGCGCGGGTCCCAACTGGCGCCAGGTCCCGCCGTCGAGAAGCAGGTCGCCCAAGGGCACAACGACCGAAGCCACCACCACGACGGCGCTCACCACCGCAGCCGCCCTGACTGGCAGCGTCCCGAGCCGTTGTTCGACGAGTCGGGGCGCGGCAGCACCTTGTTCCCGGCTCCATGGTATCTCACGTGGACGCAGCCAGGGCCACGCCAGCAGCAAGACCCCAAGCACCGGCAGGCTCGCAACGAGCGCCCCGGCATGGTCGAAGTTGGCGCTGAACCGGATCCAGATCTCGGCCGTGAAGACTTTGGTTTGGAAGAGCGTTGGCACGGCGAAGTTGGCCATCGCGAGCACGAAGCTGAGGACCGTGGCCACCGTCAGCGCAGGCCCGGCAACCGGCAACAAAACCCGGCGCAGCAAATCGAGGCCGGTGAGCCGGGGCTCCATTTCCAGATGTGCAGGCTGGAGTCTCTGCCATGCACTGAACGTCGCATACATCGGGATCGGCCAGAGCATGAGGCCCATGACAACTCCGGCGGTCCGCAAATCATATAGATCCCAAGGCAGCCAGGCCCGCCACGGCCCCGTTTCGCCGAACAGCGCGAGCCAGCAGTTCACCACGAGAAAGGGAGGCAGGGCGAGGGCCGTCCCTGCCAGGGTGATTCCCGCCCACCGCACTCTTCTTCCGGAAGCGAACAGGAACACGGCCACAGAAATGCCCGCCGCAACGGCGAGCAAAGTTGCGAGTCCGGCAAAGAGGAGACTGTTCTGGAACAGAACCCAGCTCATCGCAGGAAGATCTCCTTGAGACGCGCGTTGGCAGTGTCCATGTCCGCCAGCAATCCGTCCCAATCAGGCTTGAGGGTGTTCATCCCGAGGCCGGTTGGGGAAATTCCTTCGAGCGCGCCTGCCTCAACGAGCGTCTGCGCCACCTCGTGCCGTTGGAGGAACTGGAACAGCGCCTCCGCGAGCACCGGGTGCGGAGCCCCCTGCGGGATCGCCACGGTGTTGGGGATGAGCAGGAACTCAGGGCCAAGGGGCAGCGCCGCAACCGGAGCCGATTCCCGAAGGACCGCGAGGATATCATCCGAATCTGTCAAACCGATCCAGGCCTCCCCGCGCGCCACCAGTCTGGCCACCACCGAATTGCCGTCCACGACGAGCGGACGATTCGCCGCGAGCGCACGACACCAACTCTCCCACGCCGCCGGACCCCAGTACTGGCGCAGCGCCAGAAAGTGAGCGGCGGTGGTGCCGAACAGGGGGTACGCGAGCGCCACCTTGCCGCGCCAGACCGCGTTCGTCAGCTCACTCAGGGAGCGCGGCGCGGGGAGGCGGGTCTTGCCGGACGCGTCGTCCGAAACTCCAGCCACCGGCGCGGACGCTTGTTCGGAAAGACGGCCGCTGTCAGGCGCGGCATCGAGGAAGTTCGTGTTGATGATCAGGCGGCGACTGCGGTAACCGAACGCCGCCCATCCATTGCTTCCGCGCCACACGCCGCGGGCGGCCAGTTGGCGGGTCCGCAATTCCTCGTTGCCCCAGAAGACGTCGCATTGCGGATGGTCACGTTCGGCGAGCAGGCGGTTGGCAAGACCGACGGTCTTGACGGCTTCGCTGTCGAACACCGCGGCAACCCGTCCGCCCTTGGCCGCTTCGAATCTGGCGAGCAAAGGCTCGGCGTAGACCTGGTCCTGGGCGACGTAAGCCGTCACGCGCCTTTCGTCCCGGCCCTGGCAACCTCCAACCAACGGCAGGATGAGGGCGAGGAACAAACCGCTGATCGCGATAACGGTCTCGACCGGCGTCTGCGGCCAACATCGCGGCGCCACGGGATCTCGCGGGGAGACGCTCACCGGCGCACCTTGCGAAGGCCGCGGACTTTGCGCCACGCGGGCTGCTGAGTCAGGTTCCGGGGATCCAGTTCGGAACGCGTCGCCAGTGATGAGTGGTTGATCGCCATGACGAGCCCGAAGTGAGCGCCTAGACCGTTCGCTTGTGGTAGTACCACCATTCAAAGAGAAGCAAGGCCAAGGCCCCTCCGGCCAGATAACGCCAGATCTCCCGATTGCCCAGTTGCGCGGCGGCGGCCTGGACCTGCGCATACTCCCCGAGCTTCAGGACGTCCCGAGGTGTGGTGGCGCTCTCCGCGGCATCCAACAAGTTCACGCAGACGACGGTCTGGTTGGTCGAGACGGTGATCTCGTAAATACCGCGCCGCAGGGTATCCCCGAACACCACCTCCCGGGCCGTCGCATCGATGGCCAGTTCCCGTTGAGTGCCGTCCGGAAGGCGCACCACGGCTGTCGCCGTCGGCTCCTCCGGCAGCGGGACGCGGATGGCGTCGCCGGTGCGTACCAACAGTTCGGCCGAGCGGGTTCGAGCGGGATTGAGCCACTCGACGGCGTTGGCCATGAAGATCGGAAACGAAATCCGGAGCGGCCAGGTGCTCTGGAGCGTGTCAAAGGCGATCCAGATGACCCGTCGCCGCTCCAACTCTCCGGCGAGGACCAGGGGGGCATTGGGAGCCTCGACCAGGCCGACCGCCCACGACGGGGTTTGCGTGGCCAAAGCCTGGCTCACCTGGACGTTTTCGAAGCCCACGAAGCGGAGCAACGGATGCGTGTTCTTCCAGTCGACAATGGGAGGCGCTTCGAGCGCGCCTGTTACCTCGACCCAGTTCGTGGGAGCGGATCGGATCGCGAGGACATTTCCCGCCGGCCAGGTGGTGGGCAGGACGTCGTCCACGACCACGAAGTCGAATTCCGACGCCGTGTCGGCCAGATCCGCGGCCACGGTGAGCGTCACGGAAGGCGCCGCGGCGAGGGCTTTCTCGAGAAACCGGTTGCCGCGCGTGACCAGGAGGACCTTCGCCGGGAGCGGCAACTGACTGACCACGGACGCCTCGTTGTCGACGTCCAGATCGTCCTCAACCTGGAGCCGGAGCGCGAAAATCCCATCCTGTTCCTGGGTCACGGAAAACACCAGGGGCTCGGTGGTGCGGGGCGGGAGGTCGATCGACCGCGTTTCCACCAACTGCTCGCCAAACCAGAGTTCCACCTGCGCCGGCATCCGGTTGCTCGAGGCATTCAGCACCCCGGCGAACAACGCTCTCCGGGTCGGATCCTCCGGGTGAGCTCGCACATCCAGGGTGACCACGCCCGCGTTGGCGCCGCGCTGGCCGACGCGATGATAGACCAGGGGCAGGTTTTCGTTGGCCAGCTCGTCCAGGTCGGCGGCGACACCATCGCTGAACAGGTGGATCTCGCCGAAGGCGACTTCCTCCTCCCCGCGCTTCTCGAACGTAAACGCGCTGGCAATTCTCAGCGCCTCCGCGAGCCGCGTCGGGGTATCGCCCGGACTGCAGGACACCAGCGCCCGACGAAGTGCGGCCTTGTCCGAGGTCGGGGATTGCTTCACCTCCGTCGTCACCCCCGCGAGCAGGACGAGCATCTGTTCGTTGCCCGAAAGACTGTCCACCATGCGCAAGGCCTCGGAGCGGGCGCGCTCAAATCGGCTGGGCGACTCGTCGGTGCTCTGCATCGATGCGGAGCCGTCGAGGATCACAACGCTGAGGCGGGTGTGCCGTGCATCCCCCGTGAGAAAAGGACGGGCCAGGGCGAGCACGGCGAGCGCCAGCAGCACCAGCTGGAGGACAAGCAGCCAGTTGTGCCTCAGCCTCTGAAAGGGGGCGCTCGCCTGGGTTTCGGCGAGGAACTTCTGCCAAAGCAGCGTGCTGGAAACGAGCTTCACCACCCGCTTTCGCTTGAGCAGATAGAAAACCACCACCACGGGCAGCGTCGCCGCGAACACCAGCGCGATGGGCGAAAGGAAGCTCATGCCCAGAGTTCCGCGGTGCGGAGTTGCTTCAGCAGCAGGTCCTCGATCGGCGTGGCCGAGTTGGCCAGGAAAAAGCCGATCCCGCGCTGGCCGCAGAACTCGCGCAGTCGCTGGATGTAGTTCTGGACCGTCTGGCGGTATGCGGCGAGGCGATAGCGCCCGAAGGTCACTTCCTGTTCGGCCCCGGTCTCGGAATCGACGAGCCGCAGATCCCCGTACGTCTTGGGTTCCAGTTCCTCAGGGGCGAGGACCTGCACAGCGGTGACCTGAAAGCCACGGCCCACCAGCGCGCCCAGGCCCTTCTCGTAACCGGCAGGGTCCAGAAAATCGCTGAGCACGACGGCGAGCCCCTTCTGCCTTGCCTCCACCGCGCCGTGGTGGAGCGCCGCATTGAAATCGGCGGGCCCGCCTGCGGTCAGGGAGGCCAGCTGGTCGAAGAACCGGAACGTCGATTTCCGGCCACGAACCAGGCGCAGGCCGCGGCGGGCCACCTCGTTCTCCTCGCGGTCCGGAAACGGCAGCACGCTCACGCGGTCAAAACCGCACAACGCGACGTAGCCGATCGCGGCGGCCATCCGTCGCGCGAAGTCGAACTTGACCGGTTCCCCGAACGTCATGGACTCGCTGGCATCGAGGAAGATCCGAACCGGGAGCTCGCGTTCCTCCTCGTAGAGTTTCAGGAAGAGCCGGTCCAACCGACCATAGAGGTTCCAGTCCAGGTAGCGCAGGTCATCGCCAAAGGTGTAGTTGCGGTGGTCGGCAAATTCCACCGATTGACCCCGGGCGCGGCTGCGCCGTTCGCCACGCAAGGAGCTCTTCGCACGCCGGGCCGCGAGCAACTGGAGTTGCTCCAGCCGGCGAAGCAGATCAGGGGACAGCAAGGCGGTGGCCATCCTCAGGCAGGAACCGCCTCGAGCGTCTTCGGCACGTCCTTCAGGACTTGGGCGATGACCTGGTCCGTGGTAACCGCTTCGGCCTCGGCTTCGAAATTCAGGATCAACCGGTGGCGCAAGGCGGGGTAGGCAACGGCCTGCACGTCTTCGAAACTGACGTTGAAGCGGCCCTGGGCGAGGGCGCGCACCTTGCCGGCGAGCATGAGGGTCTGGGCTCCGCGCGGGCTGCTGCCGTATCGCAGAAACTGATTCGCGATGGGCACCGCGGTTTCCGATTTGGGGTGCGTCGCCAGGACGAGGCGCACGGCGTAGTCCTTCACATGGGACGCCACGGGGACCTGCCGGACCAAATGCTGCAGTTCCAGCAGCTGTTCCCGGGGCACGACCCGGTTGAGGCTCACCTTGGAGTTCTCGGTGGTCCGGTTCAGCACCTCCGTGAGCTCGGCGGCGGTCGGGTAGCCCACGAGCAGCTTGAAAAGGAAGCGGTCCAACTGCGCTTCCGGCAGCGGGTAGGTTCCCTCCTGGTCAATCGGGTTCTGCGTGGCGAGCACGAAGAACGGTTCCGCGAGGCGACGCAACTCGCCGCCGGCCGTGACTTGCTTCTCCTGCATCGCCTCGAGTAACGCCGACTGCGTCTTGGGCGTCGCGCGGTTGATTTCGTCCGCAAGGATCAGGTGCGCGAAGACAGGCCCGCGCTGGAACTCGAACACCCGTCGGCCATCGGGCGTTTCCATGACCAGGTTCGTCCCGAGGATGTCCGCCGGCATCAGGTCGGGCGTGAACTGGATGCGGCTGAAGCTGAGGTCGAGGACATCTCCCAGCGTGCGGACCAGCAGCGTTTTGCCCAGCCCGGGCACGCCTTCGAGCAGGACATGCCCGCCGGCGAAGATCGCGGTGAGGGTCCCTTCGACAATGGGGTCGTTGCCAACGATCACCTTGCCGATCTCGGCGCGCAGCCGCTCGTAGGTCTCGCGGAATTGTTTGATTTGCTGTTCGATGTCCATGCGCAAACGCGGGCTCACTTCTTCAGGTCGTCGAAATAGTCCTTCACGGCCCCCTGGTAGGCCCGGGGAATCTGCTCCTGGCTGAGGGCGGCTTGCGCCTCGCTTTGGGCTGAGGTGATCGCTTCCTGAACCGCCACCGTGCTCTGGCCCTTGATGCTCACGCCTTTGAGAGTGATGCTGGGCATCGGGCTGCCGGGATTGAACTGCCCCTTCAGCCGGGTCGGGTCCAGCGCATCCGAAAGGTCGCTCTCTCGTTCGGTAAGCCCGCGCGGGTCGGCATCCGGACGCTCCACCCCCGAGTTGTCCCAGAGGCCGGTGTTCTCGACCTGGTCGAGGAACTGGCCCTCGTCGGCCCAGGTCCCGACGCCGCGGCCGGGTTTGCCGCCGGGTTTGAACCCCGGTTTCTGGCTCTGGCACTGACCCCAAGCCATGCCGTTCCCGATGCACATCTGGGCGCGCTTGAGGGCGTCCATGGTCGACTTGAGGTCCTGCGCGTCTGCGAGTTGTTGCATCAGGCCTTCGAGCTCCTTGGCGGCGTCGGCGAGAGATTGCGAGGCGCCGGCCTTGTCTCCCTTCCCCATCTGGCCCGCAGCCTTGGCCAGCAACTCGCCGACCTTGCCGTACTCCTCGCCGGGCTTGGACGCTTTGGCCACTTCGTCCTGGAGCTTCTTCAACTGCTCGGCCGAAAGATCCCCGGCCTTGAGCTGGTTGATCATCTTGCGCAGGGTTTCAACGGCCGCTTCGGCCTGCCCCTTCTCCAGTTGTTCACCGAGGTCCTTGCCGAGTTTGGCGGCCTGCTGCTGCAACTGCTGCATGGCCTGCGCCATCTGCTGCATCTTGTCCAGGTCCTGCATGGCCGCCTGGAGATCCTTCAGCACCTTGTCGATCTGGCCGGCTTCCAGCGCCGCAATGGCCTCCTCGAGGCTGGGAAGCGCCGCTCCCAAGGCTTCGGCCTGACGCGACAGCTGGGCCAGCGACTTGGCCAGATTTTCCTTGGCCGCCTCGGCTGCCTGAGAGTCTTTGCCCGTCATCGCTTGAGCTGCCTCCTGGGCTTTCTGCAACTCCTGCTGCAGCTTGTCCAGCGCGTCCGTGGCCGGGTTCTTCTCTCCCATCGCCTTCTGCAAGGCGTCCATCTGCTTCTTCAACTGCTCGGCGCTGCCAGGGGTGTTCTGGTTTCCCGATCGGGCCGCACGCTCCATGGACCGCAGGGCCGGGTTCTTCGCCAGCTCGCGGACTTCCTGCTGGACCTTCTCGGTCAACTTGGCGACGTCTTTGAGGGCTTCATTGCGCGTTGGAGCGCGTTTCTCGAGTTGGTTGCCGAGTTCGCCGACCGCCTGCAGCGTCTGGCGCGTGGACTCGAGGCTGTTGGTGCGGCGTTCGAGCGTCCTTCGCGTGAGCATGGCCAGGTTGCGCCCCGACTCGCGAACGCTCTCCTGCTGGCGTTGCTCCCGCAGGTAGGCCTCGCTGCGGTACTCCGGAACGAACCCCAGGCCCGCGGTGAGGGCCAGTAACAGGAGGGCCCAGCGGCTGGCCGCGGGAAGTCGCCACGGAAGCAGCCGCTTGAGGTTCAGCTTCCCGACCTGCTCGGCGGCATCGCGCGCCATGAGATCGCGCCACGCACCCAGTTTCTCATCCCTTCCAAGTTCCAAGGCGGTGCTCAAGCGTTCCTTGAGCTTCTCCTGCTCGTCGAGCCAGCGCGCCGTTCCCAACAATCCTTGCCGACGCCACCATCCGACCAGCCCGCCCAACGCCAACCCAGCCAACCCGGCGACCCCGGCAATGGCGAGGGTGAGATCCGGCAGGGGGAGTAGCTTGTAGAGGGAAAGCGCCAGCAGCCACAGGCCGGCGCCGGCCAGCATGCCCCGCCAGAACCCGCGCCACGCCCGTTGCCAGCGGAGCCGGCGACCGGCTTCCCTGACGA
This sequence comes from uncultured Verrucomicrobiota bacterium, assembly GCA_964535555.1. GTDB lineage: Bacteria > Verrucomicrobiota > Verrucomicrobiia > Limisphaerales > J093 > DSVZ01. Next base: position 70,556 of record CAZHUS010000030.1, read on the forward strand.
CCCGTTCCACGCGTTCCAACTCATTCATAACTGGTCGCTAAAGTGCTGCAGGTAGGAAGGTGCCGCCAGCGAAAACTCCACGTTCACTGGCGCTCGTACTCGCCCTTGGAAACCCGCTTCAAGACCGTGAATCCCGCTTTCTTGGCATCGGTGATGGACAACGGCTTGGTCAGTTGCGGCGTGCTGAAACTCGAGTACACCCGCCGCACCGCCTTCTTGCACAGGGGACACTTGGTCAACGGCGCCGCGCTGAGCGGGCGTCGCAGCGTGAACCGGCCCCCGCAGATTGCGCAGGAACCCTCGGTGACTTCGAATTCGTAGAGCGGCATGAGTCCAGGACGTCCCCCACGACACCACGGGTCACCCGGACCCCGCAGGCGCCGAACTGACGTCGCCACCAGCCTAGGCCCGGCGCGACCGACACTCAAGCCGCCTCAAGATTCTGATTCACCCGAGGGGCCACGCATCTACCATGGGCGCCGGTGCCCGCACCATGCCTATGACAGTCAAGCTCGCCTATGGTCACGAGGGACTCCTCGTGGATCTGCCAGAAAGCCGGACGGACCTCATCGAACCGGTTCACCAGCCGGGTTTGCCTGACGAACGCCAGGCGTTGCACCACGCGCTCTCCCACCCGGTCGGCGCCCCACCCCTTCGGCAACTGCTGAAGCCTACCGACCGGGTCTGCATCGTCTTCACCGACAGCACCCGGGCGACTCCGAACGACCGCTTGATCCCCTGGCTTCTGGAGGAACTGCATCCCCTGCCCCCCGGTCAGATCACCCTCCTCAACTCCACCGGAACCCACCGCGCCAACACCGCCACCGAGCTGGCGGGAATGCTCACACGCGAAGTCCTCCAGCGTTACCGCGTGCTGAACCATGACTGCCACGACACCTCCTCCCTCGTGGCGGTAGGCACGATGCGCGACGGCACGCCCGCGCTCCTGAACCGGCATCTGATCGAGGCTGACCTCCGCATCGTGACCGGCTTCATCGAACCCCACTTCTTCGCCGGGTTCAGCGGCGGCCCCAAAGGCATCATCCCCGGTTGCGCCGGGCTACGCACCGTGATGGCGAATCACCGCGCCACGAACATCGGCAGTCCGAAAGCCACCTTTGGGATGACGCACGGCAACCCGCTTTGGGAAGAGCTGCGCGATATCGCGCGGCGCGTCGGGCTTTCCTTCCTGCTGAACGTGACCCTGAACCACCGACGCCAGATCACAGGCGTGTACGCGGGCGACCTGTTCGGCGCCCACCGCCTGGGATGCGAGTCGGTACACGCCGCGGCCATGCGCCGTGTCGAAGCGCCGTATGCGATCGTCGTGTCCACCAACAGCGGCGCCCCGTTGGATCTCAACCTCTACCAGGGAGTGAAGGGCATGAGCGCCGCCGCGCGGATCGTGAAGCCCGGCGGCACCATCGTGATGGCGTGCGAGTGCCGTGAAGGCGTACCCGAGAGCAGCCCCTTCCACCGGTTGCTTACCTCGGCACCGAGTCCGCAAGCTTTGGTCGAGCGCCTGAACGCGACCGCCGAGACGCTGCCCGAGCAGTGGCAGGTCCAGATCCAGGCGCAGATCCAGACCCGGGCACGCGTCCTCCTGAAGAGCTGTCTGCCGGACGCCACGGTCCGCGCCTGTCACCTCGAGCCGTGCGCCGACATCGGTTCGTTCGTCCGCGACGAGCTCGCGCGACTCGGCTCCTCGGCCCGGGTTGCGGTTCTGCCGCAAGGTCCGCTGACGATCCCGTATTTTGAAGCGTAGCTCGCCGCAGGAGAGCTCGAGGCCCCGTAGCTTCGCCGGGCTGCTGACCATACGGCGGACCTCAGGGGCCCGAGTCACCGGGTCGTTGCCGCCTGAAGTCAGCGGCCTTGCCGCACAAGCAGCGTCCTGGCAGAGGTGTGGGTCTGCCGAGGCGCGCTCGGCGCGCTTGCAGGCCCGGGGTTCGGTGCCGCGGTTAACCTGGCTGGGTTCCAGCGTGTCAGCGGCCCCAAGCTTGAAGCCTGGCCCTGATGCTGACTGCCCGGGGGCGTCGAGGCAAAGCCACCCAAGACTGGGCATTCCCGATCGTTCAGCGGTGGCTCCTCAACGCAATCCCCCAGCCCGCAGCACCTGCTCCGCCCAGTCGGCGTCCTCAGGCAGGAAAGGCGGGTCCAGTTCGGTGCGGTAATCGAGCAGGTGATAGCGACCTCGTTCGTGGCACTGATCAATCAAGGGCTGCAGGTCCATCGGCACGTCCGCATCGCTGGAGCGCAACGGAACGCGGATGACTGGCAGGCGCTTCCGGAGGGCGATAGGATATACTTCGAAGGCGCCGCGTTGCACGGCGCGGAACACGCAGACTCCATAGCAGGCACTCGCGCGATGCATCACCTGGCGGACGGCGTCTGGAAAAACCGACGTGCCTTGTCGGATGAGGTCGATCTCCACCACGTTAGCCCCGCCGCTGGCGAAAGTCCGCCGTTTGGTGAGATAGCGGTCGCGGTCTGACGATTCGCGTTTGTTGGAGGGACTGAGCACCTCGATGACCGTGATCAACCGGCCGCTGGAGTCGCGAATTTCGATCCAACGCTCGGTTTCTTCCTCGACGAACACGCGGACGGGTTCTGTCGCCGACGCGAGTGCAGGCGGGGCCGCCACGACGCCCTCCGGGTCCTTGAGACTCCAAGGTTCCAGGATCCGGACGTCGGGCCGATAGGTCGCCTTGGTTCCTCCCAAGCCGACGGTAAGCGAGTCCTCTTCCGCACGCGCGACCAACTCCGCCGGCAGGCGCTGCTGGAGCGCATCCCGCAGGTAGGCAATCAACATCGTGTGCGCATCCCGCCATTGCCGTTCGAAGAACGGGTTCATGCCGGGAAAGGGGTTCTTGGTGGTCACGCGGGAGACGCTAGCACCCGCGGTGGCGCCCAGCAATGCGGCGAGGCGGTGGACACCGGGCGGTTCACGGAACGCCACGGGAGAATCCTGAATTCAAGGAGAACCGTTCACCCTGCCCCATGACCTGGCAGGCCTGTCCGAGACGCTCGCACTCGGCCACAAACTCCTCCGTCGTGGCCGTGTTGAAGCGAAACATGTCGAAGTGGCAGGGCACCACCACCCGGACACCGGCCGCGTGAGCGAGCCGGGCCGCTTCGCGTCCCCAGAGATTCCCGGCCACACGTCGCTCCGGCGCACGCCCGTTGATCGGAAGCAGGGCCACGTCAATACGTGCCGCCGCCAGGCGTTCGGCCATGCCTGGAAACAAGACCGTGTCCCCCGAGTGGTAAACCGTCCACGGCCCCGCCCGAACCACGAATCCCACGTAGGGGAAGAGTCCGGCGCCATCGGTATCGAAGGCTTCGTGCGCCGCCGGAACCGCGCTGAAACGGAAACCGGCCACCTCGGCGTCCCCCGGCGCCGTCTCAGGATCCAATCCGATCAACCGAGCGGCCTCGAGGCCCGAGCGCTCCCGGGCGAGCGCGAGGTTGGCGCGAGCGCAGACCAGGCGCAGGGCCGGGTTGGCCGCGGTCAGGGGCCGCAGCGTGTCCGCGTCCAGATGATCGGTATGGTTGTGGCTCGAGGTCACCACATCCACCAAGGCGAGGCGCTCGGGAGCAACGACTCGTTCGGCCATGCGGTCGTGCGGTTTGTCCGTTCCGGCGTACTTGCGGGTGAGCGAATCCGAAAGGTACGGGTCGAACAGGAGGTGCCTTCCTGCCCACTGGAGGAGAAAGCCACTTTGCCCCAGCCACCACAGGTGCAATTCGCCCGGCCGGCGGCGGGCGGCGTCGACGTCCTGGACAAAGGCATCGTCCTGGAGAACCGGCTTGATCAAGGGGTACCTCGGCGCTGGTTCAGTCATTTTCGTGGAATCCGGACTTGGTCGCTGCGGTCACACTCCCCGTCAACCGGGGGTTGGCGTCCTGACGGTAACCGATCATCCCCCGGCTTCAACCGTCGTGAGCACGTGGCTCAGAAGCCGAGGAGCTTCCCGATGCCGTTAAGCACGGCGTCCAGCGTCCGGATGAACGGATTGCCGCCGCGATGCGCCGCCGGTGCCGTCGTCTGACGCACCGCGGCATGGCCTCCTTCAAACCGGTAATCGAAGAGCGAGGTCTTCTCGCGGAAGTAGGGCCAGAAGGTCTCGGTGCGAACCGCGGCGAACGCGGCCCGGCTGTCGTATCCCAGCACCAGGGCCTCCTCGATCACGAGGGGCGCATCCGTGGCACAGAGATCCACCCCCCCGAGCCCGGACACGTACACGACGCCGGTCCCGCAGAACAGAATGTGGCGCACGCGCCCCGCGATCCAGTGGTGGAGACTGTTAATGTGCCAGCGTGGTCGCAACTGAATCGGACCTGACACCGCCACCACCGACCCCGGCCGCAGCACCAGGCCCGGATGCTGTTCAAGCTCGAGCGCGATCAGGTAGGCGTTGGGATCGTCCCCCGCATTGAGCAGCACCCGCTCCGAAGTCCCGCCCGCGCGGGTGTGCAATTCCGTCATCTCGGCAAGTCCGGCCGCGTAGCTGGTGAACGGGGAGCGCCAGTCGAAGAGGAACCGCGTCCGCTTGGAAAGACCGGGAGCGTATTGCTGGACCCAGTCCATCCGGGCGATCAGGGCGTGAAGCGGTGTGACCTCGACTTCCAGGGTCTTGCCGCGCTCGCGTTCCACGAGCCGCCCGGGGGCATCGGCCCGCCCGATCTGCGCCGGCGGCCGGTGACTCGCGATCGCGGCGAGCACGTAATACCAAAAGGCTTTCCAGACCATGGGTCCCGCCAGCACGAGAGCCGCAACCGCCGCGATCTGCCATCCCGTGCTCCGCGCCGCCTGGAGCAGATCCACCCAGGCGCGGTCCACTTTCTGGGCGGCGCGATCGATTTCCTCCTGGGCCGTCTGCCAGGCGGCGTGCGCCTGGTCCCGTGCGGCGCGGGTGGTTTCAACGGCAGAGGTCAAGGCGGCGACGCGCGCCTGCCAGGTGAGTCGTTCGACCGGCCTCAACCACGACGGCTCCTGCGCTTCGAGTGCCGCCAACTGCCGTTCGAGGCTCAGCAGTTCGCCCCGGCGTGCGTGCCATTCCTCGAAGGACACTCCCAGTCGCGCCTGCGCCACCGCCAGCTGTTGTGAAGCCCGGGTCTGCTCGCGCGCCCAGTTCCAGACGAAAGTAACCAGGACCACCACCGCCACGACCAGCGCCACCGCCACCGCCTTGCGGGTGATAACGCGCAGAATGGCCAGCAGAAGTTTCACGCCCGCCGCCCGGCTCAGGTTTCGGCTGAAGACACCCCCAGCTCCCGTCGTACCCGACGGACACCCGCAACCATGTTCGCGAGCTTCTGACGGGCCGCCCAACGCGCGGTCTGGCTCAACCCGCAATCCGGCGCAAACACCAACCGGTCCGCCGGGGCGAACTCGAGGCATCTGCGGACACGGCGCGCGATGTCGTCGGGAGTCTCAACGTAGTAGCTCTTGACGTCCACGACCCCCACGGCGACGTCGAAGCGCGGAGCGATCCGCCCCAGGAGTTCGATCTCAGCGAACTCGCGACTCGCCATCTCCACATGCATCTCGTCGCAATGAAAGTCGAGGAAGGACGGGAACATCGGCGCCAACTGGCGTGGGCCCACCGCCCGCGCCTTGAAGTTCCCGAAGCAGAGGTGCGTGCAGATCCGGGCCTTTCCGGCGACCGTGGCGACGGTGCGATTGAAGACGTCCACGAACCGGCGCGTATCCTCACGGTACGCATAACAACTCATGCTCGGTTCATCGACGCTGATCTCCTGGCACCCCGCGGCGACCAGGCCCTCGAGCTCGGAACGAACCAGCGGCAACAACGCTTCCGTGAGCGCCCAACGGTCTGGATAGTCCAGCTGCGGGTTCGGGACGAGCCGGCCCGACAGCGTGTAGGGCCCCGGCAGGCTCGCCTTGAGCGTGACTGGACTCGAGGTGGCCCGGCCCGCCGCCCCCACCAGGCGCTGCAGCCGTTTGAACTCCTCGACGGCCCCCAACCCTCGAGGGGCCGAAAGCGGTGCCACCACCCGGTGACGCCCACGTTGGTCGTGGGCCGGAGGACCGAAGCGTCGCGGCGGGGCCGACTCGAGATCGATGCCGGCGAGATACCCGTAGAAACTCAGATTGAAATCGAGGCGGGTCTGCTCGCCATCGGTGATGACGTCCAGCCTAGCCGCGAGTTGGTCGTGCACGGCACAAATCACCGCGTCATCCTGCAATTCGGCCCGGTCATCCTGGCCAAAGCGGTCGAGTTGTTGGGAAGCGAGTTCGAGCCAGCCCGGGAACGGGTAGCTCCCGATGACCGAGGTTCGCAGCGGACAGGTTTGCATGTGGGCGGAGTATAGCGGGCCGTTGGGATAACAAAAGAGGCCGGGCAAAGCCCGGCCTCCTTGGGGTTCGGTTGCAGTGACCGCGGATGGCTATTGCTTCACGCGGTAGAAGGCGTTGCCACTGCCGACAGGCACGGTGGCAGGAGTGGCCGCGCCCGGGACCGTGCTCCAGGTCACCAGGTCGGGAGAGGACTCCAGGGTTCCACCCGTCGGTTCCCACGAGACGATGACATTCGCCCCGTCCCGCCGGATGGCGAGCGTAAGCGGGGTCGCGGGCGGTTCGGTCATGTACTTCACGGCATTCAGGAAGAGCTTCTTGCCGTCGTCGGTGAGGTCGAAGATGCCGGACCCTTGCGAGGTCAGCCCGTCCGCTTCGCGGCTGCCGCTCAGGAGGACCAGGCGATGACCGCCAAGCTTGTCCCCGGCGGCAGTCGCCATAGTGGCACCCTTCTGCCACTCGCCGATGATCATGCCGTTGACGGCCGGGTCCCCGGCAGTCGCCACCACGGCCAGGACCACCCCATCACCGGCGACGGTGTTGTTGTTCACGGAGATTCCGCGCTGGACCGCGTTGGTGAAGGTCACGCGATTCGCGTAGGGATTCACCATCACCCCCTGCGTATCGAGGGCCACGCCGGCGAAGATCGGATGGGCGGCGTTGTTGACCTTGAGGGAGATGGTGCCGGCCGTGTCGGGGATGGTGGCGCCGGTGGTGTATCCGAGACGGCTGTTCCGGAGGACATACCCACCCATCACTATCGTGGGCGCGGTAATCCCGTTCCAGGCCGCCGTTTCCGGCGGATCCTGGTAGTCACCGCTGGGAACCGACCGGCTGATGATCACCAGGTCAAAGGTGTTGAGCATCGCGGTATCCGGTGTCCCCGAGGTCACCACGCGCGTCACGGCATGGCCGGCATCCATGAGGAGCTTGGTGTAGCCAACGTCCGGAGCCTCGGTGAAGCCGGCCGTGGCCGCGTCCGCCGCAGGCGTGTTGTCACCGGAATGGAAACTCACCCAGGCAATCTTGGCCCCGGTGACGAGAACGCCTTCCACTTTGAAGGTCCAGGTCCGCGTGTCGGTCCCTCCGGCCGTGTCGCCGAAGGTCAATTCCACGGTGTGAGTCGTGCCGGGAGCCATGCCGCCCGGGTTGTAGCTCACGTCTGCCCCGGCGGCCGTGTCCTGGCGGGTGAGGGAGGCACTGACATCCGTCCCATCGAAGCGCATCTGCACGCCGTCGAGCTTCACCGGGCTGTCGCCGTCGACGAGGGAAACCGCGACCACGGCGTTGCCGGGAACCGCTTGTGCACCCGCAGCCGGGCTGACGGCTGACACCCATGGCAACGTCGAGGCGGTTGCCCCCGCGTCGGCGAGGAGGAGGTAATTGTGGTTCACATCATCCTGAACGTCGGTGGCGGTAAGCCGCAGGGTGTTGATCCCGGACAACCGCAAGGAGCGCGGCATGCCGAAGGCATCGGCCAGGGGGATGTAGCGGTACGTGTTCAGCGTGCGCGTCTGGGCGGCAGGGAACAATCCGACCGGCTTGGTGCTCTGGTCGGCCTGGGAGATGTTCCCCGTGACGATGTCCAGCCGCAACTGCCGGTCCGCACCCGAGCCCGCCCGGAGGTACGGGGTATAGACCTTGTTGGGGAACGTGCGGGTGTAGTTCAACCACTCGCCGTTCGCGATGCCCGTCACCTGGTAATCGGTCGCCGCCGCCGTGACGAAGGCCGGGCGCGAGACATCCGTCCCGTCATCGAGGTCCACGGCGTCGCTCCGGTACGTGTTCAGGGTGTCCGGCGTGGTATCGGTGAAGTCGATGGTATCGGTCCCCGAGAGGCCGGCATATCCCGCCGGGCCGGTCCCGTCCTGGTAGGATCCCCCGAAGAAGTTGTAGTCCTCGGACTCGATGGTGAGGCCGCCGGTCTCGACGAAAGTGTCGAACTCGGAGACCACTTCGGTGACGAGGCCCACGGAGTCGGTCACGCGGACCACCGCGGTGTACTGCTGGTTAGGCGTAAGCGCGTTGTACTTGGCACTGCGGAACGCGTCGTTGTCGGTACCGGTCAGCGTCAACTGATTGCTGACGTCGACGTCGTTCAGGATCAACTGGAATCCGTTGGCTTTCACGGTGCTTCCCGGCATCAGCGCCTCGACATCGATCGTCAGGCCACCCGCGGCGCCATAGAACAGCGTTCCCCCCACCGGGGTGACGATCACGTCGGGAGGCACCTGACCGCCCTGGGGCAGCACGAAGCCCTTCTTGTAGCCGTACCAGTCGATGTCGATGGCGTAGTTTTGCGGCGTCGCCGAGCCCCCGGTGGCAATGAAGGAACCGGCGTTCAAGTCAGACCCGTCACCCGCCGTCACCTTGTGGGAAGTCGCCACCAGATTGCCGTCCCGGAACACGAAGACGTCGTGGGTCGCACCCGCCTTCGCGGCATCGCGCGTTTTGCGGATGCAGATCCAGAACTCGTGCCAGTCGGTGGGGTCGAGGGGGAAGTTGTTCTCACCGGATCCTTCGCCGAAGTCGACCGCGCCACTCGTCGTCGCCCCGTTGCGTTCGTTCATCGTCAGACCCGAAAAACCCGCGCGGCCCGAATTCGGGTTGCCGCCCGGCGTATCGGTCGGAACGGTGAGGGACAGCGCCACCGCGCCGCCCGGATGGTCGGCAGTCCCATCCCCGATCTGCCGGATCACGAAGTTGCCCTTGGCCCCGTCGCTCGTAAGGTAGCCGTCACCGCCTTCGGGATACGGCAGCACGCCATTGTTTGGATAGTCACCGGCAACATTCTGGCCGTCCCGGTGCAACGGATCGAGCGGCCCGCCGGCCTTGGCCGCGGTCGGAATGCGTGCCCGGAATGTCAGCGTGACCCCGTCGTCCAGGATCGTCAGCGACTCGGTATCCGCCAGCTCCTGGCTGAGGTAGTGTCCAAAGTAGATCTTGCGGTTTCCCGGGTCGTCCCAACTGGTCAACGAGCCGTCATAGTCGCGCGGGTCACCCGTGTCCTGGATTCGCAGGTACTTGGTGATGCCATCGAGCAACAGGCTGGCGCCCCCGGGCGCGTTGTCCGGGTTGTTCACAGGGTCCAGGACGCCGCCAACCTCGTCGCCCCGGAAGGCATCCGAGCCGTTGTCGTGGGTCCAGGTGCCGTCCAGGGCCGGCTCGCCAGTTTGGAGTTGATCGCCGTTGTAGATGTAGGTCCATCCGTCGGCGGGGTTCGGGAACGCCTCGGCAGCGTGCATGGCTGGCTGCAGGGAGAGCAGGGCTCCCGCGGCGAGGCAAACATGGCAACGGAGTTTCATGATTGAGTTTGGTTGTGGCTGTAAACGAGATCCGGTTCTACCCCAAAGCGTCAGCCTCACAAGGAGAATCTTGCGAATCGCCCAGAATCCGGCGGAACCGGCTCTACTTCGCAACCCTGTCGCCCAGTCCCTGATACAATCCGGCGAGGCGACGCGCATGCTCGTCGTAAGCCGCTTCGAAGAGCGCCGTCGCCCGTTCACTCCCGACCAAGGCGCCCGCCGTGAGCACTTGGGGGACACGGCCCGCCTTCACCAGGAGGGCCGCCACCTCTGCCTTGATCGCATTGATCAAGAGGCATCCTCCCACGGTCGAACCGGGTGCCACCGGCGTGTCCAACCCCTCGACTCGTACCATCGCATCCCCAACCGGAGCTCCCGTGTCCAGGACAAGGTCCGCAAAATCCGATAGCTTCCGGCCATCGGCCCGTTGGCTTCGACTCGCCTCGGAGTGGCGGCGGCTGACGATGGCCACCACTTTGACCCCGTGACGCTGAAATCCCTCCGCCATCTCCACCGGGACGACGTTGCACCCACTCGAGGACACGACCAGCGCGGAGTCCTCCGGACGCAGATCGAAATTGCGCAGGATCCGCTCAGCAAATCCCGGCACGTTCTCGAGGAACATGGCCTGCCGCTGGCCGTTCGGGCCCACCACCAGGTTGTGGAAACTCAAAGACAGCTCCACGATCGGGTTGAACCCGGGAAACGAGCCGTAACGCGGCCACATCTCCTCGACCATGATGCGGCTGTGACCGGAGCCGAACAGATGCACCATGCGACCTGCCGTGATCGTGGCGGCGAACCACCCCGCCGCCTGGTGGATCGAGTCCAATTGCGCCTCGACGGCCTCGACGAGCGCACGCGCCTTATTGAGATAGTCCAGAGCTGGCTGCATGGGCGGGCACCCTAGCCGCCCTGCGGCCAACTGGAAAGCCCGGCGACTCCGCCCCAGCAGTCCTCATTCTGCAGCACGAACGCGGTGAAGGGAGCGCGGTCCGTCGGCGGGCCTCCGTCGTTCCGGCGCGTGCCGTGCGGCGCCCTCGCAGAGGTCGCCCTACCGATCCGGCAAATTGAGAACCGCCAACCTGCCGCCAACGTCACCCCGCATCTCCGGCGCGAGTGACGCCGTCGCTCGCCAGGATGCGGGCAGCGAACGACACCTTGTCCCTCACTCCGGCAACCCCGGCCCGCATTCCGCCGATGGATTTTCGGTGACGACGGCGTAAATTCCGCCAGTTCGCCCAAGGGAGTACTTGCCAGACCACGGGGTGCGAAGCGATAGCTGGTGGTATCCGGTGCAAAGACGGGGTGTAAAGACGGGGTGTACCATGGCCAGAATCTTCCTCAGCATGTCCGGCGAAGGACGGGGGCACGCCACCCGGGCGCGCGCGCTCGTGGAATCGCTTTCCCGCGAGCATGAACTCACGCTGTTCGCGCCCGGCGACGCGTTCAATTTCCTGTGGCCGCTGTACGCGGGCTCGGGGGTGCGGCTGGAACGTCTGCCCGGTCTCCGCTTCGCATATGATTCCGACCACCGCCTGCAGTACCTGGGAACGCTGCGGCTCCTGTTCCGCTACTTGCGCGAACTCAAGCCGACGCTGGCGTGGCTTGGCGGCTTCATGCGGAGAACCCGGCCGGACCTGGTGATCACGGACTTTGAGCCGGCCCTGCCCCGGGCCGCGCGGCGCTGTGGCGTGCCCTTTCTCAGCCTGGACCATCAACACTTCCTGCGCACCTACGACCTCTCGAGCCTGCCCTGGCGTTTGCGCAATCACGCCGCGTACATGCGACTCGTCGTGGGTGCATACTACCGGGGGCAACGCGAGACCGTGGTCTCCTCGTTCTATTTTCCGCCCTTGCGCCCGGGTTGCGCGAAGGTGACCCAGATCGGCGTGTTGCTCCGGCCCGAGGTGGCCGAGATGCGGCCGGAGAACGGAAAACACGTCCTCGCCTACTGGCGGCGCTTCGTCGGCAACCACGTCCTCGAAGGCCTCGCCAGCACCGGCCTCGAGGTCCGGGTGTACGGCCTGGGTGTTCGCGCGCCCATGAACAATCTCACCTTCCATCCGATCAACGAGGCGCGCTTCCTCGAGGACCTCGCCAGCTGCTGCGCCCTGGTATCGACCGCGGGCAACCAGTTGGTGGGCGAGGCGCTTTACCTCGGCAAGCCCGTGCTGGCCGCGCCCGAGGCGAACAACTTCGAGCAGGCAATCAACGGCCACTTCCTCGCGCTGAGCGGGGCGGGCGAATCCGTCGATATGGCGGATTTGCACGCCGGAACGGTGCACCGGTTTCTGTCCCGCCTGGATTCATTCCGCCGCCGGATTGATCGGACCCGTCTCAACGGGCTCCCGGATGCTCTGGCGGTGATTCACCGGAATCTCCCGCGGCGCGTGAAAACCCCGCAGCCGACCGCCTCCTTCGTCCCGGCTTGCGCATGAATCTGCTCCAACTGACCTCGCTCCCGCTCGCCATCGCCCGAAACCTCCAGGGCGAGCGAGGACTGCCCCGGTTCCTGACGTACATCGTCACCTTTACGTGCAATGCGCGGTGCATCATGTGCGACAGCTGGAAGAAGCCGTCGCCCGAGGATCTCACGATCGAGGAGATCGAGCGCATCTTCCGGCAACTCCCCGCGCTGGACGGCGTGCGACTCACCGGCGGCGAGCCCTTTGTGCGGAGCGACTTGATCGACATCGCCCACCTGGCCCAGGACCACCTCAGGCCGCTTTTCCTCCACATCACTTCCAACGGTTTTCTCAGTCAGCGCATCGTGGACTTCTGTGTCCAGCGCCGACGCCAGACGCCCCTTCATCTCCTCGTTTCGGTGGACGGACTGGCCGCCAAGCACAACCAGGTCCGCGGCCGGGACACCGCGTGGCAGACGGCCACCGCCACGCTCCAGGCGCTCGCGCCGCGACGCCGTGAGCTCAATCTCCGCCTCGCCGTCAACCAGACCATCGTGAACGCCGAGGGCGCCGACCAGTACCGGCAGCTCCGGGAGTTCCTCCGTCCTTTGGGCATCCGGAACAACGTCGTGCTCGCCTACGACGTCAGCGCAACCTACAGCACCGAGTCCGAACTGGACGCCGCGCCCGCCGAGGCGGGTCAGTTCACCACGTTCGGCAGTTTCCGGGAACGCGAGTTGCTGGGCCTGTTGGACGCCGTCGAGGCAGATCTCGGGGAACTGCCGTTGGCCGAGCGGGAGGCCAAGCGGTATTACTTCCGTGGGATCCGCAACCGCGTGCTCCACGGCGCCGCGAGTCCGAATCCGCGGTGCGTAGCCCTGAATTCGCACCTCCGCTTGTACCCCAATGGCGACGTGCCGACCTGCCAGTTCAATTCGAAGCGGGTGGGCAACCTGCGGCATCAGCGTTTCGCGGAGGTCTGGGAAAGCGTTGCCGCCAGCGATCAACGCGAGTGGGTTCGACAGTGCCCGGGGTGCTGGGCGGAATGCGAAGTGTTGCCCAACGCCTTCTACACGGGAGACCTGTTGGCCAGTCTGCTGCCGGGCAGGCGCTCCAAGACCTCCCGAACCTCCCGCCAGCCCTCACTTGCACCCTCGGTGGGGCGTGGCCACGCCGGACCACTCGAACTCGCGAAGCCACCGAGGGCAACCGACCCGACTTCAGGGACCCACGCTCCCGCGTGATCCGATTCTCCGGACGCCCTGCCCTGCCCTGCCCTCGGCGAGGCGCCAGCCACGGCAAACCTTGCCCAAGGTTTAGTTCGGGCCGGGCCATCCTGCCATGGCCGCGCGCTGGCTGCTTTCGGTGGTGCCGCGCCGACGAACGTCTGTGATTTCGTCCCGATGTTCCATGCGGCGCGTCGAGAAGAACTTGCGGCCTTCGATCTGCCAATGGAGGCGGCGCGGGTACCAAAGCCCGTCCTCCGTGCGGCCCCGTTCCATGAGGACCTCGCAACGCTTGAGCGCGCCCACCAACCCTGCGGCGACGTTGAGGGATCCCGTCAGCCGGAACGTCGCGCGGGAGAGCGTCTCGTCCGCGCAATCAATCCAAAGGCGCCCGGCCGTCAGGTTGATGAACCGATCCTTCAGCGAGCGCGCCGGCAAGCGATCGCTGACGGGCTCGAAATCCACGATCCACGCGGCGCGCCCGTCAATCTGCTCGGTGCCCACGTACTCGAACCGAAAGCGGGACAAGAGAGAACGGTCCACCTTGAAGTCGTGGCGTTCGTAAGGACGCTTGGCTTCCGGCTCGCCGGGGTCGGACGTCGATTCACCCGGGCTGCTTCCTCCGATCTCTGGCAGGGGATGCGGGAGGTGTTGTTCGCTCCGTTTTTTCAGCCGGCCGTCACCGTCCCGCGTCTCGGTGACCTTCACGCGCGTGAACGCGTATCGCGCCTTGAAATGTTCCTCGGTCTGTCGGTCTCTCGCGCTGTTCTCGATGGTTTGGCGCAGCAGCAGGTCCAAGTCAGGACGCGTCGCGGCGCCCCAGGCTCTCGCGTCGGCTTCTTGCGCCTGGGACGCGAACCGTGGACCCGGGAATGACCCCAGGGCCATCAACAGGGCCACAACACCCGCGAGCCAGCGTCCATTGTTCATCGATCGTGGCTTCGAGGGTAGTCGGCCCGGAGGAACCTGCAAATGCCGGGCTCAGATGTCTTCCACCAAGGCGTGATAAGCGGCCCCATAGGCCCCGGCATACTCGCCCATCTGAGCCGGGCATATCCGCACGCGATGCCCCCCGGGACGCCACTCGATCGGTTCGAGGAACGCCTCGAGCGACTTGAAGAGCACTTCACCCGCACGCGCCACCCCCCCACCGATGATCACCAACGCCGGGTCGAGAATGTTGACGAAGGAAGCGACCGCGCAGGCCAGGGCGCGCACCGACTTGAGCCAGACCTCGCGGGCGAAGGTGTCTCCGCCCTCGACGGCCGTGATCAACTCGTGCGTGGTGGGGAAGCGCCCCTGGCTGCGTTCCCTGATCGTGCAGTTGCCGATGGCCCATTCCAGGCTGCCTGGTGTGTTGCAGATGTCGGGCGGGCCGGCCATGTCCAAAACGAGATGACCGAGGTGTCCCGCGCGGCCGATCGCGCCTTTAAGGAGCCGACCATCAACCATGGCGGCTCCGCCCACACCCGTCCCCAACGTGAGCAGGATGACGTCGCGCGCTCCTCGAGCCGCGCCGAGCCACACCTCACCCATCAACGCGGCGTGGGCGTCGTTCAGGACCGGAACCGCCTTGGGAAGTTCGAGGAACCTGGTCCAGTCGAGGCCCTCCAGACCCGGCAGGCGGTTCGGCAGGAAAGCGATCGAACGCGCATCCCGCGCGGCCAGTCCTGGAGCGGAAAGGCCCACCCGCTCCGCCGGTCCTCCGTGGTCGCTCACGACGCGACGCAGCATCCGGCTGATGGTCTCCGCGAAATCCATCGAACGCCCGGGATCGAATTCCTCGTGGTAGCGCGCAAGCGTCTCACCCTGACCGGTCACAGCCACGGCTTTGACACTCGAACCCCCCAGGTCAATTCCGACGAGGTAATGCACCCGCTCACGATGACCATGGAGTCCGCCGCGTTCAAGCGTGGACGATGATCCAGGCGTGGAAGCGCCGAGGGCAACCGCGAAGTGCCTGCAAAGCGCCGATGAATCGGCGCACTCCAAACGCATACGCCTCCAGACGCGGCCACGGTATCGCGAAGCG
>CAZHUS010000031.1:0-85247 GCA_964535555.1 uncultured Verrucomicrobiota bacterium
GGCCGCGAAGCGCCTGGAGTGCGGGGATTCATCCCCGCTTTTCGGAGCCGGTTCAGGGGAAAGAGCGCGCGCGGATTTCCCTGCCCGGTTGCGCCCGCTCATCTTCCTCAGGAACCGCGCTTCCTCCGGCCGCTCCGTCGGTCAGGCCCTGCGAAAACGCATCACCCAAAACAATCCTTGTCAGCAATACTCCTCCTGTCTAGCTTGAGTCGACCGGACAACCAGAGGGACCTGTTCACCACGACTCAACGTCAGCCCGATTTCGACAAGCCATCATGACAACCACCAGGCGCCGGTTCATCCAGAGCGTGCCCACCGTAGGAGCGGCCTTTGCCGTCGCGGGCCAATTCGTCCTCGATCCCAGCCCGGCCCACGCCCAGGATGCCGCCCCGCTGAAGGGGCATTTTCACCCCAAGGGCAAGGCGCCGTCGAAGTTCACGGTGGCGGTTTTGGAGCAGGCCCGGACCACCCTGCCGTTTGCCGACGAGCGGGATTTCGAGGAGCAGAAGCGGGGTCTCATCGCTCCCATGAAGGAACTCAAGATCATGGCCGACGCCGGCCATGTCGCTTGGGACATGCAGCGCTTCCAGTTCGTTCATCAGCAGGAGGAGTTCGACAGCATCCATCCGTCGCTGCTGCGCCAGGCCCGCCTGAACAACAACTACGGGGTGTACGAGGTGATCCCCGGCATCTATCAGGTGCGCGGCTTCGACCTCTCCAACATCACGTTCGTCCGCGGCAAGACCGGCTGGATCGCTTTCGACCCGATGATCTCCGCGGAAACGGTGCGGGCCGCCTGGAATCTGTTTCAGCAACATGTCGGCAAAGGGCTGCCGGTCACGGCGGTCATTTACTCCCATACTCACGGCGACCACTGGGGCGGCGTGCGCGGGTTGGTCAAGGAAGAGGATGTGCGCTCCGGCAGGGTGACCATCATCGCCCCGAACGGCTTCATGGACCACACGATTTCCGAGAACGTGTATGCCGGCAATGCCATGAACCGCCGGCTTTTCTACCAGTACGCCCTGCTGCTGCCCGCCAGTGCGCACGGGTTCGTCGACATGGCTCTGGGCAAGGCCGTCTCCGCCGGGGCTTCGGGACTGATCGCGCCGAACCGCCTGGTGGTCGATGCGATCGAGGAGTTCGACGTCGATGGGGTGCGGATGGTGTTTCATAACACGCCCAACACCGAGGCCCCGCGCGAGATGAACACCTACATCCCCGGGATGAAGGCGCTGTGGATGGCCGAGAACGTCTGCGGAACCCAGCACAACGTTTACACCCTGCGGGGTGCACCCGTCCGGGACGCGCTCAACTGGTCGAAGTACATCGCCGAAGCGCTCTACCGCTTCGGGATGGAAGCCGAGGTGATGTTCGCCTCGCACCACTGGCCGCGGTGGGGCAACGCCCGGGTGCAGGAGGTGCTCCGCGCCCAGCGCGACCTCTACGCCCACCTCAACAACCAGGTGCTGCACCTGGCCAATCAGGGCGTCACGATCAATCAGGTGCACCACGTTTACCAGATGCCGAAGAGCCTGCAGAACCAGTGGCACTGCCGCGGTTATCACGGTTCCCCCGAAAACAACAGCCGGGGCGTGATCCAGCGGTTCCTCGGCTACTGGGACGGCAATCCGACCCATCTGCTCCCTGCCCCGGAGGCCGAGTCAGGAGCCGTTTTCGTCGAACTGGCAGGCGGCGCGGACAAGATCCTGGCGCGCGGCCGCGAGTTGTACGACCAGGGCAAGTATCTGGTCGCGCAGGACATCCTGAACCGGCTCGTTCAGGCCGAGCCGCAGAACCAGGCAGCCAAGGACCTGTTGGCGGATGTCTTCGAGCAAATCGGCTACCAGCAGGAAAACGTGGGCCTGCGCAACAGCTATCTCGCCGCCGCTTACGAATTGCGCTCGGGCATCCCGCAGGGCGCGATCCCCAGCAGCTCCAGCCCGGATGTGGTCCGCGCGATGAGCACCGAGCTGTTTCTCAACTTCCTCGGGATCCGCATGGACAGCCGCAAGGCCGAAGGCCTGCGGTTCACCATGAACCTCATCACACCGGACAACGGCGAAAAGTTCGTCATCGAGCTGGAAAACGCCACGCTGACGAACATTGCGGGCTTCCAGGCGCCCAATCCGACGTTGACGCTGACCATCAACCGCTCCGATCTGGAGCAGACCATGATGGGCGGGAAGACCCTCGACGCGCAAATCAAGGACGGCACGGCGAAGGTGCAAGGCGACATCAGCGTCCTGGCCAAGCTCGCCGCCACGATGGTGGACTTCGATCCGCGCTTTGAAATCATGCCCGGCACGAAGGCAGGAAGCGCGGTCGTCAAGCATGATCCGTATGAGGCCGTCACCGGGACACCGGCGGCGGAGTAATTGCAGTCTGCTTCAAACCCAAAAAAAGAAACCTAACCAACTAACCCACACCCCATGGCTAACCTGACTGTCTGGAAGTTCGAAACCTCCTCGGGAGCGAAGGACGCGCTCGCCACCCTGGCCGAGTTGCAGCGCCAGCACCACATCGTCCTGATCGACGCGGCCACCGTGACCTGGCCGAAAGGCAAGAAACAACCCCGCACCCAGCAGGCCGTCGACCTCGTCGGTCGCGGCGCGTTGGATGGCGCATTCTGGGGAATGCTGTTCGGCTTCCTCTTCTTTGTGCCGTTGCTGGGGCTGGCGGTTGGCGCCGCCGTGGGCGGGGTTTCCGGCCGGTTCAAGGACTACGGCATCAACGATGACTTCATCAAGGACGTCCAGTCCAAGGTGACCGAAGGCACGTCCGCCCTCTTCCTCCTCACGGGGGCCACCACCCGCGAGAAGGTCCAGGAGGCCTTCCAGAATGTGAAGATGGAGTTGATCTCCTCCAACCTCTCCGACGCGCAGGAAGCCGAGCTGCGTGCGGCCTTTGGCCGCGAGACGGAATAGCCGGTCCGGCAGGGCAGACCCCGGACCCCACCGCGTCATGAAGCCGATCCTCTACCTCACTCTCCTGGCGGGACTTCTCGTCGGGTGTTCGTCGGTCCAGGTAACCACGGACTCTGCCGAGGGCACGGATTTCTCGGCATTCCGGACCTTCCAGTACCGGGATTCCACCAACAGCCTGGCGGTCAGTTCTCCCTTGTCACATCAGCGGATCGTCAATGCCATCCGCCGCGGGATGCTCTCCTCCGGCCTGAGCGAGGTGCAGGAGAATCCGGATGTGTTCGTCACCTATTACGGCTCGCTGGATCAGCAGACGCACTTTCAAACGACCTACTCGGGGGTAAACCACTGGAGTGGTTCCCGCCACCCCAGCCGCAGCATGGGATTCGGGGTAACGTCGTCGACCACCCGACCCACCGTCGTCACCCAGGGCACGTTGGTGATCGACGTGTGGGATGCCTCGCGCAATACGATGGTCTGGCGAAGTGTGGCCACGAGCGCGCTGCAGTCCAATCCGGAGCGGAACACCCGCACCATCAATGAAGCCGTTGAAAGGGCGTTCAGACGTTTCCCACCCAACTAAACGGCCTGCAGGAAATGGCGGCACGCGTTGATTGGCCCTTGGTTGGCCCGGCCCTAACCCTCGCGACCGCCGAGTCACCCGGCAGATCCGGCGCCTCCGCCACGGAGGAGGCGCCCGCCGATCCGTATCCGAGCGTGCCGCGCCCGTCCAGCGCGGAGTCGTGAAGCTCAGGGCCGAGGCCGGCCACGTCGCCCCGGACCGGAACGGTTCCAGTTCGCGGTAGCCAGGGCGAGTTCGACAGCACTTATTCCTCACAGGTCCGACCATCAAGACTGAATGCCAATGACAGGCTGCACGAGGTGATCCCCGGCACCGACCAGGTGTGCGGACCGGATCTCCCCGACGGCCCCTTTGTTCTTCCTCATGAAAGCTCAAACCAAACCCACCGGGAAAAGCCGCAGTCCGTTTGTTTCCACCGGGCATTTGCCACCGCCGGAACAGGTCAAGGCGCTGGTGGCCGAGGCGCACGAACGGTTCAAGTCGCACACGGAAGGCACGAATTCGCAGGTTTACCCCGCGCTGGCGAAGGTGCCCAGCACCTTGTTCGGCATCTGCGTGGTCGGAACCAGCGGCAACGTGTATGCCGTCGGGGACTCGGAACACGAGTTCACCATCATGAGCGTCTCCAAGCCGTTCCTGTTCGCCCTGGTCTGCCAGGAGGTGGGCGTGGAGGCCGCGCGCCAGAAGATTGGCGTGAACGCCACCGGGCGGGCGTTCAACTCGCTGGAGGGCATCGAGCGCAATCCGGACGGGCGGACCAACCCGATGGTGAATTCGGGCGCGATTGCGACGACGAGCCTGGTGCCGGGGGCGACGCTCAAGGCGAAATGGCAATTCATCCACCACGGTTTGTCCCGGTTTGCCGGACGCAAACTGCCGCTCAATGAAGAGGTGTACGTCTCCGCGTCGGCAACCAACTTTCGGAACCAGAGCATCGCCCGCATGCTCCAGGGCTACGGGCGGATCTACATGGACCCGGCCGAGGCGGTGGACCTGTACACCAAACAGTGCGCGTTGAACGTGAGCGCCCGGGATCTGGCGGTGATGGGCGCCACCCTGGCCGACGGCGGGGTGAATCCGATTACCGGGGAGCGGGTGGTGGACGCGTCGGTCTGCCACTATGCGCTGGCGGTGATGACGACCGCCGGCTTGTACGAGACCTCGGGCGACTGGCTGTTCGACATCGGCCTGCCGGGCAAGAGCGGCATTGGGGGCGGCATCGTCACGGTGTCGCCGGGCAAGGGCGGACTGGGGACGTTTGCCCCGCCACTCGACAGTGCCGGCAACAGCGTCAAGGGGCAGTTGGTGGCCAAGTTCCTCTCGCAGCAACTGGGAATGGACCTGTTCGTATCCCAACCGGCAAAGTGACCGCCTTGACCCGGCACCCTCGCACCTACCCAGCCCTCCCGCCGATCCAACATCAGGAAAGTCCTACAACCGATGAGCACCAAAGCCGTTTCCAACACCGGGCCGGACCTCGAAGAGAACGCGTCGTGGCTGCCGATGATCGTCATCGCCATGGGCCAGATGCTGATGTCCTTCAATGTCGCCGCCCTGCCGGTCTCCATGGGCGGCATGGTCGCCAGCTTCAAGACGCCACCCACCACGGTCGGGACCGCGATCGTGATGTACTCGCTGGGCGTGTCGGGCTTCGTGATGCTGGGCGGCAAGCTGGGTCAGCGCTTCGGCTCGAAGATCTTTTTCCAGGTGGCCGTGGCGCTCTTCCTTGCGGCGATGATCATCATGGTGGTCAGCCCGACCGCGACCGTGATGCTGGCCGGACAGGCGCTGGCCGGATTTGCGGGCGCATCGCTGGTTCCTTCGCTGGTCGCACTGATCGCGAACCACTACAAGGGCTCGCAGCAGGCGAAGGCGGTTGGCTGGCTGGGCTCGGCGCGCGCCATCGCCGGGGTGCTGGCGTTCGTGATTGTCGGCTATGTGGCCATGATCAACTGGCGCCTTGCGTTCGGCCTGCTGATCGTCCACGCGTCCGTCCTGTTCCTCCTGAGTTTCAAGCTCAAGCCGTCCCCGGCCAAACCCGAGGTGAAGATCGACGTCCTTGGCGTGATCCTGTCCGCGGTTGCGGTCATCCTCATCAGCTTCGGCTTCAACAATCTGCGCAACTGGGGTCTCACGCTGGCGCAGCCTGCGGCGCCCTTCAACCTGTTTGGCGTGTCGCCCGCACCGTTGATGATCGGGTTGGGCATTGTGATCTTCATGGCCTTCTTCCTGTGGAGCCACAAGCAGGCAACCCGGGGGAACACCCCACTGCTGGCGCTCCAGGTCATCGACTCGCCCAAGGAATGGGCGGCCGTCTTCACGCTCTTCCTCATCGTCATGACGGAAGCCGCCATCAACTTCACGGTGCCCCTTTACATCCAGATTGTTCAGGGTCGCACCAGCGCGGCGACATCGGTGGCGATGATGCCCTTCATGCTGACGGTGTTTTTCACCGCGATCCTGATCGTCAGGCTCTACGGCAGCTTCGCCCCGCGCACGATCGCGCGCTGGGCCTTCGCCCTGGTGGCCGTCGGGGCGCTATGGCTCGCCTTTGTCGTCAGCAATGATTGGAGCGTCTTCCCGGTCATCCTCGGCTTGGTCACGGTCGGTCTCGGGCAGGGGGCGCTGGTGACGCTGCTCTTCAACGTGCTCGTCACCTCGTCGCCCAAGGAACTGGCGGGCGACGTGGGTGCGCTGCGGGGCGTGACCCAGAACCTCGCCGCCGCCGTGGGGACGGCGGTCATGGGTACGCTGGTCGTCGGCGTCCTGAGCGCAGGCATCATGAACCGCGTGGCGGATAATCCCCTGATCACGGCCGAAATGAAGGCGGAGGTGGATCTCGGCAGCATCAATTTCCTCAACAACGACCGGCTGAAGGAACGCTTTGAGACATCCACGGCCACCCCCGAGCAGATCGCCGAGGCCGTGCGCATCAACACCGAGACCCGCCTGCGGGCGCTCCAAGTCGGCTTCTTCGTCCTCGCGAGCATGGCGCTGTTCGCGATTGTTCCGTGCGGATGGCTGCCGAACTACCGGCCGGGCGAAGTTCCGGGGGAGTCCAAACCGAAGAAGACCCCCATCCAGGGTCAGCGCATCTAGACGGAACCCCATCCCGGTCGCCAACCAAGCACGTATGAGAACCCTCACCGCACCGACAACAGCAGGCCTCCCGCTGCGCGGAAGAGCACGGTGCCTGGGCGTGCTGGCTTGCCTGGTTCTGGCCGGCTACCAACCGCCGACGGAGGCGGCCGAAGAGGCGGGTGCTGCGCCGCTGGAAATCCTGGGCCCGGACGTGGAGGAGCTGAGCTGGACGCCGGGGCTGGCCCCCGATTCCCCGGTGGCCGAACTCGATGAAGTCTACGCCCGGCGCCGGGGTTATTTCAAAGTGCCGTATATCTCCGATGGGGCTGATTACGTGTCCGATCGCCTGGACGCGTTGGACGACAAGCTCGGACTGCGCATGGGCACGGCCTACACCATGCTCTTTCAGGGTCTCAGCGGGGGACCCTGGGATCAGTATGGCGGCGCGGGCGATTTCGACCTGATGATGTCCTGGACCGCCGTGGGCCGGGGCACCGAGAACCCCGGCCGGCTCGTGTTCGACCTGGAAGAGCGATTCGAGATCGGGGAGCGGACGCCCAACGCCCTCGGGGGACAGATCGCCACGCTGCAACCCACCGCGAATACCTTCAACGACCGCGGCTTTGTGGTCCGCGACGTGTTCTGGGCGCAACGGCTTTATGAAGGCCAGTTGCGGTTCCTGGTTGGGCGCGCGGACTCGACGGATTACTTCGGCTCCACCTGGATGCAGAGCGCGAACAACTCGTTCGTGAACCGGATGTTCGCCGCGAACCCGACCATCGTTGCTCCAGGCCACGGACCCGCGGCAGGATTGTCCTACCGGCCAAAGGACGTGGACTTCTACGCCAGCGGAGGCACGGCCAACGCCTACAGCACCACCACCACGACGAGCCTCGACTCGTTGTTCGAGGAGTGGACGCTCTTTTCCTGGGGGGAAGTGGGATGGACGCCGACGTTTGAGAAGCTCGGCCAGGGCCGGTACACGGTCTCGGGGTGGAATATCGGGGCTCGGGAGGAAACCGGCCAGGCCTCGGACTGGGGGTTGTCCGTGGTCGCGGATCAGCAGCTCAACGAGACTATCCAGGTGTTCGCGCGCTGGGGTTATGCGGATGGCGGGGTGGCGAACATCCGGAACTACGTTCAGGGCGGCGCCGGCTTCCGCGGTCTGATGGGTGACCCGGGCGACATGGCAGGCGTCGCGCTTTCGTACGCGTTTCCCACCAGCGCCTCGGATCGGGAGGAGAAAGTCGTCGAGGCGTTCTACCGCTGGACCTTGACCCGGTTCAGCCAGTTCTCGATCGGCGCCCAGGCGATCTTCGATCCGGGCAACGGACCGGACCACGAGGTGGTGGGCGCGTTCTGGGGACGGCTGCGGATCTCTCTGTAACCAAGACCAACATGCCAACAAGCCAGACGGACAATGGAATTCTGAAGCGCGCGCTGGATCTCGTCGAAAAGGTGGGCAACAAGGTGCCGCACCCGGCCGTCATCTTCCTGTTCCTCATGGCGCTCGTGATGGTGCTGTCGCATGGGTTGCACCTGGCGGGCGCCTCGGTGACCCAGCAGGTCATCGATCCACAGACGGATGAACTGGAGGCCACCACGGTGGCCGTCCGCAGCCTGCTCACGACGGAGGGCCTCCGCTTCATCTACACGTCGATCATTCCCAGCCTCATGGGGTTTACCGCGGTAGGCATGATCATCGTGGCCATGATTGGCGTCGGCGTGGCTGAGGAATCCGGATTGGTCAAGGCACTGATCCGCAAACTGGTGGCCGTTTCGCCCAATTGGTCCATCGCCTATATCCTGATCTTCCTCGGCATCGTGTCGAGCATCGCGGCGGACGCGGGATACCTGGTTCTCATCCCCCTGGCCGGCGCGGCCTTTCTCAGTGTCGGCCGACACCCGGTGGCGGGCGTCGCCGCCGGCTTCGCCGCGGTTGCCGCGGCCTTCACGGTGAACATGCTGATCAAGCCGCTCGATGCCGTCCTCACCGAGTTCACCAACGACGCCATTCACCTCGTCAATCCGGCGGTTTCGATCGATCTGACCGCCAATCTTTGGTTCTCGGCCGCGTCGGTCATCGTGCTGACTTTCGTGATCACCTTCATCACCCAGCGGATCATCGAGCCGCGGCTCGGCAACTATGTGCCGGCCAATGCGGCCGACCTCTCGGGAACGCCGGATTCCGTCCAGGATTCGGGGCTGGGCAACGAGCCGCGCGGACTCAAGTTCGCCGCCTTCGGCTTGCTGGGTGTTCTCATCTTGTTTGGACTCCTCAGCCTGCCGAGCGGCGCGCCCCTGCGCCATCCGGAGACCGATGCCCTGGTTGGCAACTCGCCGCTCATGAATGGCCTGATCGCGGTGATCATGGTGCTGTTCCTCATCACGGGCGCAGCCTATGGGATTGGCGCCGGGACGCTGAAGGGGGTCAACGCGGTGATCAAGGCGATGGAGAAGGCGTTGGCGGGCCTGGGCAGCCTGATTCTCCTCTTGTTTATCCTCAGCCAGTTCATCTCCTACTTCAACTACAGCAACATCGGAACGATCCTGGCCGTGAGCATGGCCGGCGTGCTTCAAGGCGCGAGCATTCCGCCCCTGCTGCTGCTGCTGGGCTTCATCGTGGTCGTCGCCCTCCTCGACTTTCTCATCACCGGGGCCATTGCGAAGTGGGCTCTGTTCGCCCCCATCTTCGTGCCCCTGCTGATGAAGCTGGGCGTTGATCCGGAATCGGTCCTCGCCGCCTACCGCGTCGCGGATTCGCCGGTGAACGTCATCACGCCTTTGAACGCTTACTTCGCGCTCGTCGTGACGTTCGCTCAAAAGTACGACAAGAACGCGGGGGTGGGGACGATCGTGGCGTTGATGCTCCCGTACGTCATCGGGATCTTTGCCATCTGGACGCTCCTCTTCGTTGCGTGGTTCCTGGTGGGGTTGCCGTGGGGGCTGTAATGAGCCCGGAACCCTGCCGGTGAATCTGCTCCTGCACTCGGCGGCCTTCGCGCCGAAGGACGCACGGCGGGCGTAATCCATCAACACCAGCGGTGGGGCCTACCGCGTCGCCCGAGGCCGGCCCGCGGCATCGCCGGCTTCACCGATAAGATCATGGAGAGCTCCTGGTTCCTGGCGGACCTGCCCACCGGCGATGAACTGGGGCGGTTCATGGAAAGCCGCCCGTTCCTTGCGGGACTGCTCATCGGCCATGAACCGCTGCGGGAACGGCGGCATCCCTGCCGCCGTTGATGGCCTCGGCGGCAGGGATGCCGCCGTTCCCGGTTCATGGGAAGGGAGCTTTGTGAAATCTCGCACCCGCGGAGGATCTCGTGGATTCCGCCCGCCTCCGCACGGACATTGGACGGGAACGGTCGCGCCTACCGGGGGGTCGGTACCGTGATCGGTTCCAAGAGGCGAAACTCAATCAATTCCCCCTTCGCAACCGTGGCGGTGTCGCCCTGGGTGAGGGCGCTCGCCCCGGCGCCGACGGCAGCGCCCCGTCCGGCGCCCTGGCCACCCCCGAACGCGGCGCCGACTCCGGCACCCACGGCGGTGGTGCGCAAGGTGCTGCCAGTCGCATTTCCAGCACGGACACGAAAATCACTGGTGACGATGGAAAACCGGGTACCGCCAATCTCGATCTCGTTCAGACCGAGTTCCAGATGGGATGATCCGGTCAACCGTCTCCCTTGACGGGCCTCCTCCACCCGGCCAAACACCCGGGTGCCCGCCGGCGCCACCAGCACTCCGCCCACTCGCAGATCGCTGTCCAGACGTCCGCCAAAACGCCGCGCCGCCGAGTTCCGGCTGGAGACGGTGTCGGACATCCGCACCAGCAAATTGATGCCCGCCGGCACGGTGATCGTCGCCGGTGCCGCCGGCGTCGGCGCAACAGGCGTGGGTGTTACGGACGGGACGGCCACCGCTTCCGGCGCCGCCGGCGCCGCCTCCGAAACAGATGCCAACGTCAGCGCCAGTACGTCGGTGACCGGGAACTCCATCTCTACCGAGCCCAACTGGAATCGCATGGTTTGAGCCGTAGAGCCGAGAAACCTGCCGTTGAGCACCGAACCGTCCTTCAGTTCAAGAACGTCCGCCGTCACGACGCCAAAACCGGCCAGGGACAAGAGCAGCAGTGCGAGCTTGACCTTCATGGCGGCAGAATACTTCGTTCAGTCCGCTTGCCAACAAAGATCTTGGAGACAATGCCCCAAGCGCTGATTACAATAGGTTTGGCGTGACAACACCCAAAGCCCTCCTCCACCGATGCCCATCCTGAGCGACATCACCATCCTGTTCACGATTCTGGCCGCGGTCATTGTGCTGTTCGTGACGGAGAAGATACCCGTGGTGCTGGTGGCACTCGGCACCGCGCTGGCGCTGTATTTCACCGGCATCCTGAACCTCGGGCAGGCCCTGGGAGGGCTCGGCGACGCCTCGACGATTTTCATCGCGTCGCTGTTCGTGGTCAGCGCGGGCCTGGAGATCACCGGGGTGACGGCGTGGGCCGGACAGTTGCTCATCACCAAGTCCGGCGAGAGCCGGGTCCGGCAACTCGTGCTCATCATGCTGCTCGGTTCGCTGCTGACGGGTCTGATCAGTCTCAATGGCGCCATCGCGGCGCTGCTTCCAGTTGTCGTAGTCATGGCGGTGCGGTTGAAGCGTTCGCCATCGCAGTTGCTGATGCCGCTGGTGTTTTCGGCGCATGCCGGATCAATTCTCGCGCTGACTGGATCGCCGGTGAATGTGCTGGTCTCCGAAGCCTCAAATAGCGCCGGCACCGGCTACTTCAGCTTCTTTGAGTTCTCGATCGTGGGTGTTCCGTTGTTGGCCGGAACGATGGGGATCCTGGTCGTGCTCGGCAAACGACTGCTGCCGAACCGCGCCGGTGAATCCATGCCGACGGACTTGAGCAGACACGCCCGGACCCTGGTCGAGCAGTATCAACTGGTGGACGGAGTATTTCAGATGCGCGTGCGCGCCACATCGCCCTTCATCGGGTTGCTGCCGGACGCCGTCAATCTCGCTGCCTATCCCGGCCTGAGGTTCATCGGTTTCCAGGCCGGCACCACCGGACGTCCGCTCACGCGCGAGGCCCTTTCCGAGGGGGATGTTCTGCTGGTGCGGGGCGAATCCGACTCTGCTGCCGAGTTTGCCGCGGATAAGCATCTCGCGCTGAACCACAGCGACGCGGGCGGGGGGCCGTCCTGCGTCCTTTTCAACCGGACGTCCGGGCTGGCGGAGGTCGTGATTCCGCCGCGTTCGGCGATGGTGGGAGAAAAGGTCTTTCCCGGCATGGCGACCGAGAGCGGCGATCTCATTGTCTTGGCCGTGCAACGGCGGGGCGAGGTTCAGCCGGCCGGCGAGACGGTGCTGGAAGTCGGTGACACGATGTTGCTGCAAGGCACCTGGTCGGCGCTCGACAAGCGCCTCGCCGATCCACAGGTGCTGGTCGTCAACTCCCCCGATCTGGTGCGGCGGCAGGCGGTGCCCATGGGCCAGGGGGCTTGGGCGGCCATCGGAATTCTGGCCGCCATGGTCATCGTCCTCGCCACCGGCGTGGTGCCGGCGGTGATCGCGGGCGTGGTCGCCGCGTTCCTGATGGTGCTGTTGCGGGTGATGTCGGTGGATCAGGCTTATCGCTCGATCAACTGGACGACGGTGATCCTGGTCGGCGCCATGACCCCGCTTTCCGCGGCGATGGCGGAAACCGGGGCGGCGCAGATGATGGCGGACAAGCTGATCAGCTTGGTGGGTGACGCGGGACCGTTGGCGTTGCTGGCCGGGCTCTTCCTCCTGACGGCGATTCTGGGCCAGCTCATCAGCAACACGGCGACCGCCCTGATCATCATACCCATCGCGGTCGCCGCGGCCGGCGAGATCGGCATCTCGCCGCGTCCCGTGCTCATGAGCGTCTGCATCGCGGCGGCGGCTTCGTTTCTCACGCCGGTGGCTACGCCGGTGAATCTGATGGTCATGGGGCCGGCCGGCTACAAGTTCAGCGACTACTGGAAGCTTGGTTTGCCGTGTATGATCTGGTTCTTCCTCATGGCCGTCTTCTACGTGCCGCTCATCTGGAAGTTCTGACGATCCGTTTGCGTTCCGCACGGATGGTCGGGTCTTTGGAGGGTTGGCCGTCCGTTCCCATCGCCCGCGCGCGAATCAAGACAGTTGTCCGCTTTCCGGCGGCACTTCGCCGGGTTTGTAAGCCGGTAGCCGACGGGCCGGGAAGATCGTCAGCAACGAAACGGCCCCCAGCGCCACGAAGGCGAGCTTGAGCGACCGGAGACGGGTCGACTCATTGATCCGCACCGCCTCGGCCACCTGCTCCGGAGTGGCGGTGGTGCGCTCGAGCCGCTCCACCAACCGGTCGTTGCTGAGGAAGTTGACGCTGTCCAGGTCCAGTTGCTCGCGCAATTCGGCGGTGATGACCGGGCTGGCCTTGACGTACGCCATGACGCTGGCACTCAACACGCCGACGAGCAGCGCGCCCATCAGGGCCGTGCCCACGGAAGCCGAGAGGTTGTTGGCCGCGGCGCGCAACGCGCCCACGTCGCCGGCCAGTTCCTTGGGCGAGGCGCTGACCAGCACATTCAAGAGCAGGGTTGCCAGCGCGCCCTGGCCGAGACCCGTGACGCCGAGCCCGACCACCATCGGGACGGTGTTCCAATCGTTGCGAACGACCCACGCCAGCCAGAAGGCGCCGGCGGCCACCAGCAGGATGGCGCCGCTGGCGATCTGGCGCGGGGTGAAACGGGAGTATTGCCGGACGATCAGGACGGCGGCGGCGAAAAACGCCACCATGAAGGGCAGGGTCACCATGGCCGTCTGGAAAGCGTCGCGGCCCTGGACGATCTGAATGTAAAGCGGCACCGCAAAGATGGTGGCCGCCTCCACCGCCCCCACCAGGAACATGGTGAGGATCGCGGCCTGTTCCGCGGGCGCCTGGACGATCGCCAGATCGAGCAGGGGAGTCTTCTTTTCAGAGGTGCGCTTCCGGGTCCAGGTGACAAAGACCCAACCCAACATCAGACCCGTGGCAATCATCAAGGGAGCCGGGGACCAGCCGAAAATGTCGATGGGCGCGGCGGGACGGGCCTGCCACACCCCCCAGTGGTTGAGCTGATTGAGGCCAAAAGTGAACACCACGACGGCGGCGGCGGACAGAAAGGCACCGAGGAAATCGAATCTCACATCCGTCCGGCGGGGCGACGCCTTGAGCGTGTAGCTAAACGCCAGGGTGGCGCCCGCAATCAGGACCAGCAGCCCAAAGGCGACGCGCCAACTGACGAATCGTTCGAGGATCCCGATGAGCACAAAGGCGAGCACGCCCGCCATGGCTCGCGCCGACCCCAGCCAGCCCAGCGCCGCGGACTGCTGCTGGCCGTGGTAATGATTCGCGATGAGCACGACGAGCGTGGGCCGCAGGCCGGCTCCGGCGATGCCCGCGAGCGCCTGCGCGACCAGCATCACGGCCACGCTCCAACTCGTCGCCATGAGCACCATGGCTCCGAGGAAGAGCGCCGTCGACGCCTGGAAGAACCGCTTGGACCCAAAGCGTTCGCCGAGCTTCGCGCCGAGCAGGATGAACGCGGAGACCGCCAGCGCATGCAGCACGATCGCCGTTCCCACCGTCGTGGGCGAGGTCTGAAAACTGGCCACCACGCCGCCCATCGAGATCGACAACGCGGCAAAGTTGAACGCCAGCAGTGCCTGCCCAAGCACGATGATGATCATGGGCAGCCACGAAGCTTGCGGGGGGCGCGCGAGGCGGCCGGGGGCAGGCATGGCTGGGATCATGATCTCCGGACGCACGGCGGCCGCCCGGTGGATCAGTTGCTGGTCAGGCGTGCGGGCGAGAGGAGTTCCGTCACCTGCTCCCGCGTGATCAGGCCGGAGGAAACAACCAGGTCCGCGATATTGGCGTTCGTGGCCAGGGCTTCCTTGGCCAGTCGGGCGGCGGGTTCGTAGCCGATGGCCGGGATCAACGCAGTGATCACGCCGACGAACGAGCTGACCTGTCTGGCCAGCCGTTCCTGGTTGGCGGTGATTCCCACAACGCAATTCTCGCGCAGGGTGGTCATCGCCGCGGTCATCCACTTGAGATTCTCAAACAACACATGCGCCATGACGGGTTCGAAGGCGTTGAGTTGAAGCTGCCCGGCCTCGGCGGCCATGCTCAGCGTCACATCGCCACCCGCCACCACGAAGGCCACCTCGTTCACCACTTCCGGAATGACCGGGTTCACCTTGCCCGGCATGATGCTCGAACCGGCCTGCCGCGGCGGGAGATTGATTTCACCGAACCCAGCCTGCGGTCCGGAGGAGAGCAGGCGCAGATCGTTGCAGATCTTGGACAACTTCATCGCGTTCCGCTTGAGCACGCCCGAGAGCACCATGAACACTCCCACGTCCGGGGTCGCCTCGATCAGGTTGGCGGCGGTGACGATCTTGTAGCCGGTGATCGCGGCGAGATGCTTGCGCACGGCGGCGGCGTAGCGCGGGTCGGCAGCGATCCCGGTGCCGATCGCCGTCGCGCCCAGGTTGATTTCTCCCAGATCTTCGATGACACGCTCGAAGCTGGCGCGGTCGTCACCCAGCGTGACGGCAAAGCTCTCGAATTCCTGGCCGAGGGTCATCGGCACGGCGTCCTGCAGTTGCGTGCGGCCGACCTTCACGATGTGCGCGAATTCCCTGCCTTTGTCGCGAAACGCCTGCTCGAGTTGTCTCAACTCCGCAAGCAACCGTTCGAGGGAGAGGCAGAGGCCCAGCTTGAGCGCCGTAGGATAGGTGTCGTTGGTGCTCTGGCTGCGATTGACGTGATCGTTGGGGTTGAGATGGTGGTAGCTGCCCTTCGGGTGGCCGGCCAGTTCCTGTCCGCGATTGGCGATCACCTCGTTGACGTTCATGTTCGTCGAGGTGCCGGCCCCGCCCTGCATGATGTCCACCACGAACTGGTCGTGGAGCTTCCCATCCTTGATCTCCTCGCAGGCGCGGTCGATCAGGTCGGCCTTTTCCGGTTCGAGAACTCCGATCTCGGCGTTGGCGCGCGCGGCGGCCTGCTTGACACAGGCGTAGCCGAAGATCAGGTCCGAGTAGATGGAGATCGGCCGACCGCTGATCGGGAAGTTCTCGAGCGCGCGGCTGACGTTGATGCCCCAGTAAGCGTCCGCCGGAATCTCCCGGGAGCCGAGGCTGTCGGTTTCGACGCGTACGTCGCCCGCGGACTTCTCCCGGGTGTTGATGCTCCTGCGGAAGGCGGCGTCGGCGCGGTGATCAGCCATGGCGGGTTTGGGTCATGCGCGTCAGTCTAGCGGTGGACCGGTTCGCGTCAACCCTGCCGACCCGAGGCTGGGCGGCGGCCGGTCGGCCCGGACGTTACGGGTATGGGCGTCGCTTGCGCCTCGCGGGAGGCGTAAGTCCCTTGCGGCGAAACTCCAACCAATGCAGAGACACCGCACGAGCGGCATTCGTGGGGATGGGTGTCCATGCGATCGGGGTTCTCGGGAAAGGCGCCACCATCCGCCGGAGAGAGAATGCAGTCGCGCGCCGAAGCGGGTTTTGTTACCTGTGTCCGAGTTCTGAAAGCCGCCGCTCGTGCAACCGATACGTCCGTCCTGCTGGAATTCATGTTCCGGCTGGGACAGGCCTACCTCGCCTGCGGGGAGCAGACGGCGAAGGTGGAGTTGCTCCTGCGCCGGACCGCGTCGGCATACGGGATGCGGAAATCCCGGGTGGTGGCGTTTCCCACCGCCGTCTTCATCTCCCTGCACGATGACACGGGCGAGCGCGTGACCCTGGCCGAGTGCGAGCCGCAATCATTGCGTCTGGATCAGATGGCTGACATCTACGCGCTGGGGGATGCGGCGCAAGGGGCCAGGGTGGAACCCGCAGAGGGCCTGTTGCGGCTCACGACAATCCTGCAGCAAAAGGCCCGGTTCGGACGGGTGGGTGTCGTTGCCGGTCACACGATCCTCACGCTCGGACTGGCCCTGGTACTCATGCCCACGGCCACCAACCTCGCGGCGGCGGTGCTGCTCGGGTACATCGTGGGCGTGATCAAAATCTTCAACCGGGAGCGTGCGGTGCTGGCGGTGCCCTTGCCGGTGGTCGCCGCGACGATCGTGTCGGCCCTCGTCTTCCTGGCGATTCGGCGGGGGCTGCCGGTGGATCCGGTGCATGCGCTCGTGCCGCCGCTCGTCACCTTTCTTCCTGGCGCCATGCTGGCCCTGGGGATGGTGGAACTCGCGTATGGCGACATGGTGAGTGGCGCGAGCCGCCTGATCGCCGGCTTCGTCCAGCTCGTGCTGCTGGCGTTTGGACTTGCCGCCGGAGCGGCGCTCATCGGCTACAGCCCGGCGGACCTCGTCCAGTCGGCCCCCCACTATGTGCACGTACCCTGGGCCGCGTGGGCGGGCGTCCTGGTGTTCGGCCTCGGGGTTTACCTCCATTTTTCGGCGCCGCGAAACTCGCTGCAGTGGATGATCCTGGTGCTGTTGCTCGCCTTCGCGGCCCAGCGAATCACGGCCGGCCTGTTCGGCAGCGAGATGAGCGGTTTCTTCGGAACGCTGGTCGCCACGCCGCTGGGGTATTTGATCCAGCTCCAATTCCGGGGTCCGCCGGCGACGGTGACGTTCCTGCCGAGCTTCTGGTTGTTGGTGCCCGGCGCCCTGGGGCTGTTGAGCGTCACCCACATGCTGAGTGACCGGTCCGCCGGACTCGACGGCCTGGTCACGGTGCTGTTCGTGCTCACCTCGATTGCGCTGGGCACGCTGGTGGGCGCCTCGCTCTACCGGTGGCTGACCGAGAAATTCGGGGCGTGGCGACTGCAGATTGGACGCGTGGGCTCGTACTTCCGGCGCGCCAACAAGCCCTGAGCGAGTGGTGGCTACGGGCGGTAAAGCGGGAGCAGCAGGGGCACCAGGATGACGCAGACGACCATCACCGCCAGGCTGAACGGCACGCCAATCTTGACGAAGTCGCCGAACTTGTACCCGCCGGGACCGACTACCAGCGTATTCACCGGAGACGAGATCGGGGTCATGAACGCTGTCGAGGCGGCCAGTGCCACGATCATGGCGAACGGGTAGGGCGACGCGTTCATGTCCTGGGCGATCGCGAGCGCGACCGGAGCCATGAGGACCGCCGTGGCGGTGTTGGAGATGAAGAGGCCCAGCAGGGCCGTGATGAGAAACAGACTCCCGAGCACCACGTGCGTTCCCGCCCCACCAGTCACCGTCATGAGGGCATTCGCGGCGAGGTCAACCCCACCGGTACGTTGCAGGGCGAGGGAGAACGGCAGCATGCCGACGATGAGGACCAGGCTCTTCCAGTGAATCGAGCGGTAGGCGCTCTCGAAATCGATGCAGCGCAAGGCGCCCATCAGCAGACAGGCGATCAGGGCGGCCTGCACGTTCGGCACGACACCGCTGACCATCAGTCCCACCATGAGCAACAGGCAGGCAACGGCTTGCGGCGCCTTGCCAGCGGCGGGCAGCACCTCATCCATTTCGGCCGGCAGGTTCAGCACCACCAGATCGGCTGTGTCCGTCTGCAGCGGCCGGATGTCCTTCCAGGGACCAACCACGAGCAGCGTGTCGCCCACGTTCAGTTCTTTGTTCAGCAGGCTCCCCTCCTCCGCGGCCGAGCCACGGCGCAGCCCGATCACCGTCAACCCGTGCCGGGTACGGAACCGGCTGTCGACCACCGTCTTGCCCACCAGATCCGAATTTGCCCCCAGCATCACTTCCGCCATGCCGATCTCCTGCGTCCGGTCGCCGAAGTAGTCGCCGCTGAGCGGCAGCGCCTCGAGGGCGTATTTCTGCCGGAGCGTCTCGACGGGCACGTCCGGCACGAAGATATCCACCAGCAGAATGTCGTCGGCCCGCAGCTCGGTGTTCGACGTGGGACTGAACACCTCGCGCGAGAACCGGCGGTTGCGCTCGATGGCCACGATGCTGGCGCCGGAACGATTGCGCAGATCCAGTTCTCCGATGGCCCTGCCGACCAGCGGCGACCCGCTCGTCACGCGGAGCCGGTGTTCCCGGTTGGCGAGTTTGTACTGTTGAACCCAGTCACGCAGGCTGGGCCGGGAAGAGACCGGGGTGCCACCCCCGGACCCCGCAGCGAGCCAGCGGCGTGCGAAGAGCATGTAAACGACACCCAAGGCGAGAATGGGGATGCCAAAGGGTGTGAAGCTGAAGAAGTGAAAACCGTCCGCACCGCCGCGCACGAGCTCGCTGTTGACGACCAGGTTGGGCGCGGTCCCCACCAGCGTCATCATGCCGCTGATCAGGGCGGCCACGCTCATCGGCATCATGAGCCGGCTCGCCGCCGTGCCGGTGCTTTGGGCGATGCGCAGGGCCACCGGAATGAAGATGGCGATCACGCCGGTCGAGCTCATGATCGAGCCGAGGATGCCGACCGCCAGCATCAGCAGGACGAGCAACCGGGTCTCGCTGCTGCCGGCTTTGACGGTGAGCCAGTCGCCCAGACGCTGGGCCACCCCGGTGCGCACCAACCCCTCGCCGATCACGAACAGAGCCGCAATGAGCACGATGTTCGAATCGCTGAACCCCGCCAGCGTTTCGCCCATGCTGACAACTCCCGTGAACGGGAGCGCCGTGAGCATGATCAACGCGACGGCATCCATGCGCGGCTTGTTGATCACGAACATCGCGACCGCGGAAACGAGCAGGGCCAGGACGATGGCAAGTTCGGCATTCATGATGGGGTTGATGGGTCACAATCCGTGTAACGACTCTTGGCTGATTTCTGGACGCCCGCGCTTGAGAGGCAAGAAGGGGGTTGCCTGGCCCCATCCGGGATACAATCCTCGGGCATGGACCTCTCGATGCTCCGCAAGACGTCTCCGGCAAAATGGATCATGGCTCCCAGGCTGATCGTGGCGCTGCCGCTCGTGGTGTTCGGTTCCTTCCATCTCACCGGAAGGTCGCCGTTGCTCGAGATTCTGCGGCGCGCCGACATCCCTTTCCCGGAGGTGAATCTGTACCTGGCACCCATTTTTATGGTCTTATCGGGGCTTTCGGTGGGATTCGGTTTCTACGCCCGCCTTGGCGCGCTGATCGGTTCCGGTGCGATGGTTGTCGCGGCGTACAGCAAACTTGTCATCGAGGAATGGCCGGGGCCGATGGAGATCCCGTTGTTGTTGCCGCTGGTGGTTCTGGCCGGATGCCTGGTCGTGCTGGTCAAGGGAGCGGGCGCGTGGAGTTCGGACTTGAAGGCAAGCACTTGAGCCGAAGGCGGTGCCAGGGCCTCCCCCTCGACAAGGAGGGGCCCCGGCGCTTCGCTTCAGTCCACAGCGGCCAGTTCGGGCCAGAGGTGCGCGCCCATGCGCATGCCGGCCATGTAGGCGTCGAGGGAGAACTTCTCGTCCGGCGAGTGCGCATTGTCGTCGGGCAGCGCCAGGCCGAGCATCAGCGAATCGGCCTTCAGGTGCTGCTTGAACGCCGCGATGATCGGAATGCTGCCGCCGCCGCGGACGAGCACGCAATCATGCCCGAAACCGGCTTCTGCCGCCCGCATGCAGGCCTGCGCCAGTGGCCCGGTCGGATCCACCAGGTAAGGTCCGCCCCCCTGCCCTTCCGTGATGGTGAGCTTCACCGTGGGCGGACAAATGGCCTTCAGGTGCTTTCGGACCAGCGCGATCACCTTCTTGGGATCCTGGTCCGGCACGAGACGCATGGTGATCTTGGCGCTGGCCCAGGAAGGGATGATCGTCTTGCCGCCCTCTCCCTGGTAGCCGCTGGTGAGCCCGTTGATTTCAAAGGTGGGCCGCGCGGCGCGCTGTTCATCCGGTGTGTAGCCCGTCTCGCCGAACAGCGCCGCCACCCCCACGGACTTGCGGAACTTCGCCTCGTGGAACGGCACCTTGGCCATCTGCTTCCGCTCGTAGGCCGAGAGTTTCACGACGTCGTCATAGTAGCCGGGAATGGTGAAACGCCCCCGCTTGTCCCGGAGTTGCCCGAGCAACTGGCACAGCACCATCGCGGGATTGTCCACCGCGCCACCGTAGAGGCCCGAGTGCAGGTCGCGATCCGGCCCGTCCAGACGGATTTCCAGCGGTGCCATGCCCCGCAGCGAGTAGCAGAGGGCCGGGTGCTTCAGGCTGGGGATCTCGGTGTCCGACACCACCAGGGCGCGGCACGCGAGCTCCTTGGCGTGCCGGGGCAGGAACTCGTACAGCGCCTTGGACCCGACTTCCTCCTCGCCCTCGATCAGGAAACTCACATTGCAGGGCAGTTCGTGACCGGTCTTCAGCCAGGCCTCGATGGCGTTGATGTGGGCCAGGTGCTGGCCCTTGTTGTCGCTGATACCGCGGGCGTAAACGTTGCGGCCAACCCGGCGCGGCTCGAACGGCGGCGAGGTCCACAGTTCCAGCGGATCCGGCGGCTGAACATCATAGTGTCCGTACACCATGAAGGTCGGCTTCTTCGGGTCGGGGTTGGGCGTCTTCGCGGTGACCACGGGATGGCCGGAGGTCTTGCGGACGTCGGCCTGCAGGCCCGCCTGGACACAGCGTTCGACGAGCCACCCCGCGCAGCGCCGCATGTCCTCTTCATGGTCCGATTGGGCGCTGATGCTCGGGATGCGGGCGTAATCGAACAGCTCTTCGATGAAACGGTCTTCGTTGCTGGCGAGGTATTGGAGGATGGCGTCCGGTATCATGGGGTGGGATTCTCCTCTCAAGCTCCGGCTCACAGCAACTGATTCTTGCACGGTTGGAGGAAGTCGTCGCTGGTCAGCGATGAGGAACGTCGCGCCTGAATTGCGCCCCGCCAGGTTAGCACGCCGGATCGCACTGGCTCGGTCCTCCAAGCCAACCCTCTCCATCTCATTGCCTTGGCGGCCCCGGAGCCCAGAATTTGCGGAAGTATCTCGTTGCTCCCGGTTCAACGGACCGGTACGATAAGCGCAGAATATGGAACCTAACAACCTGCTCCCGCGCGCCGGGGCGACCCTCTTGCTGGCACTCGCATTCGTCGGTTGTTCGGCCACCGCACCCACCTCCACCCCGGAACACCGCGATCTCGCCGCGCGGAAGGCCGAGCAGGCGGCGCTGACGCCAGCGAAGGTCCTGGAATCAATCCAGCAAGGCAACGAACGGTTCGCGACCGGCCAAACCAAACCGCGCGACATGCGTCACGACCAGCAGGTCACCGCCGCCGGCCAGTTTCCGC
The DNA here is from genome assembly GCA_964535555.1 of uncultured Verrucomicrobiota bacterium. Lineage (GTDB taxonomy): Bacteria > Verrucomicrobiota > Verrucomicrobiia > Limisphaerales > J093 > DSVZ01. The sequence continues at coordinate 21,783 of CAZHUS010000031.1, forward strand.
ACGCCGTCATCCTGAGCTGCATCGACTCACGGGCGCCGGCGGAATTTGTATTCGACCAGGGCCTCGGAGACCTCTTTAACGCACGCATCGCCGGCAACATCGCCGACCACGATCTCGTCGGGAGCATGGAGTTTGCGTGCGCGGCGGCTGGAGCGAAACTGGTGCTCGTCATGGGCCACACGAGTTGCGGCGCGGTGAAAGGCGCCTGCGACCATGTCCAGCTGGGCAACCTCACCGGCCTGCTCGACAAGATTCAACCCGCCGTCGAGGCCGTGCGCGATGTGCCGGGCGAACGCACTTCCCGGAACCGCGAATTCGTCGAAGCCGTCAGCAGGGCGAATGTCCAGTTGACGGTGGCGCGCATCCGCGAACTCAGCCCCATCCTCCGCGACTTGGAGAGCGCCGGCAAAATCCAGATCGTCGGCTGCTTCTACGATCTCGACACCGGCCGCGTCCAGTTCCTTCCCTGATCGCCACGCCCATTCGGAGGCAAACCCGAAGAAGCCCAAAACGACGGACACCCCCTGAGCGGCACCCCATCAAGCTCCGGCTACGCTGGTTGTCCAAGCCCTCGGCTGGCGGTTGGCTGCGACTGCTCATCCGCGGGGCGTGTTCGTTGGAGGGGCCACCCTGGCGTCCGAGTATTCCAACCAGCCTGGGCCGGGCTGCGGGCGCGGGTGCATGACCTTCACACCAGATGTTCGAGTCGCCGTTCTCCTCGAACGGCCAGGCAGCCGGGCGCGCCAGTTGTTTTAGAATGAACACCGTCACAAAACCCAGCAGTCACGATCGGAGGGGGCTTGCTCGAAGCGCTTCCTTCCTCCTGTCGATCCCACTTCTTGCCGGCGGGTGTTCACCGCCGGAACAGGTTCGCCCCGAGGTCGTTCGTCCGATCAAGACGATGGTCGTGACAGCGGGGGAAGAGGCCCGGACGCGCTCTTTCTCGGGCCGGGTCGAAGCCGCGAGAACCGCCGATCTGACGTTCTCGGTGTCGGGGGCGCTGATCCAATTCGCCGTCACGGAGGGACAGAATGTGGCCAAGGGCGAAGTGATCGCCCAACTGCGGGACGATGAATTCAAGGCCCGGCTGCAAACCCTGCAGGGCCAGTTGGACCAGGCCCGGGCGGCGCTGCGGTCGCTGCAGGCGGGAGAACGTCCGGAGGAGAGATTGAGGCGGGAAACCCAGGTGCGGGCGGCTGAGGCGCGGCTCGCGAATGCCCGCGTCGAGTCCGAGCGCAATGCGCGCATGCTGGCAACCCGGGCGATTTCGCGCGTGGAGTTCGATCGTGGCGAAACGGCCTACCGCGTTGCCCAGGAGGAGTACCAGGCCGCCCGCCAGATGGTTGAAATGGGAACGATCGGCCGCGAGGAGGACATCGAAGCTCGCAAGGCCGAGGTCCGCGCGATCGAGGGCCGCGTCGTCGAGGCGAACATCCAGTTGCAGGATACGACGCTGCGCGCCCCCTACGACGGTGTCATTGCCCGTCGGTTCGTCGATGTGAACCAGAATGTCCGGGCCAACGAACCGGTGGTCCGGTTCCAGGACGCCAACGAGATCGACATCGCGGTGGACGTTCCCGAGTCGGTGATGATCGCCGACATCCGGACGGCGGACATCGCGGAGATGTTCGCGGAGTTGAGCGGAGCGCCCGGGTTGCGAATCCCGGTCCGGGTGCGGGAGGTCGCCCAGGTGGCGGATCCCACGACGCAGACCTTCAATGTCCGTGTCGCCATGAAGGCGGCTCCTGGAATCACGGCGCTTCCGGGCATGACCGCCACCGTCACCGTCACCTACCGCCGCGCCGGCATCCTGGGCAACCGGGTTCTGGTCCCGATTTCCGCGGTGTTGAAAGACAGTTCCGGTGAGCAGGTGGCCTGGGTGCTAGGAGCGGGCCAGACCGTCACACGGCGCCCGGTCAAAACCGGCGAGGCGACGGGCAGCCAGATCGAAATCTTGGACGGTTTGCAGCCGGGCGATCGCATCGCGGTGGCAGGCGGTAGCTTCTTGCGCGAAGGCATGAAGGTTCGCGACCTGGGCAATGCCCTCGGGGGTAGCCAGCCATGAATCCCGGCGAATTCTCGGTCAAGAATGATCGGATGGTTCTGGTGGCGATGGCGCTGGCCATTGTGGGCGGAATCATCGCTTACCTGAACATCGGGCGGCTCGAAGACCCCGAGTTCACCATCAAGCAGGCGCTCATCATCACTCCCTATCCGGGGGCCAGTCCGGAAGAGGTGGCCCAGGAGGTCAGCAACCCCATCGAGATCGCCTGCCAGCGGCTGGCGCAGACCGATCGCGTCGAGTCCGAGTCCTCCCGCGGCCGGTCAGTCGTCTCCGTCCACATCAAGAGTCAATACGACAAGGCTACCATGCCGCAGGTCTGGGACGAATTGCGGCGCAAGGTCGCGGATGTCCAGGTCCAACTGCCTCCCGCGGTGCGTGGGCAGTCGATGGTCATCGACGATTTCGGCGACGTGTATGGCATTTTCCTGGCCGTGACCGGCGAGGGCTTTTCCTTCCCGGAGCTGCGTCGTTACGTCGAGTTCCTGCGCCGCGAACTCCTGCAGGTTGCCGGCGTCAAAAGCGTCGCCCTCTTTGGCGAACAACGGGAAGTCGTCTTCCTCGAAATCTCCCGGCAACGGCTGGCGCAGTTGCGCCTCAACGAGGATCAAATCTACAGCCAGCTGCAGGATCGGAACATCGCCGCGGACGGCGGGCGCATCCGCGTCGGCGACCAGCACATCCCGCTGGACCCGAGCGGTGCCTTCGCGTCGGTGGATGAAATGCTCGAGCTGGTGATCGGATCGGACCAGACGGGACGCCAACTGCGCCTCCGGGACATCGCCGCGGTGGCACGGGGCGATCAGGATCCGCCGCGGCGCCTGCTCCGCTACGACGGCAAGCTGGCCATCGGCCTGGGCATCTCCACCGTGCCCGGAGGCAACGTCGTGACGATGGGGAAGGCGCTTCGGGCAAAACTCGAGGCGTTGAAAAGCAACCAGCCGGTCGGCATCGAGATCGGGGAAATCAACTTCCAGCCCGAGGCGGTCGTGCAGGCCACCCGCGAGTTCATGTTCAACCTGGGCAAGGCCGTCACCATCGTCTTCGTCGTGTTGATCTTCGCCATGGGCCGCAAGACCGGGTTCATCATCGGAATGGTGCTGTTCCTCACGATCATGGCGACCTTCCTCGTCATGTATATGAAGGGCGACCTGCTGATGGAGCGCATCTCGCTCGGTGCGCTGATCATCGCGCTGTGCATGCTCACGGACAACGCCATCATTGTCATCGAGGGCATCAAGGTCGGGATCGAATCGGGCCGGAACAAGCTCCAAGTCGTCCGCGAAGTGGTCGCGGAGAACCAGTGGCCGCTGTTTGGAGCGACCGCCATCGGCGTGATCGCCTTCGCCGCGATCGGCCTCTCGCAGGACTCCACTGGCGAATACACCAACTCGCTCTTCTGGGTCATCTTCATCGCCCTGACCCTGAGTTGGATCTCCTCGGTCACCGCCACTCCACTCCTGAGCTACCTCATGTTCAAGCCCAGCGCCGGCGGCGGGAAGACTGAAAACAGCGATCCCTACAACGCCCTGCCGTTTCGGGTTTACCGGAAGCTGCTCGTCCTCGCGCTCCGCTTCCGCTGGTCCGTGGTGATCCTGTGCCTGGTGGCCTTCGCGGCTTCGATCTATGGATTCCGGAAGGTCGACCAGAGCTTCTTCCCACCGGCGACCCGGCCGCAGTTCATGGTGGATGCCTTCCTGCCCGCCGGGACCCACATCCGTGAAACCGAGGCGTTCGCCGGCGAGGTCCAGCGCTTCATCCAGACCCAATCCGGGGTCACCCATGTCACCTCGTTCATCGGCGGCGGCGGCCTGCGCTTCCTGCTCGTCTATTCCCCGGAAAATGAGAACCGCGCCTACGTGCAGTTTCTGGTCGATGTGGATGACGCCGCCAAGATCGCGGGGTTGATGACCATCATTCAAGCTCGGCTGGGTGAGCACTATCCGAACGCCAACGCCATCGCCAAGAAGTTCCTGCTCGGCCCGGGCGGAGGCGGACGCATCCAGGTGCGCTTTAGCGGTCCCGATTCCGCGGTGCTGCGCCAGCTTGGGGCTCAGGCCATGAAGGTCCTGCAGGACGACGGCGGCGCGTTGTTCGTTCGGAGCGACTGGCAGGACCGGGTGCAGGTGATCCGCCCCCAGTTGCTCGAACTTCAAGCTCGCCGGAATGGCATCACCCGCGTCGAGGTGGCCCGGGCCCTGGAAAGCAGCTTCGAAGGGCGCGCGGTCGGCTTCTACCGCGAGCCCGGCGACGCCCGCGGCGGCATTTTCCCGCAGGAAACGCGCTTGCTGCCAATCCTGGTGCGGCCGCCCCGCTCCGAGCGCGAAGACGTGGGCGCGATCAGTAGTCTGCAAATCTGGAGCCCGGTCGCCGGACGGATGATCCCCATGAACCAGGTGGTCTCCGGCACCGAAGTCGTATGGGAAGACGCGCTCATCGCCCGGCGCAATCGTTTCCCGACCCTCACCGTTCATGCTGACCCGAGCTCCGGCCTGCCCAGCCAACTGCTCCAACGGGTGAAAAGCAGGATCGAGCAGATCGAAGTGCCCCCGGGCTATGCGCTCGAATGGGGCGGCGAGTTTGGGGATTCCGCCCGTGCTCGGGCCGCCCTGGCCGAGCCTCTCCCCTATGTGCTGGCGATCATGGTGTTCATCGTCGTGTGCCTGTTCAATTCGATCCGGACCACGCTCCTGATCTGGCTGATCATCCCGTTGTTCATCATTGCCGTGACGGCGGGTCTCCTGCTCACGCGCATGCCTTTTGGCTTCATGGCCCTGCTCGGGGTGCTGGCGCTGGGCGGTGAGTTGATCAAGAACCAGATCGTCGTTCTGAGCAAGATCCTGACCTTGATCGACAAAGGCACGCCGCCGTATCAGGCACTCCTGGACGGAGGTACCAGCAAGATGCGCCCGGTCTGCATGGTGGTCCTGACCACCGTCCTCGGGATGATTCCGCTGGTGACGGACGCGTTCTTCGGGTCGATGGCGGTGTGCATTATGTTTGGGCTGTCGTTTGCCGCGGTCCTGTCCCTGATCGTGACACCCGTGCTCTATGCCATTTTCTTCAGGATCAAGGAGCCTGCCGGCCGGGCCGGGGGTACCGCGTAGTCAACCTCGAAGCTCACCTGCGGATGGGCGCCGGCATGGACGCCGGCGTGCTCCGGTTCCATAGGGGATGCATCTCATGCGTCCCTCAAAACGCACCACCAGAGACATGCTGGTCAGCAATACCGGCCCGGTTTGCAGGAACCCCACGGCTGAAAGGGTACTTGCACCCGAATGGCAGGGGCGGGAAGCTCACAGGAAGATATGATCATGAATGGCATTGGACGCACGCTGCAATCCCACACCCTGGTGCTTGGCCTGCTGGCTTCGTCTTTCGTCAGTTTGCCGGCGCGGGCAGAAGCAACGGAACCGGCCCAAGATGAGAACCTCGCCTACGCGATCGGCGTTCAGACCTACATCAGCGGCTTTCCGATGATGGACCTCTACCGGACGCTCTGGGAAACGTCGTTCGACCCCGGGCGCGGCCATGACCGGACGCTGAACGAGTTCTTCGTCTTCGATCGACTGGTCACGAGCGCCGACGACTGGGTCGTGACCGCCAACCAGGACGTGATCTACCTGCGGGCGTTCCTCGACTTGCGCGCGGAGCCGATCATCCTTGTGATCCCGCCGATGGGCGACCAGCAATACTGGATGCCCATCGCCGACATGTGGCACGACTTCGATGCGAACCTGTCGTGGGACACGGTCGGCGCCCGCGGCGGCGCCTTCGCCTTGTGCCCTCCGGGCTGGCAGGGCCTGCTGCCCGAGGGCGTGCAGCGGGTCGACATGGGCACCCCGATCATCTGGTTGCTTCCCCGCTTCGCGGTGGACGGCGCAGCGGACGTGCCACGGGCGAGGGAGTACCAGAAGCAGGTCCGGCTCGTCCCCTTGAGCCAGTGGGGCGCGGCCACCGTCACCCGGCCCAAGCCCGATCCGGCCGATTTCCCGCGCTTCACCCGTAACGAACTGACCGATGCGAAGGCCTACTTCACGACTCTCAACCAGGTGCTTCGGCTCTCGCCGCGCCTCGGCCACCCGATGGACGCGGCGATGGCGGGCTGGCTGCGCGAGATCGGGATGGATCCGGCAACCCGGTTCGACTGGGACCAGCTCTCACCCCAGGCGCGACGCGGCCTCGAACGGGCGACCGCGGACGCACACCGGATTATCACGGAGCGCATGCCGCGCGTCATGCCGACCCTCAACCACTGGCAGATCGTCCGCCTCGACAAACGCATGAGCGGGGATCCCATGATCGCGGCGTCAGGCGCGATGCTTGGTCTGCTCTGGAACCCGCGCGAGGTGAACACCTACGACCTCACCTTCTTCGACGGCAGCGGCGCGCCGCTCGAAGGGCGCAACCGCTATATCCTCCGGTTCGACCCTCCGCCGCCGGTCAACGCCTTCTGGTCGGTCACGATGTACTCGGCCGAGACGCGGATGTTCGTGCCGAATGCCATCGACCGCTATACGATCAGCGACCGCACCCCGGGCACCGTGGTCGGCAAGGATGGGTCGCTCGAGATCTTCCTCCAGCACCCAGAGCCGACCGATCCGGCCGAGCGGGCAAACTGGCTCCCGGCGCCCCAGGGGCGCTTCTACCTCGTCACCCGGCATTACTCGCCGCAGGCCGCCATTCTAACCGGCGACTGGGCGCCGCCGCCGGTCACGAAGCGTTGATGTCGGGCCGCCGCAAACGTGTTTGCTCGTTAAGAATCACAATGATCCGCCTCGCCTTCGCATCTCGCGCCCGTGCGCAAGGGCTGAAGCCGCCGCCGCACGTGACGCGACGGTTCAGGTCGCTGGTTCCCCGTGTCCTGGCGACCGCTGTTCGGGGAACATCCTTCCGAGACGCTTCGGAAGGACGTTGTGAAGCGGCGTGCGAACAGCAAGCCATCGCGGGCAAGGGGCCGAGGGACCGAGTGAGGGCCACCGTTCATTTCTTCCGGGTGCCATCCGCCGCCGCAGGGGCATCCAGCCGAACCTACGTAGTCCTCTCGTCTACGATGGGGCCCAGGGTCGATCTATGTACAACTGCAATCGCATGAACCAAGACCACCATCGTGGAACCGCGTCGGGCTGTCCGGTTGCCGCCTGGATGCCTTTGGCCGGCGCTCTGGAACGCACTCTTTTGATGAACCGCTCCGGGGTCAACGAGTTCGAAGCCAGCCGCTATCTCACCGACGAGACCGTCGTATGCATTCGCACGGAGATCGACTACTATCAGTGACAACCGTCCCGAGGACACACGGCTCCATGAAAACCAAGCAATACCTGAGGAATCCAAAGCCCATGCGGTGCTCCGCTCATCTGCGTGCTGGCGGCCTGCGCGCAACGCTCCTGGCGATGTCGGCACTGCTGTGCGGCGCCGGCCCGTCGGCATCCGCGGCCGCCCCACCCCCCAGCCCCGCCGAGGCCCGCACCATCGCCGAGGAGGGATTCATCTACGGCCTGCCCATGGTCATGGATTACGCGGTGATGTACGACTTCATCATCAACCGCGACTCCCCTGCGTGGAAAGCGCCGTTCAACACGCTGCGCAACGAAGCGCGCGTGTTCACCTCGGCGGACACGACGGTGGTCACCCCCAACAGCGACACGCCGTACTCCATCGTGTGGGCGGACCTGCGGGCGGAGCCGCTCGTGATCACGGTGCCGCAGATCGATCCCAAGCGCTATTACTCGGTGATGATGGTCGACAACAACACGTTCAACTACGCGATCATCGGCACGCGCACGACCGGCAACGGAGCTGGCAATTTCATGATCGTCGGCCCGAAGTGGCAGGGCACGGCACCCGCCGGAATCAAGAAGGTGCTTCGGTCCACGACGGAGTTCTCGCTGATCCTGTTCCGGACCCAGTTGTTCAGCCCGGCGGACATGCCGAACGTCGAGAAGGTGCAGGCCGGGTACCAGGCCCGGACACTGTCGGCGTTCACCGGCAAACCGGCCCCGGCCGCGGCCCCGAAGATCGACTGGCCGGCGATCAATCCGGAGCTGACGCGCACCCGGTTCTTCGAGTACCTCGATCTCGTCATGGACTTCGCGCCGCCGTCGCCGGAGGAAGCGGCGATCCGCGCGAAGCTCGCGCGCATTGGCGTGGGCACCGACGGCAAATTCGATCCGAGTGCGTTGTCGCCCGAGGTGCGGGCGGCGCTCGCCGAGGGCATGAAGGCCGGCAGCGACAAGGTTGATGCACGGGTCAGGGCGCTCGGCGCCGATATCAATGGCTGGAGAGTGTCCTCGGCCTTCGGCAACCGGGCCTTCTTCAACGGTGACTGGCTCCTGCGCGCTGCCGGGGCGCGGGCAGGAATCTACGCGCTGGACGCTGAAGAGGCCATGTACCCGTTCACGCGCAACGCGCCGGACGGCACCCTGCTCGACGGCGCGAAGCACAAGTACACGATCACGTTCCCGAAGGGCGAGCTGCCTCCTGTGAACGCCTTCTGGTCCCTGACCATGTACGACGGCACGACGCAGTTCCTCGTCGCCAATCCGCTCGACCGCTACCTGATCAACTCGCCCATGCTCGGTGCCATGAAGCTCGGCGCCGACGGCTCGCTGACGATCTACATCCAGAAGGACTCTCCGGGCAAGGACAAGGAGTCCAACTGGCTGCCGGCTCCGGACGGACCGATCTACATGGCCATGCGCCTCTACTGGCCGAAGACCGAGCCGCCGTCGATTCTGCCGCCGGGCAAGGGCACCTGGAGTCCGCCGAAGGTCGTCGTTGCGGACTGACCGGCCATTGGGCGCCGCCGCCGGTGACGAAACGTCGAAGCCCTTGGAGAGAGCGACCCGTGAAACTCAGAAACCCGCCAAGGCCCCTGACAATACGTGCCGCCAGTCCGGATGCGCGGATGAAAATGCCTGTCCCTTTGCGCGTTTAAGCAGCACCATGACTCGCCTCGCCTTCACGGAATTCGATGGATACGCCGAGGCAGTGCGGGACGTGTCCGTCAGCATGCGGATCTCCTCGAGGGAGGTGTCAAAATGGACGCTGCAATATGCGACCGTGGGCTCCCTTGTCGTTCAGCATGGCTTTGAAGGCGGCGGCAGCATCGCTGAAGGGGCGAATGGCAGCGACGCTTGGTCATTCTACTTCCAATCGCACCCGGGTTGCGCCAATGGACAGGTCCTCAACGAGGATGAGGTGTTTGCGGTCCCGCCCGGCAACGAGTTCTGCCTGGCCTGCAAACCGAGTCACGAATGGCGCTCCGTCCATATTCCAGCTTGCCTGTTGTTTCCCTCGACGCCGGAGTTGGAGTTCGCCTCCCGCGCCCGTGCACAAGTGCGGAAGCCGCCACGGCAGGTGACGCGACGATTCGCCTCGCTGGTTCACCGTGTCCTGGCGATGACCGAATCCCAACCTCAACTGTTGGATTGTCCCGCTGCCGTGGACTCCTGTCGGGATGAATTGCTGTCGGCAGCTCGGGATCTCTTCGCCAGCCGCCGGCACGTCGACGGTCGCCACTTCGATCGTTGGCGAAACCTCACAAAGTCCACGCTGGAACGGGCGATGAGCTGTCCCGATCAATCGCTTTCCATAGCGGAACTGGCCCAACAAGCCGGCGTGCCTGAACGAACATTCCGAACCGCGTTCTTAAGAAGCTACGGACTCTCGCCCCACGAATACCTTCGCCTCCAGCGCTTGCATGAAGCGCGGCGACTTCTTCGCGCGAGCGGTCAAGACCGGACGACCGTCACCCAGGTTGCCTTCGGACTGGGATTCTGGGATCTCGGGCGGTTCGCCGGCAGGTATCACACGCTGTTCGGGGAACATCCCTCCGAGACGCTTCGAAGGACGTTCCCGATCGGCGTGCGAACACCCTGCCACCGAGGGCAAGGGGCGGAGTGACCGAATGCGGGCCAGCGTTGAATTCTTCCGGTGTCACCCGCCGCAGGGGGATCCAGCCGAAACTACGTAGACCCCCTGGTTTTCGATGGGTCATTATTCAGCTCACATACAGATTTAATGAAACACCAAAGCAAGCCTCTCACCGCCCTGTTCTGCATCGGCCTGTGCCTTCTGGTCTCGCCTGTCGTGCCCATCCATGCCCGCGCAGCGTCCCCGGCGCCTGACGAAGAGATCATCGCCGATGCCTACGTGTACCTCATCGGTCGAGCCTTGGTCGTTCGCCAGGAGCATCTCGACGTCGCGGCGCAGGGGGGATACAACGTCGCCTTCCACAACCGTCTCGGCTCGGCTGACTTCGTGAATCCGAACCTGTCGGTCGCCAACACGGAGGCCTGGATCGCGGTCGACGATGAAACGCCCGTCCTGCTTGAGATCCCGAAGATCGTGGGTCGCTATTACACGGCCCAGATCCTGGACGAGTGGGGCGAGACGCTGAGCAACATCCACGAACGCAACTACCCGCTTCAGCCCTATGGCAAGTTCGCCTTTGTCGCGCCGGGCTCCCGCGCGGCCATCCCGGAGGACGCGGTCCGCATCGAGTTGCGCTCGCAGAAGGCGAAGATGCTCGCGCGCGTCGAGCTCCAGAACGACCGCGACGGCGCGGTGGCGCTGCAACGCCAGATCAGGGTCACGCCGCTGGGCAAGCCGCAGTTCCCGCCTGGCGTGAAAATCCCCATGTTCGACAACGCGCAACTGATCGGCGTGGAACTCTTCGACGCGACCGAGGACCTGCTGAAAAGCGCCCCTGACGTGTCGCCGATTGCCGCCCAGTTGCAGGCGCAGGTCCGGGCAGTGGCGCTCGCCGTGAAGGACCCGACCCGGCGCGCGGCGATCGACAAGACCCTCCGCGACCAGGTCATCCCGCGGTTCAACCGATTTGCCAAGCAGGAGGCGGGCCTCGTCCGCAACAACTGGTTCGGCACCATGGTCATCGGCAACTACGGCGAGGAGTTCTGGATTCGCAGCACGGCGAATCTGATCGGCATCTGGGCGAACAACACTCACGAGGTCATCTACTTCGTTACGACGCGCGATGCGGCCGGCCGACCGCTGGACGGCAGCCACACCTACGAGCTGCACTTCCCCAAGGAAGCCCTGCCGCAGGACGTCGTGAATGCCTTCTGGTCGGTCCATCTGGTGGGCGTGCCTGACTTTTTCCCGGTCCCCAACCCGCTCGACCGCTTCGTGTTGAGCACCTACTCGAACGTCAAGAAGAACCACGACGGATCACTGACACTCGTTCTCGGGCCAAAGTCCGTCCCCGGTGTTCCCGAGTCGAACTGGCTGCCGACGGCAGATGGGAGGGCTTTCTCGCTCACCTGGCGAACCTACATCCCGAAGGAAATCGTCAAGCAGGGCAACTGGTTTCCGCCTGCGGTCTCCCTTCGCGACCAAGTGAGGTAGCCGAGCCCGCAACTACAAGGACAAGACAAGACGAATGAGCTCCATCCCATGAAGGAGAGAATCATCAAGTAAGGAGAACCCCACCATGAGCATGAAAACCAGACGGGAATTCCTGCAAACCATTCCCACCACCGGGGCCGCCTTTGCCGTGGCGGGCCAGATGTTGACCGAAGGCAGCACGGCCCTGGCGCAGAGCGCCGCTCCCCTCCAGGGGCACTTCCATCCCAAGGGCAAGGCGCCCTCGGTCCACACCGTGCGGGTGCTGAAAGAGGCCCGCGCCGCGCTGCCCTTCTCGGACGAAAGCGACCTCGCGGAATGGGCGCGCGGCTTCATCGCCCCAATGCCGGACCTGCAGATCATGGCCGATGCGGGCAACGTCGCCCTGGACATGGCCAGGTTCAAGTTCCTGGACCAGAAGGAACCGTTCGACAGCATCCACCCCTCGCTCCACCGCATCGGGCGGCTGAACAATAACTACGGCCTCTACCAGGTCGCGCCCGGGGTCTACCAGACCCGGGGCCTCGACCTTGCCAACCTCACCTTCGTGCGCGGCCGGACCGGCTGGATCGTCGTCGATCCGATCACGACGACCGAGTCCGCACGCGCCTCGTGGAAGCTCCTGCAGGCGCACGTGGGCGAGGGTCTGCCCGTCTCGGCGGTGGTCTATACCCATACCCATATCGACCATTGGGGTGGCGTGCGTGGCCTTCCTCTCGATCCGGACGGCATCGCCTCCGGTCGGGTGCCCATCATCGCTCCCGAAGGTTTCATGGAGTTCGCCGTCTCCGAAAACGTTTTCGCCGGCAACGCGATGAACCGGCGGCTGTTCTACCAATACGGCATCCTCCTGCCGGTCGCGCCGCACGGCACCGTGGGGATCGGCCCCGCGGCCGCGGTTCCCGCCGGGGCGACCGGCCTCATCGCCCCCACCCGCCTGATCTCGGGCAAGTTCGAGGAGGCGGAGGTCGACGGCGTCCGCATCGTGTTCCAGAGCGCGCCGGGCACCGAGGCGCCTCGCACCATGAACGTCTTCTTCCCCGACCTGAAGGTGCTGTTCGTCGCCGACATGATCTTCGCGACGCTGCACAACCTCTACACGCTGCGCGGGGCGCCCGTGCGCGACGCGCTGGCCTGGTCGAAGTCACTGAACGAGACGCTACAGCGCTTCGGCCCCGGGACCGAGGTGATGTGCGCGGGGCACAACTGGCCGCGCTTTGGCAGGGAGCGGGTGGCCGCGGTGATCCGGGCGCACCGCGACATCTATGCGAACCTCAACAACCAGGTGCTGCACCACGCCAACCAGGGCGTGACCATCAACCAGATCCACAACGTCTACCAGCTCCCGAAATCGCTGGAGGCCACCTGGTTCGTCCGCGGCTACCATGGCCATGTCAAGCACAACGCCCGCGCCGTCGTGCAGCGGTTCCTCGGCTTCTGGGACTGCAATCCGGCCAATCTGGTACCGCTCTCGCCGGAGGCTTCGGCGCCGCTCTACGTCGAGATGATGGGCGGGGCCAAGAGGATCCTCGCGCGCGGGCAGGAGCTGTTCAAGGCCGGCAACTACCTGCTGGCGATGGAGATCGTAAACAAGCTCGTCCTCGCCGAGCCGGAGAACGGCGAGGCCAAGGACCTGCTGGCCGATATCTTCGAGCAACTGGGCTACCAGGCCGAGAACGGCGGGCACCGCAATTCCTACCTCGCCGCGGCCTACGAGTTGCGCTCAGGGATCCCGCAGGGCGCCATCGTGAGCGCGAGCTCCGACATCATCCGCGCGATGTCGACCGAGCTGTTCCTGAACTTCCTTGGCATCAAGATGGACAGCCGCAAGGCCGAAGGCCTGAACTTCACCATGAACCTCGTCACGCCCGACACCGGCGAGACGTTCCTCATCGAGTTGTCGAACGCGACGCTCAACAACCTCGCGGGCTACCAGTCCGACGCCGCCGACCTGACGCTCACGATCAACCGCGCCGATCTCGAGCAGACGATGACGGGCGCCAAAACACTCGAGGCGCAGATCAAGGATGGAACGGCGAAGATCCAGGGCGATCCCAGCCTGCTGGCGAAACTCGCGGCCACCATGGTGGACTTCGACCCGCGCTTCGAGATCATGCCTGGCACCAAGGCCGCCGGCGTGCCGGTCGCGAAGGCCAATCCCTACGAGGCGGTGCCGCGCCAGCCGGTCGCGGAATAGCGTATGGAACCGGAAGACCGCCAACATCAACGATGATTGTCTGTCACCTGACAGAACCCCAGTAACACAAACCCAGAAATAAGGACCTCGTTTACGGCCAACCTCACCGTCTGGTAGTTCGAAACCTCGACTGGAGCGAAGGACGCATTCAGGCGCCGCTTGTCAATCCTCGTCCACGGGGGCGTCCGGCTCCGCGACGACGACCGTCGTCCGGTCAATGCCCGTGTTGCCGTTGCGGGGATCGAACGCGTACACGCTGATGTCGTAAGGCCCGGGGCCGGGGATGGGGAATGAGCCGGCGAATTGCCCGATCTCGCCGGCGTAGGACAAGGAAACCTCCGCGACACGACGATCGCGTTGGCGGATGAGCGCAACGACTTCAAAGCCGTTCGCATCCCAGAGCCCGTCCGGCTCGATCGGGCAGCCGCACATCATCATGACATTGGCGCGCAGCTTGATCTCCTGCTGTCCCGCCGGCACGCGCTGACGGGCCGGCGGATGCAGGATGTCCACCGAGAAACCCGGCAGTTCCAGCACCAGCCCGTCGCCTCCGGTGACGTGCTTGCCGGGAACAACCCACTGCGTGACTGTCGCGGTCGCGGTGGATTGCGGCTGGCTCAAAGGACCGCGGGCGGTCACCACGACTTGCCGCGGTTCCTCGAGATCGAGCGTGGCCCGGAAGACGGCGGAGCTTTCGGTGCGGAGCGGGGTGTGTCGCGGCCAGGGTTCCACCATGATTCGCCGATCGTTGCCGGAATCGCCGACGGTCTTGCCTCGCGCGAGCACTTCATGCGTTTCGGCGTCGCGGATGGTGATTTCGGCCCCGGCCACCCCGGTGCCGATGAACTTCGCGCCTTTGCTCAGTACGCGAACATCCATGCGCGTCTCAACGGCCGACGCCTCCAAGCCAGGGCTGGCGGCCAGCACCGCCCCAAGCCATGACCACATCCATCGCTTCATGCCCATCCGTCGTTTCTTTGCCTTGGAATGCATAGGGAACCTTGTTTATCGCTGCGGCGTGGTGCTGTAAAGGGCTGATCGGGCCTCGTGTCGGCTCACGGCGCATCCCACCTGATCGCAGGAGCGCAGACATTCCTGTCTGCCCTTGGTGGCGGCATGGCTATGGACGGAAGACAATAATGTCTGCGCTCCGTTCTGGCGGTTTCTGCAGAAACCAAGGTGCGCCCGTCAGCGAACAGCTTGCTGGCTTTGGCCAGATTTTCCAACCAGCAGCATCACGCCGCTAAAACCGCAGCCAGTCCCGGCGCGCCCAAACCCGCCCCGACCATGATTGACTTCGACCCGCGCTTCGAGATCATGCCCGGCACCAAGGCCGCCGGCGGCAGGCAGCGAAGGCCAATCCCTACGAGGCCGCGCCAGTCCATCGCGCGGTGAATGTATTCCATTGCCATATCTCTGATGACGCCAACGCGCGCGACCAAGTCAGTTGTTAATTGCCCAACCAAGACAGGGTGAATGCCATGCAGACCAGACGCCAGTTCGTGAAGACGATGCCCGTCCTGGGAACAGGGCTGCTGCTCGCCAAAACGACCGGTCCCGCCGCGCTGGCGTCGGCACCCGTTCCGGCTTTCGCCGCCGATGCGCCCAAGCCGCGCAACGTGATCCTGATGATTTCCGATGGGTGCGGCTTCAACGGCTGGCTGGCCACGGACTATTACCAGGGCCGGGCGGGCAAGCAGCCGTATCAGGTCGTGCGTCCGGACGGGACCAAGCCTTATGTGGGTGCCTCGGCTCATGACGCCCTGCGCCTGTTCGGTCTGGACGGCGAAGTGCTGGATAACGACCAAGGGCACGCCGCGTGCGGGGTGGAGGCGCAGGGGTACCACCCGCGCGACCGCTGGACGCGTCTGGAGGGCGCCTTCTACAACGACTTTGGCAAGGTCTCCCTGCCCTATACCTCCTATGCCGACTCCGGCGCCGCGGGCACGGCGTTGCACACGGGCCGCAAAACCATCCCGGGCCGAATCAACATGAACTGGGATGGAACGGAAAAGCTGGAGACGATCGCCCATGTTGCCCATCAGCAGGGCCGCGCCACGGGCGCCGTGACCACGGTCCCGGTTTCGCACGCCACGCCTGGCTCAGTCTGGGCGCAGGTGCCGCTTCGATCGAAGTGCGAGGAGATCTTTCGCCAGATGGCGGATGGACGTCTCGACGTGATCATGGGTGCGGGCCACCCCTTCTACGACAATAGCGGGCGCCCCTCGGCGTCGCAGAATCGCGATTTCGGCGCAACGGCCCGCCGCGAGCAGGCTGAACAGGACGATATCGAGCAACACGCGCTCGGCAAGGGGCCGCCGGCGGAGCCGTCGGATCGCGATTTTCGTTCCGTAGGTGGCCGCGAGACCTGGGCGGCCCTGACCAGCAAGGAGGGACTGAACGGTTACGCCTTCATCGAGGCGCGCGAGCATTTCGAGGCGCTCGCCAAGGCCGGAAAGGACCTGCCCGAACGACTGATCGGCATCTTTCGCTCGCGGTCCGCCACTCAGGCTTTCCGACTGGGCCTGCCCGACGACCCGTCGACCCCGTCCGGCATGGGGTTCAATCCCGATGTGCCCGGCCTGACCACGATGAGCCTGGCCGCCCTCAACGTGCTGAACCAAAATCCCAGGGGCTTTTTCATCATGATCGAGGGCGGCGGGGTGGACTGGATGGGGCACGCCAACTACATGCCCCGCTTCATTGAGGAACAGATGGACTTCAACGCCGCCGTGGCGGCCGTGATCGATTGGGTGGAAACCCATTCCAACTGGGACGAGACCCTGCTCATCGTCACGTCCGATCATGAAACCGGCGGCATCTGGGGCGAAGGCACCTTTCAGACCGCATCCGGGCTATTGCACCCCACCAATCCCTTGGATGCAGACTCCCGGGCCGCCACACAGTTCGTGCCAGGCCGGGATCGGTTCGAGAAATTTCGCGTCGTTCAGGACCGCGGCCCAGGCCGGATACCGGGCCATCAGTTCGCCTCCGGCGAACACACCAATGACCTGGTGCCGCTCTGGGCGCTGGGCGCGGGCTCGAACCTTTTCCGCCAGTTCGAGCGCCATGATGCGTTCGCCCGGACCCTCTGGGGCACGCCTTACGGCTGGGCCGGCAACTATGTGGACAACACCGCCATATTCCACATCATGAACGCGGTGTTCGCCCATGAACACCGCGGCCGGAAGGCTGGCATGAGCCGGGCCGCCAAGTAACATCGACTCCTCGCGAGCCAAACCAAAATCGTACTATGCAAACCAGACGAGAGTTCGTGCGATCAGTCCCCGCCCTCGGCGCGGGCATCCTGCTCGCCGAAACCGGGGCGGCCACCGCGCAGGCCCAGAACCCTCCGAGCGCCCAGGGCGAGAACTCCTGGCACAGTTGGTCGCTGGTGAATGAAACAGCGACCGGCCCCAACGGCGCCGTGACGACACGCACCGCGCTGCTGGCCAACGACAAGTGGGGCATCGGTGACACGAAGCGCGTCGAACGCGTCACCGACGGCGTGTATGCGATGCGCGGTTGGGGGATCGCCAGTAGCTTCGCGGTCGAAGCCCCGGCCGGCTGGATCATCATCGACACCGGCGACCA
This sequence comes from uncultured Verrucomicrobiota bacterium, assembly GCA_964535555.1. Taxonomy (GTDB): domain Bacteria; phylum Verrucomicrobiota; class Verrucomicrobiia; order Limisphaerales; family J093; genus DSVZ01. Next base: position 39,002 of record CAZHUS010000031.1, read on the forward strand.
CACGCAGGCCGCGGCGGAGATGCGCGCGATGCTCGAACAGACGCTCGGCCGCAAGGTGAAGGTCGCGGCCATCCTCCTGACCCACTGGCATTACGCCAACGGCATCGGCGCGTGGCTCGACGAGGGCGCGGAGGTCTGGGGACACGAGCACCTCGACCGCAACCGAAGCGCCTCGACCGGCATCAGTGTCCTGAGCGGCACCTATCAGGCACGGGCGGCCGCCCAGTTCGGCGTCTTCCATCCGCCAAGCGGCCCCGATGCCTTTCCGAACAAGCTCGGCTTCACGCCCGAGAAGCTGCTGGCCGGGTCCAGCTACCAGCCGCCCACGCGGCTTTTCGAGAACGGCCGCGTCATTGATGTCGTCGTGGCCGGCGAGCCGGTACAGGTCGCTCCCCTTCGGACGGACACGGGCGACAGCGTCGGCTTCTATTTCCCGCGCAAGCGCATGCTCGTGACCAACTGCATGCCGTATGGCGCCATCTTCAACATCGTTTCGCTGCGCGGCGGTTCGTATCGCAATCCGGCGGTCATGATCCAGGACGCGCGCTGGGTCGAGTCGAAGAACGCGGAAATCCTGCTCGACCTCCACGGCCCCACCCTCAAGGGCGAGGACGCGGTGCGCGACGCGGTCCAGCGCGCCGTCGACCAGGTGCAGTTGATCCACGACCAGACGCTGCGCCTGATCGCGCACGGTCTGGACGGACGACAGGCGGCCGAGCAGGTGTACATGCCCAGCAATCAGCGCGGGGACTGGGAGAACTACGGCCAGGTCGAGAGCCACGTCCAACAGGTCTTCAACGGAACGATGGGCTGGTTCGGCGGCGACGTCTACGACATCAACCCGCTGTCCGGTAATGAGGAAGCGGCGCGTAGCGTGCAACTGATGGGCGGCGCCGCTGCGGTGCGCAAGGCCGCCGCCGGCGCCAACGCACAGGGCGGGCTCGCTAACTGGCGGTGGACCCTCAAGCTGACGTCCCTGCTGTTGAAACTCGATGCCAGCGACGCCGAGGCGCGCAAATTGCGCGCGGCGGCGTCGCGCCAGCTCGGTCAGCGCACTTCGGCGGCCAACGTGCGCGGCTGGTACCTGACAGAGGCGCTGCAGATCGAAGGCGGGATGCAGTTCAAGGGTCAGCCGCTGACGGTCGATGCGATCCGCCGCTTCCTGGGCACACCCACCGCGCAGGCGCTCATCGCGGCATCCGTGGACGAGAACTTGCAGTTCGTGCGCTATCTGGTCGATCCGCGGAAGGCCGAGGGGCTGCGCCAGACGCTCACGCTCACCGTCGAAGGCGACCCGCGCATCCGGCAACTCGAGCTGCGCAACGGCGTGCTCGTGATCACCGACGCGGCTGCCGCCGCGCCGACGCACTTCCAGCTCACGCGACCAGAGCTCGCTGCATTCGTGCTCGGCACACGCTCGCCGTCGCCCGCCGATGCGCTGAGCCAGCTCGACCGCGTCCTCGATCGAAGCCACCTGATGCCCCCCGGCGTGGTGGAGTCCGTGATGAAGGGAATGAAGGCCACCGGCGACTTCGAGCACTGATCCCTATGCACCAACATCCATCGTTCCTCCAAACTACACCGGTTCAAGTCCTTCGCCGTCGTCCTGGATGCGACATGACGCGCTCTCCCAGGCGAGAGATCGTCATGAGGTTCGCCTGGGTCCTGGGGCTGGGCCTGCTGGGCGCCATCGGCCTTGGGGGTTGCGCTTCGACGAAAACCGCGAACGAACCCGCATCGCTCGAGGGGTCGGCCTGGGTGCTCGCGTCCCTGCCGGGGCGGAGCCCGGTTCCCGGCGCGACGCCGACGGCACGGTTCGAGACCGGACGCGTGGCCGGCAGCGACGGGTGCAACCGGTACTCCATGCCGTTCACGGCGCGGGGTTCCCTGATTGAGATCGGTCCGGGGGGACCGGCGTCGCTGATGGCCTGTCCGCAGAGCACGATGGAGCAGGCCGAGGCGTTCAGGACCGCTCTGCGCACCGCCCGCAGTTTCCGGCACGGCGCCGAAGCGTTGGAACTCCTCGACGCCAACGGCGCCATCGTGGCGACGTTCGCCGCGCAAGCGAGCGCGCTGGCCGGCACCTCGTGGAACGTGCTGAACATCAACAACGGGAGGCAAGCGGTCGTGAGCCTGGTGTCAGGCTCCACGGTGACCATGGCCTTCGACACCGCCGGCCGGGTGAGCGGCACCACCGGCTGCAACCCGTACACCGCCGCCTACCGCGCCGAGGAGGAAACCTTGCGATTCTCGTCCGTGGCGGCAGGGCTCCGCGCCTGCGCTGATCCGGACGTGGATGAGCAGGAACAGGCCTTTCTGCGCGCCCTCGAGTCAGTCGCCACCCTGCGCTTCGAGGGGAATCGCCTCGAGCTGCGCCAGGAGGACGGAGCGCTGGCGATGGTCTTGGAACGGCAGCAGTAACGGACGGAGAGCCGCTGCGCTGACCGGGCGCCGGGCATCAGCCCAACCGTTGAACAAGATGAATGCTTGCCCCGTTCGTCGAAGCGCCGCACCATGCCGGTGAAGCTGACCGGCAACCCGATGCTCCCAACACCCGACTCCTTGGCCCGCATGAACCACGCGCCGTCCCGTGGGCAGTTCTTCACCGCCCTGCTGGTGGCGGGGGCGTGCGCATTGCCCCTGTCGCCATCGCTGGCCTGCACCCAGGGAGTCGATTTCGGCCTCGCTGCCGAGCCACGCCGAAGCCGTCACGGACCGACCCCCACAGCATGGATGACCGCCGAATGAGCACCGTTGGACCGGAGCCGTTGGGCTCCTCTCGCGCCATGACCGCCACTGACACCCCGAGTGTTCCCCCCACCCGAAGCCGGTTCGTCCGGTGGATTCGCTGGCTCGGCCGGGTGCTGAGGAATGTGGTGCTGTTCCTCGCCATCACGTGGGCGTCCCTGGTGCTTTATTACTCGAACCTGCCCTGGCCGGCGGGCCGGAAGGTCCTGGCCGTTGCGTTCGGGGTGTTCGGGATCGTTGCCCTCTGGGTGGTGCGGCGGCGAAGCTGGCGCTGGACGCTGCTCGCCGCGTTCGTGGGCGTGGTGATCTGGTATGCGAGCATTCCCCCGTCCAATGACCGGCCGTGGCGGGCCGAGGTCGCACGACCGCCACGCGCGATCATTGAAGGCGATCGGGTGCGCCTCCTCAACTACCGCCACTTCAAATACCGCAGCCGGGACGATTTCGACGCCCGCTACGTGGAGCGGGAGGTGGACCTTTCGCGGCTGGTTTCGGTGGACCTGCTGATTTCCTACTGGATGGTCGGGCCGGTGGCGCACACGTTTCTGAGTTTCAATTTCGACGATGGTTCGCCGCCGGTGTCCATCTCCATCGAGACCCGCCCGGAGGTGGGCGAGAGTTACGACCCGCTGGCGTCGATGTTCAAGCAATTCGAACTGGCGTATGTGGTGGGGGATGAGCGGGACCTGGTGCGGGTGCGCACGGACTACCGCGATGAGAAGGTGTGGCTGTACCGGCTCCGCATGCCGCCGGAGACGGCACGGGCTTTCTTCCGGGTTTACCTTGACCGCATCAACAGCCTCGCCGATCGGGCCGAGTGGTATCACTTGCTGAAGAACAACTGCACGCTCAACGTGATTCGCTACTCGCGCAAGGTGGGGGGACCGCACCGGCGGTTTGAGGTCAAACACTTCCTCAACGGCCTGGTGGACGCCTACCTGCACCGATTGGGCATTCTCAACACCCGGCTGCCGTTCGCGGAACTGCGGCGGCGCTCGCAGATCAACGATGCCGCCCGTGCCGCCGGCGACGTCGAGGACTTCTCCGCGCGGATCCGGGCAGGACTGCCGGGCATTGAGGACGAGAAATGACCGATGCCCATTCAACGCCGATTTGGCGCGGTCCGGGCCCACGGCGCAGCAGCCGGCCACCGGGCCGTTGGTTGGCTGGCATTGCCTCTTTCAGTACGCTTCCCGCAAGAAAACCCTGAACCAACTCACCATGACTCCCAGCCCCACTGCCTGCGTCGTTCTCGCGATGGTAGCCCTGGCCGGTTCGCCCGGCGCGTCCGCGGCCCAAGACTCGCCAATTCAACCCCAGAACCAGCCGGCATCCGACGCCGACGCTGAGGAAGGCAGTCTGGCGCGCGCCAGCCAGAATCCGGTCGCCAACCTGATCAGCCTCCCCCTGCAGAACAATTTTCTGTTTCAGGAGGAGACCGGGGCGCTCCTCTATAACCTCAACGTGCAACCCGTCATTCCGTTCAGCCTCACGGAGGACTGGAACTTGATCACGCGCACGATCATTCCTTTCTTTGCGATGGAAGACGCGCCCGCGGGGTTTGACAGCGCCGGCCTGGGTGACCTCAACACGAGCCTGTTCTTCTCTCCGGCAAAGTCCGGCGGGTTGATCTGGGGTGCCGGTCCGATTCTGTCCTTTCCCACGGCCACCGACGACTTGTTCGGCTCCGGCAAGTGGGGGGCGGGGCCGGCCATGGTGGCGCTGACCATGCGCGGTCCGTGGGTGCTCGGCACGCTGGCCAACAATGTCTGGTCGTATGCCGGTGACAGCGACCGTCGCGATGTCAGCACGCTCCTGGTGCAGCCGTTCGTCAACTACAACCTCGACCAGGGGTGGTTCCTGGTTTCGGCCCCGGTCGTGACCGCCGATTGGGAGGAGGACAGCGACGAGCGCTGGACGGTGCCGCTCGGGGCGGGGCTCGGTCGGGTGTTCCGCATCGGCGGGCAGCCGGTCAACATGAGCCTGCAGGCCTTCTACAATGTGGAACGCCCTACCGGTGGTCCGGAATGGTCCCTCCGCCTGAACTTCCAGTTCCTTTTTCCCCGATAGGCACGCCTCCACCGTACCAACAATGACAACCCGGCCGGCGGTCAGGCCGTGGGCCGGCGCGGAACTCGTCCAAAACCAAGGCACAAACATGAACTCGAAGACTCGGCTAACGCCATGCGTAGGTATCCCGGTGCTGGTGCTGGGCGCGCTGCTCGCGCTGAGCGGTTGCGCGACCAGCCCGTCGTCCGCGAACTCGGTTCGTCGCAACGAAACGGGTCGAGCCCAGACGGTCGACAGAGGGGAAGTTGTCTATGTGCGCACCGTCACCATTGAGGGCGAGGCCCAGGGAGCGGGCGCGGTCGCTGGCGGCGTGATGGGGTTCGCCCTGGGCGGTCTGGCGGACGGTCGAGGTCGTGGCGTCGCGCGGGCGGGTGGCGCGGTGGCCGGGGCAGCGGCCGGAAATGCGATCGAACGCCGGGTAACGACGCGGGAGGGGTTGGAGCTCACCGTCGAACTGGAAAGCGGCGAGGTGCTCGTGGTGATCCAGGCGGCCGACGAGGTGTTCACCAAGGGCGACCAGGTGCGGGTCCTCCGCCGTTCCGATGGCGGGGCGCGGGTGGTGCAGTGACGCGCACCCACGATCCAAGACCGCCGCGCCAGCGGTGAGCGGGGAGCAGGTCCACCAGAGTGTATGGCGGAGTGAACGAACTTCATGAAACCCATCGTCACGCTCAAGAAAGCAGAGTGGCGGGATGATCCTGCGGCCCGTGCGGAAGCCGTGTCCGCGCTCGAGTCGGGGAGCGTTCTCTCCATTCCCGACCAGGGATTCCCGATCGAAACCGACGAGGAACGGTTCTTCCGTGACCGGGATCTGCAACTGAAGTCGAAGAACGTCAGTTTCGATCCGGCCACAAACCAGGTCCGAGGCCTCAAGTCCACGGGAGAAACCATGGACGAGGACAGGAAGGTGCTGGGACGGATGCTGCAGCGCTATGCCCGGTTCAGCCGTGACCTCTGCGCCTCGTGTCTCGGTGACTACGCCGAGCGCCTGAGCCTGGCTCGCACGAGCTTTCGACCCGTGGAGATTGAAGGGCGCAAGCCCCGGACCGTGGGCAGTGATGACACCCTGTTGCACGTGGACGCCTTCCCGTCGCGACCGATGGGAGGCCGCCGCATCCTCCGCGTCTTCTGCAACGTGAATCCCGCCGGCAAGCCGCGGGTGTGGAACGTCGGAGAGCCTTTCCTGGACTTGGCCAAACGCTTCGTGCCTCGGCTCCGGAGCCCGTGGCTCGGCGAGCGGGCCGTGCTCCGGATGCTGAACGTGACGAGGAGTTATCGGACACTCTACGACCACTACATGCTGTGCCTCCATGACGGCATGAAGCGCGACTCGGAGTATCAACGGACAGTTCCGCGTGTGCGCGTGGAATTCCCGCCCGGCGCCACCTGGATGTGTTTTGCGGACCAGGTCTCGCACGCGGTCCTCGCGGGGCAGCACATGCTGGAGCAGACGTTCTCCCTCGAGGTTTCACAGATGGCGATGCCGGAGCGCTCTCCGTTGAAGATGCTGGAATCGATCCTGCAGAAACCACTGCTGTAAACCCACCTGGGTGATCCGCCCTCCATGGCGTGCCGTGCCGCGCTGACCTCCGTGGTGTCAAACCCCAGGGGCACCTCAGAACGCCGGAGAAACGACTTGCAGGGTCGGCCTTTCGTGGTTGAATTGCTGGCCACGGGTGCGCTTGTGGCGGAATTGGCAGACGCGCTACTTTGAGGTGGTAGTGGGGAAACCCGTGCAGGTTCAAGTCCTGCCAAGCGCACCAAATCCCCTCGGGCGAGGAGTCTTCCCACCCCTCAGAGCCTGACGTTCGCCTTGTTCAGGTCCCATGCGGCCGCTCCGCTTGCAGGCTTGACGCCTCCCATCCTGATCCGAAGCATAATCCGGTGTCTGTGCTCATGACCATCGAGGGCGGTTACCGTTACGACATCCTCCGCAAGATTTACGACGGCGGCATGGGAACCGTGTACGAGGCCGACCAGCACGGCGCCCGCGGGTTCCTGAAGCGCGTCGCCATCAAGGTCATCCGGGAAAGCTACGCCCAACAACCGATGTTCCTCGAGAACTTCATCGGCGAAGCCAAGCTCGTCTCGGACCTGATCCACACCAACATCGTCCAGACGTATCACCTCGGCGAAGCCCGCGGACGGTACTTCATCGCCATGGAACTGATCCGCGGCCTCAACCTCGAGCAGTTCCAGATGCGCATCGCGGCCCAGAAGCGCGAGCTCCCGACCGAGCTCGCGGTCTTTATTGCCAGCCGGATTACCCGCGGGCTCGCCTACGCCCACGCCAAGTGCGACTGCGAGGGGCACCTGCTGGGGATCGTGCATCGCGACGTGAGCGCGAAGAACGTGATGATCGCGTTCGAAGGCGACGTGAAGCTGACCGACTTCGGCATCGCCAAAGCCCGCGGCTTTCTCACCCACCAGGAAGGCGACGTCGCCCTGGGCAAGCCGGAATACATGAGTCCCGAGCAGGCCGACTTCAAGATCACCGACCGCCGTTCGGACTTGTTCTCAGCCGGCGTGGTGCTCTCGGAACTGCTGCTGGGGCGGAACGTGTTCAAGGCGGCCTCGCCGGAAGCCACGCGCCAGAACGTCCTCAAGCTGCCCATCCCCGACTTCCGGTCCCTGGACTCGCGCATTGACGACCGCCTGAACGGGATCCTGCAGCGCGCCCTCGAGCGCGATCTCGGCCGTCGCTATGCCACCGCCGACGAACTCCTGCACGACCTCGAGTACTGCATCTACCACAAGGGTTACGGACCGACCAACGAGACCCTGGGCAAGTTCGTGCGGCAGCTGGAAAGCCAGGAGGCCGCTCTTCCGAAGACCGCCGCCGGAGGCACGGAGATCATGGAACATACCTCGCGCCTGCGGCGGGCGGTGTAGCTCACTCCGTGACGCCCGGCGTGACCACCCGATAGAAGCGGCTGCCCGTCGTCAGGGGCTCGGAATCCGTGAACTCGAGCGAGCGCGACTGGTAGGGAATCGCCGAGGACGCCGGGATCGCGACGAGCACGCGCCACGGACCTCCGAGGCCCGAGTCCGAATACTGGGCGGCATAGGTGCGGTTCGCCTGGCCGCGCAACCTTAACTGGATTGCGCCTCCCACCCAGCCCACCCGTTCGAGTGTCAACACGCTCTCCGCATCGTCGGGCGCCGTCCCGGCCAGGTACTCTTCGCGATTGGTCGCGCCATCACCATCCGTGTCCGCCAAGGCATCCGCCGCGGAGTCAGGCAGGAGCCCGAACTGTTGCTCGAAAGCGTCGGGCATGCCGTCGCCGTCGCCGTCCGGCGCGGCCACGATCTGGACCTCGGCAATCTCGCTGGGAATGCCGCCGGGCGGCGTCGCCGGGTTGCGCAGTGACACCCGGTATTGCCCCGCATGAGTGGCTTGAGCATGGGGGATGGTCAGCAGGTCGACATGCGCATTCAGAGTGTGAGTGGCGACCGAGACTCCGTTTTGCGTCCAGTAGTACACCAGCGGCAGGTTGGCGTCCGGGGATACGGCCACACTGAGCGCCAGGCTGCCGCCCAAAGGCACCGTCTGGCTCAGCGGCTGTTGCACAATCCGCGGAGGCGTCAGGACCAGGAGGTTCGCCGGCTGGCTGACCGTGGTCCCGGCATCGTCACGGATCACCACGTCGTAGGTTCCGGAGTCCGCGGATTCCAGGGAAGTGAGAGTCAAAACAGCGTGACTGGCGCCGGGGAGCGGTTGGCCGTCCTTGCGCCACTGATACAAGAGCGGCGAAACGCCGGCAGCGATGACCGCGAACGTCGCCTCCGCGCCCGTCGAGGCTTCGATCCCCGTGGGCTGGACCAGGATTTCGGGAGGGTAACCGACTCGCAGCCGGGCAGGCTTGCTGGTCACGGCCCAACCCGCGCCCGTCACAATCACGTCATAGATGCCGGCATTCGTCGACTGCACGTTGCTGAGGGTCAATGTCGCCGCGTTGGCGCCGGGGAGCATGGTGCCATTCTGCCGCCATTGGTACTCCATGGCCGCGCCCGCCCAAACCAGGACGGACAGAGCGGCGCTGGCACCGGGACGCACGTCGAGGTCGACCGGTTGCCGGGCGATCACCGGAAGACTGCCAGGCGACAAACCGGTTCCGGGCGAGGGAAGTGCGGCCACCCAGTTTGCGGAGTCGTTTCCGAACTCGCGTTCATGAAGTCGCTGCAGGGAAAAGCCCAGACCATCCGCGCCGGCCGGCCAAGGGTGTTCGTCCCGGTAGGCGACCTGGTCCACAAGCACGGCGGTCACGACGGTATTGGTGTCATAGAAACGGATCACGTCGGGCTGGACCAGTTCGACGCTCTCCCGGTCATTCGCCAGCCGCCCTTCGAACGGCCCGAACAGCCGCGTACCCGCCGGAGCGCCGAACTTCGTTCGGAATTCCGCGGCTCGACCGCTTTGCGCGACCGGGTCAAAGCCGACGATCACCACGCGTTCGCCCGGGCCGATGAACTGGTTGGTTGGAAAGACATAACTGACCGCGTCACGCAGCCGCCAGGCATTGGTGGGAGCCCCCGGGTCGAAGAGGGCGACGTTCGTGGACGCCAGGTTGGTCAGCTCAACGAACTCGTCCTCGGTGTTGTCCCAGAGCGCGCCGTTCGCGGCCACATCCGCGGGGTGGTACATGATCTCGCTGATCACCACCGGGCCGACCCGGGGACCGGCATTCGGGCCGCCGAGCGAGCGCACGGCCTGGTCGACGAACTGTTCCCCGCCGGTGCGGGTGATATGGCGTCCAAACGACACGCCCTCCAGTGCGGCGCCGAAATCGAATCCGTGGACGTACCCGGTGAGCTTGCCCGCGGCATCGGCGGAGAGCAGGTACACCTCATCGCCGGAGGCGCGCAGACTGAAGCTCGGAGGCGTCCCCGGCGTGGGGTTGAAATCGAGTTCGGTGAAGACCCGATACTGCTGCGGCGCGATGACGGTGCCGGACGGGATACGGTACTTCGGCGTGAGCCGGTCGTCGGTCAGAAACCAGCCGCTCACATCAGCGGGTTGGTCCGCGGGATTGTACAGCTCGATCGCGCCGACCAACGGCGGATCCGTGTGACTCAGCACTTCGTTGATGACCACGGGTACCAAAGCCGGCGCGGCGGGTTCCGGCTGGCCAGGTGTGCCGTCCCGCACGGTGCCGGTTCGCCACGCCCCTGGATTCTCAGGATCGGAGGTTCCCGCGTTTTCATCGGCCACCAGGGCGAATCCCATGCCGTCCGTTGCGGCCTGCCACCCGGGTTCGTAGCGGAAGGTGGCCACGGTCTCCTGATGCGGACCGCGCAGCGTCAATCGTTCGCCCTCATTAGCCAGGGATCCGGTGTATTGACCGGCGAGCGCCGCCACGGCGCCGTAACGCTGTGCGAAGGCGCGGACGTCCTTTGCCACCACCACCCGCGCTCCCGGGTTGAGGCTAACCACCGCACCCGTGGCGAAGGAGAACTGGACGCCGTCGACGAGGGCAAACCCGCGAAGATCGAGCGTCTTGGATCCCGCGTTCCTCAGTTCAACGAACTCGTAGCTGGTGGGGTCGTTGGTGTCGGTGACTCCCAGGAGCCTCGGCCGGTACATCAATTCCGTCATCTGAAGCGCCGGCAGTTCCACGACGAACGTGGCAGCGGTGGGCCCGCTCCAGCGGGTGCCGTTGCGCAAACGGGCCACGACCCGGCTGTTCTCGTGGAGGACGATCTCGGTCGAGTAAGGCTTTGCCTGGGGAGCGACGCCTCCGCCCCGCGCGCGGGGATCGCTGCCGTCCGTCGTGTAATAAACTGTGCCAGCGGCCCCGGCCATCCGCAGCGTGAACCCGGGGGAAATGCCGCCGCCGGCGTGGCTGAGCGTGGGCCGGACCAGGAACTGGCCGTCGATCCAGGTGGAGCGTCCGCGGATCCAGTTCTTCATCGCGGTGACCACACCGGCATACGTGGTCGGCGTGACGTAAATGGAAGGGTTGGGCCAGACGTATTGGCCGAGGCGCGGCCAGCGCTTGAACTCGCGAGCCTGCGCTTCGCCGAGGTAGGCCGCGAGCTCGTCGATGCGAGCCTGGACGCGGGAAGACTGCAGGATGTTCGTCCGCAGTTCGCTCCAGCGGTCGGCGATGCGCTGGTTGAAATCGGGATCCCCCTGAGTGCCGCCGGACCACGGCGTGCCGGAGATGAGGCGTCGCAGCCAGATGTGCTCGTTGTCGCCGATGAGCGCGTAGTACCAACCGCTGGTGTATTCGCCTTCGAGGTAATCCGCGTTGCCGAAGCTGAGATTCCAGTCCCAGATGGGGGACATCTTCACCTTGCCGCCGCGGTCCTTGTGCATGTAGTTGCTCAGGCGGTAGCCATCGATCTGCTTGGCGAACTCGACGATCCAGTGGTAGTCCACGAACGAATCCACGTCGAGATAGTGACTGTAGTGATTCGTGCCGGTGCGGGTCAGCCAGTCGGACGCGTACAGCGCGCCCTCCATCCGGTTCAGGTGGTTCCGGAGCCACGTCTCCTGGGCTGGGATGATCTCGTCCGGCTTGGGTTCGTGGTACTTGAGGTACTGCCCGCTGAAGCCGCCGCCGCCACTGGTGTTGAATCCGCGGTCACCCGGGCTGTCCTTGTCCTTCTTGAACATGTAGCCGCCGGAGATGTCCGGCTCGGTGTTGTCCCACGTGGACAACCGCTCGACATCCACGCGGTTGTTGTCCGCCTTGATCTTCTCCATGAGGATGTAAATCCCCAGATAATCCGCGCCGTAATCCAGCCGGCCGCTCGTGTCTACGAACAACTCGACAAACCGGCAGCGCGGCGACCAATGCCCCATCTCCCGATGAAGTTCGTAGGCGAGGAAGTTGTGAACAAGCGGCTTGTCGGTGTACGGCGCGTAGAGAACCCAATCCGACTCGGCGGGCAGATCCAGGAGCGGCAGTTCCACATCCTGTCCGTACGGGCTGTTCAGCTCCAGGTTGTAGGAGACTTTCGGGAAACCCGCCGACGACTGGCCGCGGATCTCCATCTGTCCCTTGGTCACGACCGCCGCCGGCCCCGACAGCATCGTGCGGCCCCGGAACGGCTCGAACAGGCTCAGGCACACCGGCACCCGGTTGTCCTGCGGAATTCCGCGCCCCGACGTGTGAATCACCATCAGCGGGAGGTTCGAACCGAAGTCGAGCATGCCGTTCCCGGCGATGGTGTAGGCCTGCACGACGACGGGCCCGGGCAGGAGCCCCGGCTCAAAGACCCGCGCCTGGATCACGGTGCTGGTGGTCAACTGCAACGGCAGGCTGTAAGCAGGCGAGCTCTCCGTCGGCATCGTGCCGTTCAGCGTGTACCGGATCACTCCCGAGGGGGCGCTGAGAGCGACCGTCAGCGGCAGATTCGTGTAGCATCCCGATGGCACGGAAAAGACCGGTGCCGGGCCGAAGCCCGGTCCGGACTCGCCGTTCGGACCGCCAGGGGTCGGTGCCGGAAAGTACCCCGTAAGCTCCGGACTTCCCGAGGCGCGCCCGAAGGAGATGTCCTCACGCTGCTCAGGGTAGACCGGAGCGAAAGCGGAGACGACGTTCGTCTGCGGATCCAGCAATGCCAGGTATTCACCCCCGGTCCCAAGCTTGAAGTTCGTGTGCAGCGGGGCCGCGGGGTTGGCGAGGTTGCGTTCGGAAGCCCACACCAACAGGTAACCGCCCGCCGCCACGTTGACGGCAGGGAACTTCCACTTGGTCGGGCGGCTCACGTCGTCGGTGAGGAACCATCCCCCGAGATTAACGGCGGCGGCATCCAGGTTGAGCAACTCGATCCAGTCCGAGCGCTCGGCGAAGTCGTCCCTGACCCCGCCGTCGTTGTCCGCGAGGAACTCGGAGATGATCACGTTCGCTTTGCGGGGCGACTTGTCGAGCGTGTAGGTCCAGGAACCGCCGGCGAACGCGTTGGGGGTGGGGGCCAGGTCCTGGATGCCATGGGCGGAGATCCACGCCACCTGCACCCGGCCCGTGGGTGGTTCGGCAAAGTGAAAGGCGTAGTTGCGCGGCGAGAAGACCTCGAGCGCCGTGGCGGCCCCTCCATTCACGCGCAAGTCGGCGGCGTCCACGCCCGCAACGGCTTCATCGAAGACCACCTCGATCTGACTCAACTCCCGCACGGTAGCCCCCGCGGTCGGGAACGTCTGGATCACCTGGGGCGCGGCCAGGTCCAGCGGACTGGTGAGGTTGACCGCGATCAGGAAATCCGAGCTGCCACCCAACGACGAGTTGAAGGCCTGCAAGGCGAGGACATTCCGCCCCGCGCGTAACAGCGAGGCCGGATTGGAGATCTCGAAACTGGCGAGGTTGGGTTCGCCTGACGCGGGCATGGAGGTCCAGGCATACGTGGGGTCGCCTTCGGGCATGTTCACCCGGCCGACCTCGGTGCCGTTCAGCCAGACGACACAACCGTCGTCGGTTCGCAGATCGAGGGTGAGGGGCGGCATCGCGGCCGGGTTGACCACGTCAAAGGACCGGCGCAGGAAGAGGCAGGTGTAACCGCCGTTCATATCAGGCAACTCCGTGTTGCCGACGTAACCTGCGTTCAGTTCGTAGTAAAACGGACCACGTCCGAGTTCCCAGCCGGCGTCGTTGAAGGCCGGTGCTCGCCAGGCGGTGGAGTCGGGCGACGAAGCCTCGCTGCGTCCCTTCAGGTACCGCCACTCGTCGTCCTCCGCGAGAAGTGTCGCGCCCTGCGCAGCCGGGCCGAGGGCAGGCAGCAACACCGCGAGCACCCGCGCGAGGTTCCAGGCCGCGAGTCGAAACTTCATTGGTGAGCTACAGATAGCAGATCGCTTGCCGAGGCACGAGTCTTGGCGACGCGGAACAGCAGATCTGCCGCCGGCGCCCGACCTTCTCCTCACCTCAAGGGAGCGCAGGCGGCCCGCCTGCCGACGTCGGCAGCCCGCCGACGGCACCGCCGGGAGAAGAGCTCATAGCCTGCCTGCAAATTCGAAGCGGCCCCGTTTTCGCAGAGCGGCGTCGAATGCGTGAAATAGCTATTTCATTAAAATGGCCGGAGGCGACTGGCGAGGCGGGACAAGTGAGCATTCCCGCCCGCAGAACCAAGCCTCACGGCCCGGTCCTCGAAACCCCTCCAGACGACAGTTCTTCCCCTCCCCGCAGGGCTTCTTCCAAATCTTAGACAGGCTCTCAGCTCTCCCGATCAGATCCGGCCTGTCGGCTACGCCTCTGGCCCTGCGATCCGCGGATCGCACTACCGGGTATCCGCCCGCAATCTCCCCAACCATCCCAGCACGAGGAACAGGCCGAACAGGGCGGCGAGAATGCCGCCGCGCATGAGGAGGGACGCCGGACGCGAGGCGGAGGCCTCGATATCGACCCTCAGATCGGCCCACCGGTTGACCTCGAGCTGCCGCGTGAAGGTCAGGACCCTCCCCTGCTCCGGAATGGTGGCGCGAATCGCGGCCGGACTGGCCACGACGGCGTCCTGCTGCTGGATGAGGCGTTCGGCGAGCCGAAGTTGCAGCGCATTATCCTCCGCCGAGTTGCGATCCAGGATCTGCCGGGCCTGCTGTTGGGTGTAGTTCAACACCGGCGCGTCGCGACCTGCCTGCGGGGTGGCGGGCTGGGGCGCGGTTTCGCCGGCGACTTTGGCCTGGCGCACGTTCAATCCCACGATCGCCTGCTGCATCTTGAGGTTCTGCAGTTGGACGCGGGCATCCTCGTTGAACGCGGCGTCGTGCTGGGACAGCCCGAAGGCATTTTGGAACGCGCGCCGGGCCTGCTGGGCATCGCCGCGTTCGAGCAGCGTGTTGCCCATGCTCAGGAACTCCTCCGCCTGCTGGGATTGCTGCCGGAGGATGACGGCCTCGTTGCTGATGTAGGACCGGATATCCAGCGCCGGCGCCTGGACCGCCTGCAAGTCCTGGAGTTGGAGCGTCCCATCCCAATCGTCGACGTGCCATTTTTCGCTGAGGTAAAGCTGCCAGGTGATGTCCTCCAGCGGCAGGTCGAACTGGGGGCCGATGAGCCGCAGATCCAACGAACGGCTCCCCGCCTTGCCGGTACGGCTGGTGTAGAAGAACTCGACCGTGATCTCCTTCGATTCGGTCGCCTGTTGTTCCAGCGGAATCAACACCTCGTCTCCGTCATTCCACGGCCACACGCTGGCCTGATTCACGAACGCGAACCAGAAGCGCGCCTCGCGATCCTTCGGCAGCCGCAGATGCAACAGGCGCTTGTCCCCGGGCCGGAGGTTCATCTGGACGTGCGTCAACATCGCCCCGTCATCGGCCACGACCGACTTGAGCAGGACGCGTTTGACCCGCGCCGGGAGCAAACCGGCGGCCTCGTGCCGATCCAACTGAACCGGGACCCGCACCTCGGCCTCCACGAGGCGGAAGGTGAAGTCGGCGGAAGCGCCGGGCATGTCCTGTTGCAGCGCGCGCGGGATCACCTGCCACTCGGTCGGCTGGAGGGAGGCCGGGACGTTTTCGACCCGGACCTGGAGCCGGCCTCCCGCCTGCAAAGTCAGGAACCCCCGCTGCAGATTGACGTCGAGCGCCTGCACGCCTTGCAGCGTCAACTCCTTCGCGGCTTCAGGAACCGCCAGGGTGTAGCTGACCTGCAGCAGGTAGCGCCCCAGGACACGTCGATGGAGTTTCACCTCCCAGTCCTTCGCCTCGGCAACGCCCGCAGTGTCCGCCGCCACGAAATCCGCAACCTGTTCGCCGCGGAAGCGGACACTGTCCGCGTTGGCGGGCAACCGGACGCGGAAGCCTTTCACGCCGGTGTTCTCGATCTCATACTGCAGGTTCGCGAACACCTTGACCTGGGCCTCGCCCACCACCGCGGTCTGGAGACTGGTCACCTGGATCCAGGCGTCGACGCGCTCCAGATCGAGGGCCAGTTGCCAGTCAGCCTGGAGCAACCGGAACGCCAGCACTCCCTTCTGCCGAACCCCCGCCTGCGTTGGGTCCAACTGGGTGACGCCCTGGCGCTGGGTCACCTGAAGCCGCAAACCCTGCTCGGGGACCACGAGCAACTGACCGCGCTGCTTCGAAGCCGCCTGGAACTCAATCCGCGGCACGGCCCAGTTCGTCGTCGCGCGCACCCCCGGCCCCGCGAGGGTCACCGCGAATGGCTGCGATCCTTCGGTCTTGCCCTTCAGGTTCAGCGTGATCAGTCGTCGACCGTCGGCGCGCAGCTCCGTCCAATGACTCAGGGCGGGACCGCTCACCGTCTCCACATCCATGCCCTCGGGCAGGGGGAAGGTGAGCTTGAAAATGCCGGCCCGCGTGACTTCGACCGTCAGGTTGGCCGCGAGCAGGATGCGGTCCTCTCCGAGCGAGAGCGTTTGCTGCGACTCGACGCGCACATCGGGCTCCACCGCCGCCGCCTGGAGCCTCGCCACCGCGCCCGGAGCCGAATACCGGTAGGCCCGTCGCAGCGTCAGGCCCGACGCCGTACCCTTCACCGATTCGAGCACCGCCGCGGGGAAATCCTCGAGGTTAATGCTCGAGAGCGTTCCGGCGTTGACGTCATCCAACTGGACGTCGTTTCCGGTGGCGATGCCCAGCATGCCGACCTGGTCCGCCGCGCCCCGGACGCTGATCAGGCCGAGTTCCTGATCGAGCGGCAGGGGCCCGGTAGCGACCTGGGACTTGATCATCAGGGCGAAGGGGCGCGCCTGAGCCGAACTCAGGACGACCCGCAGCACGCGCGTGTCGGGATCGAAGCGCCAGACCGAGAGCGCCGGTGCGAGCACATCCGTGATCGTCGCGCCCTTCGGCACTTCGAATTCCAGTTCGGTCAACTCGCCTTGGGCAGGCCGGACCTGGACCGAGTGAATCCCCTCGATCACGCCCGCGGCGGGAATGTAGAGCTGGAACAGCTCGGCGTAGAACACGGACTTCTCCCGGCGCGTGTCGCGGCTGCGGGGCTTCCAGCCGATCCAGGCGTTCTGGGTGGGAGACAGCACCAGGGTCGCCAGGGTATTGGTGGAGCCCGGCGCCTCCTCGCGAACCACGGACACGGCCTGCGGAGAGGCGATGTCGACATCCCGCCCGGTCACGCTGACGGTGACACGGTTCACCAGCCCGAAAGCCGTGGGCAAAATGAAGCCCGTCTCGTCGTTGCGGGTCTGAACGCGGGTCTCGTAGGTCAAGGTCGCTTCGACCTGACCGTCGCGCACGGCGAGCAACTGGTGTTCAAGCTGGTCGCCTTGCCGCACCTGCACGAGCCGGGCCGCCTCGGACGAGACGTCCAGGTCCTTCAGCACGCCCGGCTCATGCAAAACGGGCAGTTGCTGTCCGGACCGGGCGTCCCAACGGATGCGTGCGCTGGCGAACACAAACTCGCCCTCGACGCGCAGCTCCTGAACCACGCTGTCGGCCGTTCCACGGGAAGGCGGCTCCGGCCGGCGGGTGGGCGTCTGAGCCTGGACCGGGGCGGGCCAGAGCGCCGGCAACAGGCAGGCGAGAACCGCGGCCGTCGCGGCGGCTGCCGTTCCGCCGGCGGGCTTGCGCGCGGCCCCCCGCCACCACGACCACAGACCCGGCACAACGACCTGTGCCAGCAGGAACAACAGGGCCACATCGAAGAACCAGATCGCGCCGTTCGGGGTCCGCAAGGCTGCCCAGGCGATCAGGACCCAACCCAGTGCCACCCACACGGGCCGTTGCCACGGGCGCGCCGCGACCAGGCCGTACACCCAGACCGGGAGCGCGAGCAGGGCTGGCCACAGTGCCCAGACCGTCGACCACGTCGAACCCGTGACCGGGACGTTCGCCACGTCCACGCTCAGCACGCTGCCGGCCTGCTGGACCGGCGCCAGGAAGCTGAGGTCCGTTCCCGCTAGAGCGGTGGTTGATCGAGCCCAGGCGCGGAGCTGGAGGAGCATCAAGCCGGCAAGCACACAGGCGGCCACCCCGAGCAGGCCGGCCAACAGGTGCCGCGCCGACAGGCGCGTCGCCTGTCGCCCGTTGCCGTTCCGCCAGATGAGCGCCCCCAACAGCACGAGGAGCACGGAGCTCACCGCGGCCGCGAAGGCTCCCGCGGCGCTGGATCCGCGGAAGACCCGTACCAGGCCGGCGAATCCGGAAACGTCCGTCACGCCCCCTCGTGGCGTGATGCTGCCCCCGCGATAGACCAGGCGGCGGCCGCGCTCGGGCATCAACTGCCATTCGGCGAGCAGGACGGGGGCGGCGACCGCGGGAGCGCTCAAGGTAAACCGGCGCGGACTTCGGGCCTTGGTGGCGAGACTGACGACGACTTCGTTGATGGTGTTGGGGTCGGCCTGCTGCGGCAGCGGAACGAGATTGGCGAGCTGGTCCTTTACCGGCACGACGGCGTTGCTGTTGACCGTGACCGACCACAATTCCATGTCCGGCGGCAACACCAGGCGGAGGTGGGGCGTCCCTTTGTTTTTCACGAAGTAACGCGCCTCCGTCACGATCTGGCCTTCCTCGGAAATCCGCGTGGTCAGGGCGGCGCGGTCGACAACCTGACTCAGCATTTCACCCTGGGCGAGCGGCTTGAGGGCCAGCTCGAGGTTGAAAGGACGCGCGTTGTACCGGTAAGCAGCCAGGATGGGAGCATCGAAGAACAGCCGATACTCGGCGGGCAGTTCGCCCGGCTCGAGCAGCGTGAGCGACGGCGAAACGTTCACGGGTTCCACCCGGAACTGGTACGTGCTGATCACGGCCGTGTAACCCTGCTCGGACTGGGCATCCAGGGGACGGGCCCCGGTGAACGCGAGTTGGTCGCCCTGGGGTTTGAAACTGCGCTCGTAGGTCGCCAGCAAGGTGTAACTGCCGGAGACCGCCTGGTGCAACTGGACCTGGAACCCATTGGTGGTCTTCTGCCAGCTGCGCACGTTCTTCCCCGTGAACTCCACGTTGGCGTACTCGTCGGACAGCTCGAAGCGCAGCAAGGAAACCGGAGCCCCGGACACGAGGTAGTTCACCACCGTGCTGCCGTACGCGATCCCTTCGCCCACCGAGAACAGGTGGAACACGTCCGCCTGGATGGTCTGAGGCAAGCGTTCCACGTTGAGTGCGGCCTGCCATTCCGGCTCGCTCACCCGGTACGCCGCCTGAATGCCACTGACCTGCTTGGGGAAGAACGCGGTGGCGATCTCCGTCAGCCCCTGGGTGGTTGCGGGCGTGACCCGGAAACCCGCGTCGGCCGAAACGCCGACGTGGCCGCGGACCGACTTGGCCTTCGCCACCTCGACGCGGGGCAAAACCCAGCGCGTGTCCTGGAGCGGTTCATTGCGTTCAAGCCGAAGCTTGATCAGTTGGCGGCCTGACACCGGGTTTCCATAGACGACGCGGAGCTGGGCGGAGTTCGTGTCTCCCGAATCGGAGATGAAGTGATCGCTTGAGCCCGGGGCCGTAAGCCCGGCGAGGGAGTATCCTTGAGGCACACGCAGCAACACCTCCCGGAGCGGCGCCTCGCGAATGTCCAGTTCGAGCTCGGCATCGATGGCCATTTCGGTCTCGGCGAGGTGGTACGACAGCACCTCGGAAGCGGCGACCTCGGGCAGGATGTTGTCGGCCTGGATGCGGAGCCGGTAGCCCGAGCCGGAAAACCGGTAGGCGAACGCCTGGGTGCTTTGCGCCGGCATCAACGCCCGCGTCGTCTCCGTCTGCGGCACCTGCTCGGGCGAGATCTGCGAAAGCCCGCTCGCCTCGAGCACCTCCAGGCGGACGGCGCCCTCGTTCACCACGCGGACGAACCCGCCGTGACGCGTCGCGTTCTCCGGCACCACCTGCACCGCGTCCGCCTGCTGCGGGAAAGTCCCCAGCGCGCGTTGGAGATGAATGGCGATGCTGAACTGGTCCTTCTGCGCGGCGTTGAGCTGCACCACCAGCTCGCGGTCGCTGCCGTTCGCACCGGGTTCCAGACTCCAGGCCAGAACCGCCGGACCCTGGACGCGCGTCACCTCGCCTTCGCCACGCAACTGGAGCGCGACGCGGGCGAGTTCTCCCTGCATGACTTTGAAATCCATCACGGCCACCTGGCGCAGGAGCCCCGGACTGAGCGTGATTTGTGACAGGGACTCCACCGCGTAGAACAGCTTTCCCTCGGCCTCAGGCCGTCCCTGTTTCCAGCCGAGCTTCACCGCGCCGTTCGGCGGCAAATGGCTTTGGAAAACCTCATCCCTCGCCTGGATACGCGCCGCGCCCGCAAACCGGAATTCGGTGTCCGGGTTCAACCCGGTGAGCGTCACCGGCAGCAACGCGCTCGGGGCCACACCGAAGTCGACCTCGCTCCAGCCGCCCTCGCGACGAACCGCCGCCTGGAACTCGACGCGCACGGGGAAATCGCCGGCCTCGTCGAACACGAGCCAGAATGCCCCCTTCTCGAAGCGGAGGCGTCCCGCCGGCAGGTCCTGGACGTCGGAAAGCGCCACCCCGCCGCGCAGCAATTCGATGCGTCCGCCGAGGGGATCACGAACGCGCGCCAGCGCCGTCAGCGTGAACGTGGCGCGATCCTCATTCAGTTCGCCGTTGAGCTGAACGTCGCGCAGCGCAACCTGGCGTGCTTCCGGATCGGCCACGGCGATCGCAAGCGGGAGCACGTACCCGGTGCCGTGAAAACGGAAGGCCAGCGACGAAGGCGCCGCAGCCCGATCGGGCTGAGAGGGCTGCAGCCCTTGAGGAAGGGACGCCACTTCCACCGGCACGAGACCCTGGGTGGCGGCAGCTTCGACGGACAGCTCGGGGGGAAAGGTCACCCGCACATAGCCGTTCACCAACGCCGCGGGCTCCGTGGCGAGGCTGAGCGGCGTGACCTTGGCGGGAAGTTCGGTGAACTCCGTCACGGCGCGCGCTTCGAACGCAAACGTCTTCAGCGGCGACTCGGCGGGCTTGAGGTGCAACACCAGGGCGCGGCTTTCGCCACGCTGGCGGATGCCCCAATCCTCGAGGCCTTCGCCGGTCACGGTGCGGATCTCTCCGTCGCCGGCGAGCACCAGCGAGACCTCGCGCAGACCGCCCTGGATCGCCTCCAGCTTGACCCGGAACGTGTGCTCCACGCGTTCCCGCAAGACCTCGATCGCGTGTTCAACCGTGGCGCCGTAGATCGCCTTCTCCTGGGCGGCCCGCCAGGAACCCAGGTCGGCGGAGATCACCAGGCGCGCCTTGTCGCCGTCCAGCTGGCCGTCGATTGCAGCCTTCTGGATCGGGATCAAGCCCGTGGGTTCGCCGCCAAGGGCCACAAGGCTGAGGACAAACATCGCCAGCGCGGGCGCGATCGTGGCTCGTTCCCCTGGCCTGGCGGGCATGCGCGTTGGCCCTGTACCAAAAAGCGCCGGTAAACCGGACGCACTCCAAACGCTTCGCGCCGCCCCCAGGCACGTCCGAAGTCGCGAAGCGCCTGGAGTGCGGGGATTCATCGCCGCTTTTCCGGGCAAGTTCATGGAAAGTCCCCTTGGCCGGGCGGCCATGCGCCATGGCCATGAACCCGGTAGGGCAGGCTTTCGAGCCTGCCGGTGGGCCGGACTTTCCAGTCCGGCGGGGCGGTGGGCGACGGGGACGTCGCCCCGACCGGCAGACAGGAATGTCTGCCCTACCTGGAGCGCGGGCTTTAACCCGCAGGGACGTCCCCAAGCCGGCGTGGCTTCCTGCGGACTGAAGTCCGCGCTCCGGGGGATGTTCATGGAGAGCGGCTCAGAGGCGTTCTTTTTCATGGGATGAGAGGAGCAAGCACGATTTAACGGCCACCGAGGGACTGCGCCTGGCGCAGCATGTTCTGGAGGCTGGCGGGGCGCGGGTCCGGATCGAAGACTTGGGGCGTGTCGCCGAGCAGGGCGAGCAGCTTGTCCGCACTCACCTCGCCCGCGAACGGACTGGCGGAAAGCATTTCGCCAAAGGCGGCCGCGGTGGTGGCAAGTCGCATCGACGCGCTCGCCTGGCCCTGGCTTGGCGCCGGGCCCGTATACTCGAGCGGCCACTCGTGCTCGCGGTACTGGCCGGTGTCCGGATCACGGTAGCGGACGCGCATCGTCCCGAGCGGTCCTTCGCCTCGCGGATCGACCTCGATGAGATAGAGCGCGTTGCCCGACTCGGCCGCGCCGATCTCCGCGGCATCGACGGTGTTGTCCCGGAACTGTTCCTGCGTCAGTTGATGCCGGGCGTAGCCGACTTGCCGCCAATGCGTGACCCGCGCCGGGTTGAACTCCACCTGGGCCTTGACGTCCGCCGCGGCCACGCGAAGGGCGCCCGCCAGCTGGTTGGCGAACCCCGAGGCGGCGTCCTCGGGTGTGTTCACAAACCCGTAGCGTCCGTCGCCGTTGCGGCTGAGCACCTCGAGCAAATCGTCATTGTACCCTTCCCAACCGATGCCGAAGCAATCCAGGGCGACGCCCCGGCGCCGCTGGTCCTCGACCAGTTGCTTCAACGAATCTGCGGCAACGTCCCCCAGGTTCGCAGCGCCGTCGGTGAGCAGGATCACCCGGTTCACGCCACCGGGCAGGTAATGACGCCGCGCGGTCTCGTACGCCGCCTTGAGTCCTTCCTCGAGGTTGGTGCCGCCTTCGGGGGTCAGATTGCCCACGCGCTCCGCGAGGGCACCGCCCTGGTCGCCAGGCAGGCCATCAATCCAGAGGCGCGCGTTGCGTGCGAAGGCCACCACGCTGACCCGGTCGTTGGGTTCGTGCAACTGCCCCCCCAGCACCCCAAGGGCTTCCCGGATGATGTTCACGCGGTCGGCGCGCTCCATCGAACCCGAGTTGTCCAGCAACAACACCAGGTTCAGCGGCCGGCCGGCTTCGCGTCCCTCCGCGCCCGTCTGAACCGAGAGACGCAGCACGTCGCGGTTGTGGCCGAACGGATAAGCCGCACGCTCCCAGGCGAACGCCACCGGAGCTCCCGCCGCCGGTTCCGGATCGCGATAATCAAACGCGTTGACGAATTCCTCGACCCGGATTGAGGCCGGGGCCGGCAGGTTGCCGGAATCGAGGCTGGCCGCCGCCAGCTTGAAGGACACATCGCTTACGTTGAGGGAAAAGGTCGAGAAACGGTTCTCGGCCGTGGCCACCTCCGGCTGCGGCACGGGCGGCGCCAGAGCGTGCTTTCGCACCAATTCCTGCTCGACCAGGGCCTCACGCGCCGGCTCATTCCGGTTCTGGTCCCCAAACCGTTCCTCGAGTTCCACGGCCTTCTCTTTCGACAGGGCGGACCGGAACGACTCGGAAGTCTGCGCCTCGGGGACAACCCGGGACAGGTCGTCGATCTCAGCCACTTTCTGCGCCAACTCCTCCACCACGGCGCCCTTGGCAGCTGTTGACGCGGCGGGTTTCGCGTCCCGCGCCAGCGATTCGCCCAACTCGAACTCGCCGGCGACTTTCAGCAGGCCGCGCAAGGTGTTGCCGAACTTCTCGACCTTCCGGCCCTCCGCGGCGTCCTGTCGCCCCAAGGCAGTCTGGCCCTGGCCCGCCGTGCCGAGCGAATCAAAGTAGTACAGGTCCGGCCCGCCGGGCGGGGCGGCCGGCTTCGTCCGGACTTCCTCGGCAGCGTTCAACGCGGCCTTTGTCTCGGCGACGACCTCGACTTGCGCCACTTCCTGTCGGGCGTCAAGCGAAGCGCCCCCGGCCAGCCTCCCGAGATCGGCCGGTGTTCCCAGGAAAGCAGGCGCCGGCAACTGTAACGGCAGCGGGGCCAGTTCCGCCTCGGCGCGAGGTTCGCGGGGCTCGAGACCTGCGGCCAATGCGCCCCCACGCCCAAGGACAAGTACGTCCTCAGCCGCCCTCGCTTCAGACGCCAGACCTTCATGGTCGGTGAGAGCCTCGTTGCGGAAGAAGCGGCCCAGCTGGGGACGGTCTCCCAGGACCGGTACGTCCGCGGCGGCAACGGCAGGCGCCACGGATGCTGCCGCCACCTCGGGCAGTCGAACCGTGGACACCGGTCGGGCCGGGGGCGGCAGCGGCTCGGGAGCGGTGTTGACCTTGTCCACCTGCAACGCGAAGGCGACCGGCGTTCCAAAGTCCACCAGATCCGTCGGGGCAGGGGTGGCGGGTGTGGCGTGAGGCGCTTCGGCGTCTTGGGCGAGCTTCAGCGGTTGGCCGGCTTGAAGGCCGGAGCTCTCCGACAACGAACGCCGCACCCCGGCGGTTGGGGAGACGCCCCGGCTCCGGGTGGAGGCGAGGTCCGACAGTCGCTCCGTTGTGCCCGCCGGTCCTGCCACGACGCTCTCGGACCGTTCGGCATACCCTCGCGTGGTGGCTGGAGGTGTTGCGGGCTGACCGGCGGCACGACCCTTGAAGTCACCCGCGAGGTTGAGGCTGCCGCCGGCAGGACCGCCGCCGCCGAACCCTCCAAAGCCCGCGCCTCCACCCCCTCCAGCGACCGCCAATCCACCGAACCTGCGGTTTGTATTCAGCGAAGCATCCGGAGCCTCCGCCGCCCCGGCAACTCCCTGCACCCCGAACCCGAGCGCAAGGCGCTCCGTCGAGGGAGCCTCGGCCCGGTTGGTCACCAGCGCCATCCAGTTGTGCAGGACATTGCCCGCGGGGACCTCGACGGGTTTGCCAGCCTGCACGGCTTTGCCGAATGACTCCGTGGGCGCGCCTGGAGACCCCTGTTCCCCCGCGGGGATCTCCTCCCCGTGGGTTTGCTGAGCCGGGAGCAGCTTGTAGCCTTTGGGCAGGAGGCCGTAGCGCATCATCATCCGCACGTCCATCGTGGGGCGCGGCGAAGCTCCCTCTTGCGGCTCCTGCTCCTCTCGACTCAGCGGACGCCCTCCCATCGCAGGCGAGGCCGCGGCAGCAGTCTCCGGTGCGAGGCGCGATGCGGCTTCGATCGCGCCCGAATTCGCCTTGCTTCGGAACATGAGGCCCAAGCCGCGCTCGCGGTCTTTGGCTTCATCCCACGTCGTGGGCTGGTCCGCGAGCCGTAGCGCCGAAAGCTGGTCTCCGGAAGTCACCCCGTTGTCGACCGCACGAAGCGCTTCGCCTTCAGCCAGGGTCTGGGGTTCGCGGGGAAGCCTGACCTCCGCGCGGCTCGACGCGAACGCCTTGCCCCGCGCCTTCGTGTGCACCCCGCTCCAGTACGAGAAGCCGATGGCGAGCAACACGATCACGCCTGCAGCCATGGCGAGGAGGGGTCGGGTCCATCGCCATCGGACGATCGCAGGTGTTGGCGTTACAGCCTGGCCCACGCGTGGCGCATCCATCGCGGCGAGGAGGGCTTCGCGGCGTGGTTGCGAAAGCCGCGGCGCCGGAGGGGCACCCGCGGCGCTCGTCTCCGGATGCTGCAGCGCCTCGCGAACCAGGCCGATCGTACCGGCGAGCCTGGTCCGGAGCTGGTCAAGCGCCGGGTTGTCGGCCAGCTCGCGTTCGATCTGTGCCGTTTCCTCGGGGCTGAGTTCGCCCAGCAGGAAGGCCGTCAGTCGCGCCTCGGGATCATGCGGCCCGGGATGGGAATGGGAATTGTCAGGGTTCATGGGACCAGGCCCGCCTTGGCCAGCTCCGCCGCCAGCGCCTTCAGGGAATGGTGCAGGAGGTAACCG
Source organism: uncultured Verrucomicrobiota bacterium (assembly GCA_964535555.1). Classification (GTDB taxonomy): domain Bacteria; phylum Verrucomicrobiota; class Verrucomicrobiia; order Limisphaerales; family J093; genus DSVZ01. The sequence goes on from CAZHUS010000031.1 coordinate 64,300, forward strand.
ACATGCCCCACCGTGAGTCCCGTGCGCGCGCTGATTTCCTTGTAGGAGAGATCGTCCCGGAATTTCAGCGCGAGGAGTTCCTGGCTGCGTGCGTCCAGGTTGCGGAGTCCCAACCGGACCAGTCCGACGCCCTCCCAACGCGCGATTTGCTCATCGGGCAGGGGCTGCGGGTCGGCGGGGTCGGGCGGCGGCGTTTCGCTCCCGGGCGTGTCCAAATGCAGGGGCACGATCCGGCGATCGTCGCGACGCTGGTTCAACGCGAGGTTGTGCACCGTGCGGTACAGCCAGCGGCGCGGTTCGCGCACCCGGTCGAACTGGGCGTGCAGCCGCAGGAAAGCTTCTTGAACGAGGTCTTGAGCCATGTCGGCATCGGCTGCAAAGCGCTGGGCATAGCCGAGGAGCGGTGCCTCCAGCGTCTCGAACAGCTCCCGGATCGTCTCGGATCCGGGGCTGCCGGTGGATGCGGGTTGAGCCACGGCCATGCCCGATTCGGTCATGGACTCCGTCCGGTCTCGGGGGCCGGTCCGAAGTTCGTGAACAGCGCTTGCATATCCAGGGATGACGACACGTGTGCCGACGTTTCCTTAGACGGAAATGCGGCGGCGACGCTCCCGTGTCGTACGAATCCGGCACGGTGTCAACCCCGCGCCGGGGTAGGTAGGGCGGACACGCCGCTGCCCGCGGAGGCGGGGGCGCAAGGGTCTGCGCGGTGGAAGCTCCACCGAACAGGCAGCACCCCTCGCTACTTCACGGGATGCCGCAGGATCGTCTTGAGCTTGTCCGGGGCCACGCGGCGCGGGTCCGAGAGGTAGATCTCATGGTGCGGCCCGCCGAACGTCAACCCCTTGCCCTCGGCAAAGACGCGCATGATCTCCACCGTCTCCGGCACCCGCTCGTAGGGGCCGACGTGGAGCATCTGAATGCACTGGCCCTCGTGCAGGCTCTCAAACAGGACTTCCTTCACCTCAACCGGCTTTCCCTTCTTCAGCAGGACTTCGACCGCCCGCTGTCGTTCGGCCTCCTCCACGAACTCAGGCGTCCGGATGAGCATTTGCCAGCGCCATTCCTCCTTCGGTGCCGCGGAAGCACATTCACCTTCACCGCCCATCCAATACAGCATCTCCAGTTTGCCGATGCTGTAGTCCTGCTGGCCCGCGAACTTGCGGGTCATCTTGAGCGTGTACGCCATCGCGTACAGGGCGCCCGCGCACTGCTCGAATTCCGGACCGCCCGGGGCGCCCCGGCCGTGGATGGCCAGGTAACGCGCGCGTTGGGTCTGGACCAGGACCGGCTTCTTGGGAGCCACGTACTCGGCCTTGTGCTCGGTCCAAAGATCCACCTTTTCGGATGTCTTCATGGGGCGTTCTTTCGTTGAGAAGGGAGCGGTGACGGAGGCGCCAGGGGAACATGGACATCCGTCAGCAAATCCGCGGGCTCGGTACTGTTCGGATCATTGAGGTAGACCTCGAAGCAGGGGGCCGCCCCCAACTCGCGGCCGCTGCGCGGCAGCCACTGACCCATCAACCGCGCGTAGGTCTCGTTCAACCGGTCGTAGGGGCCTTCGTGCGTGCACACGGCGTAGTCGCCGCCCGCAATCGTTTGCACGCCGATCTCTCCGGACGGCCGGAACTGATCGTCCACGGTCACGCAGGCGTCATAACGGATCCGGTCCGGAGGTGTCACGGCCGGATCATCGTGGCAGATCCCGATGAAAAGGGAGTCGCCGCCGAGCATGCCCTCCTTTCCCAGGAAGGTACAAAGCCTGTCCCAAGCCGCACCACACGTGGCATAGGGACCGAGGTGCCGGACAAACGCCACCCGTCTCGCCGGCAAGGTCTGCAGTGTGACATTCATAGGCGGAGCTGACGGCCGGAGCGCCCGGAAACCGCGGACTCTGTCCCGCTCGCGGAAATGCACCCCCGAAGGGGCCGCGGCGGCATCGGCCGCGCGAAGCGGGCCCCGGAGCGCTCGGAAGCGCGTGGGAGCCAGTCCGAACATCCCTTTGAACGCCCGGCAGAAGGCCTCGGGCGTCTCGTAGCCGGCGTCCAATGCAATCTGAGTCACGGGCTGACCGCCCGTGGCCAGGCGTGACGCGGCCCGTTCCAGCCTCAACCGACGGATGTGCGTCTGGACCGATTCCCCGATCATTCCGCTGAAGACGCGATGGAAGTGAAAGGGCGAGAAGTGGGCCAGGCGTGCCAAGTCGTCAAGACACAACGGTTGATCCAGGCTTTCCTGGATATGGACCAGCACCCGCAGCATCCGCTGCTTGTAGTCGTTCAGGGTGACGGTCTTCATGGCGCTTCAACCGCGGCCCGTTGTAGCCGATTGCCCCGCATGCCGCCTGACCGTTCTTGCGCATTTCAGGGAAGACGACAAGGCGGACGGTGACTTAGGTAAGGGCCGGCACTCCACTGCCCGCCGAGCGCGGTCCGTGGGATGTTGGACTCGCGGGGACGCTCCCGACGTCGGCGCCTACAAAGGGATGGTGGGGGGGCCGGCCCTACTCGACCGCGCGGACAGTGTAGCCCCCGGACTTTTGGTCAGGCTCGAGCCGCAACAAACCCCGCTGCTGAGCCTCCAGCAGGAGTTCGTTGAAGGATCGGAAGCCGTAAAACCGTTCGTTGAAGCCGGGGTTGCGGCGTTTGATGGCTTGTTTGATCATGGACCCCCAGATGTCTTCGTCCTCGTCCCTTTCCTCGACGAGGGCGTCCAGGGTTTCCATCACCAGATCCATCGCCTCGTCGGGGCTGGCGGTCTTGGGCGCGGTGCCGTTGGTGGTAGCGGGGGTGGAACCGGTCGCGGCGGCGGTCTTGGTGGCCGGAGACTTGGCGGTCGACTGGCGGGGCCGGCCCTTCGAGGCCTGGGCGCGGACCAGGTCATCGTAATAGAGAAACTCGTCGCAGTTCTTGATGAACAGGTCGGACGTGGACGACTTGACGCCCATCCCCACGACCTTCTTGGCGTTCTCGCGCAACTTGCTCACCAACGGCGAGAAATCGGAGTCGCCGCTGAGGATCACGAACGTGTCCACGTGGCCTTTCGTGTAGCAGAGGTCCAGGGCGTCGACGACCATGCGGATGTCGGCCGAGTTCTTGCCGGACTGGCGCACGTGCGGGATCTCGATCAACTCGAACGCCGCCTCGTGCAGGTCGCGTTTGAACTCCTTGTACCGGTCGAAATCGCAGTACGCCTTCTTGACCACGATGTGGCCCTTGAGGAGCAACCGCTCGAGCACCTTCTGGATGTCGAAGCGGGGATAGTGGGCGTCGCGCGCACCAATGGCGATGTTTTCCAGGTCCAGAAAAACCGCCATTGTGGCGTCGGAATCTTCTACCTTCATGATGTGACAGGGTTCAAATGGCCCGATCTCGCGGGCGGACTGACAGTACTCTGCGGGGCCGGGCTCTCAGACACTAACGTGAGACCAACTCGGGATGCGCCTTGTCCGGGCGAATGTCGAGATCTTTCATGGCCTGGGCCGCCACCGTGCGAGGGATTGCCCCCCGTTTGGCGAGGGCATGGAGCGTGGCCAGCACGGTGCATTCGGCGTCGACTTCGAAGAAGCGACGCAACCGCTGGCGGGTGTCGCTCCGGCCAAAACCGTCGGTCCCCAAGGTGGTCAAGCCGCCCGGCACCCACGGCGCGATGCCGTCCGGCACCGCCTTCACGTTGTCCGAGACGGCGACGAACGCGCCGGTTTCCTTCTCGAGCAGCGACTGGAGGTAGGACTTGCGGAGCGGCTCGGAGGGATTGAGCAAGTTCCAACGCTCCGCCATGAGGGCGTCGTTGCGGAGGAGCTTGTAACTGGTGGCGCTCCAGACGTCCGCGGAGACCCCGTACTGTTCGGCGAGAAGCTGCTGCGCCCGGAGCGCTTCGTTCACCAGCGGGCCACTCGCCAGCAAGTGCGCCTTGTGTTCCAGACCGGCGGGTCCGGCCTTGAACCGGTACAAGCCCCGGCGAATGCCCTCTTCCACCCCGGCCGGCATGGCGGGCATGACGTAGTTCTCGTTGTAGAGGCAGAGGTAGTACAGCAGTTGCTCGCCCTCGGCGTACATCCGTCGGAGCCCGTCGGCCACGATCACCGCGAGTTCGTAGGCAAAGGCGGGATCGTACGCGAGCATGGTGGGAATGGTGCTCGCATGCAGGAGGCTGTGTCCGTCCTGGTGCTGCAGGCCCTCCCCGTTCAGCGTCGTCCTACCCGCGGTGGCGCCGAGCAGGAACCCCTTGGCTTTGATGTCGCCGCAAAGCCACATGAGATCGCCCACGCGCTGGAAACCGAACATCGAGTAATACGTGTAGAACGGCACCATGTTCACACCGTGCGTGGCATAGGCGGTCCCCGCCGCGATGAAGCTCGCCATCGAACCGGCTTCCGTTATCCCCTCCTCCAGGATCTGGCCGTCCTTGGTCTCGTGGTAGTACAGCAGCGACTTGCTGTCGACAGGCTCGTAAAGCTGGCCGCGGTGGGCGTAGATCCCGATCTCACGGAAGAGCGCGTCCATGCCGAACGTTCGTGCCTCGTCGGGAATGATCGGCACCACGTGGCGTCCCATGCCTTTGTGCCGAAGCAGCATGCTCAGCATGCGCACGAACGCCATGGTCGTGGAAACCGTCATCTTGCCGGAGCCGCGGTGCAGTTCGGCGAAGAAATCCTCCGCCGGCACCTCGATCTGAGGCGCGGTTTCCGTGCGCTGCGGCAGCGACCCGCCCAGCTTCCGCCGCTGTTCGCGCAGGTAAACCTGCTCCGGGGCCTTCCGGTCCGGACGGAAGAACGGCATCTCCGCAATCTCGTCGTCGCTGATGTCGATGCCGAAACGGGACCGGAACTCGCGCAGTTCCTTTTCGTTCAGTTTCTTCTGCTGGTGCGTGATGTTGCGTCCCTCGCCCGCCTCGCCGAGCCCGTAGCCTTTGACGGTCTTGGCGAGGATCACCGTGGGGCCGCCGCGATGGTTCACGGCCGCATGATACGCGGCGTAGACCTTCTCGGGCGCATGTCCGCCGCGGGAAAGACGTCGGATCTGGTCGTCGGTGAGGTGGTTCACCAGTTCCCGCAACTCGGGGTACTTGCCGAAGAAGTGCTTCCGGGTATAGCTGCCGGGCTCGACCGAGTACTTCTGGTAATCGCCGTCCACCGCCTCCTCCATGCGCTGCACCAGGAGACCGGACTTGTCGGCGGCGAGCAGGGCGTCCCATTCGGGACCCCAGATGAGCTTGATGACGTTCCAGCCGGCGCCGCGAAAGGCGGCTTCGAGTTCCTGGATGATCTTGCCGTTGCCGCGCACGGGTCCGTCGAGGCGCTGCAGGTTGCAGTTGACGACCCAGATGAGGTTGTCCAGGTGTTCGCGCGAGGCGAGCGTCAGCGAACCCAACGTCTCCGGTTCGTCGCTTTCACCGTCCCCGACGAAGCACCAGACCTTGGGCTCGGGGTCCTTGATGAACCCGCGGGCCTTCAGGTACCGGTTGAAGCGCGCCTGGTAGATGGACATGATCGGTCCCAGGCCCATCGACACCGTGGGGAACTGCCAGAACGACGGCATCAAGTACGGGTGCGGATACGAGGACAAGCCGCCACCCTCGGCGAGTTCCTGGCGGAAGTTCTGCAGGTGCCGCTCCTCCAGCCGGCCTTCCAGGAAAGCCCGGGCATAGATGCCGGGCGAGGCGTGCCCCTGGAAGTAGACCAGGTCCGCCGGATGGTCCGCGCCGGCCGCCCGGAAGAAATGGTTGAAGCCCACCTCGTAAAGGCTGGCGCTCGAGGCGTAGGTGGAGATGTGCCCGCCGACATTCGTGGTCGAGTTCGCGCGAACCACCATGGCCATCGCGTTCCAGCGAACCAGGCTCTTGATGCGCCGCTCGAGTTCACGGTCCCCGGGCATCGCGGGCTGGGCATGCGCGGGGATGGTGTTGACGTACGGTGTGCTCGTCGTTTGCGGCACTCCCAGCCCGGCCTGACGAAGCCGGGAAAGGAGATCGGTCACCCGACGCCGCCCTTGCATCGGGTCCTCCTGACGCAGGCTCAGTTCCAGCAGGCGACCGTAGGCTTCAAACCAGGAATCCGCCGCCGGGCGCGCGACGCCCTCCGCAGGCCAGGAATGAGTTGCTTCTCGATTCAACGGTTTCACGTGATGCATGGCGCGAGGGTCCGACTGGCCCTCGGCCGGGACCGAAACCCGGAGACCACCCTAAAGCCGGCACCGCACGCACGACTGACCATAGCGCCTTACACCGATACGACAACCTTAACCTCCGCGCCTGGCGGTGACCGCCCGCCTGAAATGGAGCTGCCGGATGCCCTGCTCCCGCCGAACTTCCCGGTTCCCTCTCAAACCACGAGCGCGACAAACCAACCCCGGCCCGGTAGTCTCGATCCGCTCCGCATGACGTCGCTGCCCGAGCCCCCTGCATCAAACCCGGTCGCGCCCGGACCTCCGAACCCGCCCCATCCCGGCCGGCAGGTCCTCGACCTCACCCGCGCCACCCCGGCTGAGAATCTGGCCCTCGACGAAGCGCTCTGGGAAGCCTGTGAGGCTGGCGGCCCGGAGAGCTTGCGGTTCTGGGAATCGTCGACGCACTTCGTGGTGGTCGGCTATGCGAACCGGGTGGCGCTCGAAGTCGATCTCGAAGGCTGTGAGCGGCTGGGCGTGCCGATCCTGCGCCGGGTTACCGGCGGCGGCACGGTGCTCCAGGGGCCGGGTTGTCTCAACTACAGCCTGATCTTGCGGATCGAGAACTCGGGTCCCACCGCAAGCATCACGGGCACCAATCTCCACATCATGAACCGCCACGCCGCCGCGCTCACCCAGGTCCTGGGCCAGCCCGTACGCCGGCGAGGCGACACGGACCTGGCGGTACACGATCGCAAGTTCTCGGGAAACGCCCAGCGCCGCGGTCGACACGCGCTTCTCTTCCACGGGACGTTTCTGCTGAAGCTGGATCGGGAGTTGGTTCGGGCCACGCTGCGGCAGCCTTCGCGGCAACCTGACTACCGGCAGGACCGCGGGCACGCCGACTTCATCACGAATCTGGACGTCTCGCCCGACGTGTTGAAGACAGCGCTGACGCGGCTCTGGACGGAGGACCCGGCACAGACATGGTCAGCACCAGGAGGCCCCGCCGAGGCCGAGAATCAATCGCGCCCCCATCCCGACGCGCTGACGTTGGCGCGGGCCGGCGAGCTTGCCCGACAGAAGTACGAGACGCGGGACTGGAACTTCCGGTTCTGAAGTGCTCGCTCGAACTGACGCGGGCACCCGGCGATCGCGACGTGATCCTGGGCGGCGGAGGTCTCCGCAAGACGTCGGAGACGGGCGCCCAACACCCGTGTCACTCCGCGCGCACCTGATCCCCAAGGCCGGCGGTGCCGCTCATCACATCCGCGACCACGGCCGAACCGTTGACCGGACCACTGATACGCACCTCGCCCACCCGTTCGTCGCGACGAAAAACGCCCAGGCGCTGTTCCAGCCGCGGCATCTGCTGAAAAGCGAAGTCGACGATCACGAACCGCAACTTTTCGTTCACAAACGTGACGCGCCCCTGAACCGGCGTGACCGGGTTGATGAGCGGGTAGCGGGGCGCCAGAGTGACGCGGTTGGTGCGAGGCGTTGCCGCCGGAACGCGGGCTGGGGCGGAGCCGGTCGGGTCGGTCCGGGGCGACGGCGCATCCGCCGGCGGCGAACAGGACGTCCCCGCCCACAACACGAGCAACATGCCCATGACACGGCGCACGCGGGCAGTGTCGGAGGGAGCGCGGCAGGCGTCAACCCGCGGAGTTTGCGCTATCGGAGCCTGCCGGCGGCGGTTAGCCTTCGTGGCGTGAAGCTCTCCGTGAAGAGCGATTATGCAGCGCGGGCGGTCCTGGGCCTGGCGCACTCCTTTGCTTCCGGCACGGCCCGCAAGGTCGAGGAACTGGCCGCGGAGCAGGCGATTCCCGCGAACTACCTGGTCCAAATCCTCATCGAGCTAAAGGCCAAGCACCTGGTGCGCAGTGTGCGGGGCAAGGATGGAGGTTATCTTCTCGCCCGCCCCCCGGGCGAAATCACGCTGGGCGATGTGTTGCGGGCCATGCACGGCGACATCATCGATCCGCCCGCGCTCGGAGATCCGCATTGTGCCCCCGAATTGCGTGCGGCCTGGGCCCGCTTCAAACTCGCTTCCGAACAGGCCGCCGACGCCCTCGATTTTCAGACCGTCCTCGAACAGGCCGAGGACCGGGACAAGATGTACTATATCTGAGCCGGAGCCCCGACCCCACCCGCCCAAGAGCCCGCCCACGTGTCAGCCCTGGCCCAGCTCATACGTCGCGAGATTGAGTCGCAAGGGCCGATCACCGTGGCCCGTTTCATGGAACTGGCGCTGTACCATCCCGGCCTGGGCTATTACGAGCAACAAGAGCCGCAAACGGGTCGGGCGGGTGACTTCTACACCAACGTGAGCGTCGGGCCGGTCTTCGGCGAACTGCTGGCCTTCCGGATGTCTCAACTGCTTTCCACGCTCGGGACAGCCGGATCGACGCCCCTCCACTGGGTCGAAGCCGGGGCGCACGACGGTCGTCTGGCGGCGGATATTCTGGCGTTCCTGAATGCCCGTGAATCCGCGCTGGCGGCAAGGCTCGTCTACTGGCTGCTTGAACCATCTTCCAGGCGGCGTGACCAGCAGGCGGAACGCCTGCGCGCATTCGGCTCCCAGGTTTGCTGGGCCCGGGATTGGTCGGAGCTGCCCCCGGTCTGTGGCGTCATCTTCAGCAATGAACTGCTGGATGCCATGCCGGTGCATCGACTCGTCTGGGACGCGCCCGGGCAGGTGTGGCGCGAGATCGGCGTCGGCGTCACTGGAGACCAGTTGGCCTTGATGACGCTGCCGGGAGAGGCGACCGCGCTCGCACCCGACATGCCGCCGGAACTTCGGCGCGTCTTGCCCGACGGCTACACCGTCGAGGTCACCCCCGCCGCTTGCGCGTGGTGGCGGCGGGCGGCGCAGGCCCTCGCCCGGGGATGGCTCCTGACCGTGGATTACGGCGACGCGCCCGGCGAACGCCACCTCCCCGAGCGCACAGGCGGAACGCTGCGGGCATTCCGCCGCCACCAGGCCACCCGGGATGTGCTCGCCGAACCCGGTCGACGGGACCTGACGGCCCACGTCGACTTCGGTGCCATCCAGGCAGCCGGCGAGTCGAGCGGCCTGCGCACCGTGCTTTTCGTGAGCCAGGAGCGCTTCCTGGGATCGGTGCTCCGGGATGTCGAAGCGGTACCGGGCCGCTTCCCGCCCTGGACGGCGCCCCGGCTCCGACAATGCCGCACCCTGCTGCACCCGGGGCAGTTGGGAGCGAGCTTCCGGGTCCTGGTCCAGGAACGTGAACCGGCCGGAGGGGAAAGCCGCGCCGATGCGTGAGCTCCTGGTGACATTCGCCCTCCCGGACGAGGCGCGACCGTTTCGGAGGCGAATCGCGGGGCGGCGCGGTGTCCGCGTGGTCCTCACCGGCGTCGGCCGGGAGAATGCGACCTCCGTCGTCCGCGCCGCGCTCCAGGAAGCGCAGCCTTCCCTCGTGCTCACCAGTGGCTTCGCGGGGGCGCTCGACCCGGCCCTGCAACGAGGCACGGTCATTTATGAACCCCCAAGCGGGGCCGAACATGAGCCGCGGCTGGCCCCCGTTCTGCAGATCCTGCACCACGAGGGTGTCTGTCCGGCACGCTTCGTCTGTGTGGACCGGATCGCCGTCACGGCCATGGAGAAGCGAGTGCTCCGTCAGTCGACCGGGGCGGACGCCGTCGAGATGGAATCGGGGGCGATTCGATCCGTCTGCGACGCCGCCGGGGTGCCGTGCCTGACCGTCCGGGCAATCTCGGATGCGGCCGAAGACGACCTGCCGCTCGATTTCAACCGTTTGATGCGCGCGGACCGGTCGCTCCCGATCTGGAAAGTGCTGCTCGAGGTCGCGCGTTCGCCGCGCCTCGTGAAACCGCTGCGGGAACTGCAGCGTCACGCGCAGACCGCCGCGGCCCGGTTGGCGATGGTGCTCAGCCGGATCGCCGACCAACTGCCGCCGGGGGAACCGTGATCAACGCGCCACGGGCGCAGCGGGTGTGCCCGAGGCGGGTTGGGTCGGCGGCTTCGCCTGTTCGCTCCAGGCCACCAGCGCTGCCCCAAGCACGATCAGCGCGACGCCGCCCCAGCGAAGCCCCGACACCTCCTCATGCCGGATAAACCGCGCGGCGAACGCCGTGATCACGAACCCCAACGACGTCAGCGGCCAGATGAGACTCACGTCCTTTTGGGAGAGCAGGTACAACAAGATCCCAAAGAACGCAGCCTCGAACGCCACGCCCAGCAGGATGTAGCGGTTGGTCGCCCCCCGGCCGACGATGCGGAGAATCTCCCCGGCCGAAATGCGCTTCACCTCGCCAATCTCGTGCAACCCGTGGCTCAGCAGCACCACACCCACCGCCTCGAGGATGAGGCCGATCAACAGCACCAGGACGATCTTCAGCATGACTCGGCTTGTCGGATTGGCGTTGAACTATGCGCTGCCGCGTTTCCAGTGGCTCGCCTCAAGGCCCTGATCTCGCGCTTCAGAGGTCACGGTAGCGCACCAGGCGGATGGCCTCACGGGCGACCAGCGCCTTGACCCGCGGGCTGATCAACGCCTCGAACTCGTCGCGAAAATCCGTCAGGGAAGGATGCGCGTAAAGCTCGGAGTCGCCCGCCGGCAGGCGCGGCAGCAACCGCATCAGGTAGGCTTCGTCGACGCGGCCGTTTCGGAGCAGGCCGAAAACGCGATGGGTGTGCCTCAAGCTCGTCCGGTTCAGACGCGGACGCGCATAGGCGCTGAGCAGGGTGAAGATGACGGCGTGGCTCAGGCGGTAGGCCCAAAGACCCTCACTCAGCCGGAAATCGAGACGAAGCAGGTCCCTCGTGAGACGGAATCCACCCGCCGCGTGCGTGGCGGCCTGCGCGACCGCCTCGGGAAGCACGGTCGGATGCAGATGCAGATTCAGATGACCGTTCACGTGATCCAGGGGGAGACCCGTGGCGGCGAATGCGTCGAACTGGGCGGAGATTTCCCGACGCAAGGATTCCCGGAGTCCGCGCCTGAAGAACAGCCTCATCCCGGTCAGCACCGGATCGTCGGGAAACTGACCGGTCGGTTCGACCAATCCAGCGCCAACCTTGGGCGGCAACGCCGCCTGGCCTTGGACCAGGACGAGATGAAGCCCGACGCCGAGGCCAGGATGCCGGCGCGCCATCTCGACCGCCGCCGCGGCTGCCGGCTCGTTCACCATGAGGCTGGCCGAGGTCAGAACACCCTCCCGGTGGGCACGAACCACCGCCTCGTTGATCTCCGCCGTCCGGCCGAAATCGTCGGCGTTGACGATCAGCCGACGCGGGCGGTCAGGGTCCATAGTTCGGCACGAAGGGGCCGATCCGAAGCCGCCACCACGTGCGCGCGATCAGGTAGAGCTTGACGGACTTTTTCACCCGGGTCCGCTGGGTCCCCAGGACTTGGAACCCGCGGCGTTCCAGCAGCGTGAGCAGGCGCCAGTAGACGGCCCCCATCAGTTCCGCGGCAATCATCGAGCGGCGATCTTCCACCGGCAGCAGTTGTCGCGCGTCGCGGTAGAACTCCCGTGCCCGGCCGGCCACCTCCCGCGCGACCGCCGCGAAACGGTCGGAATGCTGAGCCTCCAGGATCTCCTCAGGTTTGACGCCGCCGCGCTGCAGTTCCGATTGCGGGAGATAGATCCGCCCCCGTGCTGCGTCCTCGCCGACATCCCGCAGGATGTTGGTGAGCTGAAAGGCCTTTCCGAGCGCGACCGCATACTGGCGCGAGGCCGGATTACGGTACTCGAAGATCTCGATGCTGAGCAGGCCCACCGCGGAGGCCACGCGATAGCAGTAAAGCTCCAACTCCTTCCAGTCCGCATAGAAACGGGCCTCGAGGTCCATTTCGCAGCCACGGATGACCTCGTCAAAGAGCTCGAAGGCAAGTCGGTACCGCTGGATCACCGCCTGAAGTTCCCGGTTCACCGGGAATTCCGGAGACCCTCCTGTACAGGCAGTGTGGACGTCCTGCCGCCACGCGGCCAGGCGTTCGCGGCGGAGCTCCACGGTCACGCTCATCTCGTCGGCCACGTCGTCCACCTCCCGGCAGAACGCATATAGCGCGGCCATGGCCGTCCGCTTTTCGGGCGGCAGGACAATAAACGCCTGCGCCAGATTCGAGGCGCTCTGACGCGTGATACTGTGGCAGACGGGGGCGCTCAAAGTCCGGGCGGCACCTGGCCCTCCGGGCGGGGTGGCGGGAGTCCGCCAGTCTCGGCCAGGGTGGGATTCCGGGGGCGATGCTCGCGACGGCGCTTGCGGCGACGATGCCGGTGGGAAGCGGCGTCTCCGTCCGCCGTCTCCGCAGCTTCCGTGTCGCCGTTGCCGGCCGACTTCGCGTCCTCGGGGCCCGGCGGGGGCGGGGTTTCTGTCCGCGCCGTGTGATGATGATGCCGTCGCCGGTGATGACGATGGCGCGACCGGCGGCTCTTCATCCAGATCGTCAGCCCTCCCAAAAGCAAGAGGCCGACTCCTGCCACGGCGATGAGAATCACCAGCGTGTCCTGGGCCACCCCCGGGGTTTTCGTCGGGAGGGGGACTTCACCGGCACTGCTGGCCAGGAGCGAGAGCGAGAGCGAGAGGTTCATGCAGGAAGATCCCCGGGGCGCGGTTCCTGGAGGTCCACGGTGCGTGACACCCCGATTCCGAGCTGGCGGACTTTGTGCAGCAGGGTTTGGACGCTGATATGGAGCTGCTCGGCCGTACGCCGCACGTCCATACCATGCTGTTTGAGTTGGTCGAGTATCAACTGACGTTCGAAATCGGCCACCTGCGTCTCCAGCGACCCGGAGACGGCGTCTCCCCCAGCCGCGGGCTCGCCCGCAGGTCCCTCCGGAAGCACGACTTCGAGCGGGCCGAATTCCCCCTTCACTCCGCCCTCCCGCGGTCCCAGCCGGTTCTCGACCGTGAAGTCAGGGAGCTGCAGCGGCTCGATGGCCGGTCCGGGGGCCAGAATCACCGCCCGCTCGATCACGTTGCGCAACTCGCGCACGTTGCCGGGCCACCGGTGACCCAGCAGCTTCTGGGCGGCGGCCGGACTGATCGTGGTGATCTCCTTGTTCATGGCCGCCCGGAAGTGCCGCAAGAAATGCTCGGCCAGCAACAGCACGTCGCGTCCGCGCTCGCGCAACGGCGGCGGCCGGAACTGCACCACGTTCAAGCGGTGAAAGAGATCCTCGCGAAACGAGCTCTGCCGGATCGCCTGAACGATGTCGCGGTTCGTCGCGGCGATCAGCCGCACGTTGACCCGCAGTTCCTGGTTTCCGCCCACGCGGGTGAAACTGCCGTCCTCAAGGAACCGGAGCAGCTTGGCCTGCAGCGGTCTGCTCATGTCCCCGATCTCGTCGAGGAATATCGTCCCGCCGTCGGCCTCCTCGACCCGTCCTGCCTTCTGGCGCATGGCGCCCGTAAACGAACCCTTCTCGTGCCCGAACAGCTCGCTTTCCAGGAGGGTTTCGGGAATGGCGGCGCAATTGATGCGGACGTAGTTCTTCTCCCGACGCGCGCTGAGACCGTGGATCGCGCCGGCGACCAGCTCCTTGCCGGTGCCGCTTTCCCCCAGGATGAGCACGGTGGCGTTGGTGGGCGCCACCGTCCGGATGAGGTCCCGCAAGGCCTGCATGGCCTGGCATTCCCCGATGATCTGGTCCAGGCCGACCACCTCGCCGACACGGGCCCGGAGCGCGGCAATTTCGAGATTCTTGCGGTAATCGCGGGCCGCCCAGGCGATCGCCTGCCGCAACCGCTCGGGATCGTAGGGCTTGGGCAGGTAGTCAATGGCGCCGGACTTCATCGCCTCGACCGCGAGCTGGGACGTGTCGTAGGCGGTGATCATGAGCACCGGCAACTCCGGTTTGCGCGCCTTGACCTGCTTGATCAGCTCGTAGCCGGTCATCCCGCCGAGGCGCGCATCGGTGATGACCATGAAGAAGTCCTGGGTGGGCAGCAGCTTGAGGGCTTCCTCGGCGGATTCCACCGTACGCACCTCGTACTCCGGAGACACCGCCCCCATCATGCCCTCGAAGGTTCGACGGGCATTCTTATCATCATCAACGAATAGCAACGGCGGCAGCGGCGCGGTCATCGGCGCAGACGCATGAGCGTTCGGGCCGGAAACTGTAAAATGAACCGCGCCCCGTGTCCAAGCTCTGATTCGGCCCAGACCCGGCCCCCGTAAAGTTCGAGGTTGTGCCGCACGATGGCCAACCCGAGGCCGGTGCCCTTGTCCCGCGTGGTGAAGTACGGCTCGAAGATCCGCTCCCGCAGGTCGGCCGGGATGCCCGGACCGTCGTCCTCGATGATCACCAGGGCCGAGAATTCCTCTCCCTGCCGGGTGCTGATCCAGAGATTTCCCCGACCTTGCAGGGCTTCGCGGGCGTTCTGGAGCACGTTGACAAACGCGTCGTGAAGATGGTTCCGCTGCGCCAGGATCCCGGGCAGACCGGCGGCGTAATCCCGGTGCACCTGCAGCTCGTAATGCAGGGCCGGCGGGAACACGCGGGCAATCGCCGCCTCGATCTCCTCTTTCAGGTCGAGCTTCTCCACCCGCCCCTCGACCAGTTGGGCATAACCCATCAGTTGCGTGATCAGCCGGTCAGATTTTTCCACCTCCTCCCGGATGATCTGGATCTGCTGGGTGATCGTTTTCCCTTCCTTGACCGTCTTCTGCAGCGTGTAGGAGGCGGTGTTGATGATGGCCAGCGGGTTCTTGAGCTGGTGCGCAATCTCGGCCGCCAGCCGGCCCGACGTGGCCAATTGCTCGCGACGGAGAATCAGCTCCCGTTGCTCCTCGGTCACGCGACGTCGGCGTTCGATGAGGATCTGCAGGCCATGGATCCAAAGCGCCACGGCAACCAGCAGCGCGATCCGCAGGAAAAACGGGCGCCCCAGTCCCACCGCCACCGCAAAGGCGTCCGGCAGCAAGGCCGAATTGATCACGCCAGGCTCGGCGTCGACCTGCGCGATCATGGCGTCGCCCACGGCACCGGCCGCATAGGCCATGATCGTGAGGAAGTTGAGGCTCAGTTGAGGAAAGGTCGCCGGCAGACTCGTGCTGTTTCGCAGCAGGAGGACGATGTACATCCAGTAAAGGATGCTGTCCATCCCCCCCGTGATCGCCACCACGGCACCCAGGAACCACGCATCCATCAGGGCCACCCCGAAGACCAGCGCCTGCAAGGTCGCGGGTTTCAGGTGCTTCGAGCCCACGAGCAGCATGGCCGTGCCGATGCTCGCCGCGACATAGCCCGCAAACAGCATCCGCACCGCCTGCAAGGCCTCCTGCCACGCCGGATGCAGGGCCGGTTCGCCCGAGCGGCTCAGCCAGAGCGGCCCGCGTTCGACCAACAAGTCCGACCAGAAGAGCGAGTAGGTGAGCAACGCTATCACCAGCGCCTTCACCACCAGGATGAGATCCCGCTCGTAGAACCGCGCGCCGTCCGCCCCGTGCCCTGCCTCCTCCCGGGCCTGCGCCCAGCGCTCGAACGCGCTCTTGAGCGTCTGCCAGCGCGCCGAGATCATGGGGTCGTACTCGATTGCGAGCCGGGAGGCGGTGATCCAGTCAGGAGCGCCAAGGCCCGGGCTGCGATGGCCTCCACCGGCCAGAGCCGCCCCACCCCCTCGTAACCGCACGCCAGGGTTCCTGCCTCCGGACCGATGAACTCGCAACCGCGCTCGCGCAGCACCCGGACATTCTGCTGGGTGGCCGGGTGCAGCCACATCTTGCCGTTCATCGCGGGTGCCAGCAGCACCTTTGCCCCGGGCCGAAGCGCCAGCGCCACACAGCTCAAGGCATCGTCTGCCAGCCCGTGGGCGAGCTTGGCCAGGATGTTGGCCGTCGCGGGCGCGACCAGGAACAAGTCGGCCTCGTCTGCCAACCGAATGTGAGCCGGTTGCCAGTCGTCCGCGTCGTCGTACAGGTCCGTGACCACCGGATGCCGCGCGAGGGTCTTGAAGGGAACCGCGGAAACGAAGCGCTGCGCGTCTGCGGTCATGACCACGTGCACCTCGCAGCCTGCCTTGGTCAGCACGCTCGCCAGATCGACGGCCCGGTGGGCGGCGATCGACCCGGTCACGCCCAGCACCACGTTTCGGATTGCGCTCATGAAATCAGCCTCTCGCGGGTCAGGCCCCCAACTCGGCGTGGGGAGCTCGCGTCACGCGCCGGCTCCTGAGCTTCTCGGCCTCGAGAATGGCGTTCACACGTCGCAAGTCCTCCGCAACCGTGGTGCTCAGCACGAGATAGTCGAAATCGCGCCAGGCCGAGACTTCCCGCTGCGCTTCGGCGAGGCGACGCGCCACCACGTCCGGGTGATCATGCCCCCGGCGCGCGAGCCGCTCCGCCAGGACCGTGACCGAATCCGGCGTCAGGAACACCGTCACCAGCGATTCTCGAAGCTCCGGGTCGGTCTGGGCCAGGGCGCGGATGTTCGCCGCGCCCTGCACGTCGACGTTAAGTAGCACATCCTGTGCCCCCCGCAGCCGGTCCAAGACCTCCCGCTTCAGGGTGCCGTACCGGAAGCCGTAGACTTGAGCGTGTTCGAGAAACTCGCCTGCAGCCAATCGTCGTTCGAAGTCTTCCGGGGCGAGAAAGTAGTAATCGGAGCCGTGGCTTTCTCCGGGTCGCGGCGCGCGCGTGGTGCAGGTGATCACCCGGTGCAGCCCGGGAACGGTCGCCAGCAACTGCTGGCAGACCGTGGTCTTGCCTCCCCCCGAAGGCGCCGAGATGAGCAGCAGAACCGGTTTCCCCACGGCGTTTCCCTATTCCACGTTCTGCGCCTGCTCGCGAAACTTCTCGAGCTCCGCCTTCAGGGTGACCACGGCCCGGGAGATCTCGGCATCGCTGGCCTTCGACCCGATCGTATTGATCTCGCGTCCCATCTCCTGGGCCAGGAAGTCGAGCATCCGTCCCACCGCCTCCCGCGAGCTGACGCAATCGTCGAATTGCTGGAAGTGGCTCTCCATGCGCGTCAGTTCCTCGGTGATGTCGGAGCGGTCCGCGAAGACCACAACCTCCTTGAGCAGGCGTTCGTCGTCCGCCCGGATGCCATCCAACCCGGCGCCACGGATGCGGGCCAGCAGCGTGGCCCGGTAATCGGCGGCCACCCGGGGCGCCCGTCGGCGCACCCGGTCCGTCAGGCGGCGCATGGTCGCAACCCGCGCCTTCAGATCGCGGGCGAGGTGCGCCCCTTCACGCTCGCGGGCCTTGACCAGTCGAGCCAGCGCGCGGGTGAGGGCCTCCTCGAGGAGCGGCCAGTGGGTTTCCGATCCCGTTTCCACCGCGTCGCTGGAAATGACGCCCGGAAGCCGCAGCAGGGATTCCAGGGAAAGGCCATCCGCCAGCGCGAGCGCCTTGGACAGGCCGCGCAGTTCGGTGGCGTAGGCACGCGCCAGCTTGACGTTCACCCGAAGGCGTCCGGCCCAGACGGCGTCGGACGTCTCGAGGGTCACCCGGGCGGCGATCCGGCCACGGGCGATCTTCCGGTGAATCATCTCCCGCACCCGGGAATCGAGCGCATCCAGTTCCCGGGGCAGGCTCAGTTGCACTTCACCCTGCCGACGGTTCACCGAACTCACCTCCACGGTCACTTTGATTCCGTCCTGTGCCGCCTCGCCTCGTCCGTAGCCCGTCATCGACTTCATTGGCGGCGAGTATGGGTAACCGCGCCACGCCTGTCGAACGTGGAATGTCAACCCCGGTCAACGGGTGGCGCCACGCGGCACACGGCGCTTGGGCACGCCTTGACGCTGCCCGGTGTCGGACCTAGCCTGCGTCCGTCATGAAGGTCGATATCGTCATCGAGTATTGCGCCGTCTGAAACTACGAGCCTAAAGCCGTCGGTCTGGCGGAAAAAATCCTTCAGTTCAAACTGAATGTCGGCTCGGTGAAGCTCATCCCCGGCACCGGGGGTGTGTTTGAAGTCAGCGTCAATGGCCAAAGCGTGCATTCCAAAAAGGCGACGGGCCAGTTTCCCGATCCCGACGCTTTGGCCCGGAAGATCAAGCCGCTCCTGGGCTCGTGACCCCCGGAGCCCGGCACCGCCGCATGTGCCCGGGCAAGGCCTTGACCTGTCCTTCCCCTCCAACCTGACCCCGGAGAGTGATGGGTGGCTGGTGTCCCCCGCGGTCTTCAAAACCGCCGTGCCGGCACTCCGTGTCGGCAGGAGTGTTCGATTCGCTCCCTCTCCGCCAGGGACTTCGAGAGGGGGTGATCGCCGTGTCGCGTGAGCAGATCCTTCGACTGACCTCCCTTTCCTCCTGTGCGGGCTGAGCGTCGAAGCTCGGCCAGAACGCCCTGTCGCAAGTTTTGCGGCGGCTCCCAATTGTCAGCGATCCTCGGGTGCTCGTCGGCTCCGCTACGGCCGATGACGCTGGTGTGTTCCGTCTCGACCGGAACCGCGCCTTGGTCCAGACCGTCGACTTCTTCACTCCCGTGGTGGACGACGCGCGGTCCTATGGCCAAATCGCGGCGGCCAATGCGCTTTCCGACGTTTACGCGATGGGCGGACGTCCGCTCACCGGCTTGAACATCCTCGGCGTGCCGCAGGATGTTCTTTCGCCCGAGTTGATCGGCCGGATCCTGGACGGCGGGGCCGCGACCGCCCGCCAGGCCCACTGCGTGATCGTGGGGGGCCACACAATCAAGAACCCGGAGCCCATCTACGGCCTTGCCGTCACCGGCCTCGTCCATCCGCGGCGCCTGATCACGAACGCGGCCGGACGCCCGGGTGATCTGTTGGTTCTGACCAAGCCGCTGGGGACTGGCATCGTCACCACCGCCATCAAGCGCGACCTCTGCCCCCCGGCCCTGGCGCGCCAAGCCATCCGGTCCATGCGCTCGTTGAATGTCGCCGGCGCCCTGCTCGCCGAACGCGGGCTGGTTCGCGCGGGCACCGACATCACCGGCTTCGGCTTGCTGGGACACTTGGGCGCTCTGTGCCGGGCCAGCAGCATCAGGGCGGAAGTGTTCGCGGACTCACTCCCCGTGTTCGGGCCGAAGGTCGCCGCATTGATCGCCCAGGAGTGCGTTCCCGGCGGCACCCGATCGAACCTGGAAACGGCCCGGGCCTGGACGGACACTGACACCGCGGTTTCGCCATGGCGCCTCCTGCTGGCCGCCGATGCCCAGACCAGCGGGGGCTTGCTCCTCTGCGTCGCGCCCCGGCGCCTTGCCGACGTCCTGTCGACACTCCGGGAAGCCGGCACCGGGACGGCCGCCCTCATCGGTTCGCTGCACCCGGGTGTCGCCGGCCGGATTCACATGCGTGCCGGCCGGTTTGAGCACCGCGCACTTGCGTTTTGAACGGGGCCACCCTGTACTGACGGCATGTCCAAAAGTCCATGGTGCGCCCTGCTGCTGTTGCCTGGCATTTGGGGCGGCATGCCCGCTCAAGCCGGGGAGGCGTTCCTCACCTCCGAGTTGATCTTCCCGCTGGAAGTTCTGCACAACCACGCTTCCTGCATCGTGGAGACTCCGCGGGGAGACTTGCTGGTCTGCTGGTTTCGCGGGACCGGCGAGCGGACGGCGGATGATGTGCAGATCATGGCCGCGCGCCAGCGCCAGGGAAGCCGGGAGTGGAGCCGGCCCTTCGTGCTCGCGGACACGACGGCCTTCCCCGACGGCAATCCCTGTCTCTTCATCGATCCCCAGCAACGGCTCTGGTTCTTTCACACGACCATTCTCGCCAACACCTGGGAGAGCGCCCTGCTCAAGTACCACGTCAGCCGGGACTACGATCGTGAGGGCCCCCCGGTCTGGGAGCGAAGCGAAGTGCTTCATCCCAAACCCGGTCCTGAATTCGACGCGGCAGTCGCCGTCCGGCTTCCGGAAATGGAAAAGCAGGCCGCCGCCCTGACACTGGACGAACGCACCCGGAAGGAGGTCGCCGATTTTCTGGACGCCATGCGCCGCCATACCGGAGACAAGCTGTACCGGCGACTCGGTTGGATGACTCGCGCCCATCCCTTTCTGGTGGGCGACAGTCGCTTGATTGTGCCGCTCTACCATGACGGCTTCAGTTTCTCCCTGATGGCGATCACCGATGATTGGGGGCTCAACTGGCACACCAGTGCACCCCTGATCGGCGCCGGCAACATCCAACCCAGCATTGCGGCCCGCCAGGATGGATCCCTCTACACGTTGATGCGGGACAACGGGCCCCCGCCGCAGCGGCTGCAGCAGGCGGAGTCGCGCGACCGCGGCGAGACCTGGAGTCCCGTCACGGACAGCGACCACCTCAACCCCGGAGCCGGGTCCGAGATCGTCCGGCTCCGCAACGGCCGCTGGATCCTGATCAACAACGACACGGAGCGCGGCCGTCACAGCCTCGTGGTCTGCCTTTCGGATGACGAAGGCCGCTCCTGGAAATGGCAGCGCCATCTGGAGAAGGATGCGCCCGGCTCCGAAGCGGGCTCCTATCACTATCCCTCCCTCGTCGAGGCCCGGGACGGATCGCTGCACGCGAGCTACAGTTTCCACCTCAACCGGCGCAGCCTGCCCCGGGACGTGGACGGGGACCCTGCCGCCAAGTCCATCAAGCACGCGCACTTCAACGAAGCCTGGGTCATGGCAGGGGACGCAAACCGCTGACCCGTCGGGTGATCTTGGGTTGCGCCCACGAACAAGCAGAGGAGAGTGAAACCTACGGCGGCCTTGGGCTTCTCGGCGGATCCACCCCGGCAACGACCAGCTCCGCTCCGACAAGACACGCGCGGCGTGAGCTTTCACCCACGCCGCGCGCTGCTTGCGTTGTCTTGTCGGCCTCTGCTTCCTTCCAGGTTCTCACCTGGCAATTAGACGTCGTAGTACAGGAAGAACTCGTACGGATGCGGCCGCAGCCGGATCCCGTCGG
>CAZHUS010000032.1:0-83060 GCA_964535555.1 uncultured Verrucomicrobiota bacterium
GGGGCCACACTCGTGCTGGCGTCCGGGGCGAACCCGACGGATTTCGCGGCCAGGTACCCGACCACCGTCGTCTTCGGCCACTTCGGGGGCAGCCTGGACAACGGAGGCGAGCGACTGGCCCTGGTCGATCGAGCGGGCCGCACCGTCACTTCGGTCCATTACGACGACGAGGGGGGCTGGCCGCAAGAGGCAGACGGCGACGGCTATTCGCTGGAAATCCTGGATCCTCGCGGCGATCCAAACGCACCTGCCAATTGGCGAGCCAGTTCTCTCACCTTGGGCACGCCTGGAGTCAGGCCGCCGGCACCGCCCGCGCCCCGGGTCCAGTTCAGTGAGATCATGGCCGAGAACCTGTCCGCGGTTCCGCACGGGAATGGCTTTCCGGACTGGCTTGAGCTGCACAACTCGACGGGCGCGTCGGTCGATCTCGCGAACTGGAGCCTGACCGACGGCAGTGATCCCCGGGCTTACGTGTTCCCTGCTGGGAGCACCCTCCCACCGCAGGGGTTCCTGGTGGTGTGGTGCGATGAAGACGCGGGCAGCCCGGGGCTCCACACCGGATTCGCTTTGGGGCGCCGGGGCGAGACGCTGCGGCTTTTTGACGCGAACACCAATCTTGTGGATGCGATCAGCTTCGGTTTGCAGGTGCCGGACCTTGCCGTCAGCCGGGTCCAGGACGCCTGGCAGTTGACACCGCCGACACCCGGCCTGGTCAACGCCGCGCCAGTCGCGCTTGCCGACGCGGCCCAAGTCGCCTTGAACGAGTGGTTGGCGGCCCCTGAACCCGGCGCTGAGGATTGGATCGAGCTGTTCAACCGTTCCCGCACCGCTCCCGCCCGCCTCCAAGGCTTGTACCTCGGAACCAGCGGAGCCCTGACCCGGATCGAGTCGCTGTCGTTTCTTGCCCCGGCGGGATATGCCGTGTTGGTCGCAGACGAGCAACCCGGAGCCGATCATCTCGAGCTCAAGCTCCCAGCGGCAGGGAGCGAGTTGTGGCTGTACGACGCCACCGGACTGCCGTGGGAACGGATCAGCTACGGTCCGCAACGCACCGGGGTTTCGGAAGGACGCTTTCCCGACGGCACCTCGGCCGTGCGCGCCTTCGCCGGAAGCGCAAGTCCGGGCTCGGCGAACCGTGTGTTCGCGTATTCGGGGCCCGTCTTGAACGAGGTGCTGGCGCGGAATCGACGCGCCAACCTTTCGCCTTGGGGCGCCTACGCCGATTGGGTTGAACTCTACAACCCCAACGCCACCGCGGAAGCATTGGGCGGCATGGCGCTGGCGCTGGCAGCCGGGGATGAGGCGCCCTGGGTGTTTCCCGCCGGTGTGGTGATGCCGGGCCATTCGCACCTGGTCGTCTGGTGCGAGAACGCGCGCCGGGCGTCGACGACGGCGGGAGCCGATCCGGCACTGAACGCCGGGTTCGCCTTGAGCGCGAGTGGCGGTGAACTCGTGCTGCTCGACGCCGCCGGGCAACCCGTCGATTCCGTACGCTATGGCCCTCAGCTCGAAGACCTCAGTATCGGGCGCACCAGCGGCGACTGGCGGCTGATGGCATCGCCGTCGCCGGGTTTCTCCAACACGTCCCCCGCGGAGTTGGGCGCCGTCGGCGGCGTGCGTTTCAACGAGTGGATGGCCGAACCGGCCTCCGGCGAGGACTGGTTCGAGCTCCACAATTCCGATTCGCGGCCGGTCGAACTGGGAGGCTGTTATCTGACCGACAACCCCTCGGTGTCGGGGATCACCAACACCGTGATCCGCCCGTTGAGTTACCTCGACGCCCATGGGTGGGTGCGGTGGTTGGCCGACGGCGATCCGCAGGCAGGACCTGATCACGCCGGGTTCCGCCTGGACGGCGCGGGTGAGACCTTGCGGCTGTACAATGGCGCAAAGGCTTTGATCGATGCCGTGAACTTCAGCCAACAGAGCGTCGGCATCTCGGAAGGTCGCTTCCCCGATGGCGGACCGGAAGTGGTGCGCTTCGCCGGCACGGCGTCGCCCGCGGCAGCCAATTACCTCGCGCTCACGAACGTGGTCATCAACGAGGTGCTGGCCCACGCGGATCCGCCTCTGGAAGACGCGATTGAACTGCACAACCCGGGTTCTGCGCCCGTCGCCATCGGCGGTTGGTACCTCAGCGACGATCCCCGGGACTTGAAACGCTATGCGCTCCCGGCAGGTACCACGATCTCCGCGGACGGATACCTCGTGGTGTATCTGCATCAGTTCGGAACGCCCCAAGGCGAAGAGGACGTTCCCCCGCGCTTCGGCCTGAACGCGGCCCACGGCGATGCCGTCTTCCTCTCGGAGGCCGATGCCGCCGGCAACCTGACCGGACGCCGCACCGGGGTGACCTTCGGTGCTTCGTTCAACGGGGTCACGTTCGGGAGACACGTGACGAGCGTCGGTATCGAGTTCGTGGCCCAAAGCCGGCGCACGCTCGGCCAGGATCATCCGACGACGGTGGACCAGTTCCGCACTGGTACCGGCCTGCCGAACGCCGGTCCTCTCATCGGCCCGGTCGTGATCAGCGAGATCCAATATGCGCCCGCAGCCGGGGGCGACCTCGGCGCCGAGGCCGCGTCCTTCGAGTTCGTGGAACTGCTGAACATCTCGAACCAACCCGTCCCGCTCTTCGATCCGGAACACCCACAGCACGTGTGGCGGCTGGCGAACGCGATCAGCTTCAGCTTTCCGCCTGGGACGCTGCTTTCCCCCGGGGAATGCCTGTTGGTCGTGGCCTTCGATCCGGCGACGGACGTGGCGGCACTGTCTGCGTTCCGAGCTTCCTATGGAGCCACGGGGCTGGTCCTCGGACCGTATGCGGGGCGACTGGCGAATGAAGGGGAGGACTTGGAACTGTTGCGTCCGGACGCGCCGCAATCGCCACCGGACCCCGACGCCGGCTTCGTGCCGTCCGTCCGCGTGGACAGCGTCAAGTATGACGCAAAGGCGCCGTGGCCGGCGTTGGCGGAGCATCCGGGCTTTTCCATCCAGCGCGTCGACTCGAACGGGTTCGGCAACGAGCCGTTGAATTGGATCGCGGCAGCGCCGACCGCCGGTCGCGCGGGGCAGGAAGGGGATCGCGACGGTGACGGCATGCCCGACGCCTGGGAACTTGAGCATGGCACCGATCCGGGTGCGGCCGATGCCGGACAGGATCCCGACGCCGATGGCATGTCGAACCTCGAGGAATACGGCGCGGGAACCGATCCCGGGTCCTCAGAGAGCGTTCTGGCTTTGCGGATCGGCTGGGTGGAAGACCGGATTCGCCTGGAGTTCCGGGCGGAGGCCAATCGCAGCTATACCGTGCTCTATCGCGACACGCTGGGAACCGGGGCGTGGAACCGGGTTGCGGAGGTGCCGGCAGATGCCAGGGGTCGGACCGCCACGGTCGAAGATGGAGCTTCGGCCGGCGCGCGCTACTATCAGGTCGTCACCCCCGCGCTGGATGATTGAGACGAACCCCGTGCTTTCAGGGTTCGTCCAGGACAGCACGGGACCGCCCCCCCTCCGAGCCTCCTGGCTCAACACGGTCGCTCCTCGCGGGTGACCTTGACCATGCTTCCGCGGTGCGCTCCCTCCGTTCGGGCACGGTGCGGGTGGACGGGGTGCTTTGGCGGGCCATGAGTAGCTTAAGCGGGTGTTTCGCGCGGTCTCCGGGGTCGGCCGGCTACTGCACGCGGGGCGGCAACAGGCAGAGTGTCATGGCGAATACCAGATAGGCCATCAACAGCAAGGCGCCGCCGAGCCACCGCCGCTGCGGCCAAACGCCTGGTCTATGATCAGGCGCAGGCGCGCCAGCAACTCAGGCGAAGGCGGATTGAAATCCTGCATTTCATCACGGCGCGGATGTGTTCCTCGTCGTCGTTGACGCCGGGGATGAGCGGGGTCCGGGCGACAAACGTCTTGTCGGGCCACCTCTTGTAGGCGCGCCGCATGTTCTCCTGGGCTGACTTCGAGGAGGGGATGCGCATCGGGCTCAAGGCCGAAGCGAGCGTTCCTGGGCGCACAAGTTCGGAGTCGTCATGCGCGTCCTGCGAATTGAGGTTGGCTCCGTGCGTGGTAAACTCCCCGGCATGCCGCCGTCGGCCAAACACAACCCGAAACCGAAACCTTACGGAAGCAAGCGCCACTCGGCCGGCCAGCCCCAAGCCGTCGACCAGCCGGACGCTCCGAAAGGCGCGGCGCCGCCGGCGCCGGTCCTCCCCGCGCCCGAGGTTAACATCACGGATTTCCCCGACCTGCCCGCGCTGGCGCATTACGTGAGACAGGGGCGCTGCGCCCTGTTCGTCGGAGCAGGTCTTTCGGTGGGTGCGGGCCTGCCGACCTGGCGCGGGCTGATGGAACGGATCATCACGGCCGCCACCCCCTTCGCCGCGACCCCGGAGAAGCTTGGGGAGCTCGAGCGCACCGCTCAACGGCTCGCGAAGGCGCACGGGGACGTGGTCAACCCGCTTTCGCAGCAGGAGCTCAAGCAGTTCTTCGCCCAGGTGCTGGGACGCAAACGTGGATCCGAGTTGTTCGGGGACGAGCCTGGCGCCATCGACCTCATCGAGGCGTCGGCGTACGGCCAGGCCCTGGAGCGCGTGCGCCGGGACAGCGCCACCGCCCGCGAACTCGAGTCGCTGCTTGCGGCGCGCAAGTTCCCCGAGCTTGCCGGGTATTGCCGCGACATGCTGGGTCGCCGCCGCTTCCACGAGCAGGTGCGGCGTGAGTTGTCCTTCAAGGGAGACATTCCGGCGGTGCACGAAGCCATCGTCCGCACGCCTTACGCGTGCATCGTCACGACCAATTTCGATACGCTGCTCGAGGACGCCCACGCGAAGTGGGGTGGCGGCAGTCTGCCCCGGACGCCCACCGGCGCCGAACTCGCCCAGCACGGGACCCTGCTGTTCGACGACCGGTTCTTCATCCTCAAGGCGCACGGCGATCTCGACGACGAGTCTAGCATCGTCTTTACGAGCGAGGATTACCGGCGCGTGATCCACTCGAACCCTGCCTTCCAGGCGGTGCTGAGCGGCATTCTGTTGCGCTACGCGGTGCTCTTCGTCGGCTACTCGCTGTCCGACGTGAACTTCCGCCTGCTGCTGGACAACCAGTTCACCATTTTCAACGAGGAGGTCCCGCCGCGATACGCACTCATGGACGGCGTGGGCGAGGCCGAGCGCGAGATCCTCTGGCGCACGGCGCGCCTACGGGTGTTCAGCTACCAGCGGGGCCGGCACGAGGTTGTCGGGCGGTTCCTGCGCACCCTCGCCTCGCAAGCCGGCCGTGCTCCTGCGGACGGCGGGGCCGCGGCATCTGCCACGCCGGCCCAGGAGCGCACGCTGGTCCGGTTGCAGCCGGCACACGCGCGGTTCTACGAGCTCGTGATCGGGTCAGGCGGCGAACGGCTTGCGCTCGCCTTGCGCGAGGTGCGACCCGACGGTTCCTCACGTCGCGTGTGGAGTGGCGGAGGTCCATGGCCGGATTGGTCCACGTTGCGGCGGGCCCTGGACAGCGCGCTGTTCGACCGGTTGGGAGAGCTTTCGACGTTGAACGCCATCGGGGCCTTCCTGCAGCGCGGTCTGCCCGAGGAACTCCTCCGCCACCTCGAAACCGTACCGCCCGACGCCACGATCATGCTGTTGCTGACGGCGGCGACGGAAACCGTGCCGTGGGAGTGGCTGGTGCTCGAAGGCTCGCCTCTGTGCCTGCGCAACCCGGTGGTGCGTTGTCCGAGCGGCATCAGCCACAAGGCGCGCGGCTTGCGCCTGGCGCGCGACCCGCTCCGCGTGCTGTTGATCGGCGACGCCGGTTACAGTGGAGGCTCGGGTCAGCCGCCCGTCGAGCTCGCCGGCGCCGCCGAGGAAGTCCGGCGTGTGGGCGAATTGCTGTGCCAACAGGGCGCGGCGGTCACGACGATCGAGCGCGAGGCGGCCGTGTACGCCCGGATCGTGTCGGAGGTTCAAGAGGGGGACTATGACGTGATTCACTTCGCCGGCCATGCCTGGTACCGGGGAGGTGAGGCGATCCTGCATTTCTGGGACGGCACGGTGTCGAGTTCGGAGCTCGCTTCGATCCTGAACCAACGTCCACCCACGCTGTTGGTGCTCAACTCCCATGTGACGGCCTTCATGCCCTGTGGCGCGATCGTGGCGGCGAGGCCGGGCACCGAACCGTCCGCGCCGCCCGGCGTGGATCGCCCGCTGCCACCGCCGCTGGGGTTCATGGGGCTCGCCTCCCGAAGCGGTGTCGCCGCGTTCGTCGGCACCTTTGCGGGCGCCGTGCCGGACGAAGGCGCGAAGCAGTTCGCGATCGAGTTGTACCGGCGGATGGTTGCGGGTGAGCGTTTCGACACCGCGCTGCTCGGTGCACGGAAAGCGACGACCAACTTCACCGACACGACCGGCCTGGTTTACGCGGGGTCAGGGAACCGGGGGGTCGTCCTCGCCGCGCCGCGGTCACGTTGACTTGGGCCGCCGGCGGGCCTTTCTGGGCCGCGCCCCGGAAGGCCGTCGAATCGGGAGCCGCCCCCTGAGCGGCCAAGTACCTGGCAGGGGGCAATTCTGGCGGGATCGGCCGCAAGAAGCGGCTTGACGTGACGAAAATCGACAATTCAGAAACCAACTAATAAAGATTAAATGGGCATCGTCTTGGAATGAAGAAGCCACCGGTGACACTTACCCGTCGCGCCACGTTCACAAGCATCGCCCTGTTGTGCCTTACCCAGGCTGGAATGCTGTGGGCCCAGACACCGCCAACCGGCAATCGCCTGGTCTGGTTGAAAGCGGCTGCGGGTACTGAGTTGTCAGGGACCAGCGTTGTCTCCTGGAAGTCCGGCGGGATAGATCTGGAGGTCAACCAAGACAGCACGAATCTCGTTTCGTGGTCGGTCACCCACGACGCCTATGCTTCCGGACGATTTGGTTATGCGTCAACTCGCTGCAAAATGTCCGGTTCGACCAGATTCTCCTGGCGACGTGGCCCCAACCATCACCCGCATCGAGCGAACGAACGCGACGGATGTTGCCTTGGCTTGGATCAACGGTCTGCGTCAGCGAGCAGCGCGGCGTCCGGAGGCTTTCATGGTGCCATGGGGGACTCCGCGTTTGGCGGTGTGCAGCCGGGTCTGCTCCGGGGAATCAGCTCATCCAGCCGTCGGATCTCCTCGGCGGTCAGGGCCCGGTTGAAGACGGCCACGCCGCCGATCCAGCCCGTGAAGCCGACGCTGCGGCTGCTGTGGATCACGCGGCCGATGCTGAAGGGGCCTCCGGTGCCGTCGTCGGCGGGGGTGTAGAGCGAGTCGTGCGGATACCACCACGGATTCAGCCGCACGTCGGCGAGGTCACGGGCGGTGGTGGTCCAGGCGCCGTCGGCTTCCCTGCGCCGGGTGACGTTCACGCGGGTGTAGCCGAATTCGTGCAACTCGACGCGCTCGTCGGCGGTTTCGCTGAGCACCTTCACGGAGACGGGTTCCTCCTCGGGGGGATTGTAGAACTGGTCCCGGGGGAAGTCCGGGTCTTCGCCGGGTTGCAGGCCGGGTTCGAGATGCAGGCGGCCCTGCAGCCAGGCGTTGTGGATGACCGGGATGGCTTGCTGCACTTCCTCCTGCCAGCGGCCGGTATCCTTGCCGTTGAGCCAGCCGGTGAGTTCCCGAGTCTCGTGGTTGTAGGTCATGGCGAAGCACTGCCAGGAGGCCTCGAGCCACTCGGCGGGTGAGTCCGCCGGCACCGCAGGGGACTCATCGCCGGAGTTGCATTTGTGCATGGCGTAGATGTGACCAAAGGACTGCGCGCCATTCTCCGAAACGTGACCGCAAGCCGAGCCTTCCTTGTTCAGCCCGGCGAAGAGCGCGTATTGCCGCTGACCGCGCGCCACGACCTTGGCGGCGGCGGCGTGATTCAAGTCCGTGCCCTCATGCCAGATGCCCGCCAGCGCGTGATTTCCGCTCTCGCGAATGGCCCACACGACGACGCTGACGGATATGCCCGCGCCTTTGATGTCGAGCGGCGTGTCGTGCAGCCGCTCGCGCGGCACGAAGAGGAAGGGGCGGAAGGTCGCGTCCTCCTCCTTGCGGATGCGGATCGCCTGCCCGAAGGGTCCGCGCCCGAGCAACGGAAAGTCCGCATACGTCGCCTCGCGCCCCTCCCCCCAGAAGTCTCTGACGTAATTGCCAGCCTCGAGCGGGAAGTCGGTCGACGCGCCCGCCGGCACATGCGCGGTGAAGCGATGCGCGCCGGCCGACTCGCGCTTCACGAAGTCCCAGAAGGCAACGCAGCCGGGCGTCATCATGACGGCGGCAACGCGCGGGTCGCGCCGGGGGACAGGCGCCGAGGGTCCCGGGCGACGCGAGGCACAGGAAGCAAGCACCAGCACGCCGGCGATGGCGAGGGCCCGGGTTGAACGCATTACACGCGGAGGCGGCTACCTCGACGGGGGGCCGGGGTTGATTCAGGGTCCGACCTGGCGGAGGTCCATCGGCTGGAAGCCCAGCTCGAGTTCTTGCTCAGCAACTCGCCCTTGCGCCAGTAAACGATGTTGTTCTCGAAGAACACGCTCCGGTGCGGTTCGGCCCGTCCGCGGCTGGCCTGCTCCAGCTCGCCCAGCGCGAAGATGTTGTTGCGCCCGGTGACTTCAAAGCTCACGTTGCGAACGGTTGCAGGGCCATCGCAAACAGGCGCCGATGACGCACTTCTCCTTCCGAAAAGCGTCGAAGACCTCGCGGACGCCGTTCGAGCGCTGGTTGGCATGAAACGGCTCCTCCGCCTGGAACCGTTCCCCTCGCTGCGGCAGCCACGCGGACTCCGGATCATCCGGCGCCGTCCAGAATGCCATCATGATTTTGGCCAGGATTTGCTCTCCAAACTCGTTGGCATGGACGACGTCGCGGTAGAACCGATGCGGGTGCACTTTCGACGATCGGATGTATTCCGCCCATGGCGCGGTCATGTCGAGGTAGGCGCAACGCTGCTCGGCCGCGAGTGCCTTGAGTGCCTCGCCGTAGGGGCCCGTGCCCGAGTGCGGCGCCTTGGCCAGCGTGGCGAGGTCGCGAGGGTCGGCTGTCCCAAAGGTGCCGGTGGCGAGCAGGATTTCCACCTCCGGTAAGCCTGCGCGCAATTGGCGGATCACCTCGCGGATGCTCGGGACGTCCTTCTGACTGATGCCGCCGATGTAAACCAAGTCCGGCTTCCTCACGAGAATGTACTTCTCCACCCGGCCTTCCTCCCGGTAATGCTGGCAGCCGCCGCCGCCCCGCACATAGACCGTGGCCTGGAGGCGCGCCTTCGGATACGCCTCCTGCAACTGCGCCACCCAACCCGAGCGCATCGTGTCGTTCACGATGCTGTCACCAAGCGCAAGCAGGCGAAGGTCGCCGCCTTCGGTGAGGATCCGGCGCGTGCGCCGGAGATGCGTCCAGTCGGCGGGGGGATTCATGAACTGGCCCGGCGGCATGTCCTTTTGGATCGCTGCGATCTGCGCCAGCGAGCGGCACGGGGTGCTGAAGATGTAGTAGTCCTTCTCCGCCGGTTCGGTCTGCTCCTTCACATCGGGCGGGTATCTGGCCGGCAACGCTCCTTCCTTGGGAAACGTGACCGGCGAGTCGGCCAACATATCGCCGGGACGGGCGGCGGTGTTGAGGGCATGCCGGTCCTGCGGTGCGGTGTTTTGCGGCGGGTCGGCAGCGCAGGCTACAAGGGCAAGCCAGGTGCAGAAGGCAGTCAGGCTGCTCGCGTTTGCGATTTGGGCGTGCATGGGTGTGTTCATGGCGGGTTCGCGACGTTTACTGCTTCTGGGTCGCCGGCGTCATGGAGCGTGAACTCAAGCCGGTTGGTGTCAAAGGGCAGCGGATCCTCGTTCTCGCCATAGGTGTTCAGGCTCCGGCCTTTGGTGGGGGAGGTCACATCGTGCTCGAGGCACCGGGCGTGGGTGTTGATTTCCACGCGGTCGCCGACTTGCCCGGTTGCAGCTTGAACTGCGCGACCTCGCCCGGTTGGAGGGAGACCAGGAACCACACCTGCGCCTTCTGGATGGAGCCGTCCGGGTGCCTCGTCACCGCGCTGGGTTGTGCGGCAACGTCACGCCCCTTCCCGTCCACGATGTGAACGTCCGTGGAGGGAACCTCACCCCGAGCAAAGACATCGTCGCAATGGACAAGCTCGTTCGGCCAGGCGTGACCAAGGTGTTCCTTGAGGGTGACTGAGTCGCTCAGGCGATGCGGCGCGGCCGTCAACTGGCCAGGCTCTTCGAGGGCAAAAAGGAGCAGCATGGCGGTAATCACGCTCCTTCGTTTGATGGAGTGGTTCGTGGCCTGGAGATGGAGGCCTGGTCTTTGCCGGCTTCGCGGTGCTGGCCATTCATGGGGACCCTGGTTTCGATGGTGTTGGTCCGGTCATGCCGAGGGTCTCGTTGCCAAGCAGGATCCCATCTGCTCCGACGGACGCTGGGCGCCCGTTTAACCGAACCTCGGGTTTATCCATGCCACGCAGGCAAAGCGCCGTCGCCATGCCGGCCAGGGACTCGCCGGGTCGGAGCGCGTGGTCCACCACAAGCCGGTTCTCACGCGGGCAGACGGTCACACGCAGCAGGCCGACCTTGCCGTTGGGCTCGACCGAAATCCCGCCCGGGACTTGGAACTTCCAGGCGGTGGCGTCGGGCAGCGGCGTGTAGCCCACAAAAGTGCCGCTGACCGGTTCGAACTCGACGCAGGCCATGCGACCGGAATCAACCGTCAGGACGGCGCCGCCCTTTTCCGCGCGCCCCGTTCGGCTGAATTGAGCCAAGGTGGTCTCGCGCTCGACATCCTGCGCCAGATACGGCCAGGCGCCGTTGACACGACGATAGGGGAAGCACTGGTCGGTTGGGGTCTGCTGGTCCCAGTTGCCGGAATAGCCGGGCTTGAAGCCGGCTTCAAGCGTATCGGCGCCGCTGCGGTAGGAAGCGTTGACGGTCTTCGTCGCTGCGTCCCAGTGGGCTTCGACCTTGGCGGTTGCAATGTGCTTTTGGAACGAGGCGAAATCCACGAACTCGCTCGCATCCGCCATTTCCAGCGCGAAGCCGCCCCAGGCTTCATCGAGGTCCACGCGATTAAGGTCGAGCGGGGTGTCTGACCGGTAGTTGTAGAGATTGAGGACCAGGGAGGTCTTCAGCTTGCCTCCGCCCTGCATCTCGGTGAGTTCGCCTTCGTCGGCCAACACGACTTCCGCATCGCGGCCCAAGTCGGTTGTGCCCGGCAAGGGGATGATACCGATGAAGGTGACGCCGTCCTTGATGGTGAAGCGCTGCCCGAACTTTGCGCGCGCCGGCCAGGTATCGACCGCCTCGCCGTCGAGGTAGATTTCCCACGTCGGTTTCGCTTGGAGGTCGAGGAGGGCGATGGAGGTCTGCACACGGGTGATGTTCGCCGGGAGCTTGCGGTCGCCGGAATACTGGAGCTTGGGATAGGGCGAGGTGAAGGCCAGGAGCTTGTTGCGGTGCTGGAGCGAGGCGATGAAGCCGCCCTGCGTGCCCACGCTGCCATTGGGGTTCCGGTTCTGCTCGCCATGCCACACGCTGTCGAGAAACTCGGTCCAGTTCACCCCGAAGCGCGCCAGCAACGTCCCGACCTGTTCCGTCGTTTCCGCCGGGCGATCGTCTCGGCGCCACTGCGCCATGAGGGGGACCGTCTGGTTGCCGATGGCCACGTCCATCGTTGCCAGACCGTAGTGGTGCGCCAGGTAACTGCGCTTCCAGAGCGGCGTCTGGCTGAACGCGCCCCACTGCTTGTAGCTGGCCGTCATTTCGAACGGCAGCGGTTTGGCATCCACCACATTGGCCATCCATGCGTCGGCCCACGGGCCGTTGAGCGCTTGTTGCGCGATCACCCCCGGGTCAGCATCGTGGCCCAGCATCGGCATGCCGCCGGGAATGTCCTTGCGGGCCATGTCCGTGAGTGCGCCCTTGCGGGAGAGCGTGTGAACGATGTGTTTGGTCCCGTCCTGGATCGCCAGCAAGTAGGCGATGCCGGTGCGGCCCGACGAGGAAACAAATCGCTTCAGGGACGGATGATAGGCGGAAGCCAGCTCGCCCACGGATTTGGCCAGGATGTTCCGCCCCATCATGCGGTCGAACAGGCTCGGGCCAAAATCGGCAAACACCTTCTGGTCTTTGAGTGAGACGGAGAAGTAGTAGTGGTCGATCGACTCCTGCGTGCTGCCATCGAACCAGCACCAGGTGCGCAACGGCCACTTTTCCAGCCCGTATC
Organism: uncultured Verrucomicrobiota bacterium; assembly: GCA_964535555.1. Taxonomy (GTDB): domain Bacteria; phylum Verrucomicrobiota; class Verrucomicrobiia; order Limisphaerales; family J093; genus DSVZ01. The sequence continues at coordinate 12,227 of CAZHUS010000032.1, forward strand.
GGCCCTCGTTCAACATCGCCTCGGAGCCGAGGATGGCCCCGCCGAGCAACGTGCCGTTCGCTGCCCAATGGTTGAAGTTCATCGTGCCCATCGCGCGGCAGTAGGTGCGATAGACGCTGGCATTGCCGCGCCAGTCGCCCGTGCGGGCGATGTATTCCTGGTTCTCCCGCCCGCCGATGTAACCTTGCACGAGATCCTTGTGATCCCGGTCCGGCATCAGCCAGGCCCACCAGTAGAGCTTCCAGTGCTCCCGCACCGGCGCGGGCCAGGTCTCGCTGAAGAGCGAGTAGTCCTGCGTCATCTCCGCGGCCTGGAACCCGTCCCAAGTGCGCGGGGGTCGGGCGAGCATGGCGTCCATCCACTTGCCGTAAGCCTCGAGGGTCTCCGGGTAATGTTGGATGTGGCCAATCGCCTTGAGTTCCTGCACGCGCTGCCACTGCCACTCGGGCATCCAGTCCGGACGCTGGAAGGCGTGCTTCGCGGCGAAAGAGCGGATTTGATCGCTGGTGGGCATCACTGCCGTGGGTTGGCCGCGCTTCTCGGAGGGCAGCTTCACCGTCCAGTCGCTGGCGAGGATCGCCGGGGGCGCGGGCTTCAGCGTCACCTCCAATCTCGGGGCACGGATGATGATGCCGCGTCCGCCGGTGGCGGTTCCCCACTCGTAGCCGCCCTGCCAGAAACCCAGGTCGTAGGTCTCCCACTTCCTCACGAGCAGTCCGTTGCCTTCCAGCGCCCGCAACCGGTCTGCCAGCGTCACGCCGAACGCGGCCTCGTTGAGCAGCGCGGTAATGTCCAACCGTCCTTCGGGCGATTGTTCCGAAACCTCCGCCGGTCCGAACGGTTTGGGGAAGCGGTCACTTGTTTCGTCCTGTGCGCCGAACCTGTTCCAGTAAGCCACTCCATTGACCGAGGCGTTAAAGGTCGGCCCCCGTTCGCGGTCAGCCGTCCAAGGCTGTCTCAGCGCCCACGCGATGGCGTGCCAGCGCGGTTGCATCTTCTCCCAGGTGTCGCCCAGGAACGACATGCCGGGCGGTTCGGCATAGCCTTCAGCCCACAGTTCCGTGGCGCGATGCGGCAGAACAAGCTCGGCCTTCTCGATGGCGAAGCCCTCGGCGAGCGCATCGGCGATGCGCGGCGCGCTCCCGGGGAAGCGCACCAGCACCGCGCGATGCACGGCGTCAAACACAATGGCGCCGGGCCTCGCTCCTTCCTCGCGCTGGGTGGGTGACCAGACCGCGTTGGGGCCGGTGCCGCCGGGCGTGCGCTTCCTTTCCACCAGCGGACCGTCCTCCGTCAGGACGATGGGCGTGTCCCAAAACGCGCGGAAGCCGGAGATGCCGGCGAGTTGAGGTTGGTCGAACACCAGAACTTCGGCAGCGGTCCCTGCCGGAGGCGCGAGTAGGGTTAAGGCCAGCAGTGGCACGGCTCGGGGGAGCGACGAGATCAGGGTTCTCATGTGGTTCGGCTTTCGCAAACCCGGAGCGGTGCCCTTCCCGGCGCCGGGGCGGGGCAGGTGGAACCCCGTGTCTCCGAACGCCGGTTCGAGGTGGGGAGTGGGGGCGCCGGCTTCATCGTGGAGGTGCTCAGTTCGGGTTTCGATTCCTGGCGTTTCGGGGCTGGTTCTGCTGCTCTCCGGGAGCTCCGCCCGCTTTCGCGGGTGGCTGGTTGTCTTTCGGGAGCAACCGGCCCAGTTCCGCTTTGGGCCGATCGAACTCACCGTCCTTGCCGGCGAGGTTGGTCCACTCGTAAGGGTCTGTCGCTTCGTTGTAGAGCTCTTCGCCGCCGTCGGAGTAACGCGTGTAACGCCACGCCTCGCTCCGGACGGTGTGGTTGTTCTGCCGGTACGTGGTGACCGCGGGCTGGTCCCACGGCATCGTCGGGTCGGCCAGCAACGCGCGGATGCTCCGGCCCTGGACATGCGCGGGCGTGGGCAGCCCGCAGAGGTCCATCAGCGTTGGATAGATGCTCATGAAATCCACCGTGCGATCGCAGCGGCTGTCGGGCTTCGTGAGGCCGGGCACGACCCAGATGAGCGGCGAGCGGGTGCTCTCCTCCCAGAGCGCGAACTTGCGCCAGTGGTGCTTCTCGCCCAGGTGCCAGCCGTGGTCGCTCCAGAAGCAGAGGATGGTGTGGTCGCGCTCGGGGGACTGGTCGTAGGCGTCGAGCAACCGGCCCACCATCGTGTCGCAGAAGTTGATGGCGGCGAGGTAGGCGCGGATGGCCTGCTTCCAGGTGTGGGTGCCGCCTGCTTTGAGGATCGCCTCGTGATCGCCGCTGCGCGTGGCAAACTGCCGCGCGATGGGCGGCAGATCTTCGAGGTCGTTCTCCTGGTACGGCGGCAGTTCGATGCTCTCCAGCGGGAACTTCTCGTAATACTGCTTCGGCACGCTCCACGGCAGGTGCGGCTTGGTCAGCCCGCACGCGACGAAGAACGGCCGGTCGTGCTTCCGGTTCAACTGCGCGATGGCGTAATCCACGAACTTGTAGTCCGGCATGTCCTCGTCGCGGCAAGCGAGCGGCGTGATCGGGAGCTTGCCCGCCAGCACCTCGGCCTGGGACGAACCGTCCTCCTCGCGAGCGGTCCTGGCCTTGGCATTGCGCAGGAAGTCGTCCCATTCCTCGGGCCGATACACGCTGTTGTGGTAGATCTTTCCGGCGCCGCAGACGAAGTAACCCGCCTTGCGGAACTGGGTGGTGAGCGTGATGTCCGTGGGAATGACCGGCTGGAAGTTCTCGCTGTTGTCATAGACGCCCGAGGCGCCAGGACGCAGGCCCGACATCAGCGCCGCGCGCGAGGGATTGCAGACCGGCGCAGCGCAATAGCTGCGCGTGAACCAGACGCCGCGCCTGGCGAGCCGGTCGAGATTCGGCGTGATCGTCTGCCGGTGGCGACCGAGGTGGCCGACCCAGTGGTTCAGGTCGTCCACGGCAATGAACAGGACGTTGGGCTTCCGGGGGGCAGACTCGGCGGTGGCGAAGGACGCGGTCAGCAGCAGGCTGCTCAGCGTGAAGGTAAGAAGTCGTTTCATGGAGTCGGGGTGGTTCCGTTAGCAGCCGGTCATCAGGGCCGCGCGCGGCATCGAGCAGACCAGCGCGGCATAGAACGAGGTCACCTTGCATCCCTCCTTCGCCATGCGGTCGAGCTGGGGCGTGCGATTGAGCGTTGACCCGAACGGGCCAATGTCGGTGTAGCCCAGGTCATCGATGTTGATGAAGATGAAGTTTGGTCTGGCGGGGGTAGGGACGTTCTCGTCGCCGGTTGTCGGCGGGTGGGAAGCCGCCCCTCCGGGACAAGCACCCACCAAGGCGCCCAGCAGCACGAGGAGACACAACGGGCGCTTCATAGTCTCAGTGTTCCATGCAGGATCGGTCCCATCATGGTCGTGTCGGTCGTCAATTGGCAGCGCGCTTCTTGCGGGCGCCCGCCTTGGCCGAAAAGCAACAGTTGTCGTTGCGCAGGTGTTGGTCTCCCGGCCTTGGAGCCGCCCGATCAGCCGCCGGCTTTGGGCGAAGTGCGCCCACCGGACCATGCCTGGCAACTCGTCGGGCTCGTCTCGCCTTTGGCCGAAATGACGAACGCATGGAAGTCCCGCTGCCCGTCAGCGGATCTGCCCATCGCCTCGACCGCCGATTGGAAGTGAATCCGCTCCTTCGGCTCGGCCAGTGACACCCCAGCCCGTCAGGGCGCAAGACAATAGCCCACCGTTTCAACGGTGGGGCCGCAATGGAACACGCCGCGAGTCCCGTCAGGGACGAAAGAGGATTCAGCCAAATCGCTTCTGCCGTCCCTGACGGGACTCGCCTTCGTGCCGCGTGCGGTTCCCAGCGTTGAAACGCTGGGCTATTCTCGGAAGTCCCTGCGGGACTGGCTGCAATGCAGTCAACCGTTACTTCGGTCAGAGTGTCGTAAAAGCCGCCAAACGAGCGACGGTAGGCTTCATCGTATTGCAGCCGTTCCGCCAGTTGCCGCACCTGCGGCTGGTCCGCCGCGTTGTGGCTCAGGAAAGCGTCGTATTGGAATCCGGCGGTCATGGTTTCACTCCTTTTCCCTGTCGTCGGCTGCGTGGAAACCGATCTGGCGTCGCTTCGGTTCCGGTTGCGGCGGGGGATCGAGCATGTTCATGACGCGCTGGAGGACCTCCACGATGGCCGTCTCGTGAACGTCGAGGCGGCTCTTGAGTTCGTTCTCCAACTGCGCCAGCTTGCGCGCCAGCGACTTGGTGTCCGAGAGCACGGAGCGCATCTTCACGAAGGCCCGAACTACAAAGACGCTCATCTGGGTAGCCTGGGGACTGTTCAGGACGTTGGCTGCCATGATCGCGCCGTGCTCGGTGAAGGCGAAAGGCAAATACCGGCGTCCCCCACGTCCAACGTTTGAGGTCGCAATTTGCGACCTCAAAGAATCGACTTCTGACCGGGTGAGCTGGAACAGGAAGTCCGGCGGAAACCGGTCCAAGTTGCGCTTCACCTGCTCGTTGAGCCGCTTGGTGGGAACGCCGTAAATGCGGGCCAAGTCCACGTCCACTATGATCCTCTCGCCGCGCACGACCAGGATGAGCGGCTCCACTGGCTCCAGCATGACGGTCTTGGCCCCTTCTTTCATGATGATCCAAGATCGCAAATCGCGACCGGTTCTTCACGACGATGGGCGTCGGCCAGCGGGGGCGAAATGAGGCGGCGACCGGCGTTGGCCGGATCGCGAAACCGCAAGATGCGGCTTTCGCAGTTGCCCCTCCCACCGGTGTTGCGATCCAGCCCCAACCGGCCGCTTGCGGCGGAAATCCGAAGTCCGAAATCCGGGGACCGAAGGTCGGGTTCGCGCCCCGCTGCCCGCAGCCGTTCCGCCAGCCGCCGCGCCCGCGGCTTGTCCGCCGAGTTGTGGCTCAGGAAGACGTCGTATCGGAATTCGGCGCTCATGGTTTCCTCAGAGTCCAAGGCAACGGCGGACGGTGGCTTCCACCGGTTCGAGGATGGACGAGTCGTTCCAGCAACGTGAGTTGAGCTTCCGGCGACGAGCGCGCGAACTCGTTTTCAATTTCGCTGAGGACTCCGGTTGCCATAGTGAGGCGATTCTCCGATTTCCCGACGCCACGTCAACGACTTGTCCCGCGCCAGGAGGAGCGGGATGCAGCGGTGTCCCGCATTCGCGGGATCGCGAAACAGCGCGGTGCTGCGCTTCAGCCCCAAGCGGCCGCCTCCGGCGGAAGTCCGAGGTCCGAAGGTCGAGGTCCGAAGGTCGAAGTCCGAAGGTTGACCGGCCGCCCCGCCGCCCGCAGTTGCTCGACTGGCAGGACCGAAACGGTCAGGCCGCACGGGGAACAGAAGTAGCGCAGGATGCGGACGCGCTGGCGGCCCGAGGGCGCGGCATACCGGAAATAGCTCCCGTGCTTGCGGAGTCGCGTGGCGCAATCCCGCGGGCAGGGCGGTCGCTCACCGGTAAAGCTGTCGGCACGGACTTGGATGGCGCCCTTGAAAACCGGATCCAGCCCGCGACCGCAATCTCAGAATGCTCCCGAGACCACGAGCTCTCCTCCACGACTCAATCCGCCACCGTCCTCTGAACCTCCCCACGGTTTAGTCCGTAACGGAACATCGGTGACAACGGGCGGAACGGCTGAGAACGGCTTAGGTTAGTACTGAATCCAAAAGAAGCTCGCCACAAGCTGAAGCGCCGAGCAACTTGCCCGTGCGACTCAGCCTTGCTTGATTTGCTCCAGAATCCGCCTTGCTTCAGTGGCGTTCGGGGCGTCCGGTTTCAGGCGTAAGGCCGTTTCGAGGGCGGTACGGGCCTCTTGGGTCTGCTTGAGCTGATGGCAGGCCATGCCAAGAAGGAAGTAGGCCTCGGCGTCTTGGGGCAGTTTGGGAGCGCACTCACGGAGTAGTTGGGCGGCGTAGCGGTAGTCGCCTTTTCGGTAGGCCAGCTTTCCGAGGGCCTTGGCGATGAGCTCATCCGACGGGAGGGCGGTACGGGCTTTGGTGGCCAGGTCGTACGCCTTCGCGTCGTCAGTACCTTGGTCGGTCAAGAGGATTGCCAGCTGCCGGGTGGCAGGGGAGAACCCCGGGTAGCGTGTCAACAACCCCTCATAAATGGTGCTGGCGTCCGCTCCCTTGCCTTGCTGTTCACGCAACATAGCTTGTGCCATCAGCGCTGGTGCGTGGTCCGGCACCGACTGCAGCAGGCTCTGAATCTGCGGCTCCGCCCCGGGGATTTTGTCCGGCTGCCGGAGGAGGGCGGTCATGGCCACAAACCAAGTGGCAGCCTGGGACACGTTCGGCGGAGCGTTGGTAGCGTTCGCAACGGTTTGCATGATCTGTTCGGCTTCCGTGACTTTACCGAGGCTGAACGCGGCCCAAGCGAGGTCATAGCGGACTTCCGGTCGGTCTGGACGCAGGCGGGTCGCTTCCTGGAGCAGCCCGTAGGCCCACGCGTGATCACCGCTCTGAAAGCCCACGCGACCCAGGGCCAGTACGACGTCAGGGTCGTTGGGCGCGAGCTTCCGGGCTTCCTGGGCGAGCTTCAATGCCTTCGCCGGATCGTTGAGCCGTTGGGCGTAGAGCAGAGCAAGGCGTGCCGAGACGGTTGTGGCGGCGGGATTGATCCCCAAGGCGGTTTCGTACGCAGTTCGGGCCTTGTCGTAGGCGCCCTGGGTTTCGTAGAGACCCGCCAGCCGGGTCCATGCCAACAGATCGTTCCTCGAACTGCGGCAACGCTCCTCCAGCGCCGCGATCAGCCTGTCGTCCGGTTGAGCGGTGTCGTCGCCGAGAGCAGCGAGATAAGTGGTAATAGTGGCCTTGCCGCTGAAATCGTTGGTCGAATCTTGCGCGAAGGCCAGTGCCCTGCGAGCTTCAGCTTCCTTCCCCATCGTGTACGCGGCCACTCCGAAGTGGTACTGGGCTTCGCCGATGTTCTCCAGCTGGGGCGAGCTCTCGGTCAGAAGTGCGTAAGCCTCCCCATACTGGCCGCGGAGATACTGGATCCAGCCGAGAGTGTCGGTGATCGCGGGATCGTCGGGGCGCAATTTCCGAGCTCGAAGCGCGTAAGTGTAGGCCATTTCGGGATCCTTCAACTTCTCGGAGAGCAAATAGGCCAGGTTGTTCAGCGCGATCAGGGCGTTGGTGTTGATCTGCAAGGCCTTTTCATACGCGGCCCGGGACTGATCGTAAGCCTCGGCCCGGTCGTGAATGATACCCAGGAGGGTCAAGGCGGCGACATTGTTGCTGTTCTCCTTCAGCGTGGCGTTGAGCTGATCGAGGGCTTCGCTCTGACGACCTGAAGCGAGGTACATCCGGGCGAGGAGCATGTAGGGTTGGTCCAGGTCGGGATCCACCGTGATTGCCTTGCGCAGGGAAGCCTCGACCTGATCGTTCATGCCTTGGGCGCCATACACCCGTGCCTGGAGCAGGAGCGCGGGAGCGGAATTGGTGAGCCTGGCGACCTGCGCCTCGATCCGCTTCGTCGCCGCGGGGAAGTTGCGCTCGATCAGGTCCAATTCCACCAGGCAGAATTCGGCGGCCGGGCTGTTCGTCTGCAGCTTGATGACCAGCTCGTAAGCCTTCCGGGCATCAACAAATTGGCGCTGCTGCTGAAGCGTCTGGCCCAGCTCGTAAGCCGCCCTGGCATTATCCGGGGACTCCTTCAGCATCGCGTGGTAGGTATCCAAGGCGTCGCCCGGTCGGTTGGCGACGCGATACGCGCGGGCGAGGAGGAATCGTGCTTGCATGGCACGCGGGAACTTCCGGGTGAAATCGGTGAGGAGCTCGATCGTGGTGGAGGGGTTCTTTCTGGCCAACTGAAGTTCAGCCAGCAGCTGGACTGCATTCACATGGTTGGGATCCAGGCGGATGGCTTTGTCGAGCGAGGCGACGGCCGGATCGAGCTTCTTGTCGAGCAAGTAGGCGAGGCCCAGGTTGTAATGGGCTTCAGCCGAACGGGGGAAGAGGGTTGTCAGGTTTTCGAGATCCGCCCCCGCCTCGGAAAACTGGCCTTGAGCCAACTTCATGCGGGCTCGCAAGCTAAGGGCTTCGTAGTTGCCGGTATCTTGACGTAGGGCCTTGGCGATGAGCTCAGCGCACTCGTCGTACCTCTTCTCGCCAAGAGCGATCTCCGCGCGGAGATTCCAGGCGGCGACCTCTTCGGGCGTATCCTTGGTGATCTGCTCGAGGACCTTTTTCGCTTCGTCGATCCGGCCGGTGCGGGCCTTGAACATGGCGAGCCGCATCCAGGTGGGGGATTCGGGCGGGGCCGATTGGACAGCCTTTTCGAACTCGATGTTGGCTTCGTCGAGTTTCTCCTGGATCCAGAACAGGTTGGCGAGAGTGAGGTGAGCCCGTTCGGATTGGGGATTGAGGGCGAGGGCTTGACGTATCGAGGCCTCGGCGCCCTCGAGGTCCTTGCGCTGAACTTGGAGGTTCGACTGGGCAAGCCGGAAACCGACGGAATCGCCTGCCTTCTGACGAAGCTCCTCCAGCCGCTGCTCGGTCTCAGCGGACTCTTCGGGGGTCAGCGCAGTACCCGAGTAAATGAGCATCGCGGTTTCGTGGCTGGGATGGCGCTCCAGGATGGCGCGCGCTTCCTGCCGGGCCCTGTCTGGCATGCGTGCGGTCAGATAGATTTGGGCGAGGCGTTCCCGGGCCTCGACGTTGTCGGGCTCGATCTCAATCGTCCGGGCCAGGAACGGAACCGCCCGGCTGTAGGATCGATGTCGATAGAAGATCTCTCCGAGCCGGACGATTGCGAGGTCATTGGTCCGATTGAGCCGGAGGACGTTCAGGTACTCGATCCGTGCCTTTTCATACTCCTTGCCCTTGAAGTAGGCGTCGGCGCGATCGAGGTGCCCTTGGGTTCTTGCCTCGCGAGAACAGCCCGACACAGTGAGACACAGCGCCGCCCAAACAAGAACGGTCCAGTGTTTCAATGAGGTTGTTTTCACATGAGTGTGGTGCCTGCGCACGGCGAACGAAATCCATGACCAATCCAGACACCCGTGGAAATCGATAAGCAATTCGCCGTTTCGTTGGTAACCCTCGGTCGCCTCCGTCCCCTGTGGCCAGAGAAGCATGACTCAGCCATTTTGATCAAGCAAAAGAAGGACAGCGGCACCGCCAAGCGCACTTCGGTGCCCTCGTACAAGGCGACTGAACTGCCGACTGTTAATTCGGCAGTCCTTTGATCGAAGTGCCTCCCTCGGGGCGAGGCGCGCCATCGTTGTGCATCGGACTGAGCAGCGAGCTTGCCAGCACGATGCAGATGGGAGCAGGAGAGTAGGTGGGAGGTTGTTTAGCCGCTTTTGAAGGCGTTGTGAGCTCGCTTAGAGGTGTGGGGCGTCGTGAGCCGCAGGGGGTCAAAAGCTGAAACCGTAAATGTGGCCGACACTTCGGAGTCAACGCGACCTCACACGTTGCTGGGATCTGACTCGAACCAGCTGGGAAGCGAGGTTCTACGTTGAGTGACAACAAAGTGTAAAGCGAGCCTTACACTGTTTTGGAGTGAGACACGTGCAAGGCAAGGTCAGGCTCGCTTCGAGAGCCGTCAACATCACCTTCGGGGTGTTGCCAGCGCCCGGAGGGGGCATTCAGGGTTGTGAGTTCCGGAGCCTGAAGAAGCGGTGGCGGGATTTGCGGGGCAGCGCGATCGACGTCGTCTGCCAAGGCGTCAGGCTCAGCTCACACAACGGATCCCAAGTGCACGTTGTCAAATCGATCGCCGCCTCAACAAGGTACCTACCGCCCTCGCCGCTGGAAGCCGAGAGCAGAAAGCCGGTGTCCGTTGACTTCAGCCGGAGCTCTGGTGCAGGGAAGCGGGGCGTCTCTGCAAGCACGCTTGCAGCGCCTCGTATATCCACAGCCAGAAGACGATACGAAGGTCGGCTGCTACGCGGAGGGTCTGGATCGACGATTGCATACGTCGTGGGAACACCGCGATTCAAGGCTGGGACGAACGGGTCGCTTACGGCATTCCATTGGCCCTCAACGTCCTGGCGTTGGACGAGAAAGCCGATCACACCAACCTCGACGCCGGTATTCCAGGCGAGCCGCAATCCACCGTCGGCTTGCCAAACGGCGGTGAAGTCCAGCAGCACGGCGGCGGTGGGCGGTGGTGGCGGCACGTCATAGGTCACGACGTTCGAGGGATCGCTCTCCATGCCCAGCGAATTGTAGGCAACGACAACAAACCAATAGGTCCAGCCAGGTTGCAGGTCCGTTACGGTTGCGGTCGTACTGTTGCCCGCGTCCAGCTGCTGGTCGTATTCGCCGGGGACGTGTCCGTAGAGGAGCCTGTATCCGGCGACGTTGGGTTCGGCATTCCGGTCCCACTCGAGCGTCACGGCACGAACGGTGTTGCTGGCGTGGAGCATCGCGAGGCAGAGGGCGATAAACCCTCGCCTCCAGGGGTGAGAGGGGGGGAAAACGCGCAAGCGGGATCGCCACTTGCTGCCTTGAGGGCTGTCGGGGCGTTCGGAAACGAATCGGCCGGTGCTTGGAGCGGTCTGGACCGCGGTCCTAATCCACATGCGGCCAGTGTCTTAACATAGCCGCCGGGATGGAAACAATTCGTGGGTCTGCGTAAGCAACGCTGTCCGACCCTTAAGCTTCCCACGATGGGTCAAGGCAGCGCGACAGCGGACGGGGTGTGAGGCGCGGCAAGCGCCCCGGCCCCGTTACGCCATTCGAACGCGAACTTGAGGAGACTGTGGGTTCCACTGAGCCCGAGCTTCTTGCTGAGGTTCTGGCGGTGGGCGTTGATGGTATGGATGCTGCAGTTCAGTTTATCCGCGATCTCCTTGCTGGTGAGATCGCTGGCAATGAGCCGGAACACTTTGAGCTCCGTGGGGGTTAGGTTGTTGAAATCTGCCGACACTGGAGCGGCAGCCTGCGCCTTTCGTGGCCACTGCAGCAGCCGATTGCACAGTGAAGAGCTGACGTAGCGCTTGTCGGCCAGGACCTGGTCCAAGGCGTGGAGGCAATCCTCGATGGCATCGTCCTTGAGCACGTAGGCCAGCGCGCCACGGTGCAAGGCTTCGTCGACGACTTCCTCTTCGTCATGCATCGAGATCACAACAATTCGGACCGACGGATGCGATCGGCGAAGCTGGCCGATGACGGCCAGGCCGTCGAGCTTGGGCATGCTGATGTCAAGGAGCACGGCGTCGGGTTCATCGGTCCCGCACAGCGCGAGAACTTCCTCCCCGTTGGAGGCTTCCCGAATTCGCCAGCGCCCGGGACGTTCCTCGATAGCCTGGCGCAAGCCCTTGCGGGAGAGCGGATGATCGTCGGCGATCAGCAGGTCAATCGACTGGCAGCGTGAGATCATCTACGGGCTGGGGAATCGCCGTTCACGGGCAAAGGAAGTTCCAGTTCGATCATGGTACCTTTCCCGGGCGCGGACAGAATTCGAGCTGAGCCCCCTGCGGCCTCCATCCGTTCCATGATGTCAGGCAGGCCGCAGCCGTGGACCGTCCGAGCTGCCAAATGGTGGTCTGGATCGAAGCCGCAACCGTTGTCGCCGATGGTGGCGCTCAGCTGCCGTTCGCGGACGCATACTCGTAGGCTCGCGTGAGTGGCTTGCGAGTGGGAGACCACGTTGGTCAGGCATTCCTGGATGGCCCGGTAAAGGCCGAGGGATGTTGCGGCATCCAGCACGGTGTCGACGTTCTCGATGCTGGTTTGAAACTCGACGCCTGACGCGGCCGCGGCGTTGCGGACCATCGCCTCCAGCGCTCTGGTGAGGCCCAACTGGGTCACGAGGTAGGACTGGGAATGCCGCAAGATGGACCGGAGCTCGCGAATCGTATCTCGTGTCAATCGTAGGATGTTCCCAAGGCACTCCGGCGATTCCTCGGGCACCTTCACTCCTCGTTCGGCCTCGGCTTTGATGAGCATCAGGTTTTGCCCCACGCCATCGTGCAGATCGGCCGCGATGCGCTGCCGTTCCCGTTCGCGAGCGGCGATAAGTCGCCGTGGAAGTTCATCCGGGGGAACGTGCGGGTTGCGGTGGCCTGGTGTCGGATTTCCTGACGGCCTCGAGTTGAGGATGGTGGCATGGGTGGACGGCCCGCTCTTGTTCGGCTGCATGAGTTTGGTCCTGCAAAGGTCGACACCGGTCATATTGCCCCTTACGCAATTTCCTTTAGCTAGGATGACGCGAGATTAAACCAGCTGTCTTGATTTTGCAATGGCTGTTTGCAGGCTGCACAGGGTGGTGCCATTAGACCAAGGAAGGAATCCACCGAGACCGGCGGCCCCAGCTACGGAACGCCAAGCCCGTAAGGAGCTCAGGCAGGTCGCGGAGCGCTCCCCGGATCAGGCAGCACCGGGTTGAGCAAGGCCAGGGTTTATCAAGGCGCCACCGGCGCCGGGGCTGCCAGCCCGGGCGGGAGCTTGGGCGGCAGCGGCTTCGGTATCTCAGGCAAAGGCGTGGCAGCTTGAGCGCCCGTCGGAGGTCCGGTTACGGGAGGTGGCGGAGGCGGGGTGAGCTTGCCGGTCCTGACGATCTCAGACACCTGCTGGCCCTCGAGGGTCTCGTACTCGAGCAACGCGTTCGCGATGATCTCGAGCTTGTCGCGATGCGTGACGATGACATTCCGTGCCCGGTCGAAGTTCTCGGTGATGATGCGCTTGACCTCGATATCGATTTCTTCGGCGGTCTGCTCGCTGTAGTCCTTCGACCGGATCATGTCGCGGCCGAGGAAGACATACTCCTGGGCGTCTCCATACTGGACCATGCCGAGCTTCTCGCTCATGCCCCAATGCATGACCATGGCCTTGGCCATCTGGGTTGCCTGTTGAATGTCGCCCGCGGCGCCGGATGAGATGTCTTCGGTGACGAGTTCCTCGGCGATGCGGCCGGCCATGGTGACCGCGATGAGGTCGTTCAGCTCCTTCCGCTTCCGGCTGAGCAGATCCTTTTCGGGCAGCCACATCGTGGAGCCGAGTGCCTGGCCGCGCGGGATGATCGTGACCTTGTGCAGGGGATGCGTGTGCTCCAGGAGCACGTTGACGAGCGCGTGGCCGGCTTCGTGCCAGGCTGTGGCGCGCTTTTCGTCCTCGGTCATTGCCAGGCTGCGGCGCTCGCGGCCCCAACGGACCTTGTCCCGAGCTTCCTCCAGCTCGGCCATGGTGATGCCCTTCTTGTTGATACGCGCCGCCAGCAGGGCCGCCTCGTTCAGCAGATTCGCCAGTTCCGCTCCTGAAAATCCCGGAGTGCCCCGTGCGATCACGGCCAAGTCGACCCCTGGAGCGAGCTTCACGTTCCGTGAATGCACCTTGAGGATGGCTTCCCGGCCGCGGACGTCGGGGAGGTTGACGGTGATCTGTCGGTCGAAACGACCGGGGCGGAGCAGGGCCGGATCAAGCACATCGGGGCGATTGGTCGCGGCGATGATGATGATGCCTTCCTGCGTGTCAAAACCGTCCATCTCGACGAGGAGGGCGTTCAGCGTCTGCTCACGTTCGTCGTTGCCGCCGCCCAGTCCGTGGCCGCGGCTGCGTCCGACCGCGTCGATCTCGTCAATGAAGACGAGGCATGGCGTGTTCTTGCGAGCCTGTTCGAACATGTCGCGCACGCGGCTGGCCCCGACGCCGACGAACATCTCCACGAAATCCGAGCCGCTGATGCTGTAAAAGGCGGCATCCGCCTCGCCCGCGATGGCCTTGGCGAGAAGTGTCTTCCCGGTTCCCGGCGGGCCCACCATCAAGACCCCCTTCGGGATCCGGCCGCCCAGGCGTTGAAATTTCTTCGGATCTTTGAGGAACTCGACGAGTTCGACGACTTCCTCTTTCGCCTCCTCAACGCCCGCGACGTCCTTGAAAGTGGTCCGGTTCTTTTCCTTGTTCAGCATGCGGGCGCGGCTCTTCCCAAAGCTCAACGCGCCCTTGCCGGCCATCTTGATCTGACGGATGAGGAAGAAATAGACCAAGGCGGCCAGCATCAGGAACGGGAAGACCGTGTAGAGCAGGCTCATCAACATGGTGTTGGGCTGGGCCACCTTGAACTTGCCCGAGTTGAGCAGATCCTCCTCGAGGCCCTCGTTGACACGGGTCTCCAGCCGGAAAGGAACCGGTCCCTTGGCGCCGGCCTCGGTTTCGACCAGTTTGCCGGTGATCTCCCGCAACGGTGACTGGGGATCGTAGTGGATCGTCCCCTCGGCAATCTGGTTGCCTTTGAGGAGTTCGACGAATTCCGTGTGCGTCAGCACCCGATAGCGCCCCTCCGTCCGATCCTTGAAGAAGACCAGCAAGGGGATGAGGCTGAGGATGGCGAGCCAAAGCAGCCACGCTCGCGGGGGCACCCGCGAGTCCCCTGCCTTGCGCTCCGGTCGCCCACCGTTTGTGTGACGCTCTTCTGACATGAGTCTCAACTCCGCGCGGAAGCTAGCATGGCGAAATTTTGGCTGCAACCCTGGCGCCTCCCCGATTCCAGCGCCATTCCAGGACGCGTTTGGTGTCGGGGGTCAGCTTGAATGGTTCGCTTGTCCGCAACCCTTCCACCCAGAAGACCTCGCCGCGCGAGGTCAAAGCGAGTACGCGGTCGCGGCGTTCTGCGCGGGGGACCTTGGCGTTCACAAAGAGGTCCTGCAGCTTCACCGAACGGGGCAATCCGATCGGCTGGAAACGGTCGCCCGGCTGCCAGTAGCGCAGCGTGATGGGGCTGCCGACGGCGTCGGCGTCGAAGCGTTCCCGTTGCGGTACCGCCCGGGTGGCGCGGCTCCAGTTGTAGCGAGCGGGGCGGGCGTTCAATCCCCAGCGCAGCCGAAAGCCGTTGAATTCGATTCGGTGGACGGGCCCAAGGAGATCGATCTGAAGCGGGGGGAAAGCGCTTGATTCTGTCCCGCCCGGCGCCGCTCGCGAGCCCGAGTGGTTGTTTGGACACGTGATCGCCGCCGTGGCCGCGGCGCCCGGTGTCTCGCCGCTGACCTTCACCAAGCCCGATGGCTCCCTGGTGACCTGGATTCCCCGGGTGATCGACACGGACCGGTGAGGGCGTTGGCGAAGTGCTTCGAGCCGTTCGAAGCCCGCTTCCACGCCGTGTTCACGCAGTTGCAGGGCCAGCGTCCACCGCTGGACCGCGATAGGTAAGCGTTCGAACTCCGCGCGATGCGATCCGGCGAGCCATTCCTTCGCCCGTTGACTGACCGCGTCGGCCTCGTCGGCAACCACCGCCATGGTCCGCGCTACGACGGACGCCAGGGCGGGGAAACGCTGCTGCAGGAGTGGGACCAGTCGGCCTCGCACGAAATTGCGCTGGGCGTCCAGGGAAGCGTTGCTCGCATCTTCCCGGTAGGCGATTTGGCGGGCTTGAGCGTACTCGACCAGAACTCGGCGCGGCGTGCGGAGCAGGGGTCGGAGTACCGTCAGCTCCGGATCGGCGGGCGAGGGTGCCACCGGTTTCATGCCCCCCAGTCCTTCTCCACCACTGCCGCGCATCAGCCGCAGGAAGAACGTCTCGACCTGGTCGTCGGCGTGGTGGGCCACCAGCAGCTTCCGTAAGCCAAGGTCGCGGGCGGACGAGGCCAGAAACTCGTGACGCAGTTCGCGGGCCGCCATTTCCATCGAGAGACGCTTCCGCCGGGCCAGCGCCTTCACTTCTCCACGACCCGTGACGACCGGGATGCCTAGACGGGCGGAGGTCCGGACCACCAGGTGCTCATCCGCGTCACTCGCGTCCCCCCGCAGGAGGTGGTTGAAGTGCGCGACCGTAAGCCGCCAGCGTGTCGAGCGTGACAGGCGGTGCAGGACATCCAGCAGCGTCATCGAGTCGCAGCCGCCCGACACTGCGACGAGCGCCGCGTCATTCGGTGCGAGCATCCGGTGATCCCGGATGACGTTGCGAACCTGGGCCAGCAGGTCGGGCACGGGGCACCGTAGGCCGGGTGCCCGTCCCCTGACAAGCGCGACCACCGTTCGCTACCTGGGCAGCCCCACTGCCTGCGCCATCACGATGTGTTGCTCCGGACGGAGGTTCAAGCGGGGCGCGAGCCGGTTCCGATCGAGGTCGTGCACGACCGAACCAAGGCCGGCGGAGGCAGAATAAAGGTAGATGTTCTGGCAAATGCAGCCGGCGTCGAACGCGGCGTAGGTTCGGGCGGCGTCCTCAGGGGTGTCCTTCATCCGGGAAAAGTCGGCGACCATGATCACGGTGAGGGCGGCTACTTTCGCGAATTCCTGGCCGCCGGTCAGTTCCCGGAGGTCCTCTTCGGCGACCATGACAAGTCGGTGGGGCTTGGCGTCGTAGCGAAACAGGCCCGTGCTGGTCGCCAGGTAGAGGTCGATCTCCTGGGAGTTCTTGGCGGAAGGCGCGGTCCGATGGTCATTCTCGGGCCGATTGATGCCGAAAGCCGCCCAGAGCAGGTCGGACAGTTGCTGGGGCGTCAGCGGGTCCGGTTTGAAGTCGCGCGTGGTGCGCCGGTCCTGCAGGGCTTGGAGCAGGGGCTTTCCCCCGGTGCGGTTGGGCGGCGGCAGCGTCGTCGCGTCCTGAGTCGTTTCACCTGCCTGCAGGAGGCCGTTGATGGTGGAAAGGACGAGAATGACCAGGGCGGAGAGCCTGCTGCGTGTTCGTGATGTCATGGCTTCATCGAACCCGGCCAGAGGGGATCGGGCCTTGACCTCGGTCATCCTTGAAAAGACGAGGGCCGGACTTTGAAGTCCGGCCCGTCTCGAGAACAAATTCTCTGCTGGATGCGGCGCCGCAGACTTACGCCCTCGGAATTGCACACGGAACCCTGCGCTTTTGCACCCGAACTGTGGCTTCAGAATACTGCCGGGACTGGAAACGAACAGTCCCCAGAACTGGGGACAAGGATGTGGGTAGGGCGGGCACTCCGCTGCCCGCCGACTCACACCTCGCGAGGGACCGCACGTCCTTGAAGCGGGCTCGCCGGATCGGTGCCCCGGCCTCCAGGTGACAGGCCGGTACCAGCACCGGGCGGTACAACGGGTAGCCCGGTCTTCCGGCCAAGTGCAACCTCGCACGGGCGCAGCTGTGGGGGATACAGCTCGCTTGTCGCGGGTTCGGCCTGAGGGGTAATCTGCGGTCGCCATGCTCTCCCGGTTCCGGTTTCCGTTTGTTTCCACCTCCTTGGCCTGGTTCTTCGCACTGACTGGCGTGTCGCTTGCCGCACCTTTCGCGCCTCCACCCCGGACCCCAGGGCCGGACCTCAACCTTCGTCTGACCGCTCCCATTCGGACGTGGGACGAGGCCGTGCCGCTTGGCAACGGCATCATGGGGATGTTGCTCTGGGGTGAAACCAACACGCTCCGGCTCTCGCTCGATCGTGGTGACCTCTGGGACGAGCGTCCCTCAAAGCGATTCACCGAGGTGCGATCGCTGTTCAACTGGCGAACCATGCAGGGACTGGTCGCGAGCAACCGTATGGATGAGTTCCATGACGTGTTCGACTCGAACTACGACTACCACGGGCCGCCGACCAAACTCCCGGCGGGCCGGCTTGAGATTACCCTCGATCCCGGTGTCTCCATCCGCGGTTTCGAACTGAACCTCGCTACGGCCGAAGGATTGGTCGCCGTCGACGGCGTGGGTGCCGGGGCGTTGCGCGCCTTCGTCAACGCTTCAGACGTTGCTGAACCCGTGGCGCTCGTCCGCATTCCCGGTCCTCCTCTCCGGGACGTCCGGCTGCGAAGTCCCGAATCGGTGGGGAAGCTGGGATATGCGCCGCCACGGACGGGGCAGGACGATGGGGTGTGCTGGTTCGAGCAGATGGCTGCCGACGGTTTCGGATACGCCGTCGTTGCCCGGTGGCGAAGAGTGGCCGATGCGACCCTGCTCGCCGTGACGGTCTCGACCCGGCGGGAAGGCAGCAAGCCGGTGGAGCTTGCCGAGCGCCGGATCGCCGCGGCCCTGGATGCAGGGTTCGATGCGGTCCGGAACGGGCACGTGGCGTGGTGGAGCGCCTTTTGGGACAGGTCCCGGGTCCTTGTGCCCGACGCGCGGATCCTCCAGCACTATTACTTGGTCCGTTACTTCTACGGCGCAGCGTCCCGGCGGGGTGCACCGCCGATGCCGTTGCAGGGGGTTTGGACGGCAGACACCGACTCGCTGCCGCCCTGGAAAGGTGACTACCACAACGATCTGAACACCCAGATGACCTACCTGGCGTATCGCACCTCGGGAGACTTCGAGGAAGGTGCGTGCTTTCTCGATTACCTGTGGGCCCTGCTACCGCGGTTCCAGCAGTTCGCCCGGGACTTCTATGAAGCGCCGGGGGCCGCCGTGCCTGGCGTCATGAGCCTGGCGGGACAGCCGCTGGGCGGCTGGGGGCAGTACAGCCTCTCGCCCACCATGGGCGCCTGGAATGCCCATTTGTTCTACCTTCACTGGCGTCACACCGGCGACGACACCTTCCTCCGCGAACGCGCGTACCCTTTCTGCCGGGAGATCGGAATCTGCCTCCGCCACCTCCTGAGTGCGGGCCCCGATGGCAAGCTGCGCCTGCCGCTCTCGAGTTCTCCCGAGGTGTTCGACAACACGCGACGCGCGTTCCTCGAACCCAACAGCAATTACGATCTCGCCAGCCTGCGCATGCTGTTTCTCGCCCTCGCGGAGATGGCGGTCCGTGCACGTGAACCGGACGCGTCCGCTTCCTGGCTCGAACTCGAACGTCGCCTCGAGCCGTGGCATGTCGCGCCCCGGGGCACACTCCTCCTCTCGGCCGGGACGCCGCTGCCGGACAGTCACCGCCATCTTTCGAACCTGATGCCGATCCACCCCTTTAACCTGATCACCACCGAGGGTTCACCGCGCGAGCGTGAGATGATTGGCGCCAGCCTCGAGGAATGGGATGCGTTCGGGACCAAGGCGTGGTGCGGTTACAGCTTCTCGTGGATGGCTTGTTTGCGCGCGCGGGTGGGTGATGGCGAGGCGGCGTTCCGCAACCTGGACACGTACGCCCGTGCCTTTGTGCTGCGAAACGGGTTCCATGCGAATGGCGATCAAACCCGATCCGGCCTGAGCAGCTTCACGTATCGGCCCTTCACGCTCGAGGGCAACTTCCTGGCCATGGAAGCGGTGCACGAGATGCTGGTCCAGAGCTGGTGTCCGATCGAGGCCAGCGGTCTTCGAACGCCGGCACCGGGTGCACCGGTGCGATTCGGTCCCATCCGCGTGTTCCCAGCCCTGCCTCGACGATGGGCAAACGCGAGCTTCGAGGACTTGAGAGTCGAGGGCGGGCATCGCGTCTCGGCGCGCCGGGAGAACGGCGGCACCACGTGGCTGCGCATCCAGGGCGGCTCGGAGGGACAGGTGCGGGTCCGCGACAACTTCGCGGGGGGCCGTCCGCGCTGGAGCCGGGAAGGTGTCAGCAAGGTGGGGGATGACTTCGAATTCCGGCTGGCGCCGGGCGAGGTGATCGAGGCGGAAGTGCTGCGGGAAGAGTCGCCGAACCGCTCTGAAGGCCGGGTGAACTCAGGGGAACCGCCGACCTGAACCGTCGGCGTGAGCTGCTGTGTCAAGATCCCGAAGCGGAATGTGGAGGAGGACCGGGGCGTTCACGACCGTCGCGGGCGGGTACTCCTCAAAGGCAGGAGCTGTGTCCTGCACGACGTGACCGGATTCCAGCTGCCACGTGCCGAAGATGTAGCCGTACGTCTGGCCGATGGCCGGGAGGGGGGAGGGGAAGACGGCATAGGTGGCGGCTGGCACCTCGCGAATCTCCAGCCCGTCGGGCAGCACTGCCACTTGGCGGACCGCCATGCCGGTGAGGTAATCAAAACTGCCGTCGGGCTCGGGCGGAAAGCTGACTCCGTAGTACCCCGCGCGCAGGCTTTGGCCCAGGACGAACTCCCGGTGCGCTTCGAATTGGTTCCAGGCCGAAACGAGCGTCTCCGGGCACTCGGTGCCTGGCCTCCTTCGGATCACTGTCCCCATGACGAGGAAGCTCGTGCACCGCACGAAGACAGGTGGCTTCACGGTTCGATGATTGGTCAGCCGTTTGCTCGCGCCTTCCGCTCAATCCACCGGTCCGGGGCGGCTGAGTCGGGGCGCTGTGGCGATCTTTGGCCGCACCGCCAGCCAGTCCACTCCCTGGAATTCGGGGTCGGGGATCTCGCGGATCTCGTCCTCGCCGAGATAGGGGCACATGGTGTCGATCCAGGCGATCAAACGGAGGCGGCTTTCCTCATCGACGACCACGTCGTGGTGCGCGCCGCTGGTGGCGAGTTCGAGGAGGGGGCTGCGGAACGACAGCGCCGTCATGGGCGGTGGCGTGGTGTAGGCCTTCGGGTCGATCGTGCTGTAGCCTTCGATCATCAGCGTCCCGGCAATGCCGAATCCCGGCGGGGGCTTCTCGGGCCGTCGGTAAGGCTCGCCCCATGTCGGGCGGCCGATGAGCGTGAGGTAAGGCTCGGTGAAGATGGGGGTGCTTGGACGCTCGGTGAGATCCAGCGTCTTGCGCCCCTCGCCATCCCCCTCATGGCAGCGGCTGCAGTACCTGTCCAGAACGGGCCGGACATAGCGGGGGTAACTTACCGTGTGATCACGCCAAGGCGGAGGGGTGATCGTCCGCGGTGCCCGCTCGAGGGCGGTGGCTTCGTACCGTGATTCGGGAGCGGCACTGTGCGCTTCGTGGCAGCCGACACAACCGCGGGATTCGCCGGGCATGACGTTCACGAAGCTCCGCATCGTCTGCAGGGCGCGTTGCTGGTCGTCCAGAAGCTGGAAATGCAGCGGTGTGCCCGCGGGCGCCTCGAAGGCGACCGAGCCATCGGGTTCAATGGGGACGGTGCCGAGCAACCGCTTCACGCCCTCGGACTGCACCGCAGAAACGACCGGCCCGGTCGAGATGTACGGCCGCTTGTACCAGTAGGTGTAGGTCTTGTGGTCGATGGTGAGGACCCGTAGATGCCGGGCGCGCCCCCGCAGGATTTCCGGAGCCCCGTCGTAGACGTTGCCGGAAAACAGCACGCCCTCGGCGGGTTTCGACGCCTTGCCCCTGGCGGGCCACGCCACGAGTTCCGCCGTTGCCGGAGGCCTCGGCCGCGGCCTGACCGGGACGGCATGCAGGAGTTGGTGCGCGCCTTCGTAGATCAGTTCGCGGTTGCCGTCCACGTCCATGAGATAGAGGACGAACTTGCCGTCGCGCTGGGCGGAAACGAGGAAATCGCTTTCACTGAGCGGATAGGGCGAGTAGTAAGCCTCGTACTTCCCGCTGGCGTGATAGCGCGGCGATTCAACCGGGTCCACCGGGCCGTTGCCGCACTCGGGCCACGGGAGTTCGGCGGTGACCTTGGTCAGGCCGTGGGGAAAGTTGAATCCCGCGGCAGGATCGATGATGCCGACCGCTCCGGCGAACCAGTTGTGATGCGCACTGCCGGTCATCATGATCCGCCGGCTGCCGGGGATGGCGCGGGCGTCCTTCACCACATCAGGCCAGACGCTCTGGTTGCCCCACAGCGTGTTCACCTGGGTTCCGTCCGGGCGAACCGTCCAGAGCTTCTGGGCCCGCCACAGGGGCTTGTCGGTGTACTCCCACCGCGTGTAGATCACGCGACCGTCGGCGAGAAGCGAGGGGAGGTAGTCGGGTTCGTTGTTGGCCGAGATGAGATAAACGTTCCGTCCGTCCGCATCGCAACGGGCGAGGACGAACGCGCTCGTGGGCGGCATGCAACGGACGTAGGTGTGTCCCCGCGTGGTCGAGAAGAGCAGGTGGCGGCCGTCGGGAAGGTAGATCGGGTCGAGATCGTCGTACGGGCCGTGCGTCAACTGGACGAGACCGCTCCCGTCGATTCCGACCTCGTAAAGGTGGAATGACTTTTCGTTGTGCGGTTTGAAAGAGACGAGGACTTTGGCGGCATCGAACGAAAGGTCGGGGCGCCAAAAGGAGCCGTGCAGCGGCGCTTGGGGCATCAGTTGCGTGAGGTGTCCGTGCGGTCCGAGTCCCTCGAGCACAAGCAACCGGCCTCCGGGAACGGCCATATACCCGAGACGATGGCGGGTCTCGTGCTGCCACTCCGACCCTTGCGGGAAAGGCATGTCGACCATCAACACGCGCTCGAAGTCGACGACCGGATTGCGGAACATGACGCGGCGTTTGAGCTCGCGAACATCGAAGTACAGTCGCCGCACTTCGGCCGCACCTGCCAGGGCGCAGGCTTCCAGCTTGGCGAGTTCGGCGCGTTCGCTTGTAAACGACGCGGGTCGGACGGGGGAAGACACGTTTCCAGGGGCTCCAGCTTCGAGTCGGGCCATGAGTTCGCGCGTCCAGCGGATTTCTTGGAAGACACCTTCCCGGGTTGGCTGGCCTGAGGCCTGGTGAAGCCAGTCCCGTTCGAGGGCCTGGCGCGCTTCAACCGCATCCAAGTCACGAGTCGAGGGCGTGGAGGGTCGCACATAAGGAGCCACCGGTTCATGCGTGACTGGGCGCCACGCGATGCGCGGGCCGGTGTCCATGATGAGCTGGATCCAGTCTGCCTGGGAGAGGACGCCGGCTCCCCGGGACTCGATGGCCTCGGCGCGCTTTTGGAGCGCCTCGGCTTCCGTCCAGAACTGCCGCTCTGCGTCCGTTTGTTGCGCGCACTGTTCCGGGGTGAGCGGACGGTACTCGAGCAGGAGTTCGAGGCAACGCGCCGCCAGCCGTGGAGCAGCCTCCGGGTCCGCTGACCCCAGGAATTCGGCAGGGGTGATGCCCGTCCAGCGCTGGAAATCACGGCAGTCTGTGGGGTAGTCCGCAGCCAACCGGTTGAAGATCGCGCGGGCGACGTCCGGATTCGCCTTCGGACCTTCGGCCTCGATACGAAGGCGGGTGTTCGCGAGGGTCGCAGCGAAATCGTAACCCTTGGTGTAGGTGGCGTTCACGACGGGTTCCAGTTCGCGCGCATAGGCCGCGATGGACTCACTCCCTCTTTGCCACCGGGCGCGGACTTGCGACGCCGGGAGCGCTTCCTTGTGGATCTCGAGTTCGTCGAGTTCTCCCTGGAAGTGTTCGCCCGTGCCGCCGAGGGACCCGATGAAGGCCGGGGCGGCAGGCTCCAGGGCGATGCGGCCGGGGCGTACGAGATGGCCGACTTCCTCGCCATCGAGATAGACGCGCATCCGTCGGCCGTCGAACACGCCGACGCAATGATGCCAAAGGCCGTCCAGCACTTGGCCGGGTTCAATCCGCGCATCGCACTCGACATAGCCCCCGACATGCAACCCGAGGGAGAGAATGCTGCCGCCCTCCTGAAACGAGAACAGCACGCGTCGATCCGACTCCTGGCGGAACAACTCCCGATAGCCGCCCAGCGTTGTCGGCCGCACCCAGGCTGACAGCGTGATCGCGGCCAATTCGGACGTGGCCGCGTCTTGACTCGACCCCGCAACCGGAAACGGCTCGACCCGCAGCGCGTGGCCGCCTTGAAGAGAAAGCGCCTGCCCATGGACGCCGCGTGTTGCTGCGGGCGACGCCGTCGTGGTGGCGTTCAATCCGCGTCCTGAATCGTCGCGCAACCGGGCGTCGCCCTCCGCGTCAAAGCCCCAGCGGGCAAGCAGCGAATCCGGGCTGGGCCTTGTTTCCTCAGCCGCTCCCGCCTGGTCGCTTGGCATCGCGGCGGCTGACCCCAGCGAAAGACTCCACGCCAGCAGGTGCGCAAAGCGAACGGCAGTTTTCATGGTCAGGGCTTGGGCCGAGCCCTCCGCGGGCGAATACGAGGGGCCGGTGAAGCAGGCGCGATCGTGCTCCTGTGTCCCTGACTCGACAAGGCCGAATCCCGGATGTACCGCGACGTACGACACGGTTCCACGCACCCGCGATCCAGGCACGCGCTTCCGATTCAGAGAGAGTTCCCCTGGCCTGGCGGCCGTGCGCAGGGGCCATGCACGGGCCTTCCAAGGTAGGGCGCGCTGTCCTCAGCGGGCCGGACCGACGGGCAGCGGAGTGCCCGCCCTACCCGGCGGCGGATCACAACGAGCCCCAACAACCCCAATGCGGCCGTAACCGCAAAGCCCCCCGGCTCCGGAATCGGCGTGAGCACCATGAAAACACAACCGCTGTCGGACGCCGGTTGGGTCCGATCCCAACCCGCGCCTCCCCCACCCACGGCGATGCGCCAGGGCGAGCCTGATCCGGCCAAGAAAAAGACCCGGTGCTGACGAAGGAGTCTCAGGTCAAATCTCGCGCCACACGCCGGGGACGGGCGCGGGGTACCGACCCTGGGCGTCAGCGTGAACGGGTGCCGGGCTGGACTCGTTCAAGGCATCGACGTTCGGACAGAACACGAAGTCCGAAGCGAGCGCGTCCTCCCAGGTGATGATCTGTCCGGAGTGCACGGCGGCCCGCCCCATGATGGCGGCGAGGTTCGAGTAGGCGGCGCGTTTCGCTTCGTTGTGGGGCTTGTTGTTGCGGATGGCGTCGAGCAACACGTTCCACTCCGCCTGCCAGGGATCGACCGTCTCGCGTTCCGGACGCCAGGCGATGTTCGATCGTTCGATGCGCTGGTCCTTGTAGAGCTGAACCGTGGGGGCGTGGATGTCGCCCGAGAACTGGGCGGCGGCCTTGGTGCCATGGACGAAGGTGGCGAAGTCGTTATGGCACTTCGGAATGTACCGCCCGGTCACCAACGCCTTGGTACCGTCCGCGAACGTGTACTCGATCGAGTAAGTGTCGAAGTTCTGGGCGCAGTCGGTGCTGTCCGGACCGCGTCCGCCCACACCGTGGGCGGCGACGGGCCAGCCATCCTTGATCCAGCAGCACTCGTCAATCTGGTGAATCATCAACTCGATGAAGATGCCCGAGGAAGCCCAGAAGAACTGGTAGGGAATGCGGATTTGGGCGAGCAGTTCGCTCGGCTGGGGATTCAAACGGCCCATCCGATAGCCGGAGTCCATGCGGTAGGCGCGTATCAATTGGATGTCGCCCATCGCGCCGTCGCGCATCTTCTGGATCAGCGCCTGTCGGGCGGAGGAATGACGGCACATCACGCCGGCGCCAATCTTGAGGCCCTTCTTCTCCGCCGCCTCGCCCGCGCGCAGGATGCGTTTGATGCCGCCGGGGTCGGGAGCAAAGGTCTTCTCCATGAAGACATGGAGACCCTTCTGGATCGCGTACTCGAGGTGCATGCCTCGGAACGCGGCGTGGGTCGTGCACAGGACCACGTCGCCGGGGCGGAGGCAGTCCATGGCCTTCTTGTAGGCGTCGAAGCCCACGAAGCGGCGGTCCGGGGGCGCGTCGACCCGGTCGCTGTATTTCTCGCGGAGGCTTTGGTAAGAGCGGCTCAGCCGGTCTTCGAACAGGTCAGCCATCGCGATGAGTTTCGTGGGGCCACCGGGGGCCTCGAGGGCATTCGCCACCGCTCCGGTGCCTCGTCCGCCGCAACCGACGATCGCGAGCCGGATGGTTTCATCGGAGGCGGCGTGGACAAATGGCAGGGCGACACCGGCGAGGGCGGTGGCGGCGACCGCGGTGCTGCCGCGCGCCAGAAACTCGCGTCGGGTGGGAGTGTTGAGGGGCGAGAGAGACGGAGGCGTGAGCGCCGGGAGGGATGGTTCGGGGTTCATGGCGGCGGCAGGGTAAAGGATGCCGTCGCGGATTTCCAGCGTGCTGTCAGCGGCCTGGGTTGGCGGGTTGTCGCGGTGGGGTGCCACGGTTTCAGGACGTTCCATGCCCCAGGAGGGATTTCCCGGTGGCCGGTTGTCGTTCCAACCAGAAGCTCGACATGCGCCTCCCGGATGCTTGCCATCGTTCCCCAGCCCCGCTACAAGCAGCCCAGATCCGGCGAGTTCCGCACCGGCCGGCCTTACTCCGCAGCCTATGCCTGACCAGATCAAGCTCGAGGACGCGATTGAATTCGCCGAGAACCCTGAACCGCGCTGTCCCTGCGTGCTGCTGCTGGACACCTCGGGATCGATGCAGGGGGAGGCCATCGAGGCCTTGAACCGCGGACTCAGCGCGTTCAAAGAGCAACTGGTGAAGGATCCCATGGCGTGTCGGCGGGTCGAGGTGGCGGTGGTGACCTTCGATAACGAGGTCAAGATCGCCCACGACTTCACCACGGCCGAGCGGTTCGAACCACCGCGCCTCACCGCCCAGGGACAGACCTTCATGGGGGGCGCGATTCACAAGGCGCTCGACATGATCCAGGCCCGGAAACAGCAGTACCGCGCCAACGGCGTGGCCTACTACCGGCCTTGGGTGTTCATGATCACGGATGGGGAGCCCCAGGGGGAACCGGACAGCATCGTGGACGCCGCCTCCCAGCGGTTGAAGAATGACGAGGCCGCGAAGCGGGTGGCGTTCTTCGCGGTGGGCGTGGAAGGGGCGAACCTCGAGCGCTTGTCCAAGATTGTGGTCCGGACTCCGGTGAAGCTGCACGGGTTGAATTTCACCGAGATGTTCGTCTGGTTGTCGCGCAGCATGGAGGCCGTCGCCCAGTCGCGGACTGACGAGCAGGTGGCGTTGCCGCCGCCCGGTTGGGGCTCCGTCTGAGGCCTCGCCCCGTGTCGCGGAAGTCCGAGCGGACCGCGACGTCGCCCTTCCCGTGCTGGGGTGGGATCTCTCAAGGGGTTGAGAGACCCCTCGCATTAATCGTGCTGAGCCTCTTCGCCGCTCTTCCGCAACCGGAAGAAGCGGAGCGGGCCGGCTTGTTTGAGGTTCACGACATAACGGTCGCCCTCGATCTGGCGCGGGTTGAGGACAGGCTGCCACTCGGGGTCCGTCAGCAGTTCCTTCGATTCCAGCGCGAATTCCTCCGCGTCGACCGGCCAGGAGAGCAACAGCCGGCTGCCGGACCTTTCGGCCACGAGCGTGGGCGTCGCGACGATCTCGGCTTCGAGCCGGTGGCCGGATCCCGGCGCCGCAGGGTCTAACGCCGGGGCGACGACCGTGGCCTGACTCACCATGCGGCCGAGATCGGTCGGACGAATCCGGACCGTCAGGCGCATATGGTCACCGGGATCAAAGGTGCCCAGATTGCAGAGCACTCCGGGAGGCGCGATGTAGGATGGCACCGTGTCCGGTTCCACTTCGGCGGAGACCAACTCGACGTTGAGCGAAAACGCCACCAGGAGTTGCGTGCGCGGGGAGGGAAGGGCACCCCGGTTGGTGACCAACACGACCACTTCCACCTGGTCGCCGAGCAACAGTTGAGGGGGGAGCGGTTCCTGGACGACGAGCAAGTCGGCCGCCGGATACACGACCCCGGCGAAGGTCGCCTCGTTGTTTGTCTCGTCCGGATCACTCGAGGTCGAGGTGACGCGTGCCAGGGCGGACACCTCACCGGCTTCCAGGGCCTTGTAGGTGAGCACGCCCCAGACTTCGCGGCCCGCCGGCAGGACGCCAATGTTCCCGGTGACGAGGCTGGATCCCGCGGTCCAGGTTCCCTGGTTGCCTTGGACCGCCACCAGGCTCATCCGCCCAGGCAGGATGCTCGAGACCGTGACACCGGTGGCGTCCACGGGACCGCGGTTGGTAATCACGATGGCGTAGCTCACTTCGTGATCAATCAGCCCTTCGATGAAATCTGGCCAGACCTGGAGCGCCAGATCACTTCCGGTGTTCACCTCGAGAGTGAACTCGGAGAAGTTGTTCGACAACTCGATGTCTTCGGTGGCGGCAGAAGCCGAGGCGGTCAGCGTCAGGAGCTCTTCTTCGAGAGGGGTGAGGCTCAGCTCCAACGGTATCTCCCCGGCAACCGGGAGGCGGGGTAGGGTCACGAAGAGCGTGTCCCCGCGGCGATCCCAAGTCCCGTCCGGGAGCGAAACCGCTCCGAGGTTCACGTTGTTCGGGAGTTCGACCCGGAGTGCAATCTCATGGATGTCCTGCGGGCCGCGGTTGCTGAGCGCGATGATCACCGGCCCGGGTCGGCCGACGAGCAGCGAAGTGAGCGGGCTGTGGATGCGAACCTCGAGATCGCTGCCGACGCGAACGTCCGCCACCACCGAAGCGAGATTGTTGTCAGGCAGCGGGTCGGCCTCGAAGGCCACGGCCTGGGCCGAGTTGGTGACCTGGCCGGGGGCTGTGGGAAGCACGACCAGCGTGAGACCGGCGCTGGCTCCGGCTTCGAGCGCCCCCGGTTCATAAACGAGCTCGTTCTGGTCGACGACGTACGTACCGCGGTCCGTCTCAGCGCTGACGAACTCGAGCCCCGGAGGGAGTACGTCCCTTACCTGGGCGCCGGTAGCCGTGCTGGGGCCGGCGTTGGTGAGCTCGAGGCGGTACCGCAACGGCGCACCCACCAGGGCCCGGCCGAGGAGGGTCTTCGCCAATGCCAGCTCCGCCGCGGGCAGGACTGCGATGGTGACGCTTGAGCTGTTGTCGTCGGGGAACAGATCCGACTCGGTGGCGGTGACTCCGGCGTGATTGGTGTGACTGCCGAGGGTGAGCGCGTGGAATTCGAGCCGGGCTCGCGCCTCGCTCCCGGCCGGGACTGTGCCCAGATGGAATTCGAGCTGGTTCCCGTTCGTCCAAATCGTGCCTTGAGTGATCTGGACCTGCTGGAGCGTCAGGGCCGAGGGGAGTTCGTTGGTCAACAGCACGTCCGTCGAGGCTTCCGGACCGGCGTTCGTGAGCACCAGGTCGACCTGGATGGTCTGGCCGAGCAATGCTGGTCCCGGGGACACCTGCTGCCGCAGGGAGAGCTCCGCCTGACCCAGGGCCTGGATCACGATCTGGGCATGGTTGTTCGAGGGATCGATGTCCGCTTCGTAGGCGCTCACGCGCGCGGTTCCGGTCAACCTTCCGCCCACCGAGGTGGCGACCGTGATGGCGAGGGAGGCCGTGGCTTCGGGCGCCATGTCGGGCAACTGCCAGAAGACCGCGCCGCCGCCCGCATCCACGGTTCCGGCGCTCGCCTCGAGCCCGCGAACCTGAAGGCCTATCGGGAGCAGGTGTTCGAACGTCACCGAGCTGGCCGGGGAAGGGCCAAGATTGCGGACGCTAAAGACATACGTGGCTGGACGATTGAGCGGGATCTGCCCCTCCACCTCGGAAACGGACAGGCTCAGGTCGGCGGGGTATCGGATGTAGGTCGTCGCCTCGGCCAGGTTGTTGCCGGACTCGGGATCTGTTTCGACCGCAGTCACGGCGGACCGGCTCACCAACTGTCCCACAGCGAGGGGCTCGAGGATCATTTCGAGCGTGGCGATCTGGCCGGCTTCGAGGTTACCGACCTCCCAGACGAGTTCATCAGATCCGAGCGAGTAGCTTCCCACGCTGGGTGTGGCGGACAGGAACGCGAAGGCGTCCGCGAGGGACTTGGTCACCCGAACCCCGGAGGCGGCGTCAGGGCCCCGATTGGTCACCGTGATCAGGCAGCGTGCGGGGAGATGCAGCGCGGCCGGGTCGGCGGTGATTTGGTTGCGCAAGTCGAGATCGGCTGCAGGCAGCACGTCGCTCGAGGACTCACAGGTGTTGTTGGCGGGCTCGAGGTCGTATTGAGCGGAAGAAACCGACGCCAGGTACAGGAAGGTGCCGGCGTTTTCGGCGTCCAGCGTCACCCGCACCATGGCGGTGGTGTCCACTTCCATGGTTCCGAGGCGCACCATCAGACCCTCGGCGGTGCTCTCGGTGGTGCCTTGAGTCGTTTCAACAGCCTCCAGGGCTGCGGCGCCTTCGGGCCAGGCCAGGGTCAGCATGGCGTCTTCAGCCACCGCAGGGCCCAGATTGGTGATGGCAAGGCTCCAGGCGATCTGCCCCCCGTTCAGAACCGACGCGGGCGCAGCCATGCATCCCACGACGAGGTTCGCCTCGCGTCCCGGCGACAGCGTGAACTCGGCGGCGTTGTCGGTCGGCTCCAGGTCGCTTTCGAGCGAGGCAACCTGGGCCTGAACGGCGAGCGGATCGGGGGTGGCCAGGCGCAAGACGAGTTCGAAGACGGCCACCCCGCCGGAGGCCAGTTCGGGGATGCGGCAGGCCAGGGTGGCCCCGTTGCCGGTGCAGTCACCTGCCGGACTTGAAGCCGCCACGAGATCGGCACCCGCGGGGAACGTGTACGCCACCGCCACTTCCGTCGCGGTGTGCGGCCCCCGGTTGGTAAGCGTGAGTTGAAGTCGCGCGTCGTGGCCGAGAACCACGGGCGTGGTTGCCAGCCACTCCAGCACTCCCACATTCACCGCCGGCCGCACCTGCACCGAAGCCTCCGCGGCGTTGTTGTCGGCAACCAAGTCCGAAGTGGTTGACGTCAGCCACGCGCGATGCGTAAGCAAACCCGGCGAGCCCGGGAGGAGCTGCAGGCGCCCGGTCGCCACCTGGCCGGCAGCGAGGGTACCGAAGTCGAAAGCGAGCGAGCCGCCGTCCGCCTGGACGGTGCCTTGCGAAGCCTCAACCCCGAGCAAGCTCAGGGCTTCGGGGAGCTGATCGAGAACGGTCACGCCCGCAGCCGCGAACGGCCCGCGGTTGGTGACCGTGATGGTGCTCCACGTTTCGCGGCTGAAAAGCAGGTCGGTGGGATCAAACTCCAAAGAAAGTTCGAGATCGGCATGCTCTTCGATGGGGGTGACCTGCAGTGCCGTGTTGTTGGCGGGCTCGGGATCCACCTCGAAAGCCTGGCCACGCACCTCGATCGCCATTTCGCCCGCGACGAGCGGTGAGCCCCTCACGGACAGGGTGGCGACGCTGCCGACGGGCAGGGAGCCGAGCGCCGCCCTCAGTCGGGTGCCTTCGACCGCAGCGTCTCCCTGGCTGACCAGGATTTCCTGAGTCTCGAGGCCGGCGGGGAGTTCCTGTTCCAGCAGCACCGCCGTCGCTTCCAACGGCCCCGCGTTCGTGAGGGTGACCAGGTACGAGAATGGGATGCCGACGAGATGGGGCGCCGGCGAGGTCTCCAGCAACACCTGCAAATCGGTCTCCGGTCGCACGTCCACCGTCCCCCCGGCTGAGTTATCGGCGGGCGTCAGCTCAAACTGGTAAGCGCTCACCGCGGCGAGATTCGTCTGCACGCCAGCACTCAACAGCCGCAGCTCGAGCCCGAGCGAAACCTCGGTGCCGGTGGGCAAGGTACCAACCGTCCAGGAGATCACGCCCGCGGCAGATTCCGCGGTGCCCTGGGCGGGCTGGAGTCCAAGGAGTTCGACGCCTGGAGCCAAGCTCACCCCGGCGGTCACCTGGTCGGCATCCACCGGCCCCTGGTTCGTCACGCTGACGATGTGCGTGAAGGTGTCGCCCACCGCCACGGGGCCGGCGGGTGCACCCCAGGCGACGCCGAGATCCGTCGAGTGACGGACTTCGGCGACAGCCCGGGCGGTGTTGTCCGCCACGTCCGGGTCGGGCAGATCGGAGGCGACCTCACCTCCCATCTCGAAGAAACCCGCGGTGCCAGGCATGACCTGGAGACGTATCTCCGCGGTCTCGCCCACGCCCAGAGTGCCCAGGACTCCCACCACGATACCGTCGGCCAACGATGCCTCCCCCCGGCTGGTCGCGACGGCGTTGAACCCGGTCGAGGCCGGAAGCGCGCTCCGGAACACGACGTTGCTCGCGGCGTGGGGACCGAGATTCGTCACCGCGTACGCCAGTTCGAGCATCGCGTTCACCGGCGAGGGATCGGGTGCTGCCTGGGCGCCCAGCGCGAGGTTTGCCGTCCCCACGATGGGGAACTCGAGCATCGACGTGTTGTCGGCCGGCGTGAGTTCGATTCCGGTGGCGCTGACGGTTGCCAGATTCGTAACCCAGGCGGGGTCGGCGAGGCGTCCGCTGATCAGCACCTGGGCGGTGCCATGCTCCGGTACGGTGCCCAAAGTCGCCAGCAACCCCTCCGTGAGGACCTGCACCGTCCCCTGACTGGCGCTACTCGACAGCAGTTCCAGGCCCTCCGGCCACCACGTCCGCAATTCGACCTCGCGGGCGTCACTCGGACCTCGGTTGGTAACGGTCAGCCCGATCTCGAACGACTGGCCATGGGTGATCGTCCCGCCCGAGATTTCCTGGGTCAGGATCAAATCCAAGGTGGCCGGCTGGATGTCCAGGGTGACGGCGGTGGGCTCGCTACTGCTGTGACCGTCCCCCAGCGCGTAGACGAACGCGTCCGGCCCGACGTAGCCGGGAGCGGGGAGGTATCGAACCCTGCCGGTCAGAGGATCCAGGTCCTCGAGCCTTCCGTGCTCGGGCTCCACCACAATGCGAAAGGCCAGGGGATCGTCATCGGGATCCAGACCGTTCAGCACCAGCCAATCCGGCCGTTCGACATAGAACGTCTCAGCACTTTCGCGCGCCACGGGGGGGCGGTTGAAGAACTCGCACAGGTAGCCGTTTTCGGCGTAGGCGATTTCCAGCTCCCAGCATCGCAACCAGCCGGTATCCTCCGAGGTGACGTCGGTCACCAGAAGCTCCCAGGTGCCGGCCATTTCCGTATCGGCCAGCTGCGAAAGCGGCGCGGCGGGTCGGAAGTTGCCGACGAAGGGGGCGCGACCGTTACGGAGCAGCAATGTGGCACTGTCATCGAAGCTCGTCCACTGCGTGTCCGGTCCGCACTCGCCCTGGCCAAAGTTCTCGCCGAAATTGGAGAGTGCCGGCACGAGCAGGACTTCGGTGCCGTTCGGGTGCCGGAGCTTCAGTTCGAGGTCATCGAGCCAGGTGTGGTCCAGCCGAACGCGCACGTTGACATCGTGGACGGTGCCGCGGGTGGTGACGGGAAGCTCGGCTCGCAGCGTGCCGTCGTCGGGAATCGCGAGCGGCAGGCCGCCGGCCGCGAAGGCCCGTTGGGTCGTGTTGGTCACCTCCAGCCTGCCCACCACGCGTTCGATCAGGTTGGTGAACCGGTACTCACCGAGGGACGCGACGTGTTCGAGCACAAAGGCGTGGCCACAAGGAGTGTCCTTGCTCACGCGATAGCGGAACGGCGTCAGGCTGTCCGCCGCTTCACCGGGCTTCAGATCCGGATAGGTCGCCTGGCCATCCAGCATCCGGATCCAGGGAGAGGTGCTCGACAGCGTGGCCTCGACCCCGGAAGCCGTCGGACCGTCGGTGTTTCGCAGGCGGATGGATTCCACGATCTCCTCGCCCCGGTCGACAAAGCCATTGCTATTGCCGGCGCCGCTGTCGCTGGCGAGCGCCTGTTCCATCACGATCAAAGGGACCGCGGCGTTGACCGCAGGAGAGAACAGGAGCGTGAACTTCTGCGTGCTCCCAGAAGGGACGTTCCCGCCCGCCACACTCACGACCCACCGGCCGGCCGTGATGCCGGCATCTACGCGCACCTGTTCCAGATTGTTCAGATGATCCTCGGCCGAACGCACCGCCGGCGCGGCCGGATTCGCCGGGTCCAAGGTCCAGGGGAAGTGGCGGGTCCCGTCAGGGTCCGTGACGACCAGGTCCAGGTCGTTCACGAGCGTGCGTGTGGCGTTCTCGACGGCGGCAACATCGTCCCAGGCCAGCGTGACCTTGACCTGGGAGGTGCCCGCGGGGACGTCGAGCCAGTACGTTGAAATCCCGCCGTGGGCAACCTGGCCGATCACCAGTCCGCCGGAACGGAGGTGATCCACCGCGTCCTGGGCCTGAACTCTCCCGTAGCCGGACGCGTAATCGGGGCCGTCTTCGAACCACGGATTCTCGTCGTTAAGGTCGATCGCCGTATGAACCAGCAGGGCCTTGAGGGTGGAAGGCAGCGGGTTTTGGGCGTTGTAGCGCTGACGGTAGTCCTCGACCAGGAGGGCGGCGACCCCGGAAACCGCCGGAGCGGCCATGGACGTCCCGACCAGCGTGCCGTAGACGCCGTTGGGCTGCGTCGAGGTGATCCCGCCATCTCCGCCCACTTCATCGCCCGGGCCAACCACCTCCGGCTTGAGCCGGCCATCGTCCGTAGGACCCCATCCGCTGAACACCGTCATCGCGCTGTCGTCCGAGTTGACTGCACCCACGGTGATGATGTTCTTGCCGGTGGCGGGCACGCCGACGGTGTTGTAGCCATCCGGGGAAGGGCAACCGCTGCTGTCTCGGCGGCCCCGCGCGTTGCCCACGGCGAACACCACCGTGAACCTTCCCCCCACGAGCCCGGTCGTCAGGCGATCATAATTGAGGGCGTCTCCCGTGTAATTCCCGAGCAGATGACAGTTTCCGAAGAAGCTGTCGACGGTCACGCCCCACGAGTTTTGCGAGATCACCGCCCCGAAGCGGTCGCGCGCGTCTCGGTGCTCCTCCACGATCGAGCCGGTGCCGACGTCATACGACACCACGGTCGCGCCGGGAGCGACACCACGCCACTGGCCCGGGAGGCCGCCTTCGTCGGCGCTGCTGGCGCCGCTTCCCGCAAGCGTCCCTGCCACGTGCGTGGCGTGGAAGTGGTTGGGAGCCGGACCGACGGCCTCTCCCTGGAAAGCCCGGCCCGCGAAGTCCGGGTGCGTGAAATCCAGCCATCCCGCGTCCCAGACCCCGACCGCGACGCCGGTACCGGCGAGGCTGTAGGGCGCCTCGAGGAGGGCGACCGCCTGAATGTTGGTTCGCACGCCATCGTTGAACGGGTCCATCGGTGGAGGCACCTCCTCAACCCATTGGACGCCGTCGATGCTTGCCAACCCGAAAAGGGCCGCTTCGGCCAGCTCGAGCCCGATTTCTCCCGTGGCATCGCGTGGTTGCGAAACAACCGCTCCCAAAACCGCCGCGGAGTCTTCGACCTGGCCAGCCTTGGTGTCCTCAAACAGCCGCACGCGTACCCTGACCGTTCCCGCGGGCAGTCGAGCCCAGACGCCGGGCCGGCCCTGCCTCAGGCTCTCTGAAAGCTTGTCTTCAGGGTAGATCTGGCCCAGCCAGCGTCCCCCCGCTGCCACGAAAGCCGCAAGGTCGGCATCCTTGCGAATGGTTGCGAAGTAACTGGAATCGGGGACGTAGGCGAGCAGCTTTACGCCCGCCTCCGCCAGCCTATCCCGGGCTGCCTGACCGGGAATGCTCGCGAATTGTACCAGGACGTGGACCTGTTCGGCTCCCGCAACACCCCCCAACGCGGCCGTCAGATTCGCCTGCAGGTCGCCTGTCCCAACGAACATCCCCGACTTGAGGCGGACAGGTGTCGTCCCGGTCCGGGAAGCGAGTTGCCTCGCGCCGCTGTGGTCCTGGATGAGCACGCGGTCCCGGCCCCAAGCATCTTCCAGTCGGGCGGTTTCCGCCAACAATGCGGTGCCCCACGGCACTCCAAGACAACAGCCGAGGCCCAGCAGGAGGGCGAATTGCCTGGGCGGCATCGGTTGTCGGCTGACGACAGCTCCGGTCCGTCCCCGCGGGCGGACCAGCCTCGGACACATCAACATGAAATCGGTATACCACGGCTCGGCGAAAAGGAAAGGATGAGCTGGCGGGATGCGCCGCCTGGGGGGGGCGATTAAGTTTTTCAATTGGTCCTGCAAACTCGCTTCGTGTTAGACGGGGCGCCGGCGTGCCACTGGCTTGATGACCGCCGCCGATCCACTTTACTGCCGTGAGCAACGAATTCGCCCATCTCGACCCTGCATCTGCGGCCGAGCGCGCCCGTCCGGCTTGGCTCCGGGGGGTACGCCGTGGTGAGGAACTGCTGGTGGTGGCAGCCCTGGCCCTCATGGTGCTCCTGCCCTGTGTCGAGATTGTCCTGCGCAAGTTCTTCGGCGGCGGATTGCCCGCGTCCGCGCCACTCGTCCAGCACCTGGTTCTTGTGGTGGGGATGTTGGGGGGCGCGCTCGCCGCTCGTGAAGGCCGGTTGCTCTCCCTGTCGACGCTTACCCACTTCCTGAAAGGCCGGGCTCTCGCCGCGGCAACCGTCTTCAGCGGCAGCGCGGCCGCCGCCGTCAGCGTCTTCCTGGCTTACGGGACCTTGGAAGTGATCGCTGAAAGCCGGCGATTTTCGCGCGAGCTGCCCTACGGCATCCCGGTGTGGATCGTCCAAGTGCTGCTCACCGTGGGCTTTGCCCTCGTCGCGGTGCGCCTGGTCTGGCACGCCGGCAAGACATGGCGGGGCCGGTTGGCGGCCCTGGGCATGACGCTGGCCCTGATGGGGGTCTGCCTCTGGCCCTTCCTGGCCGGCAAATGGGAGTTGCCGGCGGTGGGTCCGGAGCAGCTCCGATGGCCGGCGCTCGTGCTCCTGCTGGCCGCGATTGCCCTGGGTGCCCCTGTGTTTGCCGCCTTGGGGGGAGCGGCCCTCATCTTCTTCTGGGGCGCAGGCGAGCCGATCTCGGTGGTTTCGCTGAAACACTACCGCCTGACGGTCAACCCGACGCTGCCGAGCATCCCGTTGTTTACTTTGGCGGGCTACTTCCTGGCCGAGGGAGGCGCGGGCAAGCGGTTTGTGCGGTTGTTTGAGGCTTGGTTTGGTCAGTTGCGGGGTGGACCGGCCATCGTGACGGTGCTTGTGTGCGCGTTCTTTACCTCCTTCACGGGCGCTTCGGGCGTAACCGTCCTTGCACTGGGGGGGCTGCTGCTTCCGGTCCTTCTGGGAGCCGGTTACCGGGAGCGGGACGCGCTCGGGATCCTCACGGGCGCCGGCTCTCTCGGTTTGCTCTTTCCGCCCTGCCTGCCTCCGATCCTTTACGCGATCGTGGCGAGCACCACCGCCAACGCC
Organism: uncultured Verrucomicrobiota bacterium; assembly: GCA_964535555.1. Classification (GTDB taxonomy): domain Bacteria; phylum Verrucomicrobiota; class Verrucomicrobiia; order Limisphaerales; family J093; genus DSVZ01. The sequence goes on from CAZHUS010000032.1 coordinate 48,665, forward strand.
AACATCCGGTTCGAAGAGTTGTTTCAGGCCGGCCTGATCCCCGGGCTGCTGTTGATGGCGATGGCGGGTGCCTGGGGGGTAAGGTGCGGCCCCCCGCGCGACCGCAGCAAACTTCCGTTCCAATTTGGCCCGGCCTGGCGCGCCTTTCTGGACGCCAAATGGGAGTTGCTGGTGCCGGTCGTCGCCCTCGTGTCGCTCTTTAGCGGTTGGGCGTCGCCCGTCGAGGCCGCGGCCGTCACCGCGATGTACGCCTTCGTGGTGGAGACACTCGTCTACCGGGACCTCAAGCTCTTCCGTGACGTGCCCCGCGTGATGGGAGAGTGCGGCCTGCTCATGGGAGGCGTGCTGTTGATTTTGGGGGTGGCGTTGGGATTCACCCATTTCCTGATCGATGCGCAGGTGACGGACGCGCTCGTCGAGTGGGCCACGGCCGCAATCAAGTCGAAGTACACGTTCCTGCTCGCGGTGAACGTTTTGCTCCTGGTCGTCGGTTGTCTCATGGACGTCTACTCCGCGATCGTGGTGGTGGTCCCGCTGCTGGTTCCCGTGGCGACCGCCTTCGGAGTGCATCCCCTGCATTTGGGGATCATCTTTCTCGCGAATCTCGAGCTGGGTTTCCTGACGCCGCCCGTCGGCATGAATCTCTTTCTGGCCTCGTACCGCTTCAACAAACCCATGCCGGAGGTGATCCGGGCCTCCATTCCCATGCTGGTGGTCCTCCTGATCGGGGTGCTCCTCATCACCTATGTGCCAGCCTTGACCCTCACGCTCCCGAACTGGTTGAAGTAACCCCCGCGCCATCCGTGCTCGCGGTTGCACCTCCGCGCCCCACCAACGAGAATTCGACCTGTGTCCGCACGTTCCCCTTTGGCCCTGTCCCTGGCGCTGAACGCCAGCCTGGTCCTCCTGCTTGCCGGGATGACCTGGGTTCGGTTGCGGCCCGCCCGGCTCCCGGATCGCGCGCCTCCGGCCCGGCATTCGGTGGCGGCGTCGATCCCGGTGCTCGATCCGTCCCCCGGCGAGTCCGAGGCCCCAGCCGGGCTCACGTCGCCATCGAAATTCCATTGGAGCGCCGTCGAATCGGCCGATTACCGCCAGTACATCGCGAACCTCCGCGGGATCGGTTGCCCGGAGCGCCTCCTCCGCGATCTCGTGGTGGCGGACCTCCAGGAGCTTTACGCGCGGAAACGCGCTGACCTCAGGCCCCCTGCCTTCGAGCCATGGACCAGTCACGACGTCCGGGGCGCCGCGGAACGGGAGCACCAGGCCCGGGTGCAGGCGCTCGATCAGGAACACCGCGCCGTCGTGCGGGAGTTGCTCGGGTTCCCGTGGGAGGCCGAGGGTTTCAGGGCCTGGCGCGATGAGGAACTCCTCTGGATTCTCCTCGGCTTCGTGACGGACGACCAGGCGATCCAAGTGGCAGGCTTGGTGGAACCGCTCGAAGCCGAGGCCCGCCAGGTCCGCGAGCGCGCCTATGGCGTCCTGCTGGCCGAGGATCAGGCCGCGTTGCGGGCGCAGGCGACACGATTCGAGTCTGAGCTGGCTGCCATTCTCACGCCGCAACAGCAGGAGGAGTTCAACCTGCGGTTGCAGGCGTTCGTTGCCTCCTTCTCCGGCAAGGACCTTCACTTTGAAGCCGCCGGACTCACGGCCCTCCAAGCGAGAGAAGTGGTGCGCCTCTCGTTTCTGAAGGGGAACCTCCTGGAGGAGGAACTGTTCGACCTCGACCAGGCGGGGCCTGAAGACCCGGGCTCCGTCACAGATAGACAGCTGGAGTTCGAAACGCAGGTCGCCCGCCTCCTGGGACCGCAGGGTTACGCCGCCTACGCCCGCGCGCAGGACGAACGGTTCCGTGAAGTCCTGGGTTTCAGCCAGGCGCGGCAGTTTCCGGAGGAAGTGGCCATCAAGGCCTGGGAGATTCGCCAGGAGGCCGAGGCCGAAGCTGAGGCCCTGATCCACGCGCTCCCCGACACTGGGAGCGACCTTGATGCGGAAGCGCAACAGGCGCGGCTCGAGGCGTTGCAGGAATCCGCCACCTTGGCCCTCACCGCGCTCTTCGGCGCGAACCACATTCGCGCCTACGTCGACGAGCAGGGAAAATGGCTCGAACAACTGGGCGGCCAAACCGTCCCGGAAGCTCAGTCCCCGGCGAGATGAGGCCATGAAACACCGCGTCCCACTGGGGCTCTCGCTCGGGCTGAACGCGTTGCTCGGCTTCCTGATCTGGCAGGTGGCGAACTGGCCCCGCGGCATCGAGCCGCCGGTGCGGCCGATCCGGCCATCCCCTGAGGCGCGCACAAACGGGCTTCCTTTCGAGGTGGTGCCCGCTCCCCCTCCGGCCGTTCGGGAACCGGAGGTGCCGTTTCACTGGAGCCAGATCGCCACCACCAATTTCCACCTCTACCGGGACCGCCTGCGCTCGGTGGGATGCCCCGAAGCCACCGTCCGCGACATCATCGAGTCGGAGATCGAGGCCTGGTTCGCCGTCCAGCGGCGGCCCCTGATCAATGCGCTCCAGCCGCAGTTCTGGGAAGCCATGGCCAAGGGCACCAAGGGGGATTACTTTGACTCGTTCGAGAAGGACTTCGACGCGCTGCGGGACGCTCGGCGTGCCCTCCTCGCCGAGGTCCTCGGCAGCGACTCCGAGCTCCGGGAACCGACCGAACTTGCCCAGGCTCGCCTCGAATGGCAGCGCACCTACGCCTGGCTGGCGCCGGAGCAACAGGCCGGCATGATAAAACTCGAAGAGCAGCGACGAAGCCGGGTCCGTGCCTACGATCAGGAGGTCGCCGGCCGTGAAACGGGCCCGGACGATGCCGCGCGTCGGCGGGCGATCGACGCAGACTTCGAAACCGCCCGGAAGGAGATTCTCGGTGAGCAACAGACCGAATTCGCCCTGCGCTCCGCGTCCGAGGCGCATTGGGCCGATCATCTTGCCGGCTTCGAGCCCAACGAGAGCGAGTGGCGGACGGTGGCCCAGGCCCTTCACGGCACACCCGATGCCGAACGCCAGGCAGCTTTGCAGGCCGCGCTCACCCCCGAGCGATTCGCCGAATACACCCGCGCGAGCAGCGACGATTATCAGCAGACGCTCCGGGTCACGCGAAGACTGCAGCTCGCCGACGAAACGGCCGCCCAAGCCTGGGAGATCCAGCGCGCCGCCCGGGAGGCCGCGGCGCGGGCCAAGGCCAAGGCCGCCCTCGATGACGCCCGGCTGCAGCAATCCTTGCAGGCGCTTCGTCTGGAGGCCGAACGCTCGCTGCAGGAGACCCTGGGCCCCGACGCGTTTGGCGTCTACCGCAAGCATGCCGGCGACTGGATCGAGGACCTCGGTGGCACTCCCTGACCGACGCCCCAATCCGGGGTGTCTCGCTCGGGTCCTCGCTTCCACGGCCTTGCCAACCCTTTCCCGCGGGTCGAAGCTCCTGCCATGGAACTGTTCCTTCTCCGTCATGGCCTCGCCGAGGAAAAGCCAACCCGGCCCGGCCGGCCGGATAGCGACCGGGCCCTGACCGACAAGGGCATCCGGCGCCTGGGTGACATCGCCCGCGCGATGCAGGAGATGGACCTGAGCTTCGACCTGGTGCTCAGCAGCCCCTTTCGCCGTGCCCGCCAGACCGCCGAGATCGTGGTGGAGTGTTTGAAGTTGCAGGACCGGCTTCAGTTCAGCACTCACCTCGCCGTCCCGCCCTCCACGCCGAAGCTCATCGAGCAACTCAACGCCACGCGTCCGCTGCCCCAGAGCGTGCTCCTGGTTGGGCACGAGCCTCATCTGAGCGAACTGGCCGTTCTGCTGCTCATGGGGCAGCCCGGGGCGGAACTGACCCTGAAGAAGGGCGGGCTCTGCAAGCTGAAGGCCGCCACACTTCGTGCCGCGCGTTGCGCCTCGCTCGAATGGCTCCTCACCCCCAAGCAGATGTGCCTCATGGCCTGACCGACTCCCTCGAGAAAGCGTCCCTGTGAAGAAGCCCTCCACCTCCCTGCTTTTCGCCAGCCTGGGGTTGGCCGCCGGCCTCGCGACCGGTTGCAGCCACGTCCAGTCAAATACCATCGCCTATCTCGGCGCTCCGCGGGCCAGCGCCACGGACCCCGCGCAAATTGAGATCCTGCAATCGCCTCCTTCCCGCGCGCACGACCGGCTGGGTGAGGTGGTAATTGATGCCTCGCTGAACCCCGCGCCCTCGCCGGAGAAGGTCGAGGGACGGTTGCGACGGGAGGCAGCCAAGCTGGGAGCCGATGCCGTGCTCATCAGCCAGGACCGCGCCACCACCACAGGCTATTGGATGACCGGCCCTTGGTGGAATGCCACGATGAGCTCGGTTCAAACCCGCGTCATCGTCGGTGTCGCCTTGAAATACAAGTAAACCCGAACCCGAATTCGAGGGGCGCCTCCGCGCGAGCCGCCAGACCGCGGCCGGTCCCCGGTCGCAGCGTGTGCCGAGGCCTCGGGCACCGGCTCGGCGCAGCCTTGCCCCGCCGGGGAGGCGCTGAGATCAGAATTCGAGAGGGACGCGCACGACGATCCCTCCCATCACGTCGCCGGGCTTGAAGTCGTGTCGCGGACTCGAGGTGTCGCGATTGTGGCACTCCGCGCACGACGCCAGGACCGCAGTGTCCGCGTACACCGCCGTGAAGTAGCTGCGCCCGCCGAGCGTCTCCTCCGCGTAGTAGGGAGCCTGCGGCGCACGCGCGACGGCCTCCAACCCGGCTTGCTCCACCTCGGTCTGAGGGCCGTGATTCACATTGATCGGCCACAGCGACCGCAGCGTGTAGGAGAACTCGGCTCCCCGCTTCTGAATGCTCAAGGCCGCCTGGCGCAGGAGTTGTGCGTGTGTGGGAAGACAACCTTGCGCCTGCCAGTCCCGCGAAACCGTGATCTTGGGATTCTCCACCGCCAGTCGCTCCACCACAAGCCGGGCATAGGCCTCACGGTCCGCGGCAATGACGGCATGCAGGGAATCCGCGAACTTCTTGGGGCTGATCGTCGTCAGCTTGTGGCTCTTCTCCCCGTCTGGCGCCGCTCCCAGGAGCCACCCGGCCACCACCACGCCGCCCAGGACGACGGCTCCGATCACACCAGGCTTCATCATACGTGCATTCCTCTCGTCCGGTGCTGCTCCCCTCAATCGCCGGGCTCGATGATCTTGAGCACCTGGTCGGGGGCAGGGTCGGTCAGCACCTGCATGCGCCCGCTTGGCCAGCGGATCTCGAGACGCTCGATCCGATCCGCCGATCCGAGTCCGAAATGCGCGCGCTTGTCGCTTTGAAGCAGGAACCCGGTGGGGCAGGTGACCTCGCCCACGTGCGTCCGACCTCCGGCGATGACCGTGATCAGGGCTCCGTAGGCGTCGCGGTTTGATCGGGTGCCCTTCAGGTCCACTGTCAGCCAGTGGTTCGAACTGGAAGTCCGGTTGCGGAGCAGAAACGCCCGGTCGGCCAGCGACGTCACCAGCAGATCGAGCCGCCCGTCATTGTCGAAGTCGAGCGTGGCGCTGCCGCGGCCGTTCACCTTCTGTTCAAAGAACGCGCCTCCCCGGGAGGCGGCATCGGTGAACCGGCCGGTCCCGTCATTGGCGAGGAGCAGGGTGCGAGTGCCGGGCAGCGTAAACGCGTCGCCATTCGCAATCAGCAGGTCCCGGTCCCCGTCATTGTCAAAGTCCACCATGCACGTGCCCCAGCCCACGTAACGTTGCGTGAGGAGGCCGAGTCCGCTAGCCCACATGCGGTCCTCGTACACGCCACGGTCACGGCGCAAGTACAAAGACCCGTAGCCCAGCCGCGACACGAACAGATCGACGGACCCGTCGCCATTCACGTCCCCCACGGCGGCGTTCATCGAGCCTGGCGCTTCGCCAATCGAATTGAAGGCGACTCCCGACTCGATCCCGACGTCGCGGAAGCGTCCCTGGCCGTCGTTGATCCAGAGCGCATTGGGCGTGTCGTCGTTCGAAACGTAGAGATCCGTGTCCCCGTCCCGGTCAGCATCGAACGCGGCCACGGCCATCGCCCGATGGCCCGGAACGTGGAGCCCGGCGGCCTGGGTTAGGTCCGCGAACGTGCCATCGCCACGGTTTCGGTAGAACACGTTGGCTTCTCCCGGGTAGGCGAGGGGACCGGGGTAGGCGCCCGGGTTTTGCTCGGAAACGGTGCTGGGATCGAACGTCAGGTAATTCGCGACAAACAGATCGAGCAATCCATCCCGGTCGGCGTCGAGCCACGCGGCGGCGATGCCCGTTCCCGGGTCGCCTACGCCCGCCCGGTCGGTGACATCTTCGAACGTGCCGTCGCCGCGGTTCCGGTAAAGCCGGTTCTTCCCGACATTCACGACATACAGGTCCGCATGGCCGTCGTTGTCGAAGTCGCCACTCGTGGCGGCGCTGCTGAAACCCGTTCCTTCGAGTCGCGCCTTGCTTGTGACGTCTTCGAAGGTGCCATCGCCGAGATTCCGGAAGAGGCGATTGGGTTCACGCAATCCGGTGTGCCGCGGGGAGGTGACACCGGCCAGCGGCCCCCAGTTCACGAGGTAAACATCCACAAACCCATCGTGGTCGAAATCGAACACGGCGCCCCCGGAACCGTTCGAGAGCAGGATGTTGGCGATCCGGTCGTGGCAGAACTGGTGCACGAAGCGGAGACCGGCGCGCTGACTGACGTCCTCGTAGACATCCGACGCGCCGGGTCGCGCCGTGGGGGAAGGCTCGCGAACCGCGGGAACGCCCTCTCCGGCGTGCAGCGGGGCGGTGAGGATGCCGAACAGCAGGGCCGCTCGCGCCGCCGCCCGTCTTTCGAGATTGACCATGCCCGCGCAGGTTGACACCGGCGCGCGGTCTTCGTCCACCGCCTTTTGGCCAGGCAGCGATTGCCGGGGCTTTCGCTCCCGCGGCACGGTGTTGGGTGCAGCCGGACTCCAGGACGTTTTGTTGAAACAGCTATTTCACGATTCGGGAGCCAAAGAGGGCCGTGCCCAGGCGGATCAACGTCGCGCCCTCCTCGATGGCCACTTCGAAATCGCCCGTCATGCCCATGCTCAGGTGCGCCAGCGGCGCACCCAGGCTGTCCTCGCACCGGGCCTTCAGTTCCCGCAGTCCCCGGAAGACGGGGCGGACTTTCTCCGGTTCGGGCGTCCAGGGGGCCAGGGTCATGAGGCCGTGGATCTCGAGACGTTTCAGGTCGTTGAGCGCCGGGAGTTCCACGAGGAGTTGATCGGGCGCATAGCCGAACTTGCTCGACTCCCCCGCGAGATTGACCTCGATAAGAATCGGCAGCGTGCGCGCCGCCTTTGCCGCTTGCTGGTCGAGTTCGGCCGCCAGGTGGAGGCTGTCAACGGACTGGATCATCTCGAAGCAGCGGACGGCATCCCGTGCCTTGTTCGTCTGCAGGTGGCCGATCATGTGCCAATGCAGCCGGCCGGGGCAAAGCGGGATCTTGGCGCGCCCCTCCTGGACCTTGTTCTCGCCGAAAAGGCTCAAGCCGAGTTCGGCGGCGGCACGCACCCTGTCCGGTGGCTGCCCCTTGCTCACCGCGACGAGGGTGACCGAGGCCGGATCCCGATTCGCCCGGGCACAGGCTGCCCGGATGCGCTGGGTGATCGACTCGAGGTTGGCCGCAATATCAACGTCAACATCCACTGCGAACAGGGTATGCGCGGTTCGCGGATTCGGGCAAGTCCGTGACCTTCATCGCGGGGAGGACGGTCCGGCGGACGCATCGCTCGGATGGCAGGGGAGGGGGACGGGGGAAGACGTACGGATTGGGCGAGCCGCCCCATCCAGCAGGCCGGCGGCCTGCGCTCCCCCGCTCACGAGGGGTTTCGTCTCCCGGCCTTGACTGGCGTCCGCCACGGGCTTTGCTGGCGGGCTGTGAGTCCCGACGACACCTCCGAGCCCAACGTGATCCCGCCGCGGCGAGCCCAACGCGAAGAGCCTCGCTACCTCGAGTTCTTCGAGTGCTTCGACGACGGCCGGTTCTTCGAGGCCCACGAGGTCCTCGAGGTGTTGTGGCTTCGCCAACGCGGCCAACCGGATGCCGACTTCTACAAGGCCTTGATCCAGATCGCCGGCGCGTTTGTTCATTTCGGGAAACGCCGCTACGCCCCCGGCGCGGCCCTGCTTCGGACGGCGCACCGGCACCTGGCGCGGTATCCGGTGACCTGCCATGGACTGGCCGTCGACGAAGCCCGGGCGTTGATCGAGCACTGGCTCCAGGCGTTCGCAACCGGGGAAGGCGAACCCTGCCTGCCAGAACGGCCACGGCTCCCTTTCCAAGGCGGCGAAAACCCGGAAGGAAATAGCGTTTGACCCGTCCCCGGGCCGGTGGTTCACTCGCGCCGCTGTTGCTGGCTGAGACCTTGGACGGGACAGCGTGATTGGGCTCCTGCGGGAGCCCTGTTTCATTATCATGGACCACGTCACGATCTCGTGGGGAACCTGGGCGAGGCGTCGCCGGGCCGGACCGGGGCGGACGAGTGGCGCCGGGGCGGGAAGGATCGCGGACCAAACACCCACATGAACGAGCAGATCATCATCCTGGACTTCGGATCGCAGTACACGCAGGTCATTGCCCGACGCATCCGGGAATGCCGGGTCTATTCCACCATTCTTCCCTACAACACGCCCGCCGCCGAACTCGCCCAGCTGCAACCGCGCGGGCTGATCCTCTCCGGTGGACCCTCGAGCGTTTACGCGGCCGAAGCCCCCTTGCCGGACGCGGGGATCTTCAACCTGGGCCTCCCGATCCTGGGCGTTTGCTACGGAGTCCAGTTGTTCGGCCACTTTCTGGGGGGGCGTGTGGAGCGCGGCGACAAGCGGGAATACGGGAAGGGAACTCTCACCGTAACCGACGCCGCCTGCGCGCTGTTTCGGAACCTCCCGCGGACCTTGCAGGTCTGGAACTCGCATGGCGACAAGCTCACCAAGCTTCCGTCAGGCTTTCAGCCCGTGGCGCAGACGGAGAACTCCGAGTACGCGGCGATCGAGCATCGCTCGCGGCGCTTTTTCGGGATTCAGTTTCACCCGGAGGTCGCGCACACGCCCCGCGGCAAGGAGGTGCTGGCCAACTTCGTTCACGGGATCTGCGGCTGCGGCAGCGGCTGGACGATGCGGCACTTCATCCCCGAGGCCGTCGAGAGCATCCGGCAACAGGTCGGGTCGGAGCGGGTCATCCTCGGCTTGAGCGGCGGGGTGGACTCGAGCGTCGCCGCCGCGCTTCTGCACAAGGCCATCGGCGACCAGTTGACTTGCATCTTCGTGAACAATGGCGTGCTCCGGGCGCGCGAGGCGGACATCGTCCGTGAGGTCTTCGGAAGGAACTTCCATGTTCGGCTGCACTACGCCGATGCCACCGCGCTGTTTCTCCGCCGCCTCAAGGGAGTCCTGGAACCGGAGCGGAAGCGGAAGATCATCGGCCGGACCTTCATCGAGGTGTTCGAGGACGCACTTCGGCACGTGGGCAAGGCGAAGTTCCTCGCCCAGGGGACGCTGTATCCCGACGTGATCGAGTCGGTGCCCATTGCCGGCAATCCCGCGGCATTGATCAAGAGTCACCACAACGTCGGCGGCCTGCCGAAGCGGATGCGGCTGGCGTTGGTGGAACCGCTCCGATGCCTTTTCAAGGACGAGGTGAGGCAGTTGGGCAAGGAACTCGGCCTGCCGGACGAGATCGTGTGGCGTCAGCCCTTTCCCGGGCCCGGCCTGGCCGTGCGCATCATTGGTGAAGTGACCCGCAAGCGCCTGGAGATTCTCCGAAATGCCGATGCGATCGTGGTCGAGGAGATGAAGGCCAACGGGTGGTATCACAAGATCTGGCAGAGCTTTGCCGTGCTCCTGCCGATCCGGAGTGTCGGCGTCATGGGCGACGAGCGGACGTACGATTTCACCATCGCGGTGCGAGCGGTCGAGTCGCAGGATGGCATGACGGCGGACTGGGTCCGCCTGCCGTACGAGTTGTTGGAGAAACTCGCCAGCCGGATTGTGAACGAGGTGAAAGGCGTCAACCGATGCGTCTTCGACATCACCAGCAAGCCGCCGGGGACGATCGAGTGGGAGTGAAACGCCCCGGCCGGCAGGCTGGTTGCGGTGACGCGTGCCGGGTTCTGCTGGGCTTCCTCGTGGCCGCGTGTCTGCGCGCGCAAAGCCTGCCCGGCACGGGCGAGATCACCTGGTCCGAGCCGGACCTCTCCTCGCGGTTGATGGACGGCGCTCATCGTTTTGTTGAACGCAAGATCGCGGAGGCACCGGCGCGGCGAAGCGCCTACTGGAACCGCGATTTCTCCTCGACGGCGGCGTATGACGCTTCGGTGGCGCCCTCGCGCGAGCGGTTAAAGCGCATCCTTGGCGTCGTCGATGCGCGTCTCCCCGCGGCGATGGAGTGGTACGGGGACGAGGCCAACCCCACCCTGGTGGCCGAAACCTCGCGCTACCGTGTTTACCAGGTCCGCTGGCCGGTGCTGGAAGGCGTGTGGGGTTGCGGTCTGTACGTTCAACCGAATTCGGTTCCAGCCGCCCGGGCGGTTCTCATCCCTGATGCCGGCCAACTGCCGGAGGAGTTGTTGGGCCTGGCTCCAGGCACGCCCGTCGCGTTGCATGCCGCCCGCCGCCTGGCGGAGAACGGCTTCGAACTGGTGCTACCCGTGACGGTGAGTCGTGCCCGGCTGGTAACGGACGACCCCGCACTGAAACAAAGCGACCAAACGTACCGGGAGTGGATTTACCGCCAGGCGTTTCACCTGGGGCGCCACGTGATCGGCTACGAGATCCAAACGGCGCTCGCCGCCGTGGATTGGCTGCGCTCGCGCCCCGGCCAGGGGCTTGGGGTTGGAATTGCCGGGTATGCGGAGGGTGGCTTGACGGCCTTTTACAGCGCCGCCACCGAGCCTGCGATCGCGGCGGCACTGGTCAGCGGCTACTTCGACTCGCGCCAACGCGTATGGTCCGAACCGATTTACCGGAACGTGTGGTCGCTGCTCCAGGAATTCGGGGACGCCGAAGTTGCCGGGTTGATCCTCCCGCGCGGGCTGGTCATCGAACACGCCCCCGTTCCGGAGATCACGGGGCATAAAGGTGACTGGCACACGCCTGATCAGGCCACCGTGGCGGCGGAGGTGGACCGGATCGAACGCGGAGGGTTGTTGCCGCCACCGGACCTCATCATCAGTGCCGAGGGACCCTGCTCGGACGCAGCGCTGCTGGCTTTCGCGCAGAAGCTCGGCGTGAATTCACTCGCGCCGCTGTCCAACGAGCTTCCCGCAGAAAGGCGCCGGTCGTTCGACGCCCCGGCGCGACACCAGCGGTTCGTGCGCGAACTGGAGGGGCATGTTCAGCGGCTGGTCCAAGGGGCCGCGCATGTCCGCGATGCCTGGTTCCTTCACGCCGCGATGCCGGAGCTGGCCGAATGGCGCTGGTCCACCGAACCGACGCTGCCCACGCATCCTCCCGGAAGGTTCGAAGCGGCTTCGGCCCGTTTTCGCGAGGTCTTCCTCAACGAGGCGATGGGTCGATTCGACGAGGAGCTGTTGCCCCTGAACCCCCGCTCCCGCCTGGTGAAGGCCACCGAGTCGTGGACGGCTTACGACGTGGTCCTGGACGTGTACCCAGAGCTGTTTGCCTGGGGTTTGCTGGTGGTTCCGAAGGACCTCAAGCCGGGCGAGCGGCGTCCGGTCGTGGTCTGCCAGCACGGTCGTGACGGCCTTCCGCGCAACTTGCTGGATGGAAACACCAGCGGCTACCGGAACGTGGCGGCCGTCCTTGCCAGCCGTGGGTTCATCACCTTTGCACCGCACAACCTCTACCGCGGCGAGGACCGCTACCGCTGGCTCGACCGCAAGGCGAACACCATCCAGGCCACGCTGTTTTCATTCATCATCGCGTCGCACGACCAAATCCTGCGCTGGTTGGGGAGCTTGTCGTTCGTGGACCCGACCCGGATCGCGTTCTACGGACTGAGCTACGGGGGCGAGACCGCGATGCGCGTGCCTTCCGTGCTCACCGGTTACTGCCTGTCGATCTGCTCCGGCGACTTCAACCAATGGACGCGCAAGGTCGCGGCGACGGACGAGCCGTTCAGCTTCATGCGAACGATCGAATGGGAAATGCCGTACTGGAACCTGGGCCACGCCTTCGACTACGCGGAGATGGGTTACCTGATCTTCCCACGGCCGTTTATGGTGGAACGTGGCCATCGGGATCTCGTGGGACGAGACGCCTGGGTCGCCCATGAATACGCCAAGGTGCGCTGGCTTTACGCGCAGATGGGCCTGGCGGACCGGACGGCCATCGAGTTTTTCCAGGGCGGCCACAGCATGCGTGCCGAAGGAACGTTCGATTTCCTCCATCGCCACCTGCGCTGGCCGGTTGCCCGTTGAACGTGTCAGCTTCTTGGGGCGCGTGGTCCCTTGTTCGGACGACGGCGGGCAGCGGAGTGCCCGCCCTGCCTATTCTGCTGGCGGTGACCTCAAAGCTGGTAGGGCGCGCAGTCCCTTGCGCGCCGGATACGGCAGGCCAGGAGGGAGTGAACCCCACCTTTGCAGGCGTCCAAGGACAGCGCGTTCAGGCAGCCGGAGAGGGCGCGTGCCGAAGACTGGCCCAACTCTTCGCTGGCAACAACCCGAGGCCGATCAGGGCAAGCTGACTGGCGATGAAGGTGTAAAGCCAGAACGCCGCCTTGTCCATGAAGCCGTAGGAGTGCAGCCCCACGCCCAGCATGTTCACCCCGAACCAGGAGAAACTCGTGATGATGTTCCCGAAGATGGCCAGGTTCATCAGCCCACGCTCGCGTACCAAACCGCCCCAGCGAGCGTGGAGAATCAGCGCGTTCCAGAGCACAATGATGAGCGCGCCGTTTTCCTTGGGGTCCCATCCCCAGAAGCGACCCCAGGACTGGTCGGCCCAGATGCCACCCAGCACGGTGCCGACGAAACTGAACAGCGTCGCGAAGCAGATCGTGCCGTAGACCATGCGGTTCAAGGCCCCCCGGGTCTCGGGCGTCAGTCCGCGGGTCAACACGCCGCGCAACACGTACACGATCGCGAGGAATCCCGCCACGTACGTGGCAGAATAGCCGAGCGTCACCGTGATCACGTGCGTGGTAAGCCAGAAGTTGCTGTCCAGCACCGCCCGCATCATCTCCATGGTGTCGCCTCCCAGCGCCAGATTGTGGGCGATGATCTGGGTGACGAAGCCGATGGTGGCGGCCATGACCAATCCGATGCTGTCGCGGTAGATCCGGTCCAGGATCACCCCCAGCACCACGGCGCCCCAGCCCACAAAAACCGCGGAGGAGTACAGGTTCGTCACCGGTGGACGTCCTTCCAGGAGCATGCGGAAGATGATGCCAGCCGAATGGACGATCAGCCCCAGCACGAGCAGGTAAAATCCGGTCCGATTCAGGGGTTGCTGCCATCCGAACCACGAGGCGCAGCCGAACAGGAAGGCCAGCACATAGATCGTGGTGCTCAGGTAAAATGGCCGCCATTGATTGAACAGGTACTCCAGGCGGCCCTTTCTGACTTCCGACGCAAACCGCTGATCCAACCACTGCTGGTAGCCGGCGAGCGCCCGGTTGAATTCCTCGGGCTTGTTGTCATGGAAGGCCGTCACCATGTCCGCGTACGCGAGAACCGCCGGGGAGACCTGCCGGGTTTGCACCACGTCAAACAGACTGGCGCCCATGTTTGACCAGCCATCCGCCTTCAGCTCCGCATTCGCCGGCGGGATGATCAACGGATAGGCAACCTGCGAGAGCATCTGGTAGCGCTGCACCATTCGGGCCAGCTTGCTCAAGGCCGCCTGGTCCACGCCTTCGCCCCCGGACTCATGCTTCTGAACGGCCGCCAGGCCCGGTTCGATGACGCTTTGAAACTCCGCCAGCTCGGCCCGAAAATCGTGCGCGTCCTGCGGCCGGAAGCTGTTCTGGAGCCTTTGGTAAAGCCCGAGGGCGTAATGCAGCTTCAGGACGGCCTTTTCAAACGTGTTGCGCTGCGCTGATTCCACCCCGCTGGCCCGTCGGGCCTGTTTGTCGACCGCCTCGAATTGTGGCTCCAGTTCCGCGTACGACGCGTACATGTTCCCTTCGAGGGGCAGTCCCAACAGGCTCCGCAGTTCCGGGTGATCCACGCGAAACACCTTCCGCTGATCCGCGCCTTCGCCCTTCATCGTAAGTTCCATGAACCAGTCGAGGGCGGGAATGGTGCCGTCCTTGGCGTCGTGAAGCGTCTGGCGCGTGCGCAGCAGCAGGAGGCTGTTCCGCGCGACCGAGTCCATCGGTTGCACCCGCCCGTTGAGCACCACCGGCAGGCGGCCGAACTCGGCGACCTTGAAGGCCGTCTGCTCGCGGGGCGGACGCAGTGCGGCCAGGACCCACAAGGTGAACAAACCGACGATGATCCAGGGAAGCGCTCTTTTCATGGGCGGGAGACGGTGGAAGGCGTTGCGGAACTGACGGGCCGGCTCTTGCCGCGATGGCGCGTGGCCGGGATCGACGGGGCTCGCTGTGGCGTCGGTGCAGCGGCGCGCCTGCGGGCACGCACAAAGCCCACCAAATGGGTGCCAAACTGGAGGAGCAGTCCGACCGCCACCAGGATGCAAGCGATATAGGGTATCAGCCACCCGGGGTTTTGAACCACCTGCAGGGTCGAGGTGGCGCGCTGCAGTTGCCGCCGGGCCGCTTCATCGGCGGCCATCTGGTACTGGTAGAAAGTGAAGCCGCCGTACCGGAGCGGATTATTCATGAAGATCAGGACCTCGCGGTCTTCGCCGGTCTCAGGCCGCCGGACGCGGACCTTGCTGGAGAAGTTCCGGGGAATATCCGTCCCCATGTACTTGTCATGCCGGGCTTCGAGGAGGGTGATGGCGAAGGGCTTGTAGTAACGCGCGAGTCGAAGCGACAGCTCGTACTTTTTCCCCGCGGCCTCGACGGGCTGAGGTTCCAGCAACCAGTCGCTGACCAGCCAGGTGCCGAGAGACCCCTGGGGGCCCGTCAACTCGACCAGGGCCGTGGGCACGTTGCGGCTGTCGGTCGTGGTCACGGGCGGGCGGGGCACGAACTGCTCCTTCACCCCAATGCCCTGGGTGACCGAGGCGGTCCCGTTGGTCTGACCGCGAACGGGCGCCGAATTCACCCAGAAATCACGCACCTGGATCGTGAAAGGGAGCTCGGGAGCGCGAATCGCGGCGCCCTTTTCGAGCATCGACTCCGGGATGGCGATCACACGGTCCTTGTCCGGGCTCGACGGGTCCGTGATCGCCAGTTCGGTGACGCGTTGCGATTCCGAGTAATTCTTGGTCTGGCCCTCGGCGAGCTGCATCACGCTCTCACGCTGCGAGAGGTCGGTCCAAAGCTGGCCCAGGAGGAGAAGAACCAGGCCGGCGTGGATGAGGAGCAAGCCGGTGTTGATGCGCTTGAACCCGAAGCGCACGCTGTAGGCGACAATCAGATTCAACAACAACAGGCCGCCGATCAGGTATCCCCCGGGGAACACCGGGATGCGGACCCCGGTGCCGGGCAGGTTCCAGAAGACGAAGAAGCTCTGGAAATAGCGGGCCTGAACCTCGTACAGCCCAAGTTCCACCTGGGCCATCGTCCCCACAAACACCAGCACCACCGCGCAACCGAGGCAGGCGACGGCGAGCTTCAGGGAAGCGAAGAACCGTACAAAACGATCAAGGAGCATACTTCACGCTTTCGACAAACCGGACGAAGGCCGCTTTCTCAGCCTCCACGGCGGGCGATTCACCCATGAGTTTATAAAACCAGGATTGTCCACCGCGAATCACGCCGGCGGCAAGCATCCGCTTCTGGTTTTCGGTGTTGGCCAGGTCCACGAGGTACGCGTCCGCCCCTTCCACCTTCAAGGCCTGGGCGGCGCTCTTGACCTCCGCCTCCGTCCACGGCGGCAGGCCCAGCTGCCGTCGCCACCGGTTCACGTTGGCCGCGGTGCCGCCGCCGTCCCCGGGCAGGACCGCGACGGTCACCTCGGCCTTTCCGGCCGCCGCTTCGGGAACGAACTTCGCCAGTTGCATTTGCCCTGCGGGCTGCTCCTTCCAAGTCGGCGGCACGGTGAAGGCGGGCTTTCCGGACCCGGCGGTACTGGGCGTGGAGGAAGGCGTAGTCCCCGCTGCGGTCGCAGGACTCGCGGTGCGCGCGGCTGCGGGAAGCGACTCGCCCGGGGTCGGGCTGCCCGCTGTGGAGGCGGCGGATGGCGCTTCGAAGCGGATCGACTTGAGGAGCTCCACGAAGGCCGGCTTTTGAGCGGCCACGAGGGCGTCGTCGCCGGTCATCTTGAAGAACCACGCGGTGCCTTCGCGCCGCAGAATCGCGGCGATGGTCCGTTTGCGGGCCGCCTGACCTTCGGGGGCGGCGAGGTCATACAGGGGAGCCTCGGCTCCGCCCACGCTCACCTTCTCCGCGAGCTTGGCGAGTTCCTCGCTGGTCAGTTGGGGAGAGCCGAGTTGGCCGAGCCACCGGTTGACGTTTTCCAGTTCGCTCCCGGCGCGCCCCGAGAGCGGGATGATTGTGATTTCCGCCTTCTGATCGTTCGCCCCGCTGACGGCGAAATTGCCGACGCGCATTTGGCTGGCGGGAAGTTCCTTCCATCCCGCGGGGAGTTCCCAGCGCAGCGGGCTGACGGAGGGCACGGCGGCGGCGGCCATCCCCGAACTCATGTTGAGGCCGGCATGCGGGTCGGCGGGCGGCGTGGTGGTGGTGACCTCCTGCTTGGGGGCGTCGTACACCTGGATGCCCTCGCGCCGGCAGCCGGTCGTGGCCAGGACCACCAGGGCCACCAAGGTGGCAACACCCTCAGCGCCTCTTACGAGGGCCTGGGCTTGGCGACGCGGCGAGCGGATCACCGGTACCCACAGTCGATAACAAGACATGCGAAATTGTTACGGCAGTGGACAATTTTTGGCAAATGGTCGCTTCACGCCCCGGGCAGGTGGTTTTGGATCCTCCCGCGCACCGGCCCCCGGGCGCCCATTTCCTGAAACAGCTATTTCCACCGCGTTGCGCTTCCGGCAGCCTCGGCTGGTGCCGCCCCGGGAGCGCGAGCGGCAGTTTGGCGGGGCTTTCCTGGATGGGGCTCTGGTTCCGCCGGGGCAAAGTGGAGCAAATCGTGAAATAGCTGTTTCAAGCTGGCGGCAATGCGGGAGGCCGGTCCGGGCCGGTTGGGGCGCAGGCGGCCAGCCGGACCGCGCCGGGTCGTGGGTTCAGCGCCGGGCAACCCTACCCCCGCCCAGCGGTCACACGTCCGCCAGCGACCGGCGACACCAGAGGCCAAGCGGAGGCTTGCCAAACGCAGGCTGATCCTTAGATTCTGCGTCCCTTTGACGTTGACGGCATGTTGCACCTATTGACCAACCACGCGTTGTTCGCGGCGGAAGCAGCCCCCGCGGCCGCCACGGGCACTCCGGCGCCCGCCGGGCCCACCCCCACGAACCCCCAGGGCGACCTGCTGAAGATGGCGTTGCCGCTGCTGCTGATGTTCGTCGTCTTCTACATGCTGCTGATCCGTCCCCAGCAGAAGAAGGCCAAGGAACATCAGGCCCTGCTCAGCACGCTGAAGACCAAGGACAAGGTCCTGACCGGGGGCGGCCTGCTCGGGGAGGTCATTTCGATCAAGGAAAAGACCGTCACCATCCGCTGCGGGGAAGCCAAGCTGGAGGTGCTGAAGAGTTCGATCTCCGACGTGGTCGAGCGCGCCCAGACCGCCGCCGAGGGCAAGTCCTGAGCACCGTCGCCTGCATACCATGAGCCGAAATACCTGGAGGTTTCTCCTTACCATCTTCGTTGTCGCCTGGGCGCTCTACGAGCTCTACCCGCTGAAATCGCGCGACCTCGTCCAGTTCTTCCAGGAACGGGTCGAGTTCAGTGACACCAACTTCACCGCGATCGTGACCCGCGCCCAGGAGTTGGAGCAGGAACGCCCCGGCCAGGCGTACGTGAACCTGCTGGCGGCGGCGGGAACCAACGACCTGGCGCGCCACTTCCCTTCGTATGTCGAGGAAGACGATGCGGACAAGAACCGCGCCATCCTGAACCGGCTGCAGCAGAAGGCCGCCAGCAGCATCAAGCTCGGTCTCGACCTCCAGGGCGGCACCGAGTTTCGCGTCGCGCTCGACCAGGCGCGGATGGAGAACATCGCCGACAAGCAGCACGCGGTGGAGCAGGCGATCGAGGTCCTCCGCAAGCGCGTCGATACTTTCGGCGTGGCGGAACCCATCCTCCGCCCCGTGGGCGAATCCGGGATTGTGATCCAGATTCCCGGCATGTCGGAGGACCGCAAGGAGAGCGCGCGCAGCACCATTCAGAAAGTCGCCTTCCTCGAGTTCCGCCTGGTCCACCCCGAGAGCGACGAGTTGGTGAAGGCGGAGATCATGGAACCGGGCTACGAGCTGCTCCAGGAGCGCACCCGTCGCAAGCGGAACGAGGTCCAGGCGACGCGGGCCTACATGGTGAAGAAGGGCGCCGAGGCCGGTCTGACCGGCAGTTTTGTGAGCCGGGCGTACGTCACCCTGGACCCGATGACCGGCAAGCCACGGATCAACCTGGAGTTCAACTCGGCGGGCGCGGAGAAGTTTGGCGAGATCACCCGCAATAACGTGGGCAACCTGCTGGCGATCGTGCTGGACGGGGAACTCTATTCCGCCCCGGTGATCCGGACGGCCATCCTGGGCGGCAACGCGGAGATCACGGGCGACTTCGAGATGAAAGAGGCTTTCGAGCTGGCGAATGCGCTGCAGAACCCCCTCGAGGCGCCGGTCAAGATTGAGGAAGAACGCACCGTGGACCCCTCCCTGGGACGGGACTCCATCACCAGCGGCATCACCGCCTCGATCATCGCCTCGGTCGGCACGTTCCTGTTCATGATGATCTTCTACCTGACGTCCGGCCTGGTCGCGAACCTGGCGCTGGCGCTGAACGTGGTGATCCTCCTGGGGGCGATGAGTGCGATGGGGAGCACGCTGACGCTGCCGGGCATCGCGGGTATCGCGCTGACGATCGGCATGGCCGTCGACGCGAACGTGCTCATTTACGAGCGCATGCGCGAAGAGATCGCGGCCGGCAAGTCCATCAAAGGTGTGATTAATGGCGGGTACGACAAGGCGTTCGGGACCATCTTCGACTCGAACCTCACGACGCTGATTGCCTCGCTGTTGCTGATCAAGTTCGGCACCGGCCCGGTCAAGGGCTTCGGCATCACGCTCTCGATCGGGTTGTGCGTGAGCTTCTTCACCGCCTTGATCGTGACGCGCATGATCTACGACTTCCTGCTCGCGCGGGGCATGATCAAGAAGGTGCGCATGCTCCCGCTCATGAAGTTCCCGCATATTCCCTTCATGAACTGGGGCAAGGTCACGATGACGGTCTCGGCCGTGGCGATCGTGATCGGGCTGGGTTACGGGGTGTTCGTCCGCGGCAAGGGCGTCCTGGGCGTGGATTTTCTCGGGGGTGATTCGCTCACCGTGAACTTCAAGCAGCGGGTGGCCGTGGACGACCTGCGCGGCGCGTTGGACCAGGCGGGCATCCGGGATGCCACGATTGGCTATCAGCAAAACCGGTCCACCGGACACGAGACCCTCCAGGTGGTCGTGCCCATGGAAGCCGGCCCCAAGGCGACCGCGGCGCTCAACCAGGCCTTTCCGCAGGCCGGTTTCGATGTGGTGGGCACCGACAGCGTGGGTCCCACCGTGGGGGCCCAGATTCAGAGATCCGCCATCCTGTCCTCCTTGCTGGCGATGTTCGGCATCTTGATTTACGTCGCCTTCCGCTACGAGTTCTCCTTCGCGATCGCGTCGGTGGCCGCGCTCCTGCACGACGTGATGCTCACCCTGGGGATCTTCTTCGTGCTGGGCGGGCAGTTGAATGCCACGATGGTGGCCGCGATCCTCACGATCATCGGCTACTCGATTAACGACAAGATCGTTATCATGGACCGCATCCGGGAAGACCTGCGGCTGGGAGTGCGCGGGACGTTCCGTCAGTTGATCGACATCGCGCTGAACCAGACGCTGAGCCGTACGATCATCACCGGCGGTGCGGTCATGCTTTCCACGCTGGCGCTGCTCATCTTCGGCGGTGGTGCCATCGAGGACTTCGCGCTGGTGTTCCTCATCGGCACCCTGTCGGGGACGTACTCCAGTCTGCTGATCGCCAGCCCGATCGTGCTGTGGTGGCACAAGGGCCAGCGGCCAAAGATCGGAGCCCAGTTTGAAGTGCAGGCGCCGGACGCGCTCGCGGGGACTGTGCAGCAGGCTCGCGCCTGAGCCTTCGCGGATTTCCCCTCAACCGCCGTCATGGGAGGGCGGGCACTCCGCTGCCCGCCGATCCGGCGCGCAGGGGACTGCGCGCCCTACCTGGGATGAACCCGGCCCTTCGCGGACCGCAATCGCTCCGCGGCCGCAGCGGCTATGAACTCGACGGCGCGTTGAGGTCCTGGACCAACGGCACGGACTGCTGGCACCCGCTGCGGCCGGGGGACCGGCCTCGGTCTGAAGCCCGGCCCCGCCCGTCGGTCAATCGGGCAGGGCGCATTCCTGCTCGAACTGGTTGATGTCCTCCCGCAGGCCGGCCACGGTGAGCACGTCGTGCAGGGCCATGCGGAGCTTGGGCGTGGGGCCGAAGGGCTGCGGCTGACCGTTGGGCCCGCGGCGGGTGAGGAGCACCGCGTTCACCTTGTAGCGATCGCGCAGGCGGGCTTCGGCGAGGGTGAGCCCGTGCATGGCTGGACCCAGGCGGATGTGGGCCAGTTGATAGTCCCCATGTAGCGGGATGCGGTCGCTTCCGGCGTTATCGCGCAGGCGCTCGGCCAGGCGGTACGCCATGTCCCTCGTCGGCAGCACGACGAGATCCGCGCCCAGTTTTTCCAGCACCGTGGCGTGTCGGGCGTCGAGGGCGCGACAGATCAGGCGCCTGACCTTCATTTCCTTGAGCAACAGCGTGGTAAGGATGCTGCCCTGCATGTTCTCCCCGATGCAGACCACCACCGCGTCGGCTTCCTGGACCCCGGCTTCGCGCAAGGCGTTTTCGTCCTCCGCGTCGAGTTCCAGTGCGTGAAAACCATCCTGGTTGAGGTCCTCCACGCGGGTGGGATTGTTGTCGCCGAGCAGGACTTCGCAGCCGAATTCGCAGAGGCGTCCGGCGAGGTGGGTGCCGAACCTTCCGGCGCCGAGGATAATAATGCGTTGAGCCATGGGGGACGGGAGACGTGGGCGGTCAGCCGAGCGCCAATTCCTCGCGCGGGTACTTGATCGGCGCCGGATTGGCCGGGCGGGCGAGATAGACCGAGAGCATCAGCGGCGAAATGCGGCCGCAGAACATGAGGCCGATCATAATCAGCTTGCCCGCGGGCGTCAAAAACGGCGACACGCCGGTGCTGAGGCCGACGGTTCCGAAGGCGGAGACCGCTTCGAACGCCATGGCCAGCCAGCCGCGTGGCGCTTGCACCGAGGGGTGGCCCTCCTCGGCGAGCATCAGCAGCATGAGACCGATGACCAGCATGCCCAGGGCAAGCAGCACGAGCATGGTCGCCGTGTAGGAGATCCGGGCCGGGATCCGGCGTCCCCAGAACTGGATCTCGTCCCGGCGCCGCAGGGCCGCCCAGGCGGTCAACAGCAGCACGACGAACGCCACGGTCTTGATGCCTCCTGCCATGGAACCCGGCGAGCCGCCGATGAACATGAGGCCGGCCGTCACGAGCAACGTGGGCGGGTTCATCGCGGCAGTGTCCACGACATTGAACCCGGCCGTCCGGCACATGACGGAGTGGAAGACCGACCAGGAGACCCGCTCCGCGAAGGTGGCGTCGGCGAGGGTCGACTCCAGTTCCAGGGCGAACGTGGCGAGGGCGCCGAACAGGATCAGGAGCGCGGACACGACGACCGAGAGCCGGGTCTGCAGGGTGAGCCGGCCCCGGGTGCGCGGATCCCGGCGCCAGAAGGCGAAATAGCGCAGGTTGATGAGGGTCATGAGCCCTATCCCGCCGGCGATCACCAGGAGATTGACCACGGCGAGGACGGCCCAATCCTGACGCCACCGCGCCATCCCGAGGGGCTCGGGAGAAATGCCGGCGTTGCAGAACGCGCTCACCGCGTGAAAGGTGGCGTGCCACAGGGGTTCCCAGGACTCGTCGGGGAGGGCGTTTCGCTCCATCAGCGGCACCAGGGCGACCGCCCCGGCGAGTTCGATGGTGACCACGAAGGCGCAGGCGTACAGGAAGATGTCCTGGGGGCGGGTTCGGCCCACGCGACCGAGCGTGGCCTTGATGGTCTCCTCGTCGCTGAGGGAAAGGCGGTTTCCGGCGGCGATCACGAGCAACAGACTGGCGGTGAAGATCCCCAGGCCGCCGAGTTGGATGAGCAGGAGGAGCACGATCTGGCCGCCGAGGTTGAACGTCTCGCCGACGTTCATCGTGGACAGGCCGGTGACGCACGTTGCCGAGGTGGCGAGGAACAGGGCGTCCACCCACGGGACGTCCTTTCCAGGGAGGTGAGTCCACGGGAGGGCCAACAGGAGGGTGCCGATCCCGATCAGGATGCCGAAGCCCAGAGGGACGAC
Organism: uncultured Verrucomicrobiota bacterium; assembly: GCA_964535555.1. Classification (GTDB taxonomy): domain Bacteria; phylum Verrucomicrobiota; class Verrucomicrobiia; order Limisphaerales; family J093; genus DSVZ01. The sequence continues at coordinate 71,210 of CAZHUS010000032.1, forward strand.
ACGGAGGTCCGTCTGGCCCCGGCGAGGGCGCCAGGTATCGCGGTCTTTCACGGGTGGGCGAACTGCAACATCCGGCGGCGAGTTTGCGGTGGCGGGGGGATTCTGGCAACCGGCTTGACTTGGCCCGTATGCTGCGGGGAGGCCGTCCTGGACGCGCCGCCCGTCAACCGTTGAGCCACGCCATGACCGAGAATCTCTCCACGTTCAGCGAGGGCCTGAAGGATCTGCACCCCGCCGATCTCGCCGACCGCTTGCAGCGCATGCCCGAGGCCGAGGCGGTGGAGCAGTTGGCCTGCCTGCCCGTGGCGTCGGCGGCCGCTGCCCTGGCCGAAATCGATCCGGACCGACTGCCGTCGTTCATGCGCGCCCTTCCCGAGCCCCGCCTGCGCGAGTTGCTGGTGCGCCTGCCTCCCAACGACGCCGCGGACGTGGTCCAGGAACTCCCGGTGCTGGTGCGCCGCGAAGTGCTTTCCCGGCTGCCGTCCGACGCGGCCGCCAGCGTGCGGGCGCTGCTGCGGTATCCCGAGGACACGGCGGGCGGCATCATGACAAACCGGTTCATCGCCTTGCGCGAGGACATGACCGTGGAGCAAGTACGGGAGTTGCTGCGGGCGCGCGCCCAGGAGGAACGCACGGACGACATTGCCTACCTGTACGTCACGCATGGGACGGGGCGGTTGGTGGGGATTGTGTCGTTGCGGGACCTGGTGTTTCGGCGCGCCGAGAGGCGGATGTCCGAGATCATGAACCGGGTGGTCCGGGCGGTGGGGGTGGGCGATGACCAGGAGGCGCTGGCGCGGCAGTTCGAGCATTATCACTTCCTCGGCCTTCCCGTGGTGGACGAGCACGGGGTGCTGGTGGGGGTGGTGAAAGCCAGCGATGCCCTCGAGATTGCGCGGAAGGAGGCGACCGAGGACATGCAGCTCATGGTGGGTTTGTCGGGCGAAGAACGCGCCCTGACTCCCTGGCCGCAATCGCTCCGGCGGCGGCTGCCCTGGCTGTACATCAACCTGGCGACGGCCTTCCTCGCAGCGTTTGTGGTGGGGCTGTTCGAGGAAACGATTGCCGCCTGGACGGCGCTCGCGGTCTTTCTGCCCATCGTGGCGGGGCAGGGCGGCAACGCGGGGATGCAAACGCTCACGGTCATCATTCGGGACATGGCCTTGGGCGAGCTGGCTCCGGGAGATGGACGACGCGCGCTCCTGAAGGAGATCGCCCTGGGCCTGGCGAACGGAATCGCCATCGGCCTGGTGGTGGGGTTGGCCGGGTGGTGGTGGAAGGGCAGCCCGGTGCTCGGCCTGGTGGCCGGCCTGGCGATGTTTCTGAACCAGCTGGCCGCCGGGCTCTCCGGGGTGCTCATCCCGTTCGGCCTGAGATGGTGTCGGGTCGATCCGGCGCTCGCGTCCAGCATCTTTCTGACGACGGTGACGGACGTGGCGGGCTTCTTCTTCTTCCTGGGCTTGGCCGCCCTGGCGATTCGATGGGCGGGGGTGGGATGATTGGAAGGCAGGTGCCGAAGCGCTTTTGGGGGTCCGTCGGGAGCGGCGTGACGAACCGGCGCGCCGAGTACGGCCGGCCTATGGAGGACGGCGAGTTGTTGGTCGCGGAGGCGTGGGCGCCGCGTTACTTGCTTTTCGTGCTCTCGAGTTCGGCGAGGACCTTGGTCCACCCGCCACCGCCGTAACCGACCATTTTGCCGAGCGTGGCGCCCTTGCTGTCGAGGAGTACCAAGGTGGGATAGCCCTTCACCTGGTGCTCCTTTTTGAGCTTCTCATTGGCGGCCTTCACCTCGGCGGGGAGCTTCTTGTTGTGCGGGAAGTCGGCCTCGACGAGGACCAGGTTCTTTTTGGCGTACTCCTGGAATTCGGGTTTCGTGAACACCTCCTTCTGGAGTTTGATGCAAAAGCCGCACCAGTCGGAGCCGGTGAAGTTGACGAGGACCTTCTTGTTCTCGGCCTTCGCGGTGGCGAGGGCCTTGGGAAGGTCGGTATGCCAGGCGACTTCGTCGGCTTGGCTCGGGAGGGCGAGCACCGTCAGGGCGGTGAGCATCGTGAGCAAGGTGCGTTTCATGCCGGAATGGTAGCGCAAGAGTTGGAGGTTGCGAATCCTGTTGTGCTGCCGGGCCTGAGGCGGCGATCGGTCCGGCTTGTAGGCGCCGACGTCAGGAGGCGAGGCGTCCGTTTCCAACCAGCCCCTCACCGGTCTCCTTCCGTGGCGGCTGGACTCAACGGCGATCGAGCAGGGGATCGCGCCAGACGCACTTCCCGGCGACGATCGTGGCGAGCGCCTTGCCCCGCAGCGGCCAGCCGTAGAACGGGCTGTTTCGGGACCGACTCGCCGAGTCTCTGCGTTCCCAGGTCCATTCCCGGTCCGGATCGAACACGGTGATGTCGCCGTCACTGCCGGGAGCGAGCGTCCCTTTGCCCGGCAGTCGGAGGAGCCGGGCGGGATGGGCGGTGTACTTTTCGATCATCTGGGGGAGGCTGAGCCGGTCGGTGTGGACGAGGTGCATGAGGCTCAGCGCCAGTTCGGTTTCGAGCCCGGTGATGCCGAAGGGGGCTTGATCGAACTCGACCTCCTTCTCGAAATCGCAGTGAGGCGCATGGTCACTGGCGAGCACTTCGATCGTGCCGTCCCGGAGCCCGTCGAGCACCGCGCTCCGGTCTTTGGCGCTCCGGAGGGGTGGGTTCATCTTGAAAGCCGTGTCGTAGCTCGGCCAGCGCGGAAGGTCGGCCTGAGGGAGCCGGGGATAGAAGCCGCGTCCGTCGGTCGACCAGAACGGGTCACTGCCCGCGAGGGCCTGGTCGGTGAGAATGAAGTGGTGCGGGCAGGCCTCGGCGGAGACAGGCAGGCCCCGCGCGCGCGCCTCGCGCACCAGTTGCACGCTGCCCGCGGCACTCAGGTGCTGGCAGTGGACCCGGGCGCCGGTTCGTTCGGCGAGGAGGATGTTGCGGGCGACCATGAGTTCCTCGCCTTCGACGGGCCAGCCGCGGAGGCCGAGCATGGTGCTGACCACGCCTTCGTGCATGACGCCGTCGGTCACCAGGGAGTAGTCCTGGCAGTGATCCATTACCAGCAGGTCGAACATCGTCGAGTACTCGAGGGCCCGCCGCATGAGTTCGTTGTTCTGGATGCAATGGCCATCATCGGTGATGGCCACCACGCCGGCCTTCTTGAGCGAGCCAATGGCGGCGAGTTCCTCACCGGCGATCCCCTTGCTGATGGCGCCGGCGACCAACACGTTGACCCTGCCTTCCTGGGCGGCTCGCTCGCGCACCAAGGCCACGGAGCTGGGGTTGTCCAGGGCGGGGGACGTGTTGGGCATGCAAACCACCGTCGTGAAGCCGCCCCGAGCCGCCGCTTCCGTGCCGGTGGCGATGGACTCCTTTGCGGACTGGCCCGGCTCGCGCAGATGGACATGCAGGTCGATCAGCCCGGGGCAGACGACGCAGCCAGTGACATCGAGTTCGGGGGTGTCCCCAGGGGGACTGATGCCGCCGCCGGACTCCACCCGGGCGATCTTGCCATCGAGGATCAATACCTCCGCCACGGCGTCAAAGGAACGACCTGGGTCGACCACGCGTCCTCCCCTCAACAGCAGCGAATTCATGGCGGCAGGGATATACCGGCCCTCCGCGGCGCGGCGAGCAAAATCCCGAGGTCGGCTCAAGAAGAAGCTTGCACTCCGGTCCGGGACTTGGAGCATCGCCGCCGCGCGCCGGGTCGCGAGCGGAAAGGCGGGCCGGCGCCGCGGTGCATCCGCTGGAGGGGGCGCCATGTCACGCATGAAAGAAACGGGATCACAACGCATTCTGAAGCTGGGTCTGCCGAAAGGCAGTCTGCAGGACGCCACCATCGAGAAGATGGCGAAGGCGGGATTCAACATCACGGTCAGCAGCCGCTCCTACATCCCTTACGTGGATGATCCGGAGCTGGGGATCCGCTTCATCCGCGCCCAGGAAGTGAGCCGCTACGTCGAGAACGGGCATCTGGATGCGGGCATCACGGGGCTGGACTGGATCCACGAGAACCGCTCGAAAGTCCACGAGGTGGGCGAGTTCATTTTCAGCAAGGCCACCCGCCAACCGGCGCGGTGGGTATTGGCGGTGCCCGAGGAATCGACCGTGAAGTCGGTGCGGGACCTCGAAGGCAAACGCATCGCCACGGAGGTCGTGAATCTCACCAAGGCCTACCTGCGCAAGCACGGCGTGAAGGCGGAGGTCGAGTTTTCCTGGGGCGCCACCGAGATGAAGGCCCATGAGATGGTCGATGCGATCGTGGACATCACCGAAACCGGGTCATCGCTCCGGGCGAACAAGCTTCGGATCGTGGACACGCTCATGACCTCCACGCCGCGCCTGATCGCGAACCACGACGCCTGGCGTGATGCCTGGAAGCGCGAGAAGATCGAGCGGTTGTCGCTCCTCTTGCGGGGCGCGCTCGAGGCCGAATCCAAGGTGGGGTTGAAGATGAACCTCGCGGAGGAGAACCTTGCGAAGCTCCTCGACTCGCTGCCGGCCCTGCGCAATCCCACCATTTCCCGGCTGAGCCTGGCAGGCTGGGTGGCCGTGGAGACCGTCATCGACGAGCACGTCGTCCGGGACCTGATCCCGCGCTTGAAAGCGGCGGGGGCCGAAGGAATCATTGAGTACCCCTTGAACAAGGTGGTATACTGAGCCGCGTCAAAATTATGGGTTCACTGAAGAAGCGCCGAAAAGCGAAGATCAACAAACACAAACGGCGGAAGAAGCTCCGCCAGCACCGCCACAAGAAGCGAACCTGGCAGAAGTAATCCGTCACGGTTCGCACGACGCGACCGGACCGGAGTGTCTCTCGTGGGCGCAGTCCCGTGCACCGGGCTGCGCTCTCTCATGCCACCATGCCCACCTTCTCACAGGCCATGGCGCGGGCGTGGCCTCGACTGGGACAGTTCCTGTTGACCACGCTCCTCGTGGGCGGCTGTTCCACCGGTTGGCACAAGCCGCGCGCGGGCTCGGGCGATGTCGCTTCCGGATCCGGGTCCCACGCCAGGCAGCAGATCCCGGATCGTGAACTGGAGCGCCGTGCGGAGGCTTACGCCCAGTTCGCGACGGCGATTTCGCGGGATCTCCGCAACGAGCCGCGTCTCGCCGAGGCGGCGATGGAATCGTCCCTCAAGGCGGACCCGGGGAACGAGATCCTCAGCATCGAGCTTGCCCAACGGTATCTGCGCCTCCGGGAACCGGCCAAGGCCGTCACGGTCTTGACCGCCGCCAGCCGGCAGCCCGGGGCCGGGGCGCCGGTTTTTGGCTGGCTGGGCGCGGCCGAGCTTCAGCTCACGAACCAGCCCGCCGCCATGGCGGCTTACCAGGAGGCCATCCGCCGCGCGCCCCAGTCCATTTTGGGTTACCATGGCCTGGCCCAGATTCACCTGCATGCCGGGCGAACCAACGCGGCGCTTGGCGTCCTGGATGAGGGAGCGTCACGTTCCGACGCCACGCCCGCCCTCCTGGTTGACCTGGCTGGTTTTTACATCGCGGCGGCCAGGCAACGGCTGCTCCCCACGGACATCACCCAGCCTCGCGCCCTCGCGCTGCTCGAGAAGGCGAGCCGCCTGAAACCCACGGCCCCCGCGGTTCTCGAACGTCTCGCGGATGGATACAAAGCCGTAGGCGAGGCCAAACGCGCGCTTGCTTACTACGAGGAGCTGCTGCGCACGCATCCGCCCGAGGATCCCGCCGACCGGCTGGCGTTGCGTGACGAGTTGTTCCGGCTCTACACGCGCGAGAACGAGATGGCCAAGGCCGGCGAGCAGTTGGAGCGGATTCTCGAGGATCAGCCTGCCAACCCCAAGGTGCGCCTGCTGCTTGGCGCGGTCTCGATGGACCAGCGAAAATACGACGAGGCGTGCCGCCATCTCGAGCAGGCCATCCTCCTGGATCCAAACCTGGAGCCCGCGTACTACGACCTCGCCGGGGCTCACCTTGCCCTCCGCCAGCCGGAGGAGGCCCTGGAGGTGTTGGGGGCGGCCCGGGGCAGGTTTCGTGCCGGGTTTCTGGTCGAGTTCTACACGGGCCTGGCGCTCGCTTCGCAGGAGAAATACGCGCAAGCTCTGGACCACATCGGGAACGCGGAACTTCATGCCCGCGTCAGCGAACCGGATCGCCTGACCGACGCGTTTTACTTCCAGCTCGGTTCCGTGAACGAGCGGGCCGGGCGGATCGCCGAAGCCGAGGCGGCGTTCCGAAAGTGCCTCGAACTCGATCCCAAGAACGCCGAGGCGCTCAACTACCTCGGCTACATGTGGGCGGAACGCGGGGTCAACCTTGACGAGGCGCGTGCCTTCATCGAGCGCGCCTTGAGCATCGAACCGGACAGTCCCGCGTTTCTGGACAGCCTCGCCTGGGTCCTCTTCAAGCAGGGCAAAGCGGCCGCCGCACTTGACCACCAGCTGCGCGCCCTGTCCCTCATGCCCCAGCCGGACGCCACGCTGCTCGACCACCTGGGCGACATCCGGGCCGCCTTGGGACAGGTCGATCAGGCGCGCGATGCCTGGAAGAAGTCCCTGGAGGTCGAGCCCAACCCCGTCGTGGAAAAGAAGCTCCACGCCCAACCCGCGGAGCCGGGAAATCCCTGACATGGACCTGCGCTTCACGCGTCACTATTCGCGGTCGGAAGCCCAGGACCTGCTCCCCGAGGTCCGGTCGTGGCTGGCCAAACTGCGACTCCTTCAACCCGTGCTCGACCGCCACGAGCGCGGTTTGGCGCGTCTGCTCGAAAAGGGGCGCGACGTGGGGGGCGAACGTGTCCACGGCTGGCTCCGCACCCTGCTGGCCTTGCGGGCGGTGTTGCGGGAATTCGCCTCGCGCGAGATTCAGGTCAAGGACCTCGAGCGGGGTCTGGTCGACTTCCCGAGCATGATGGGTGGGAAGGAAGTGTTTCTCTGCTGGGAAGAATCTGAAGCCGGCATCGAGTACTGGCATGACCTGGACTCGGGCTACGCTGGACGCTCGCCGCTCTGAGTCTTCGGACGTCCGCGCAAACCCCGGCGGCCTCCTTCACCCGAATCTTCCGGCCCGGTCCCCTAACGGCGACAGGGCCAAGGCGATGGCACGCTGCATCCCCTTCCTTTGCGATGAGCGTGCAAATCGCCATGACCGCTGCCGCCGCATTCCCTGGCGCGAGACTGTCTGGAAGTACACGCGCCCTTCAGCATCAGGCAATCCTCGTCCGGCAGGTCAGGTTCCCCGCCGACGGGATGACGCTTGTACCGGGGCACACCTTACCCACGCATCGCAATCAGGCGCCGGCTTGAGATGAGCCAGCGGAGGGCGCAGACCGCGCCTTCCATTCCCAGGAGGAATTACGCCGGCCAGTTTGGTCCCTGGGTGCAATTCACCGCGTAGCGAATCAGTTGCGCGGGCGTGTTCAGGTTCAGCTTGCGGCAGAGGCTGAGCCGGTGCGTTTCAACGGTCTTGGGACTGATGCAGAGCTCCTCGGCGACTTCCCGGTTGGACTTGCCGGCGCCAATGCATTGGAGCACCTCGAACTCCCGATCGGTGGTTCGCCAGCACCGCGGCACTGCCCCCGGAGCGCCGCCGGGGAGCGGCGAGCGATTCGAAGATGCGCGTGGCCATGCCTGGTGGCGTTCGCGACGGCTTCCTGGGCAATCCGGTAAAGGTGGAGGGCGCATGCCGGGTCGGCCACCCGGGCTTTCAAGTCACCACGAAAGACGCACCGGCGCCGGTACATGCGGGTCGTTCGACGGGCAAGGCTCCGCAGTCCGAGAGCCAGTCCGTTGGCATCCATCGGGAAGGGCGAGAGCCCAAGGTGAGATGTTCCCAGCTGAGTTCGCGCCGCTACTTGGCTCCCGCGGCGAGCACCGTCTTAAAGTGCGGCGGGGCCTCCTCCTCGGCGACAACGCTGATGTCGATCCGCTTGAAGCCGGCCGCTTCGAGCCAGCGCTGCAGGTCACTCTCTGCGAAGCCCAGCCACCGGTCACCATACAGCTCGCGGGCCCGGGCAAATTCGTGTGCGAGCAGGTCCAACACCATGATCTGTCCGCCCGGTTTCAGCACGCGATGAGCGCTGCGCAGGGCGCGGGCCGGGTCTTCCGCGTGATGGAGCGCCTGGCTCAGGATGGCGAGGTCCACCGAGGCAGGCTCGATGGGAGGTTCTTGAAGGTCCCCCAGGCGGAACTCGAGGTTTTTCACGCCGTTCTTTCGCGCCTTGGCGGCGCCGAATTCGATGATGCGGGCGGAATTGTCCACGGCAATGACCCGCTTGCAGCGTCGCGCCAGCAATTCGCTCACCAGGCCTTCGCCGGACCCCAGGTCCGCCACCACCAGCGGAGGCAGGATGCGCACCAGCAACTGGCCGAACGCCTGCCATGAACGCCCCGGTCCGTAGCTTCGGTCGAACCGGCCGGCCACCTGGTTGAAAAAGACTTCCTCCTGGTGGGCGCGCAGTTCGAGCACGCGCCGCAGGTTGATCACGTCGGCGGCACGCTCTTCCAGTTCCTCCGCCCCGCGAACGGCCAGCTTGAGCAGGTCGCGCGCGGCCGGATCGTCCTCCCGGTGGAAGCGGTAGAAGGTCCGCTTGCCGGAGCGGCGTGACTGGACCAGTCCCGAGTCCTGGAGCAGCCCCAAGTGGGTGGAAATCCGCGACTGGCCGAGGCGCGTGATCTCCTGGAGTTCCTGGACCGAAAGTTCCTGATTCTCCAGGAGCGCGAGGATCCGCAGCCGGGTCGGGTCGGCAAGGGCGCGAAGGGATCTGAGGGTCGCTGACATAGTTGATGGCCGGCATGCCGGCGGGCCGGGACCGCGGTCTGGCCGGCCGGAACCCGGATTCCGGCGGATCCGTGAAACAGGGGTTGACGGACGTGGAAGACGATATATCCTCACATCCCGATGCGTCAATACGTCTGCGACACCGCCGACGGCGCACCCGTGATCCCATGAGTAAACGCTTCATCTTTTCTTCGGAGTCCGTCGGCGAAGGTCATCCCGACAAAGTCTGCGATACCATCTCCGATTACGTCCTGGACGCCTGCCTCGCCCAGGACAAGACCAGCCGCGTCGCATGCGAGTGCTACGCGAAGTCCAACGTCGTCATCGTGGGCGGTGAGATCACCACGAAGGCGACCCTCGACTTCGCCGCCATCGCCCGGGAGGCGATCCGTGAGATTGGCTACGTTCACGACGACGATGTCTTCCACGCCGACAAGGTGTTCGTGAACTGCCTGGTGACCAGGCAGTCCCCCGACATCGCCCAGGGCGTGGACGCGCGGGCCGCCCGGGGCAAGAAAAAGGCGGAGCAGGGCGCCGGCGACCAGGGACTGATGTTCGGCTATGCCTGCAACGAAACGCCCGAGCTCATGCCCTCGCCGATCATGTTTGCGCACCGCCTCGGCCGTGAACTCACCCGGATTCGCAAGACCGGCAAGGTGAAGTGGCTGCGTCCGGACGCCAAGAGCCAGGTCTCCGTCGAGTACGTGGATGGAAAGCCCGTGCGCATCACCAGCGCCGTCATTTCCACGCAGCACAGCCCGGACGTTGAGCACGCCGAGATCGAGAAGTTCTGCATCGAACAGATCATCAAGAAGGTCCTGCCCAAATCGATGCTGACGGATGAAACGCTCTATTTGATCAACCCGACCGGCCGCTTCGTCACCGGCGGCCCTCAAGGCGACACCGGCCTGACCGGCCGCAAGATCATTGTGGACAGCTACGGCGGCTGGGGACGGCACGGCGGCGGCGCCTTCTCCGGCAAGGACCCGTCCAAGGTGGACCGCAGCGCGGCCTACATGGGCCGGTATGTGGCCAAGAACATCGTGGCGGCCGGCCTCGCCACCCACGCGGAGAGCCAGTTCGCTTACGCGATCGGTTATCCCGACCCGGTGAGCGTCTGCGTCGACACGTTTGGCACCGGCGTCATTCCCGATGAGGACATTGCCGCCGCGGCCTGCCGCGTGTTCAGCTTCAAACCCGCCGACATCGTCAAGCAACTCAACCTGCTTCGCCCCATCTACGCCAAGACCACCAACTACGGACACTTTGGCAAGGATGATCCGGACCTGACCTGGGAGCGTACCGACAAGGTCGCCGCCCTGAAGAAAGCCGTCCGGAGCTGAGGACCTGCGAAGCCCAACCCCAAATCCAGATGCCGAAAATCAAACTCGCACCCGCGTCACGCAAACCCGTCGCCACGCCGACCCGTTCGAAGCCGGTCGCCAGGGGCGGCAACGGAGCGCCTGCTCCGGATTTCCACGTCAAGGACCTCGCGCTCGCCGAACTGGGGCGCAAGGAGATCGAAGTTGCCGAGCAGGAAATGCCCGGCCTGATGGCGATTCGCGCCAAGTACGGCCCGCAGAAGCCGCTCAAGGGCGTGCGGGTTTCCGGCTCGCTGCACATGACCATCGAGACCGCGGTGCTTATCGAGACCATGGTGGAGCTCGGGGCTTCGGTGCGTTGGGCCAGCTGCAACATCTTCAGCACTCAGGACCAGGCGGCGGCGGCGATCGCCAAGGCGGGCGTGAGTGTCTTCGCCTTCAAGGGTGAAACCCTCGAGGAATACTGGGACTTCACGCTGGCGGCGCTTACCCATCCGGGTCGCAAGGGGCCGGAATTGATCGTCGACGACGGTGGGGACGCCACGCTGCTCCTGCACAAGGGATACGAGATGGAGCAGGGAAGCGACTGGGTCAACACGTCCAGCGAAAGCCACGAGGAGCAGGTCATCAAGAACCTGCTGAAACGGTGCGCCAAGGAGCGTCCGGGCTGGTTCACGCAGGCCGCGAAAGACTGGAAAGGGGTGAGCGAGGAGACCACCACCGGGGTGCACCGCTTGTACCAGATGCTCGAGGCCGGCAAGCTGCTCGTGCCCGCCATCAACGTCAACGACTCCGTCACCAAGTCCAAGTTCGACAACCTGTACGGTTGTCGCGAGTCCCTCAGTGACGGGCTGAAGCGCGCCCTGGGCGTCATGCTGGCCGGCAAGACCGCGGTTGTCTGCGGTTACGGCGACGTGGGCAAGGGAAGCGCCCACTCGTTGCGCGGCTTCGGGTGCCGCGTCATTGTCACCGAGATCGATCCCATCAACGCGCTCCAGGCCGCGATGGAGGGGTTCGAGGTGAAGCCGGTGGAGGAGACGCTCGGCGTGGCGGACATTTACGTCACGGCAACGGGCAATCGCGACGTCATCACGCTGGAGCACCTGCTCCGGATGAAAGACCAGGCGATCGTGTGCAACATCGGCCACTTCGACAACGAGATCCAGGTGGACCGCCTCAACGCCGCCAAGGGCGTCCGCCGGGTGAACATCAAGCCGCAGGTGGACCGCTACGACGTTCCCGGCGATCGCAGCCTCTACCTGCTGGCCGAGGGGCGCCTGGTGAACCTCGGTTGCGCGGAGGGCCATCCGAGCTTCGTGATGAGCAACAGCTTCACGAACCAGGTCATCGCGCAGCTTGATCTCTGGCAGAACCGCGAGACCTACAAGATCGGGGTTTACCGGCTCTCGAAGAAACTCGACGAGGAAGTCGCGCGGCTCCACCTCGAAAAGATCGGGGTCAAGCTCACCAAGCTCACCAAGGCTCAGGCCGACTACATCGGCGTCCCTGTCGAAGGTCCCTACAAGGCGGAACACTACCGTTATTGAGGCGGCGGGAGGGGATCGGATTCAGGCGCGGCCGGGCCGGCGATGCTGAGCCCGGCCGCGCTGTTATCTGAGGGGGCAGCGTTCAGGCTGAGGGTTCAACGGACTTTGGAGACCGGGAACGCCGGGCCGACTGGGCTCCAAACGCTTCGCGCCGCTCCCAGGCGCGTCCGAAGTCGCGAAGCGCCTGGAGTGCGGGGATTCATCCCCGCTTTTC
>CAZHUS010000033.1:0-76594 GCA_964535555.1 uncultured Verrucomicrobiota bacterium
ATCTCTCCGTGTCATGGTGGCTCCGTGAGAACCGGCCATGATCTGGCTGGATCGGGGAACGGGGTTCTCACGGAGGCACGGAGGCCCAGAGGCCCGGAGGCACGGAGGAGGTTGATCTCAACGGCCCGCTTCGCCACGGGAACTGATCTCTCCGTGTCATGGTGGCTCCGTGAGAACCGGCCATGATCTGGCTGGATCGGAGGACGGGTTTCTCACGGAGACACGGAGGCGCGGAGGCAGGGAGGAGGTTGATACCGACGTCCTGCTTCTCCACGGGAACTGATCTCTCCGTGTCTTGGTGACTCCGTGAGAGCCGGCCATGATCTGGCTGGATCGGAGGACGGGTTTCTCACGGAGACACGGAGGCACGGAGGCACGGAGGAGGTTGATCTCGACAGCCCGCTTCTCCAGGGGAACTGATCTCTCCGTGTCTTGGTGACTCCGTGAGAGCCGGCCAGGTTCTGGCTGGATCGGGGAACGGGGTTCTCACGGAGGCACGGAGGCACGGAGGAGGTTGATCTCGACGGCCTGGTTCTCCATGGGAACTGATCTCTCCGTGGCTTGGTGGCTCCGTGAGAACCGGAAACGTTCTGACTGGATCGGGGAACGGGTTTCTCACGGAGGCACGGAGGAGGTTGATTCGGGCGGTTCAATTCACCGTGGCCTCTGTGCGCCACCCCAGTCCCGGTCTTGCGGGGGAGCGCTTCCGGCTCCAAACCTGGCGGCGATCCGGCGCAATTCCCCGTCGAGGTCCTCGCCCTCGTAGAACGACAGCCAGCCGCGGGCGCGCACGGTCTGTCCGGGTGGGCAATCGGGAAACCTCGGGTTGGAGTGGAAGCACGGCACGGGCGGGTTCTGCCAGACGCCGTCGAGTGGATCCCAGGCCGTGATGATCCAATGGCGTCCGTCCTCGGAGCGACATGCGGCAAAAGGCGCCCGCAGCACCTTGTTGTGGCCGGTTTGCGCGTGGAAACCGGCGGCCGCCTTCAGCATCACGCAATGCTGCAGCCGCAGTCCGGTCAGGGTGTTCGTGGTGCCGTTCCGCAGCCAGGTTTCCATGCGAACGACCTCGGGTGTTGAAACCACCCGAGTGCCAAAGGCGATTCCGTTGGGCAACGTCCGCTCGAAGTCGAGCGAACCATCGTCGCGGCGTTGCCACTCCTGCGGTTCGAGCATCGTGCCTGCCTTGGTCCAGATCGTGTCGATGTGTTCGTGGGCAAGGTAGGTGAGGCCGAGGTTGGACCAGATCGCTTCTGGCACGTCCACGACCACGTAGCTGCGGTCGTCCCACGGGGTGAAAACGCTGAGCTTGGTGTCACGCTGCGGACGCAACGCCCCGTCCAGGAAGCCCGTGCGCGGATGGCGGCCGCCAGGATAGGGGAGGACGCGCAGCGGGGTGCCGGCGGCGCGGGGTGGGCGGTTGGTGCTGTGGATGCCCAGCCGGATTTGGGCGGCGCGGACTTCCTCGAGCGTCAGACCCGTCACCGCCCGCACCTCGTCGGGACGGAAGCCGTGATCCCAGACCATGTTCTCGAGCCAGGAGCGCAAATCGGCTTCGTCCTTGGGCCGGCGTGCCTGGCGGGCGATCTCCGCGGAGTCATCGTTCGGGATCAACGCCTCATACGCTGTCAGCGCGCGATGGTTCTCGGCCTGGGCCGCTGGTGGCAACACGCCGGCACCGCGCTCGATTTCGAGAAGCATGCGCCCGACGAGGAACTCCTTCTCCTCGGGCCGGGTCTGGAGAGGCTTGCCCGGAACCTCGACGTGCCAGGGTGCCGTGTGGGCCCAGCGGAAGCGGCCGCCGGGTCGTTCCTCCCAACACCGCACCGCCAGCCAGCCGCTCCCGTCCACGGTGACTTCGGTGGCGAACCCAGTCTCGAAGGCGCCGGGGGGCGTCGCCCGGTTCTGGGGCATGATCGTGCGCACCGCCACGCCGTTGTGGATGACCTCGAGAAAGGCCAGCGGTTCCTCGCTCACGATGGTCCCCGCCACCCGGTACGGTGCCGGGCCGACAGCCGTCTTGAACGTCCCGCCGGGGTCCTGTCCATTGACGGTCGCGAAGAGCATCGGACCGGTCGTGACGAAGCTGCGGCCCGCCTCGAGGCCCTTCAGCCAGGCGTCGTAGCTGAAGCCGTCCGGGAGGTGGACATACACGCGGCTGAAGCCCGGCGGGACCGGATGCACCCCGCTCGCGGTGCCGGCCGTGGGCACGGGGCGGAAGCCGGCGTTCAGGAGCGTGTAGTACATGCCGAAGGTGTAGAGCGTCCAGTCGCGCTCGTTTCCGTGCCGGCTGCCGTAGGGCGGATGGAGATACGGCGGTGCGAACGACACGTAGTTCGTGAACGCGAAGGGCACGCGCCACATATGGTTGTTGGCGAGTTCGTACAACTGCGCGCCGGTGACGGGCGGAAGCAGGCAGGCGAAGGCCCAGTCGAGCTTGTCCATGTCCAGGAGCGCACCCTCGGTCCGGGCCTGGGCGGCGACCGATCCCCACGGCGGCACGCCGTGGGTGAAGACCGAGCGGTGGTTGAGCAGGAACAACGCGCCGAGCGTGTGCTGGCGGGAGCCGACGGTGAAGATCTCGTACTCGGTGTTGCGCGGCCAGATGACGTGGGTGTCGTCGACACGCAACCGTTCGGCCGGGAATTCCCCAGGCATGTTACGGTTGCCGACGGTCGGCGGTGCGAAAGCCTGGGTGACCCAGAAGGAGAGCGGGAACGAGACGTTCAGGTCCTCCGCAAGGACGATGTTCCTCAACTCTGCCGGGGTGCGGTGGAGATGGGTCTCGCCCGAGAACCAGCCGCGCTCCGCCAGGTTGATCCAGCGGCGCAGGGGAAGGCGAAGGTCGATTGCGTCGTGGCCCACCTCGACCTGCCGGGTCACCGGCCGATACTCCTTCCCGCGCTCGATCGTGATCGTGTAGGCCCCGGGCGGGAGTTCGACGCGGAAAGGATGCGCCGACAAGGTGGTGTGGACTTCCAGCGCCTCGGGATTGAGCCAGTTGGTCCGGGCGTACCGCACGGCGGAACCCTCGGGGGTTGATGATTCCGGGAAGAACCACGTGCCGTCCGCGGCGTGGAGATAGACCCGGCCGGCAACCAACTGGCCGGTGGCGTCATCGACGAGCCGGCCCGTGATCGTGGCGGACCTGGCCCCGCAGAAGGCCAGCAGGAGCAGCGCGGCCATGGATCTGATGACGAGGCGGTGAGGGGTGGCGGGTGTCATGCATCAAAGCGTAGCCCGACTTGGTTCGCGTGTTCAGGCAAAAGTAGGTTCGTGTCTCCCGGACACGACGCCGCCGTCCCGCGGCGTTCCCTGGGAAGTCCCCTTGGCCCAGAGGCCAGGCGCATGGACCATGAACCGGTGAGGACCCCGGGCTTCAGTGCGCCGCAGGGACGTCCCGAAGCGGGCGCGGGTTCCTGCGGACTGAAGTCCGCGCTCCGGGGACGGTTCATGGAAAGCGACCTGTTCCTTTTGGACCTGCTCCGTGGCCATGAGCCAAAAGGCGCCGCTAAAGCGGACGCACTCCAAACGCTTCGCGCCGCTCCAAGGCATGTCCGGAGCCGCGAAGCGCCTGGAGTGCGGGGATTCATCGCCGATTTTCGAGACAGGTTCATGGAGAGGGGCATCCTGCTTCCGGGCTTTGAACAGGCGGATTCGCGGTAACGGTTTGTCCGAGCATCACTCCCGGGCGCAGCCGGCTTTTGACAATCGAACCGGACCCGACTACTTTGCGGGCGCGATTCACATCCGTGATGTACCTAATCAGGACACTCGATGTTCAACCCCAAGCACCGTCTATGAGCAAGCACCTCCCCGTTCCCGCCGCGATTGCCGCCTCCGTTCTGCTATCCAGCGTCACCCTGGTTCAAGGCTCGGTCCTCGTGACAACCGCAGAGCTGCTGGGAAGCTCCGAGGCCTCACCTAATTCGTCACCCGGCAGCGGCACCGCTACGGTGACCTACGACGACACCACCCACCTGTTGACGGTCGAGGTGAGCTTCTCGGGCCTGGAGGGCAATGTAACAGCGGCGCACATTCACGCGGCGACAGCCGTCCCGAACGCGGGAACGGCAGGAGTGGCAACTCCCGTGCCGACATTTCCAGGCTTCCCGGGCGGCGTGACCTCCGGGACGTATAGCGAGTCGTTTGACCTCACGCAGGCTTCGAGCTGGAATCCGGCTTTCGTCACCGCAGCGGGATCGGTTGCCAATGCGGAAGCGGCCTTGGCGGCCGCGTTGATGAACGAGACAGCGTACCTGAACATCCACTCGACCAGCTACTCGACCGGCGAGATCCGTGGGTTCCTGGTCCCGGTTCCCGAGCCTGGAGCTGCCGCCTTCCTGGGTGGACTTGGTCTGATCGGCTTTGGTATCTCGCGCCGGGTCTGGGGCCGGCGGGGGTGATCTTAGGCCCTCCGGCGGGGTGAGCCGTCGGCGCGACCGAAGCTGATCAGAGCTCCGGCTCCGGGAGCGCGAGGGCCGGGGCTGGGTGCGACATGGTTCGCTCTGCGGATTCCCAAGGCGAGCGTCGCGCTCCTTCCGTGGGAGCGAACGAGTCCATCGTGGCTGCGGCGGTGCCGCTGGTGGCGGGGCACGGCAGCGGTACTTTGGATGAGGCCCAGGCGTGGCTCGCCGCGGATCCTGGGGTCGCTTCGGTGAGCATCCAGGATCGCCGCACCCCCGAGTCCGTTCGGGCGCTCCTGGCAGCGGGGGCGTCGGTGGCGGATGTGGAGTTTCCCTGCGGGTACGGTGCTGTCGACGAGTTGCTCGAGGCCCACGGGGATCGGGGTCTTCTGTACCGACGTAACTCGGTGGCGCAAATGATGAACCGCGCCCCGCCGCCTTCTAGGGTGTCGGGGTCGGTGAGGGCGGGGTCGATCCGCTGCGGGCGGCGGATTCGATGGTGTTCAGGTACTCGGTGGCCTTGGTGTTCTCGGGGTCAAGGCGGAGCGTGGCGCGAAAGTGGGCATGGGCCTGCTTGAGATCTCCGAGCTTGGCGAGGGCGACGCCGTAGTTCAGATGGCCGAGGGGGAAGTCCGGACGCAACCGCACGACCTCGGCGAATTGCGCGCTGGCCTCAGGGATCTTCTCATCAACCACCAATTCGACCCCCAGAAAGTACCGTGCTTCCCAGTGCGTGGGATGAAACGCGACCGCTTCCTGCAGGCTTGCGACCGCCTCGGGACGTTTTCCCTGCGCTGCCAACGCGTCCGCAAGCCGGAGATGCGCGGCGGGGTGACCGGGTTGGCTGGCGAGCACCGCCCGGTATTCAGCCACGGCGGCGTCCAGCTTGCCCTGGCGGGCGAGATTCTGGCCCAACGCGAGCCGCGCCTCGGCGAAGTCGGGTCGCAAGGCCAGGGCGTGGGCGAGGTTCTGGGCCGCCGGGTCCAACTCGCCCAGCCGGGTTTGCATCCGGGCGAGGTGATAGTACGCCAGGACATGGTGCGGAATCAGGTCGCGTACGCGCTCCCATTGGGTGCGGGCTTCGGCGTACTCGCCGGTGGCCTCCAGGAACTCGGCGTAGTTCTCGCGCAGGCGGAAATCATTCGACGAGATCACGAGCGCTTCGTCGTAGATTGCCCGGGCATCGAAGAAGTTCCGGGGCTGCATTTCGGACTTGAGCCGGATGAGTTCCGCCTGCATGGCCCGGAGGCGGGACGGGTTGCCCAGTTGATTGGTGAAGGGCGCGTCCTGCATGCGCTGCAGCACGCTTTCAAGGACGGCGAAGCGGTTCCAATCGGTGAGGCCGAGCCGGCGGGCGCACGTGGCTTCGTCGAGCCACTCGCTGCGTTGGGCGGCCTGGAGTTCCGGAGGCAACAGCGTCTCGATCCGCTCTCCCAGGGCGCGGGCCAGGCGGTAATTGCCGCTGAAGTTGAGGTGCACATGTTCAAAGAACGCCTCGCTGCCGGGGCTGCGCCCCTCGGCGTCCGCGGACAAGACGGCATCGGCATCGAAGAGCGACACGCCGCGTGAATTGTGGTTCGCGGCCGCTTGTCGGATGAGATCGTTGAATCGGGAATCGGCACGAAAGGGGAGGGCGTCGCAGTCGCGCGCGCTGTCGAAGGCGCGGCGGGCTTCGTCGGCATTGGTGACTCCCAGCCAGGCGTGGCCCAGCCGGAAATGCAGTTCCGCGTTTTCGGGATCCAGGGCCAGGGCGCCGACGTACGAGGTGATGGCGGCGGCGAAGGACCGGTTGGTGGCGGCCGCCTGGGCCAACGAACGGAGTTCGGCGAGTTCGCTGCGCGTCGGTTCCGGCAGTTCGGGCGCGGGGAAGGTCGCAAACGGCGCGCACTCGCGCAGGTTGCAGGCCAGCGTGCTGAGGAGGATCGGCACGCCGGCACGCTCGCCGGTGCGCAGGATGTCATCGAGGTTGCGTTCGAAATTCCGGTACACCGCCCGCTTGGCGGGACTGCGGGGGGGAATCAGTTGCTGGGCCATGGTCTTCATGCCGGCCCAGGAATGGAAGTTCGTCTCCGAACCGCCGCCACGGCTTACGAGCGCCGCCGCCCATTGGCCCACACGGGTGGCCTTGAGTCCGAGGACGAGCCGGACCAATCCGACGGACGGGGCCCGCAGTCCGAAGGGGGTGGCGACGCCGAAGGGCCCCTCCATTTCATTGTTCCCCATGTAAACCACCCACAGATCACCGTCGAGGCGGGCGCACTCGCGCGCGAGGGGTGCAAGGGCGTGCGAGTTGATGGCGGTCATGGCCGCGCAAACCACTTCGAAGCGGTTGCCCGGGAAGCGCGCGTTGAGGAGCACTTCCAGGTAGCGGCCAAAGCCGTAGGCGGGGCGCGGATCCCCCAGGGCGGCCGACTCGCCGAACAGGAAGATCCGGTATGTCCCCGGGGGCTTGGCGGCGTTGAGGAGAGTGGGCGTCGGGCTGCGCGCGATCGCGGGGGGGAAGAACCGCCAGCCGAATTTGTCGTTTTCGATCAGGACATCGCGCCCCGCGACGGTGGCGCGGCGAAAGAACTGGGTAGGGTAGCCGTAGCCCGCGAGACGCAGCGCGCCTTCAACGAACAACAGGAGGATCAGCGGCGAAAAGATCGCCGCGAGGCGAAAAAGGAGGCGTCGTCGTCCCGAGGTCGGCGAGGCGTCTGGCGCGGGCAGGGACGCGGGGCTCGGGCTCCGGGGAGTTGCCCTTTCCGGGGCTGCGCTCGAGTGTGGCCTTGGACGACGCGGCGGTTTCAACGCCGGGAACCTTAGCAGCCCCGCGCGGATCGTCAGGAAAAAAGCCGGCCTTCCTGGCGTCCAACGCCTCGAGGCTGGCTGGCGACCCGAGCGTTGCGAGCGGTACCGTCACCCGGGCGGCGCGTGGGGCGAGTCCGCTTGGCCTGGCGGCCAGGCGCCGTGACCATGGACTAAAAAGCGCCGGTAAACCGGACGCACTCCAATCGCTTCGCACTGCTCCCAGGCACGCCCGAAGTCGCGAAGCGCCTGGAGTGCGGGGATTCATCCCCGCTTTTCGGAGCCGCGTCAGGGGACCCGGCCTGCAAGTTGCAGGCCCGGTGCCCTCACCGGGCGGTTCGTGGTTTCAGGCAAGGCGCGCCAGATGCGGCGGGCAACGGAGTGCCCGCCCTACCTCAGTCCGGTCCGGCGCGGATGCGAGTGATCCGGAGACTATTTCCCGCAGCACTGCTTGTACTTCTTGCCGCTGCCGCAAGGACAGGGATCGTTGCGTCCCACCTTGGGGATGGAGCGGACCGGCTTCGACTTCGAGACGGCCTCGGTTGCCTGGTCCACCATTTCGCTCGCTTTGGCGCCATCCCGCGGCTCCGCTTCGGGTGCGGCCGCACCGGGGCCGGCCCCGGCGAAGGCATTCGTTTCGGCGTGCACCGTCCGCTGCGGCAGGTTGCGCAGGAAGTTTTCGAACGCCATGAGGCTCGAGGCGCTGCGGAAGATGTTGTGGCAGATCTCCGTCTTGATGTTGACCATCAACTCGTCAAACATCTTGAACGCTTCCATCTTGTACTCGATGAGCGGGTCCCGCTGGCCGTAGGCGCGCAGGCCGATGGCGTTGCGGAGGCTGTCCATGTGGTACAGGTGCTCCTGCCAGAGGCGATCGATGGCGCTCAAGATCGTGAAGCGCTCGACGGTCCTCAGTGCCTGCGGTTCCTCGAAGCTGACCTTGAGTTCGTACGAATCGCGCACCTGCTTGCCGATGAACTGCACCACGGCGTACTGGGCGGCGCTCATGCCGTCGAAGAGCGAGCCAGGCACGGGTTCCTCGAGGCCCTTCTCCGCCACTGCGACGATCTGATCTTCCGGGACCCCCAGGGGGAAGGTGAGGTTGACCCAGTCGCTGAGTCCGCGCTTGTTCCATTCGATCGGATCCTTGTCCGGCTGGGTGAACTGGCGGGTCTTCTCGACCACGACCTCCTCCATGATGTCCATGAGGCGGTCCCGGACGTCATCCAGGTGGATGATCTCGTTGCGGAAGCCGTAAACGATCTCCCGCTGCTTGTTCATCACGTCGTCGTACTCGAGCGTGCGCTTGCGGATCTGGTAGTTGTGCTGCTCGACGCGCTTCTGGGCCTGCTCGATCGAGCGGTTGAGGAACGGGTGTTCGAGTTCCTGGCCCTCCTCCAGCCCAACGCGTTCCATCACCTTCACGATGCGGTCGGAACCGAACAGCCGCATCAGGTCGTCCTCGAGCGAGATGAAGAAGTGGGAGGAGCCGGGATCGCCCTGGCGCGCGCAACGTCCGCGGAGCTGGCGGTCGATGCGCCGGGCCTCGTGGCGTTCCGTGGCGAGTACGTGCAGGCCACCGAGATCGGCCACGCCGGCGCCCAGTTTGATGTCGGTGCCGCGGCCGGCCATGTTCGTGGCAATGGTCACGGAGCCGCGCTGGCCGGCCCGGGTGACGATTTCGGCCTCCTGCTGGTGGTACTTGGCATTCAGCACCGAGTGCACGATGCCAGCCTTCTTGAGCAACCGGGACAGGTGCTCGCTGACTTCGACGGAGATGGTGCCCACGAGCAGCGGGCGCCCCGCAGCGTGAATGGTCTGGATCTCGCGGACGACCGCCTCGTACTTCTCGCGCTTGGTCTTGTAGACGGTGTCGTGGGCGTCGGTCCGGACACACGGTTTGTTGGTGGGGATGACCAGGACGCCCAGCTTGTAGATGTCGAAGAACTCCTGGGCCTCGGTTTCGGCCGTGCCGGTCATGCCCGCCAGCTTGCGGTACATGCGGAAGTAGTTCTGGATGGTGATCGTGGCGAGCGTCTGGGTTTCCCGCTCGATGACCACGCCTTCCTTGGCTTCGACGGCCTGGTGCAACCCGTCGCTCCAGCGGCGGCCTGTCATGAGGCGGCCGGTGTTCTCGTCGACGATCACCACCTTGCCCTCCTGCACGAC
The DNA here is from genome assembly GCA_964535555.1 of uncultured Verrucomicrobiota bacterium. GTDB lineage: Bacteria > Verrucomicrobiota > Verrucomicrobiia > Limisphaerales > J093 > DSVZ01. The sequence goes on from CAZHUS010000033.1 coordinate 9,363, forward strand.
GTACTGCACGTCCCGCTGGTAGATGCAGAACGCGCGGAGGAGCTGGGAGATCACGTGGATCTTCTGCGACCTGGCCTCGAACTCGGCCTGCATCTTCGCCTTGATCTCCATCCGCTTGCGCGGGTCCGGCTCCGGGCCGGTGTCGATCTCGTGAAAGGCGGTCATCAGGTCCGGGAGCATGAAGGCGTCCGGATCGTTGGGGCTCAGGTAACCCCGGCCCTTTTCGGTGAGATCGGCCTGGTACCCCTTTTCGTCGATGGCGAAGAACAGCTCCTCCTTTTCGGCGTAGAGCTGCTTCTTGGACTGGTCCGCGTGGAGCTCGAGCTCGGCGGCTTGCAGCAGCTGGGCGTTCTCCGGGTTCTCGAGGATTTTGAGCAGATTGGGCGAGCGCGGACCGCCGGTCTTGGCCCGGTACAGCCGCAGGCCGATTTCGCGCTGGAGGTTCTCGGGTTCGACGGGGTTCGAGCCGTCCTCGGGATGCAGCTGGACCAGGAGCTCCTCGGCTTCGCGCAGGAACCGGTTGCAGAGCTGCTCCTGGGCGTGGACCAGAGACTGCACCTTGGCGCGGTAATCCACGTAGAGGGCGTTGTCCTGGTTCACCACTGCGGGGCCGCTGATGATGAGGGGCGTGCGGGCCTCGTCCACCAGGATCGAGTCCACCTCGTCGACGATGGCGAAGTAGTGGCCGCGCTGCACCTGGTCCTCCTTGCGGACGGCCATGCCGTTGTCGCGAAGGTAGTCGAAGCCGTACTCGGCGTTGGTGCCGTAGGTCACGTCGCAGTAGTACTGCTGGCGGCGGACCATGGGCGGCTGGTCGTGAAGGATGCAACCGACTGTCAGGCCAAGGAACTTGTACACCGCCCCCATCCATTCGCTGTCGCGGGCGGCCAGGTAATCGTTCACCGTGACGATGTGGACGCCGCGTCCGGACAGCGCGTTGAGATAGACGGGCATGGTGGCGACCAGGGTCTTGCCTTCGCCGGTGGCCATCTCGGCAATCCGACCCTGGTGCAGCGCCCAGCCGCCAACCAGCTGCACGTCGAAGGGGATCATGTCCCACGCGAGTTCGTGCCCGCGGACCGTGATCTTCTCCTGGCGGTCGTACATGCGCCGGCAGGCGTTTTTCACCGCCGCGAACGCCTCGGGCAGAAGCTCATCCAGGCGCCGGGCGAGCTCGGCATTGTCCGTGATGGGCGAGAGCTCCGCTTTCCAGGTGGCGGTTTTCTGACGCAGCTCCTCGTCGCTCAGCGACTGGAAGGACTGCTCGATTTCATTAATACGCGCCACGAGCGGGCGAAGGCGACGAACCTCGCGCTCGTTCTTGGTGCCGATGACCTTTTTGACGATCCAACGAATCATGCGAAGAAAAGCCATCGGAGGCTACGGAAGGCCGCCTATGCCGTCAAAACATAACGACATGCCCGCGGAGGTGCCTTCGGTGGCCGGTCCGGCTGGGGAAACCAGGAATCGGGAGGCCGGCGGTCTCCGAAACGGCGGATACCGGGCAGGATGACTTGTGTGATCCGGTGCAGCGGTGGTAGAGCCATGGTTTGTGAACCGAGATGCCCATGGGTGCGGTGACGCTGCACGGAGCCAGAATCCTGGAGGCGCCGACATCAGGAGGCGGAAGCCTCGACAGAGCCTCGCTCGAATGCGGCAACGCTCTACCACCGCACCGCACCTGAGCAGGAAGCCATGGCGGCGAGTTGCCTGCCTTGCGATCGCACTCCTAGGCCCTGCGTTCGGCCAGAGTGGAGAGGCATCAACAAAGCCGCCCAACCTCCTGTTGATCATCTCCGACGATCACGCCTGGACCGACTACGGGTTCATGGGACATCCGCACCTGCGCACGCCCCAGATCGACCGGCTGGCCCGCGAGAGCCTGTGCTTCCCCCGGGGCTATGTGACGTCGAGCCTGTGCTGTCCCAGCCTGGCGTCGATCATCACGGGCCGCTTCCCCCATCAACACCGCGTGACGAGCAACGATCCGCCCCTGCCGACGGGCATGTCCAAGGCGGAGGCCTACGGGACGGCGGCGTTCCGCGACGGCCGGCGTCGCATGAATGAATTCCTCGAGGCGACACCCACGCTGCCGCGCGTCCTGAGGACGCGTGGTTACCTCAGCCTCCAGACCGGCAAGTGGTGGCAGGGCAACTTCCGTCACGGGGGCTTTACGCACGGGATGACCCTGGGCGAGGAGGGCAAGCAAGGCAGGCACGGTGACGCGGGTCTGGCGATTGGCCGCGAAGGGTTGCAGCCCATCTACGATTTCGTGAAGGAGGCGCGTCGGGAGGGCAAGCCGTTCCTGGTCTGGTACGCGCCGATGATGCCTCACGACCCGCACACGCCTCCGCAGCGTCTGCTGGACCGTTACCGGGTGGTCGCGCCGTCACTCGCCGTGGCGAAGTACTGGGCCATGGTCGAGTGGTTCGACGAGACCTGCGGCGAGTTGCTGGGTTACCTGGACCGCGAGGGCCTGGCGGAGGACACGATCGTGGCCTACGTCGCGGACAACGGGTGGATCACTGATCCCGAGACCGGTCGCTTCGCGCCGAAGTCGAAGCAATCTCCCTACGACGGCGGGCTGCGAACCCCGATCCTCCTGCGATGGCCGGGTCATTGGCGGCCGGAGCGGGTGGAAACGCCGGTGAGTTCGGTGGACTTGATGCCGACCCTCCTGCGAGCCTGCGGGATCGATCGGCCGGAAGGGCTTCCGGGCGTAAACGTGGTGGATGCCGCCGCGGTGCGGGAAAGAGAAGCCGTCTTCGGGGCGTGCTTCACTCACGATGCGGTGGACCTCGAACGGCCCGCGAGCAGTCTCCGCTGGCGCTGGATGGTGGCAGGGGACTGGAAGCTTATTGTGCCTAGTCGGGCGAACGAGCCTGCGGGCGGGGTCGAACTGTACTCCCTCGCGGTGGATCCTTACGAGCGGCAGAACCTCGCCGAAGTTGAAAAGAACCGGCTTGAGCTCTTGCGCCGGCAACTCGATGGCTGGTGGACGGGGAGTTGACCGCCCCTGGGAGCCAAGCGTTGACGAGGTCGGACCGCACGCTCTTCCCATGAACCTGCCCCGAAAAGCGGGGATGAATCCCCGCACTCCAAGCGCTTCGCGGCCCCGGACGTGCCTTGGAGCGGCGCGAAGCGTTTGGAGTGTTTCCGCTTTAGCGGCGCTTTTTGGTTCATGGAGAGTGCGCCGCGGCGGCTGAGGCAATGCGGGGGGGATCGAGGTTGGCGTCCCGGCTTGATGCCAATGGGCGTCTGCTGGATTTTGGGTTGACCGTCGACTCGACGGCCATAGGCTGGGACGCATGAGCCACCGCCTGACCGCGTCCGCGAGGTACTTGGGATCCCTGGCGTTCATGCTCGCACTGCGCCTCATGGCGGGAGACTCCCCCGAAGGCGTCAACATCCGGGAGCAGGACGGGCGGTTGCGCGTTGAGATCGATGGCGCGCTGTTCACCGAGTACCACTTCAAGGATGTGTCCCGGCCGTTTCTCTACCCGATCCTGGGCCCCGGCGGGCTTCCCATGACCCGCAACTGGCCGATGAAGGAAGCGCCTGGCGAGGAAAGGGACCATCCCCACCACAAGTCGCTTTGGTGGACGCACGGGAGTGTCAACGGCGTCGACTTCTGGTCGGAAGGCGCGAACGCCGGCAAGACTGTCCACGACCGGTTCCTCGAAGTTGCGTCGGGGAAGGACATGGGGATCATTCGCTCGCGCAACCGGCTCGTCGCCAAGGACGGGCGTTTGATCGGGACGGTGGACTTCACGATTAAAATCCACCGGCGCGGCGAGGGGCGCGTGTTGGATTGGGAGACCATGGTCAAGGCGAGCGAAGGGGATCTGAAGTTTGGGGACACGAAGGAAGGCACCATGGGCATTCGCCTCAGCGAGACCATGCGCCTCAAGCCGAACAAGGAAAACACCGGCAAGCCCAAGGGCCACATTGTCAACAGCGAGGGCGTTCGCGATGACAACACCTGGGGCAAACGGGGGGCTTGGGTGGATTATTACGGGCCGGTCGAGGGGCAGACGGTCGGAGTGGCGATCTTCGATCACCCGTCGAACCCGCGGCATCCCACGTGGTGGCACGTCCGCGATTACGGCCTCTTTGCGGCCAATCCGTTCGGGATTCACGATTTCGAGAAGAAGCCGGCCGGCGCCGGCGACCTGGTCGTGGGTCAGGGCGAATCCCTCATTTTCCGGTATCGCTTCTACTTCCATCGCGGCGATGAGAAGGAGGGAAAAGTCGCCGAGCGCTATCAGGAATATGTGGCTGGATCGCGTTGAAACGGGCCGAACACCACCCTCCAAAACCAACCCCTCGTCCATCTATGCGTAACACTCGTCTGACACGTCGTGAGTTTCTCCGCAACACCAGCCTGACGCTGGCGGGCGCCAGCCTGGCCCCGGCTCTCGGCGCTGAACGCAGCGGCCGGGTTATCGGACCCAATGAAGAGATCCGGTTCGCGGTGGTCGGCTTCCGTGGGCAAGGCGGCAGCCACATCAAGAGCATCCTGCAGTTGCGGGAGCAGGGCGCGAAGGTGCGCATCACGGCGCTTTGCGACGTCGACCGCGACGTGCTCGATGGAGGCGTCAAGGCCTTCAAGGACAAGGGAGAGGAAGTCAAGGGATACACCGACCTGCGGCAGGTGCTCGAGGACGCGAATGTGGACGCGCTTTCCATTGCCACGCCCAATCACTGGCACGCCCTGGCCACCATCTGGGCCGTCAAAGCCGGCAAGGATGTCTACGTGGAAAAGCCGGTTTCCCACAACGTGTCGGAAGGCCGGCGGATGGTCGAAGCCGCCCGGAAGTACCAGCGGATCGTCCAGACGGGCACCCAATGCCGCTCCAGCCGCCAGGGTATTGCCGCCGGCGTGGAATGGGTGCGTGCCGGCAACCTGGGCAAGATCCTCGCCGCCCGCGGGCTTTGCTACAAACGTCGGGACACGATCGGGAAGGTGGACGGCCCGCAGCCGGTGCCCGCTTCCATCGATTATGATCTGTGGTGCGGTCCGGCGCCCAAGGAACCGCTGATGCGGAAACGGTTGCACTACGACTGGCACTGGGTGTGGCCCACCGGCAACGGCGACTTGGGCAACCAGGGCATCCACCAGGTCGACATCGCCCGCTGGTTCCTCGGGGAAGACGCCCTCTCGCCCGCGGTCATCAGCGTGGGCGGTCGCTTCGGGTACGTGGATGATGGCACGACGCCGAACACGCAGGTTATCGTCCATGCCTATCCCAAGGCGCCGCTGATCTTCGAGGTGCGTGGTCTGCCGGAAGCCAAGGGGTCGAACAAGATGGATCGCTTCATGGGCGGCGGCGTCGCCGTGATTGTGCATTGCGAGGGCGGGCATGTGCTGGTCCCTGACTACAACACGGCCATCGCGTTCGACCGGGAGGGCAAGGAGATCAAGAAGTTCGCCGGCTCCGAGAGCCACCATGGCAACTTCGTGAAGGCGGTCCGCAGCCGGAAATGCGAAGACTTGCACGCGGACATTCTCGAAGGCCACCTCTCCAGCGCGCTGTGCCACACCGGCAACATCTCCTATCGGCTCGGCAAACAGACGAGCCCGGACGAGATCCAGCAACGGATTCAGAGTGACGCGTCGTTGGCGGAGGCTTGCGACCGCGCCCATGAGCACCTCCAGGCGAACGAGGTCGATCTTACCCTCACTCCGGCGACGATGGGAGTGGCGTTGAAGATGGATCCCGCCAAAGAACGGTTCCTGGAGAACAACGCCGCGAATGAGCTGCTCACGCGTCCCTATCGCGCGCCCTTTGTGGTCCCGGCCAGCATTTGATGCGGCAGGCTCGGCCATTACCTGAAATGCTCGACTCCAGGGTGACCGAACAGTGCCGCCAGACGGTGCGACGAGGCGCCGCTTGGCGAGCCGTCGCCGGCCTGCTGGCTGGCGGGCTCTGCTTTTTTGGGATCGGGTGTTTGGCCGGGTCCCGGGCGGTCCCGGCCGGATACACGCTCCTTTACGAGCAGAACTTCGCCCAGGCATCGGCCGTGGGCGACTTCGCCTTCAGCGATCCGCACGCCTGGCGCTACTCGACGGAGCAGGGCAAGGGCGCTTTGGAGCTGTTCCAGCAAAGCCAGTACACCCCACGCGTCCGCTCGCCGGTGAATCTCGCGCTGATCGCAGATCGGGAGTTTGGAGATTTCGTGCTCGAGGCGGAGCTGGTCCAGACGGGAAAGGAATACGGCCACCGGGACATGTGCGTGTTCTTTGGGTTCAAGGACCCCGCCAACTTCTACTACGTCCATCTCGCCACCCGGGCGGACGAGCATGCGCACAACATCTTCATCGTGAACGATGAACCGCGGGTCAAGATCGCGACCAAGACCACCGAGGGGGTGCAATGGGGCCTGGGAGTCTGGCACAAGATCCGAATCGAACGCACCGTGCGGGACGGTTCGATCAGGGTCTTCTTTGACGATGGGGAAACGCCGATCATGCAAGCCTCCGACACCCACTTCGAGCAGGGGCGGATCGGGTTTGGCTCGTTCGACGACACGGGCATGGTGGCGAACATCCGGGTGTGGGGGCCTGCGCTGGCGGAGCCGCGGGCCGGTGTCTTTTGAGGCGCCGGGGAACCGGCTGCGGTCAATCGTTCGGGAGCCGAGACTCTGTGACCTTGCTTAGTCAGCCGGCGGTCGGGAAAAAGCGTGCAGATCGCAGTCTAAAGGTTAGATTCAACCAAGATGTTTGCGGTGGTTAACACCAACGACGTGGTGGCGGTTGAGCGCGAGGTCCTCCAGATCTGGTCTGAGCTCTTCCCGCAAACCGACCCGGCCCTGCTGGAATGTGCCTTCGAGCACCTGGCGGTTTGTTTCCGAGGCGGCAACCCGAAGTACCAGGGGATTGACGTCCGCTATCACGACCTCGAGCACACGCTCCAAGGGACCCTCTGCCTCGCCAGACTCCTGCGCGGACGCCACCTGGCGGGTGCGAAACCCGCCGTGAGCCCGGACTTGTTCCGGTTGGGCGTACTCGCGGTGTTGCTCCACGACACCGGCTACCTGAAGCGGCCCGGGGACATCGAGGGCACGGGCGCCAAGTACACGGCGGTCCACGTCACCCGCAGTGCCGAGTTCGCCTCCGAATGCCTGGCGGCAAAAGGCTTTGCGGGAGCCCAGATCCGGGCCGTACAGAACATGATTCGTTGCACGGGAGTCGGCGTCGACCTCGAGGCCATCACCTTCCAAAGCGACGCCGAGCGCACGGTGGGCTACGCGCTCGGTACCGCGGATCTGCTTGGCCAGATGGCGGCGGAGGATTACGTGGACAAGCTCCCGGTCCTGTTCGAGGAGTTCAAAGAGGCGGTGCGCTTCAGCCCCGAACTTCACGGGGATTTCATCCACTTCGCCACCCCGGAGGATCTCATGCGGAACACGCCGCGGTTCTGGTCAGACTACGTCTGGCCGCGGCTGAACACCGAGTTTCGGGGCCTGTTTCGCTTCCTCGAAGACCCGTATCCGGGCGGGCCCAACTGGTATCTCGACCGCATCGAAACGAATCTCGCCCGCCTGCAGGAACGCGTGGCCGTGCCTTGACCTGAGTTCGCCACGCCGTCGGCCACGCCGCGTTCGCCTTTCCCGGTCTTCGCCTGTCGAAGCTGTCGACAAACCGCCCGCTCAGGGCAGCAGGCCTACAACCGGTAGGCTGGCTCCCTCGACCCGGAGATCCGCCACACCCACCAACCGCAGGCTCCCGACAGGACTGCAAGCCACAGCCCCATTTTGAACGAACGGCTCTGGTACCGGAGTTCGAATTCGTGGTTACCTACGGGAACCTGAAACGCCTGGAAGCCGCCGTTCGCCTGCAAGACCGGCTCTTCCCGTCCTTCGAATCGCACCCGCCAACCCGGGTCCCACGTTTGGGCGATGGTCACGAGAACTGGGGCTTCCGTGGTCACCTGAATTCGAAGGCGGTGGGGTTCGAAGCGGAGAATACGGGCTGCCGCGGTCCCTGACGCGACCGCCTCGGATGGCGGCGCGTCGAGGTAAACCTCACGCCTTGGCGCGAAGTCGGAGGCGAGCAACCGCGACGGGAGCCGGTCGGTTTCCAAAGGGATCGGCTGTTGGCCGGCCCACACGAGGGGCATGCCGCCCGTCCGGGCTTCCCAAGCGGTGATATTGGTGGAGGAAGTCACATGGGTGACTCCGAGGAAATTCAGGAGGGGAGCCGAGACGGGGTTGGTCGGGGCCTGCAGCGCCTCCAGGAGCCGTCCGGGCCAGACCGGTACCAGGGTGGCCGCGCCGTTCACTTTGCTGACCGAGTCCAGGAGGTTCAGGTGGGACCACTGCGCCAGTCGCTTGCCCAGGTAATCAACCGCCGGGTCACGAATGCGACTGTGGAGGAGTTGTGCCTCGGCTTCCGGAAGGATGAAAGCCCGGCCCTCGCCGGCCCGCGGCAATCCGGTCGCCCGGGTGGTTCCAGGGGCGAGCATCTCCGCCGGCAGAGTGGGGTTCAGTCGAGGCATGTGGCTCGAGTAGTCGACCAACATGATCGCCAGGAGCGGGAGATGCACCCAGTTCCGTCCAGCAGGCAAAGCCCGGAGTGAAAACCAACCCGCGGCCAGAAAAGCGACCAGGAGCGTGCCACGTTGCAGCAGGTTTCGCAGCACGAGGTCCCCGCTGGCCTTGTCCGCGCGCAGCTGCTGGTCCGCGACGGACAAAGCCACCATCACGCCCAGCAGGAGCAATCCTGCCGTGGCCGGGATCCTCAGACGCCGGGGATTCCCAGGCCCGGATTCAAGCGTCCGAACCCCGAACGCAGCCAGCAGTGGGATCACCCAGGAGAGCAGCAACAGGAACTTCACGGGATACCGGATCAGTCCGAACCCCGGAAGCCACGACCTCATCAGACCCGCAAGCGGTATCTGATCCCCCAAGGCAAGCAGGCAGCTCATTCCAGCCAGGAACAGCAGCGCCCCAACGTGCCGGGTTCGCGGGGGAAGGAACGCCATCGCGGCGGTCACCAGGAGCCCGGGGCCAAGATAGACCGACTCGAGAAACTGCTGATCGGGCTGCAACCAGTTCCCTTGAGTCGTTTCGACGGTTTGGAACAGCGGCAGAAAGACGTTCGCCAGCCCGGTCACCGGCAACGCCCACTTTGCCGTATCAACTCCCTCCGGCCTCAGGGAACGCGTGAGCAGCTCGAGGAAGGGGAGCGTCTGCATTGCGGTCACCCCCAACGCGAGCAGCGCCACGCCGGCCAGGCGGCGCAGCGCGACCGGCCAAAGAAGCGTCTTCCCGGTCCGCATTGACTCGTTGAAAGACATGCCGGCCCATGCGGCGACTGCGGCCGTGAGCCAGGTCATGCCAATCAACTCCGGTGCGCCGGTCAGGTACTGCAAGGCGACCACGAGCGCGGCGACCAGGACCTGCCGACCGCCGTTTCGGGCAGCGCGCTCGACGGCTTGGAGAACCCACGGTACCCAGGCCACGGCGGCGATGTAGTTCGGCCAGAGCAGACACGCCTGGGTGAGACCGCTGCATGCAAACGCCAGCCCCGCCAGGGCACCTCCCCGTTCGCTCTGGCTCCATCGCGTGGCCAGTTGGTACATCCCCACGCCGCCGAAACCGAGGTGCAGGATGCAGAACAGATTCAACGACCAGGGAAGTGGCAACAGCAGGTAGATCAGGCTGCCCGGGTACAACACCATGGTCCCCCATTGCGCCAGGAACGGGACGCCGCAATGACTGAGTGGATTCCAGAACGGCAGCTCGCCGCGCCAGAACGCCTCGCGGTGATAAAAGACCGTGGGGTAACCGAGCACGCCGAAATCGCGATGGAAGAACGTGGCGGCGCCGGTAAGCACCTCGGCATGCATGAGCAGCAAGGCCAACCCCAGCAGCATCGCGAAGCGCCATGGGAGGCCCTGGCCCTTCCGAACGATCCGGGATGGAACCGTGTTCACGACGCGAGCCTGCCAGCCCCTCACGCGTTTCGCCACTCCGGTAGGGCGGCTTCTCCAAGGGCGCCGTCGAGCCGGGCAGGTAGGACGGCCTCTCCGAGGGCGCCGTCGAGCCGGCCAGGCAGGTAGGGCGGCCTCTCCGAGGGCGCGGTCGGACCGCCCGCCTTCACCGTGTTCACGCGGCAACTGTCGCCGGCCACCCTTGCGAACTACCCTTCCGCGCTGCCAGGACCCGGTTCCGCGTCACCTCCAAAGTGCTGTTTTCCACTTGGCGTGTTGGCCCGGCATGCCCATTAATTCCGCCGCATGAAAATCGTTCTCGCGTACTCGGGAGGCCTCGACACTTCGGTGCTCCTTTCCTGGATCAAGGAGACCTACAACGCCGAGATGATCGCGTTTTGCGCCAACATCGGCCAGGCCGAGGAACTCAAGGGCCTGGACAAGAAGGCCCGCAAGACCGGCGCGTCGAAGATCTTCATCGACGACCTCCAGGAGGAGTTCGCGACCGATTTCATCTTTCCCATGATTCGCGCGGGCGCGATCTATGAGGGCCAGTATTTCCTCGGCACTTCCATCGCGCGACCGCTCATCGCCAAGCGGATGATCGAAATCGCGAAGGCCGAGAAGGCGGACGCCATCGCGCACGGCGCCACCGGCAAGGGCAACGACCAGGTGCGGTTCGAGTTGACGGCTGCCGCGCTGGCTCCGGAGCTCGACTGCATTGCGCCCTGGCGGGATGAACGGTACCGCCAGCAGTTCCCGGGGCGGGCGGAGATGATTGCCTACTGCGAATCCAAGGGCATCCCGGTCCAGGCGAGTGCCAGGAAGCCGTTTTCCATGGACCGCAATCTCCTCCACATCTCCTACGAGGCGGGAATCCTGGAGGACCCGTGGTTTGACGCCGGCGATGCCAGGAACCGCGACTTTTTCAACGTGCTCTCGGTGTTCCCGGAGGACGCGCCGGACAAGCCGGAGTTCGTGACGCTCGATTTCGACCGCGGCACCTGCGTGGCGGTCAACGGCAAGAAGTTGTCGCCCCTGGGCGTGATGAATTCCCTGAACCGCCTGGGCGGCAAGCACGGCGTCGGCCGCGTGGACATGGTCGAGAACCGCTACGTGGGCATGAAGAGTCGCGGCGTTTACGAGACTCCGGGCGGCTCGATCCTGCATTTTGCGCACCGGCAGATGGAGAGCCTGACCATGGATCGCGAGGTGATGCACCTCCGCGATTCGTTGATCCCGCGCTACGCCGAACTCGTCTACTATGGCTATTGGTTCTCGCCCGAGAGGCTCGCCCTCCAGGCGCTCGTGGAGGAAAGCCAGAAGAACGTCTCCGGAACCGTTCGGCTGAAACTCTACAAGGGCAACATCATCGTCGCGGGTCGGAAATCCGCGGTCAGCCTGTACAACCCGCACATCGCGACGATGGAAGCGGACCCCACCAAGGCCTACAACCAGGGGGACGCCACCGGGTTCATCCGGCTCAACGGCCTCCGTTTGCGCGTCAACTCCACCGTCAACGGCGCGCGCAGCATGGCCGCGCTCTGAGGCGAGTCGCGACGCCGCCCGATCCGCCGGTGCCCGGGATTCTGCCGCATTACTACACGTCGCTTGCGCCGTTCCGCGAGTGCTTCGCGGCTGGCCTGCCGATCCTGACCTATCACAAGCTGGGCTCGCGGCCGCGAGGGGTCCGGCTGAAGGGCCTTTACGTCAGCCGCCCGTTGTTCGAGCGACAACTGGGAGAGCTTCGTGCCGCCGGCTTCAGGCCGGGCTCACTGACGCGCGACTGGCCCCATCGGGGATCGCCCACGGTTCAAAGCCCGCTGGAATCCGCGTCGGGAACGAGCGGAACGCCTCGGCGGGAATTGGTGATCACGTTCGACGATGGATTCCAGAACGTGCTCATCCATGGAGCGCCGGTGCTCGCACGACACGGGTTCCGGGCCGTGCAGTACCTGGTGTCGGATCTGATCGGGAAATCGAACCTCTGGGAGCAGGCGGAGGGAGAATCGCCCGAGACATTAATGGACACGGACGAGGTGCGGGCCTGGCTCGGGGCCGGGCACGCGATCGGTTCCCACTCGCGGACGCATCCCTGGCTCACGCGCGTTCCGGTGGAGGTCGCGCGCGAGGAGGTGTGGTCGAGTCGGAGAATCCTGGAGGACCGGTTTGGCGTGGCGGTCGAGCACTTCTGTTACCCCTACGGAGACTGGAACCGGACTGTTCGCGACCTGGTGGAAGCCGCCGGTTACCGGACGGCGTGTACGGTAGAACCTGGCGTGAACGCTCCCGGAGCCGATCCCTTCGCACTCAAGCGTTACACGGCGCGATACCGTTCCCGCAACGTCCGGGAACTCCGGGAGACGCTGCGTTCCTGGTGGGCGCGTTTGAGAAGTTGAAGCCCGGTGCCCGGCGTCATTTGCGGGCATCGTGAACCGACCTACCCTCCAACCGTGTCGATGGCTGCCCGATGCTGCTTGCCCAAACCCTCCGTAGGATCGAGCCCCGTCCAGCGAGTGGGGGGCGTCCTCGCGAGCTGCGGGGAGGCTTTCGGACAACCGGTTCGGCGCCGCCTCGTCACCCCGGAGATACCCCACCAGCGCTCCTGCAGTCTGTTCCTCCCATGAAACACCACCCAATCCAACCTCCTAACACGGTCCGGACTCTCGCCGTCGTCCTGCTCGCGGCCAACGCTCTGGCCGCCGAGACGGGTTCCCTGGAAGAACACCTCGAACCGTTACGACCTTTTCTCGGCAAGACCTGGCGCGGCGAATTCAAGGGGGCAGGCCCTGACAAGCCCACCGTCGACGTGTCCCGTTGGGAACGCGCGCTCAACGGGCAGGCCGTGCGCATCGTTCATTCGATCAACGACGGCGTCTACGGAGGGGAGAGCATTGTCCAATGGGACAAGGAACTGGGCCAGGTGCGTTACCACTACTTCACCACGGCGGGCTTCTCCACGGTGGGGACGCTCCAGTGTGCCGACGGCAAGATCACGGCCGTGGAAACCGTGAAAGGCAACGCGAACGGCATCACCGAGGTTCGGTCCACCTACGAACTCCGGCCGGACGGGGTGCTGCTCAACAAGTCCGAGTACCTCAAGGGCGAGACCGCTGCGAGCGCCCGGGAGGTGGCTTACCGCGAGGACCCGAAGGCAGAGCCCAAGTTTCGTTGAGAGCTCACGAGCCGCTGGCGGCGGCCGGTGTTGAGGCGGGAGCGGGAGCGGGATCCAGGAAGTCCAGGCGTCCGTTTTGATCCCGGTCGACGCCGCCCTCGAGAATGTCGGGGCGACCGTCCTTGTCCCCATCGAGCCCGGCCAGATCCAGGAAGAGGAAGGGGCGTTGGTAAGCTTCTTGGCCCTCGCCCGCGTAGCTGACCCACAGCCGAAGTGCCGTGGCGTCGAACACGGCGTCGAGCACATTGCCACCCTTGATTGGGATCTGGCAGGCGAGCGCCTTAAGCCGCTCGGCGTTGAGCGTTCCGTGCTGTTCCTTGAGGGTTGGGAACGCGCCGCGTCCCTCGTCCTGATAAACCACCCCGGGAAGAACCGCGGGGGCGAGTTCGTCCGCGGCGTCGTTATCCCGCCACACCTTGACGTGGCCCGGCGGTTTCTCGCGGGTGTTCAGCCGGATCTTCACGGCGCGCTTCTCGGTTCGCCCGTCCCCGAACACGAAGTGGTAACGCTTGGTCTGGGGCAGTTGCCCGAAGGTGCTGAGCGCCTCCGTCAGCGAGCTGGCGTCGTAGAGCAGCGTCCGGAACCATGCCGTGAAGTGGGGCGCATGCAGGGCGTACGGCATTTCCTTCGCGGGGGAGTCCCCCATTTCGGAGAGCACGATGCCGGCCGCGCTAAGGCCGCAATTGGCTCCAATCATCCCCGCGAAAGTCGGCAGGACGTGCGGATGGCCCCGGTCCGGGAGATGAACGGCGAGGACGGGGAACTCGTGGGCGCCGGCTTCGAGACTCCAGTCAAGGTTGCGCGTCTGGTACAGGTGACCATCCTCCGTCGCCCCGCCCCAGGCGGCGATGGCGCTGCAGGAATAGGGCATGAGCAACGGCAGGCAATGCATGTGCTGCAACGTCCGCAAAGGCACCGAGGCCCCCTCCGCCAGGCCGACCAACTGCTGTTCGACGCGGTCGTCCGTGTACGCGGCGGTGGTCGCCCAGACCGCATCCAGCACCTCGTCCGCGACGCCCAGCTCTTGCTTGAACCCCGCAACCACGCGCGGGACGAACTGCTGAATCTCCGCCCGGGTCAGGTGACCCAGATGCCAGCCCATTTGGTAAGGGCTGCCGGCCACCACGACGACGGGGACCCGGGCGGTTCCGTTCGTGAGCACGAACCGGTAGCCGGCACCGCCGATGGCGGCTTCCGCGGACTGCTGCTCCAGCCCGGAACCCCCGCCGGCCGATGTGCGGCTTCCGAAGAACTGCTCCTTCTCGCCGGCGCCCGGCGTGCCGGCGATGAGCCCGGAAACGGTTCCGAGGCCGGCTAGCAGGGCGAAAGCGTTGTGGGTTCGTACTCTCATGCGGCGGATGATCCGCTGGTCGCGCGGAATCCGCAACCCCCCGAAGCAGGAGCGCGACCGCTCCGCGGTCGCAGCGGTCACGAACTCCCATGACGAACTCCATCGACCCTTGCGGACCCGAAAAGCCACGCCTTCCTGCGCGCACCTGCCGCGGCTGGGACGGGCCGGCGTCCGAAGGATCGGCGGAACACGGCCGTCCCGAGGGCAGGCCGTTTGCCTTTTGCTTTGGCCGGCGGGCGGACGTAGGCTTTCCCCGGTGTCAGTTCACCCCGGTGTTCCACCAGGATTGCAGCCATGAACGAGGTAGTGCGGGACGCGGCAGCCGGCCTCGGAGATCTCCGGCGGTCTCCGGGTTCCGAGTCGCCCGCGATCGATCGTGCCACCGTTCCCGGGCGGCTTTGGCATGCGGAGGGCGGGAAGATCCGGTGTGTCGCTTGCGGCCATCGCTGCCTCATCGGCCCGGGGCGCCGGGGCATCTGCAAAGTGCGGTTCAACCGCGACAACCAGCTGTACGTGCCTTTCGGCTACGTGTCGGGAGTCGCGTGCGACCCGGTGGAAAAGAAGCCGTTCTTCCATGTGCTGCCCGGCACGGACGCGCTCACGTTCGGAATGCTGGGTTGCGATTTCCACTGCGGTTACTGCCAGAACTGGTTTACGAGCCAGGCCCTGCGGGACGAGGCCGCGACCATCGAGCGGATGGAGGCGGCCACGCCGCGCCGGTTGGTCGAGGCTGCCCGTCGGTGCGACGCCACGCTCGTGGTCTCGAGCTACAACGAACCGCTGATCACCGCCGAATGGGCCGCGGCGGTCTTCGAGGAAGCGCGGGCCGAGGGCCTCGTCTGCGCCTTCGTGTCCAATGGCAATGCCACGCCGGAAGTTCTGGACTTCATGGCCCCCTGGTTAGGGGCCTACAAGGTCGACCTGAAGACGTTCAGCGACCGCAACTACCGCACCTTGGGCGGCACCTTGAACCACGTCACCGAGACCATCCGCATGCTGCACCAGCGCGGCATTTGGCTCGAGGCCCTGACCTTGCTGGTCCCCGGTTTCAACGACGACGTCGGTGAGTTACGCGAGCTGACGGCGTTTGTGGCTGGCGTGAGCCCGGACATCCCGTGGCACGTGACGGCGTTCCATCCGGATTACCGGATGACCTCGCCGCGGGCCACGGTGGCCGCCGATCTGGTCCGCGCCGCCGAGATCGGTGCGGCGGCAGGGTTGCGCTTCGTGTATGCGGGCAACTTGCCGGGCCAGGTCGGTCCTTGGGAAGACACACGCTGTGCGGGTTGCATGGCGACGGTGATCCGGCGGACCGGCTACATCGTCCGCGAGAACCGGCTGGGCCAGGATGGGGAGTGTCCGGACTGCGGCCAGCGCGTGCCGGGAGTTTGGATCGAGGGTGCGGGAAGGCGACCGGAGCCCGGGACGCGTTCTTCCTGGGACCGCCGACCGCGGCCCGTGCGGGTTTGACGGAAAGGTTCGACGAGTTCGGGATACGACGCCACGTGACGATGACCTCAGCAGGCAGGGTGCGCAGCGCCGTTCATGCGGGACGGTTTTACCCCGCAAGCCCGGTCCGACTTCAGGCCGAGGTGAACGAGTACCTGGCCGCGGTCTCGCCGCCGGAGGGAACCGTGCCCAAGGCGTTGATCGTTCCCCATGCCGGGTATGCGTATTCAGGTGCCGTCGCCGCTTCGGGTTTTGTGCGCCTGGCACCAGCTCATGCGCAGCTCCGGCGGGTCGTGTTGGTGGGGCCCTCCCATTACGAGGATTTTGACGGCCTGGCCGCGAGCTCCGCCGAGGCATTCGAAACACCGCTTGGCTGGGTCCGACTTGACCCAGACGCGCTGGAGCAGATGCGGGACCTGACCCAGGTGGAAGTGTTCGACGGCGCCCACGAGCCGGAGCATTGTCTCGAAGTGGAACTGCCCTTCCTGCAGGAGGTCCTGGACGACTTTACGCTGGTGCCGTTGTTGGTCGGGAGGGCGGATCCGGGGCTGGTGGCCGAAGTCCTCATGCGGCTGTGGGGCGGACCGGAGACGTGCGTGGTGATCAGCTCGGACCTCAGTCATTACCTCGAGTACGCCGCGGCGCAGCGGAAGGACGAGGTCACGGCTACGGAGATTGCTCGCAGCCGGTGGGAGCGTCTGGATTCCCAGTGTGCCTGCGGCCATCGGGCGATCAGCGGGCTGCTCGAGATCGTGCGACGCCACCGTTTGTCCTGCCAGGTCCTGGACCTGCGCAACTCCGGCGACACGGGGGGGACGCGGGAAAGGGTGGTTGGCTACGGGGCTTTCGCTTTCGCGAGCTGACGGTCATTGGGCGTTTGCTTCGGTGCCACGTTCGGGGGCACCGCGGTGCCCCGGTGTCCCTGGATCGAGAGCGCAAAGCTTGCCGCGTGCTCTCACCTCCCGCAGACTCGGCCGCTCCTGGTCCATCGTTGCCGGGACATGCCATGGAACCTATTCGGCTGCTCCGTGAACTGATTGCGCTTCCCAGCGTCAACCCTGCGTTTCTCGCCGGCGGCGAGGGCCAGCTTGCGGGGGAGTCGCGGGTGGCGGAGTGCCTGGAGCATCACGCACGCCGTCTCGGGCTGGGCGTGCAGCGACAGCCGGTGTTTCCCGGACGCGACAACCTTTTGATGAATCTCGATCCCGCCGGGAAGGTGCGGTATCGCATCGTGCTCGCTCCCCATATGGACACGGTGGGGGCAACCGCGGCGCAACTGCGGCCGGTGGCTCGAGGGACGCGTCTCCACGGCCGGGGAGCCTGTGACACCAAAGGGAGCATCGCGGCCATGTTCGGCGCGCTGGCGCGAATCGCACGGGATGGGCAACGACCGCGACAGACCGGGATCACGCTGGCGGCATTGGTGGACGAGGAAAATGCGCAGACAGGTTCCCGGGCGCTGGCCCGGTCGGGATTTCGTGCGGATCTGGCGATTGTGGGGGAACCGACCCGGCTGGGTGTGGTGACGGCCCACAAGGGGAACATCTGGCTGAAGCTGGAAACGTGGGGAACGGCGGCCCATGGAGCCCGGCCGGAGTTGGGCCGAAATGCCGTGCTCGAGATGTCGCGGGTGGTGCAGTTGCTGGAGACGGAATACGCGGCCACCCTCCGCCATCAACGGCACCCGCTGCTCGGGTCGGCGACGGTCAGCGTCGGGACCATCCGCGGCGGCCAGCAGACCAACATCGTGCCGGACACCTGCCAGATCACCGCCGACCGGCGAACGCTTCCGGGGGAAACGGTGGTCGGCGTGGTCCGGGAGATCAGGGCGCTGCTGCGGTTGCACCGGTTGCGAGCCACCGTGACCGACAGCAAAGCGGAACCCTGCTGGCCCATGGCCACGGATCCGAACCTGCCTTGGGTTCGCCAGCTCATGGACCAGGCCGGCCAGCGCGAGCCGCAGGGAGTGAACTATTTTTGCGATGCTTCGGTGTTGAGCCAGGCCGGGATTCCAAGCGTGGTGTTCGGGCCTGGCGATATCGCCCAGGCTCACACGGCTGACGAGTGGATCACGATCAAACAGGTGCAGGCGGCGACTGAAATCCTCTCGGCTTTCCTGCGGTCGCTGCCATGAAGCTGACCCGTAAGCCGCAGCCAGGTAGGGCTGGCACTCCGCTGCCCGCCGCATCCGGCGCACTGAGGTCTCCGCGCCCTGCCCGGCGGGACCGGTTCGTGGGCACTGCGCATGGCCGTGAGGCCGAGGGAACTTTCCATGAATCTCCCCCGGAGCGCGGACTTCAGTCCGCAGGAAGCCACGCCGGCCAAGGGATGTCCCTGCGGGCTGAAGCCCGCGCTCCTCAGCGGTTCACGGCCCCTTCGCCCTATTCAGCGGCGGAAAGCGGGGGTGAACCCCCGCACTCCACGCGCTTCGCGACTCCGGACGTGCGTGGGAGCGACGCGAAGCGTTTGGAGTGCGTCCGCTTTGGCGGCGCTTTTTTGTTCAAGCTTCCCACGCGTGTCCGCTGCCGGTTGGAGCGACTGCCCTGCCGCCCACCACGTTGCCGGACTGGAAAGTCCGGCGTACTCGCAGGCTCGAAAGCCTGCCCTACGCCATGTAGGCCGGGCACGCCGCTGCCCGCCGCGTGCCTGGTTACAGGCTGCTGATCATGCGTGTGGCGTTTCTCACGCATGAACCGTTTCACCCGCCCAGCGGGGGTGGCTCAGCCGAGGCCCCTTACCTGGTGAAGGAGTTCGTGCGCCGCGGCCACGAGGTCCACGTCTTCGCCCCTCAGGATCAGGAGCCCGAGCAGGTCGAACGCCGGTTTGGAGTTCGACTCCACCGCTTCACGCGTTGGCGGATGGGCCGGTACGCCCGGTGGCGGAACTTCAAGTACCTGCTCTATCCGTGGGCCCTGGCACGCCAGGTCATCGCGACCGGTTCCAAGGCGACCTTTGACGTCGTATTGGGCCAACACACGATCTCGTGCGTCGCCGCAGGCCAGGTGAAACACCACCTGGGGGTCGTGGCGGTCATGAACTTCCTGGATTACCTCACCGGCTTCATGGAGACCTGGCCGCGATGGAAGATGCCGCCGCCGGCGCTGGCATTTCTGAAGCGGTTCGAACTGACGTTGCCCGGTCGCTTTGCCGCGGACGCCGTGCTGACCGTCTCGGATGCCCTCGCGGACCGCCTCGCGGCACGCGGTTTTCCCCGCGAGCGTCTTCACCCGATTTATTACGGATACGACGCCGCGTGCTTCCGCTACAACCCGGAGGCGGTCATGGCCCGTAACGACGCGCCGCCCACGGTCGTGATGCACGGCTCGTTCGATCAGCATCACCTGCAACGCATCGCCGTCGAAGCCGTGGCGCGGGTGCGGGCGGAGCGCCCCGACGCCCGTTTTGAATTCCTGGGTCCGGAGACCGGCGCCTGGCGTGGGTTCCGGCAGGCAGCGAGTGCGCTGGGGCTGGGCGAGGCGTTGCACCACGCGGGTTTCGTTCCCTACGCCGAGGTCGCCTCCCGACTGGCGCGCGCCTCGGTGGGCATCGTGCCGTATGAGGCGTCGGCGGGCACGCACTGCGCCTTCGTGGCGAAGGTGGTCGAGTACCTGGCGCTAGGCCTGCCTGTCGCCTGCACGCCGCTGGAGGGCGTCCAGCGATACTTCGGAAACGAACCGCTGGTGCGGTTCTCCCGCTTCGACGGGAGCAGCCTGGGGCAGGTCGTGCTGCAATGGCTCCGGGAACCGCTTGCTGCACGCGCCGCCAGCGCGGAGCCCGCCGCTCGCAAGGTTCGCGACCGCCTGGACTGGTCGGTGATCTGTGCTCACGCGGTCGACGTGGTGGAGTCGACGGTGGGGAACGCGAGAAGAAGGGGCCGTTGAGCACATGCCTGCGTCGCCTCCTTCTCCCAGCACCGCGATGGCCGAAAGCCACGGCGTCTTTTTTCGACAGGGCACCTGGCTGATTCTGACGACCGGGTTAAGCGGAGCCTTGATGCTGGGCACCCAGTTGGTGGCCCAACGCTGGATGCTCGCCTCGGAATACCTGATCTTCTTCGTCCTGCTGCGCTTCTACCTCTTCCTCGGCGTGCCGTCGCTCGGGCTGCAGACGGTTTTCGTGCAGGAGGCGGCCGCCGCCGTCACGCCCGAAAAGCGGCAGGCGCTGGCAGGTTCCGTTCGGGCCCTGCTGCGGGCGACCTTCATAATCTGGGCCGCGGTGGTGCTGTTGAGCTGGGTGAGCCAATCCTGGCTGCTTCGCCAGCTGAACGTGCCGCGTGCGGGGGCTTTGTGGGCGACGCTGGCCATGGGTTTGGGCTGCCTCTGGGGGCCGATCCTGAAAGGGGTGGTCCAGGGCCAGCAGAACTTCTTCGGGCTGGGGCTGGCGATCATTCTGGACGGCGCGGGCCGTTTTACGGCGGTGACGGTGATTTTGTTGCTGGGCGGCCAGGCAGCGGGCGGGATGACTGGAGCCCTGCTGGGGCTCAGCGCCTCCACGGCACTTTGCGCATGGTACGCGCGGGACTTGTTCTCGGGGCCGGTTCGGCCGTTTGTCTGGAGAGCCTGGCTGCGCCGGGTCATCCCGATCACGCTGGGGGCCGGTACCGTGTTGCTGTTCACGACCGTGGACGTGATGTACGTCCACCGCTTCTTCCCGGAGCACGAGCAACTCTACATGCCCGCGGCGATGGTGGGTCTGGCCTTGATGGTTTACGCCATGCCCATCGCGCAGGTGATGTTCCCCAAGGTGGCCCGCAGCGTGGCCCTGACGCACAAGTCGCGGGCCATGGTGCTGGCCTTGATGGCCACCGGCGCGGGCGCCGCCCTCGGGGCGGTTCTTTGCACGGCATTCCCGGCCCTGCCGCTGCGGCTCGTCTATGCCAGCAAACCGGAGTTCTGGGCGGCGGCGCCCCTGGTCCCGTGGTTCGCGTGGGCGCTCGTCCCGCTGACCTTGGCCAACGTGCTGATCAACAACCTGCTGGCCCGCGAAAAGTTCGGCGTCGTCCCCTGGGTGGTCGCGGTGGGAGTCCTGTACCTGGGCGTTCTGATCGGCGGCAGGTCGTGGTTGATGAGCCTGCAGCCCCTGACCGCCTTCCAGTGGCTGCTGTCGCTGACCGGTGGCTGCGGCGTCCTGTTGCTCCTGGCGGCGATCCCGTTTACCCAGCGCGCGGAAGCCGAACGCGTCGAACCGGAGTCCCGTGCCGTCGGCCTCAGCGCACCGTGAGGCCCACGCTGCCGCTGTGGCTGTTGAACTCCGGCGCGTACATGCATTGGATTCCCGCCACCCCGGTCTGGTAATCGCCGCGCAGCTGCACCCGGGTCGAGTACTCGAACACGTACGTCCCCTTGGGGAGGTAATCGATGAAGAAGTGGCTCGCGGTGTCGCGCGTGCTCTCGTAGTAGGCAAGGCCGTCCTGGAATCTGTATTGGCTCAGGACGTTCACGGGCTCGGTTCCGCTCCCGCGCTGGTCCTTGAGATGGACATATTCCATGTCGCGGTCGACGCGGAGTTCAATCCGCACCACCAGTTCGTCGCCGACCTTCACGGGGCCTTGAACCGCTTCCAGGACCGGCCCGGTGGCGCTGTTGATCTTGGTAAACAGCGCCTTTGACAGCTTGAGCGGCGTACCTTCGAACGGCTTCACTTTCGCGAGATCCTCGAAGTACTGCCAGTGAACGCCGCCCCAGGCGATGCCCTTGTCGGTCTTCCGGACGGTGATCTCTCCCATGGCGGGCGAGACTTCCGTGCCGCTGAACCGGCGCTGGTAAAACCCCGTGCCCGCTTCGGGTTCTGTGGACGGGGTCGGGTGGCCTTCGATCCTGGAATTGCTGACCGGCGTGACGTTGACCCCGCCGAGTTCAACCTCGACCAGCGTGTCGCCGTTCAGCAGGTCGGACCCGCGCAGGAGCAGGGCGTAGACCGCGTCGGCGGTGGCTTTCGTGGTCTTCCAGTCCCGCGTTTGCTTCTGTTTGAGCAGCCAGATCTTCAGGGCCTCGACGTCCTCTGCGGCCGCGGCCACCTCGTCAAACGCTTCGATCATGATGGCCTGCGTCTCGATGGGCGCCCGGTACCACCACCAGCTCAACTCCTCGTCGCGCCAGAACATGCCAAGCTCCTCGTCCTGGACCGCCCGTTCACGCAAAGACCGAACGATCGCTTGCGCCGTGGGAGCCTCATCGAGCCGCTTGAGCGCCAGCGCGAGGTGCCCCTGGGACTGACGGGGCAGCGTGAGCCAATGCTCTTTCGCCTGGGCCACGTAATACTTCACCACCTCACGTGGTGCGCCTTCGAGGGGACGGTCCCTCAGGAAGAAGCTCCTCCCGTAGAGGTAGAGAGCCTCGGTCGGTCCCAGGTGGTTTTCATCGAGCGTCCCGGCTTCCACGATGCGGCGATGACGCTCGACCAACCACTGGTCGAGGCGCTCCCAGGCGCGCAGTACGCCCTCGGCGGGCAGATCGGGTCCCAAGTGTCGCAGCCGACCAAAGCCGGTGGCGATGTACAGCGTCAGGTAGTCGTTCGCCGGGCCGCCCGGGAACCACGGCCAGGCGCCGTCCGGCAACTGCTGTTCGAGGAGCGTCCCCAGGGCGCGGCCGAGTTCGTTATCCAGCCGGTTTGCATCGAACAGCAGGCCGACGCGGCGGCGCGCTTCGCTCTCGTTCTTCGCCTGTCGGAGCCACGGGGTTTCCTCGATCATGACCGCGCGGAGTTCCTCGTTCTTCTCCAGCGGCGAATCCAGCGCCGGCGTGTTGCGCCACTGCTCGAAAACGTCGCGAATCTTCGGGTCGCTGTTGGCGATGTGACGTGCCAGGGCATTCGCGTAAAGACGGTTGAACACCTGCTCGCTGCATTCATGGGGGAACTCCATCAGGTAGGGCAGGGCCAGCACGGCGTACCAGGCGGGCCGCGAGACCATCTGCACGGTGACGGCCTCATGTCGGAGGGTGTCGGACTGGCTGGAGTTCTTCAAGCTCTCGAACTGGAACTGCCTTGTCCCCGGCCCTCGTACCCAGAGCGGCAGCGACTCGGTGATGAACGTCCGCCGCGACAGCACGGGCAGGAATCCCTCCTCGCCGTCACTCAGCCTTCCCGTGGAGCCAACCGCTTTGTAGGTGAGGAATCCAGAGCCATCGGGGACGGTGAGCCGCCACGCGAAGGTGCGGGACTCCATCGCGGGAATGTCGAACGGCAAGCTGCGTTCCGCCGGGGCGGCTTGACCTTCGCTTCCCCGGACCGGTTCGAGTTGGAGCGCCTCGTCCGCGGACTGATCGTTCGACGCGTACCGGAATTCGAGCTTCACAACGCCGGTCTGCCGCGTGGCGGATTGGTTCGACACTTTCACCGTGAACTCGATGGTGTCGCCTTCGCGCAGGAACCGCGGCGGGTTGGGCTGGACCATGATGTCCTTCGCGGTGACCGTTCGCGCCTCAAGGTAGCCGGATCGCAACTGACGATCGTGGGCGAAGCCCAGGAACCGCCACTCGGTGAGCGCCTCCGGCATGGTGAAGGTCATGCGCACCGTCCCGTCGGCGTCGCTCGTGAGCTGCGGGAAGAAGAACGCGGTCTCATTGAGATTCTTGCGGGCGCTGACCTGGCTGAGGTCCGGCCCAGGCGGGGGAGCGGACTCGCGTTGGGGAATGCCCTTGGCGGCAACGGCGACTTCAGCTCCCAGGGCGGCACTTGCCCGCGCGGGGCTTGGTTCGCCCAGCATGAAAAGCGCTCTGCCTTCTTCAGGGGCGGCGGCGTCCATCAACACCAGGCCTTCGGACTCCATCGAGGCCCCGCCGCCAATTCCACCAATCACCCCGGTCCGCATGGAAGCCATCCGGCCGCGCGCTCTCCCAAAGAACACGCCTTGGACCAAGTCGCCCGGGAAGTCGCGATAAGTGAGCACCACTGCCAGGCGGACCTGGTGCCATCGGCCCAGGTAGTGATTCAGCCCAACCTCGGCGTTGCTGAAGTGGCTTTGCGCCGTGGTCCGGTCATTCGCGAAAATGCCGAAGGCGCGGTGCCATTCATGGGGCAGGAACTGGTCGAGAGAGGCGTCGTACAGAGTCGCGACGAGTTCGGCGAAGGCAGAACCTGCGGAGGAGGAGGACGAGTCGGCCGCCGGCGCGCCCGGCCGCTTCCGCACCTGCAAGGTCCAGGTCTCCTTCTGGCCTGGCTCGAGCTTCGAGGTGAAGTGGTCCCAACTGAGCTCGAGTTCCTTGTTCGTCCAGGGGACGTCGATGAAGCGGGTCTCGAGGTAGGCGCGATTCTCGCGGACCTGGGTGACGTGCACTTGGAAGCCGCCGCGCCAGGCCTCGGAAACCGCCTGGCGGATCTGCTGTTGGGTGCGGCCGGGTTCGGTCCAGTAGCGTTGGACCATCTGGTGACGACGTTCGATTTCAATAAACGCCCGCCCCTCGGGATAGCCCGTGCCCCAGAGCATCAGGAATTCGTTGCCGGGCTCCAGGGACGAGGCCGGCATGGCCAGCAGCTGGGGCACTTTGATCGGGAGCCTCGACGCCTCGGGGTCCAGCACCAAGAGCGGCTGGCGCGCCGTGACCTTCTTGCCAAACCGGTCCTGGCTCTCGAGCACCGCGCGGAACGCGCCGGCCGGCAGACGAAACCGGTTCGTGATCACCCCGGAAGCGTCTGTGCTGAAGCCTTGTTCAACCACAACCTCGCCCAATTCCCAGTTGTTGGGATCGGAGAGGTCCTTCGGCTCGCTGCCTTCCGCAAGGCCACGAGCACGGTAGCCATAGATTCCCGGGAGGCCGGCGCGTTGAACCCGCTCGGGCTGACGCAGGGCATGGACCTTGAGGGTTCCTTCGGCGGCCTGGGGCTTGCCATCCAGGGTGCGTCCCTCGATCCGCAGTTCAACGTCCTGCGTCGAGGTCAGCCAGTCCTTGGCTGCCGTCGAGAGTTCGAGTGCGGTGTAACCGACCCTTACGGAGCGCTGGTCGGAACGGGTCTCGCCGGCGGAATCGGTCACGTCCGCGTACACGGTGAACTCGAAAGACGGCTCATCGGTCTCGGGCACGGCGAGATCGGGTTTGGCGGTGAACTGAACCTGGAATCCGCCGTTCGACGACGTCGTGGTGGTACCGTGGGCGATCTCCTGGCTCGCCGCGGGGCGCGGCCAGCGGCCGCCACGATACCATCCCCACCAGGGAGGGAAGCGAACCTCGCGCACCACGCGCCACGCCACCTGCCCGCCGTCGATGGCGGCGCCCGTATAAGCCATGGCCTTGCCCTCAACGGTGACGGTGTCGTTCAGGCGGGGCGCCACCTCGGGGGCTTCCAGGGTCACGTTGAACTTCGGGCGCTTGTACTCCTCCATGCTCAGCCAGGTTGAGCCTTCGGGTTGGCCCTCGACCATGATCACCATGCGGCCGGTGACCCCGCCCCGTGGCGCGGTGAACGTCCCGGAGAAGGAGCCGTAGTCACTGCAACGATGTTGTTGCCGGCCGACTTCCCGTTCGCTGTTGTCGCGAAGCACCACCGTCACCTCGCGTCCGGGAAGCAACTCGTAATTGTCGTTCGTTCCGTGTCCCGTCGCCCAGCGCACACAAATGCCCTTGTACTGAATCGACTGTCCCGGCCGATAGAGCGCCCGGTCCGTGAACAGGAAGGTGCGCTCGGTCCGATCGCCGGTACTCCGGGACGTCTGCGCCCAGAGCCGGTCGCTGCTGCTCACCTGCTGCTCTCCGTGCCGGGCTCGGAGCCGCACGTTCCAAGCGTTTCCGTTGTCCCCCGGCGAGTCACCCAGATCGAAGGCGAAGGTGCCGAGCGTATCGCTCTGTGTCGTTTTCGCCCGGGCCCAGGCACCGCGTTGGTCCGCTTTCCACAGTTCGACGGAGGCCTCGGCCAAGGGCTCCCCGGAGTTCGCATTCAGCACGAAGCCTTCAATCCGTCCATCCCGCGAGCGGGTGACCAGGGCGAGGTCGCTGACCCAGAAATCGACGAGGCCGATCTGGTTGTCTTCCTCGCGGAAGTCCGGACGATGACTGGACACGAGGTGGTAAAACCCAGGTTTAAGGCCGGTCGGCGCCGGGAATTCCACGGTACGCTCGCGATAATCCGTGCTCGGAGGCAGATCGTGCGACCAGGATCGCAACGCCGGTTCCGCCAGCCAGGAACGACGCCGCTCCGGCCGGAAACGCTGCGGCATGGGCGCGTCCTGTCGGAGGCTGTCCTCCCACCGCGCCTCGCGGAGCTTGAAGTACACCTTGTCCAGGTTGCGGTACCTGACTTCGATGACGGGGCGTGCGCCCGATGGTTCGGCGGTGCCGGCGTCCGCCTGGCTCAGGTTCCACACCTCCTCGGTCTGGATCTGCGACGACTTCGCCTCGATCTCACTCAGAAGATTTGTGCAAAGCTGACCGCCCGGGCTGCTGGGGTGCGCATTCTTGCCGCGGGTGGCCACCCGGTGGGCTTCGACAAGATCACCCTGTTCCTGGAGCAGGCGTGCCCGACGTTCCAGGGCGACCGCGGAAACCTCGTGATCCGCCCAGCGATCGGCAAATTGTTGGAGCGCGCTCCGGTACCGTCCTTCCTTTTCCGGACCGAAGGCGGTGTTGTAGCCGAAGCGCAGCCGCTCGAGATCGACATCCGCGAAGGCGGTGGGGTCCTCGTCGCGGGTGTGGAACCGCAGGAGTTCCTGGTACAGCCCCAATGCCCTGCCCACGGCGGAGTTCGTGGCGGCCTGCCCGGGATCCCAGGCCATGAACGCCTCGGCGCCATCCAGCACCGGGCTGGTGGACGGAAGCTCGAAGGCATCTTCGGGACGCGCGCCCGCCTGCTCGCCGGTCGTGTAGAACTCGAGTGCCTGGTGGGCAATGAAATCGTAGAGCGTCGGCCGGTACTTGTCGGGGAGCGTGCCCTTGACCAGAAGCTCGTCGAAGTCCTCGATCCGGAGCTGTTTGAGTCGCGCCTCATCGGCGAGGGCGCGCTGGAAGAGTTCGTCCACGTGGGCGAAGAGCCGTTTCAGGTCCCAGGTCGTGAAATCATCCCCCGAAGGCGTCGCGGTGGTCGTGCGCTGCATGAAACGCCAGCGGTTCGCCTGGAAATATTGCCAATACCAGTTCGCGAGGATCGTCGTGAGCAAGGGGCGAATCTCCTCGGGCGCCGTGGCCAGGGCTGCCTCCATTCGGACGATCTTCTCCTCGGGCCGGTTGCCCTGGATCTCACCCTGCAGCGCGATCTTCCTCGCGATCGCCTTGGTCGCCTCGGCCCAGGCCTGGTCCGCCAGGGCGCCTTGAATGATGGGCTCGATGGCCTCGATGGCGCTTCGGGGCAGACCCTTCTGCATGGCCTCCTCCACCTTCCTCCAGTCTGCCTCGCGAGGCGACGCCGCGTTCGACGCGCAGTTCAGCATGACGAGCACCCATAGCAGAAAGCTCTGTTTCATACGCGAGAAAAAGTGTCCGACCCTTCCATGACACCCGGTCCGGGCGAATATTAGACGGCAACTCTCCGCGAGCGCCCTCATTCGTCAACTCCGCGTGCGTCCCGGGGGTGGGGGAGCGACCCGGCCCGCCTGGCGGTGAGCCCGGACGTCGTCTTACGGGACCAGCAGATCCTCGTGCGGCTCGTGGTCATTGTTCCACCGACGCAGGGCGCTGTCCGATTCGAGGAAGAGATCCCGGTGCCGGATGCGCTCGGCGTGGCCGTCGCAGAACACGACCTCGAATCGTCCCCGGTGCCGCTGGTCGGTGGCGCGTAGAATGCCTTCGCTGCCCCCAAAACCGGGGTTGGTCGTTCGCCGCCAGGAATTGATGTCGAGTCGCGAGAATCCCGTGTAGCTCGTAGGGCCTTCGATCCCGTAATACGCCTTCAGGACGGGCGGCACCAGCCACATCAGGTTGGCGTCGCCGGCGGCGATCATGTCGGATGGCTGGGCCACCTGCGATTCCTTGATGGGTACGGCCGAGTCCCAGTCCTCGGGAACCGCGAGGAACCCTCCGAGACCCAACTGGCTGAACGCGAACTGTGCGCCGTTGGCGTTGTAGCCGTAGCTTCCCAGCGGATCCCCGATGTCGGTCGGGGGCAGCGTGAGCCCTTTGTAGGAGGGGCAGCGGTAGAGATCGTTGGTCCAGTCGCTCCGGGTGTACGCCTTGAGCTGCTCGGGCCAGAAGCCCAGGGGCACCAGGAACCCATCCTGGTCGTACGTGTAAATGGGAAACGCCTCGTGGTCGTCCGTGTACATCGTCAACCCGAGGCCGATTTGCTTCAGATTCGCCAGGCAGCGCGTGGTCCTTCCCGACTCCTTGGCCGCCGAGAGCGCCGGCAAAAGCAAGCCGGCAAGGATCGCGATGACCGCGATGACCACCAGCAACTCGATCAAGGTGAACCCGGGTTGTGCCCACCGGGTGGGACGGTGCTGCGCCGAGCCGGACGAGTGGAGGGGATTGCCCCGCCTCCTGACGTCGGCGCCTACAGATTGAAAGGTGGTGGGGCGAGGCTGCGCCGAGCCGGATGGGTGGAGGGGATTGCCCCGCCTCCTGACGTCGGCGCCTGCAGATTGAACGGTGGTGGGGCGAGGTTGCGCCGAGCCGATCCAAGGCTCAAAGACCTCCTCCCCACAGCGCGCCAGCCCCCTCGGGGTCCAAGACCCCGGGGCGGTCCCCGCCTCGGCTTGCGCGCAGGCCATGACGCTTCAGTTCTTCTGCCCGACGACGCGGTAGTAGCGGGTGGGCGCGCCAGGCGTGTTCGCGGTGGTGTCGATCAGGAAATTGGCCGTGGTGGATGCCCCGAGACTCTGCCAGGAGGCGGCATCCGCCGGGTTGACGGTCTGCTGCACCTGGTAGGATAAGACGCCGGAAAGCTTCGTCCAGGAGAGCAGGGCGCCCTGGGCGCTGAGCGTGATGGTGAGCCCTTGAATCCCTTCGGGACCCGGCGTGGTTCCGTCCGGGTGGTTCGTTTCGAACATCCGCAGCACCACCGCGGCGGTCGGGAAGCTGTCGGGCGGCGGCGTCCCTTGCTGCTGTTCGGAGGTGACCTGGGCCACGATGCCGCGGCCCGGGCGCAGCCAGTAGAAGTTGCGGACGTAGGCGGTGCCGAAATGCTCGTAACCCGTCCCCATGTCCACGGCCAGGTCGTACTGGACGAGTTCGTTGATGCGCAAGCACTCCCCGAATCCGAGTGTGGAACCGGGTGAGCTGATCACGCCAAATGCGTCCACCTTCGAGGTGGCGCTGTAAGTCGTCTGCTGCGGGAACTCGATCAGGCCGCCGGGGTCCTCTTCACCGTCGCCTCCCCCGGCGTCCAGCGTGAGAAGATTGGTATACACCGTCGAACTGGTCCACTGATCCCCAAACCTGATCGTCGCCGGGAAATCCCGCAGCGCCGGTTGAAAGAAGCCTGCCGGCGGCTCGAGCTTGAACGGAATCCCCAGGACCTCCACCCCCCCCAGGCTGGCGTCGTAGAACCCATGGACGATCCGCCCCCGCGACGGATCCTGCTGGAAGTACAGCCAGGCCTCCGACTGGGAGCCGCTTTCGTCGGTCTTCCGCTCGGCCAGGGTGGCGAAGGGAAAATCGGCATGATGCGCGGCGTCTCCGGCGGCCATGTAGTCGAAGCGGTAGGTGACCTCCCGGGGACCGGAGATGAAGTTCCACACCTGGGCTTCGCTGCCCGGTTCGCCCAACAGCCCGCTGACGTCGACCGGCACTTGGGGCGTGTTCGCATAGGCCCGGTAATATTGCCCCGGCTGGTTGAACATGTCCGAAGCCGTAATCGTGACCTGTGCCCATGCGGTTCCCGCCAGCGTCCCCCAGACGCCCAAGGCTGCCCCGATCATTCTCTGGTGCTTCATGTTCAATGTGTTTGTTGGCCCCATCGTATCCGAACGGGCCCGGAATTCAAACCGCGAGCCCGGCTGATCGTCTCGCGGCCATCAGACTCCCGCGCAGCCCTTCGGCCGCAAAACGGAGCCATAACCATGCCAAACCCCCGCGAGGGTAGGGCGGGCACTCCGCTGCCCGCCGTTTCCAGCTCCCAGAGTAACTCAAAGCGATCCGAACGCCCGCCGGATCGGCGTGGACTCGCAGGGTCAGGCGCGGCAACATGCCGGCGGTTACCCGAAAAAGAACTCGTCCCTCGTGAGTCCCTTCATGAACGCCTGCACCTTCCTTGGCCCCGCGCTCCTCCTGGCGGCGTGGTCCCTGCCAGCAGCCCTCAAGGCAGAGCCGGTCGCCCTGGACTCGCGTCTCGAACTGTTCGTGGACGACCTGTTGATCGATCGCCTTGATCGCTGCGTGCTGCGCCTTCACGAACCGCATCCCGCCAACGTGGCGCTCCGGTTTGACGCACCTTGGGAGGGCGCCTTCTGCGGCTACGTGACGGTGCTCCAGGACGGGGATCTGTTCCGCTGCTACTACCGGGGTAACCCACGGGCCGGTCGGGACGGGTCGGACACGGAAGTGACCTGCTACGCCGAGAGTCGGGACGGCGTCACGTTCACCAAACCCCTGCTGGGGCTTTTCGAGGTCGAGGGCAGCCGCAGTAACAACGTGGTGCTCGCCGGTCAGCCGCCCTTTTCCCACAACTTCGCCCCCTTTCTGGACCACCGTCCCGGCGTGCCGCGCGACGAGCGGTTCAAGGCGCTGGCCGGCACGTCCGAGCGCGGCCTGCATGGGTTCGTGTCCGGGGACGGGCTGCGCTGGCGCCCGTGGCGGGACAAGCCGCTGTTGACCCAGGGCGCGTTCGATTCGCAAAACGTGGCGTTCTGGTCAGCCTCCGAGCAGACCTACGTGTTGTACTTCCGCACCTGGACGCAGGGGGCCTTCGCGGGCTACCGCACGATCAGCCGCTCGACCTCGACAAACTTCACCGACTGGTCGGCGCCGGTCGAGATGCGTTTTGGCGACACGCCGCCGGAGCACCTGTACACCAGCCAGACGCATCCGTACTTTCGAGCGCCTCACCTCTACCTTGCCACCCCGATGCGGTTCGTCCCCGGACGGCGCGTGTTGACGGCCGAGCAGGCCGGGCGACTCGGCGTGGATCCCAACTACGCGAGCGACGTCGCCGAGGCGGTGTTCATGACCACCCGCGGCGGCGCGGAATACCGGCGCACCTTCATGGAGGCCTTCATCCGGCCGGGGCTTGACCCTGGCAACTGGGCGTCGCGGGCCGGGCTCACGGCCTTGGGTGTCGTGCCGACCGGCGAGGCCGAGATCTCGCTCTACAAACAGGCGCACTATGCCCAGCCTTCCTGTCATCTGGTGCGGTACACGCTCCGGACGGACGGGTTTGTTTCAGTCAACGCGCCTTACGGTGGCGGCGAAATGCTCACGAAGCCGCTGCGGTTCACGGGACGCGAGTTGGTGGTGAACTTCAGCACGGGCGCGGCGGGGAGCCTGCGCGCCGAACTCCAGGACCGCGCGGGGCGGGCCTTGCCGGGTCTTGCCCTCGAGGACGCCGTCGAACAGGTGGGCGACGAAATCGAGCGGGTGGTGCGCTGGCGGGAGGGAAGTGACCTCGGTCGCCACGCCGGGGAGCCCGTCCGCCTCCGGTTCGTGATGCGCGAGGCCGATCTGTACTCGATGCGGTTCCGCTAAAGTCTTGTCGGAACGCCTTGGGGCCGGGAGACTCGCGCCTGCCATGTCGCCTCGTGTTCACGTCCGTGTGCGGGCATTGGCTGCCCTCGTCGCGTGTCTGGCAGCCTGCTCCCTGAAAGCCCAAACCGCCGACGCCTCCCTGACCCGGTTCTTCCAGACCTATCTCGACGAGGCCTTCGCCTTGCGTCCGCTGGACGCCACCCGCCTGGGCGATCATCGCTTCGATCACCAGTTGGACGACGTCTCGCCTGCCGCCCGCCAGCGTTGGGTCGAGCACACGCGGCGTACCCTGGAACGCCTTCCACAGGAAATCGAATTCGGCCGGTTAACCCGGGCGGGCCAGATCGACTTCGAGATTCTGCGGCAGGAGCTCATGAAGTCCCTCTGGCTCGCGGAGAACACCCGCCCGTTCGAGGAAGACCCCCGGGTCTACAATGACTACATCAGCGACAGCGTCTTCCTTCTCCTCGCGCAATCGACCCTGCCGCGCGAGACCAACATCGCCAACGCCGTGGCCCGCATGGCGGCAATCCCCTCGGTGATCGAGGCGGCGCGCGCGAGCCTGAAGAACCCGCCGCGGACGCATACCGAAACCGCCATCCGCCAGAACCGCGGGGCGATCGATTTCTACGAGCGCGGCCTTTTTGAGCTCGTGGGCGAGACGCCTTCCTTGGAGTCCTTGCGAAGCGCGGCCGGGCCGGTTCTCAAAGCCCTGAAGGAGTACCAGGTCTTCCTCGAAACCGAACTCCTGCCCCGGGCGACCGGCGACTGGCGGCTGGGACGCGAGCGGTTCGCGCGCAAACTCGAGCTCGAGCTGGACGCCGGGCTTGGCGCCGACGAAGTCCTGGCGGAGGCCAGGTCGGAGTTCGAGCGGGTGACGCGGGAGATGTACGTCATCGCGCGTCAGCTTTGGAGCCGGCATTTTCCCAAGTCTCCGCTGCCGCCGGATGATGCTGACGGGCGGCGCCTGACTGTCGAGCGCGTCCTCAAGGCGATTGCGCAGGAGCACAGCACCGCCGCCACGCTCACCTCGGACGTGCGGGACACCGTGGTGAAGGTGAAGGAGTTCATCACCGCCGCGGACATCCTGCGGCTCCCGGATCCCGACCGCTGCGAAATCATCGAAATGCCCGAATTCCAGCGCGGGAACTCGACGGCTTACATGAATTCGCCGCCGCCGCTTGACCCGAAAGCGAGTGGTTTCTACGCCGTGAGCCCGCCGCCGCGGGATTGGAGCCCCGAGCGCGTGAAGAGCTACTTCGAGGAGTACAACCGGCACATGCTGCACATCCTCACGATCCATGAGGCCTACCCGGGACACTACGTGCAGTTCGAGTACGCGAACCAAAACCCGTCGCTCATCCGGAAGGTCCTGGCTTCGGGCGTGTATGTGGAAGGCTGGGCGGTCTACACCGAGCAGACGCTCCTCGACCAGGGTTACGGGACCGGCGATCTCGCCTTGAGACTGACGCAACTCAAGTTCTACCTGCGGGCGGTGGCGAACACGATCCTGGATCACCAGATGCACTGCCTGGGCATGACCGACGCCGAGGCCATGGAGTTGCTGGTGCAACGCGCGTTTCAATCCGAAGGCGAGGCGAGGCTGAAAGTCATCCGGGCGCAGCAGAGTTCGGTGCAGCTATCGACCTACTTCGTGGGGCGGATGGCCCATTACCGGCTCCGCCAGGCGGTGCAGCGGGAACGGGGCGACGCCTTTGACCTGGGCCGTTACCACGAGGCGGTCCTGGCTCCCGGGCCCGTGCCGGTGAAGTACCTGCCCGAACTGGTGCGCGCGAGGCTGCAAGCGCCGCGTTAAGTCCCAACCGACCCGACCCAATCCGATCCGATTCGATTCGACCCCCGAAGCTCCCATGGCCAGGCACAACTACCTCACCGCGCCCATCAAGACCGACAAGATGCCGCCGGGCATCCCGTACATTGTCGGCAACGAGGCGGCGGAGCGCTTCTGCTACTACGGCATCAACGGCATCCTGGTGGTGTTCATGACCCAGCACCTGCTCGACGCGGCGGGCAAGCCGTCGCCGATGAGCAACGCGCAGGCGGTGGCCTGGGAGCATGCCTTCCTTTCGGCGGTGTACTTCCTTCCCGTGCTCGGCGCCCTCCTGGCCGACACGGTGCTGGGGAAGTACCGGACCATCCTCTACCTGTCACTCGTGTACTGTGTCGGCAACCTTGTCCTGGCGCTGGATCATACCCGCATGGGCCTGCTGGTCGGGTTGTCGCTGGTGGCCCTGGGAGCGGGCGGTATCAAGCCGTGCGTCTCCGCGAACGTCGGCGACCAGTTTGGCACCGCCAACCAGCACCTGCTGCCGCGGGTGTTCACCTGGTTCTATTTCTCGATCAACATCGGCTCCGCGATTTCCACCATCGTCACGCCCGAATTGCTCGAGCGGAGCGGACCCGCGCTGGCCTTCGGCACGCCGGGGATCTTCATGTTGCTGGCGACGGTGATCTTCTGGATGGGACGGCGGAAGATTGTCCATATCCCGCCGGCCGGTGTGCGTCCCTACGTACGGGAGGTGATGAAGCCCGAGAACCTCAAAGCGCTGGCGAACCTGCTCATCCTGGTGCCGTTTGCGGCCATGTTTTGGGCGCTGTGGAACCAGAACTTCTCGTCGTGGATTGTCCAGGCGTTCGCCATGGACCGTCACCTGTTCGGGCGCGAGTGGCTTCCGGCCCAGATCCAGACGGCCAACCCGGTGTTTGTCCTCGTGATGCTGCCGTTGTTCGCGTACATCATCTACCCGACGATCGAGCGGTTCGTGAAGCTGACGCCGTTGCGCCGCTTCGGGCTGGGACTCTGGGCCGTGATCGCCGCGTTCGTGGTGGTCGCGTGGATCCAAGGGCGGATTGATGCCGGCGAACGTCCGCACATCGGCTGGCAATTGCTCGCGTTCGTCTTCCTTACTGCGGGTGAAGTGCTGGTCTCGGTGACCCACCTGGAGTTCTCCTACACCCAGGCGCCCCGGAAGATGAAGTCGCTGGTGATGTGCCTCTATCTGGCCTCGATCTCCCTGGGGAACGTGTTCACCACGGTGGTGAACATTTTCATCCAGAACCCGGACGGCACCGTGAAACTCGCGGGCGCGGCGTACTACTGGTTCTTCGTGAAGATCATGGTGGTCACGGCGGTGTTGTTCATCGGGGTGGCCCGGTTCTACAAGGGACGCACCTACATCCAGGACGAGGCGGAGCCTGCCGCGGCTTGAACGACACTCCGGGCGCGATGAAGCGTCCGCCAGGTAGGGCGACCTCTCCGAGGGCGCCGCACGACACGATGACCAACCGCGAGGCACCCCGCTTTCAACCGGGTTTCTGCCACAGAATGAGACCTGCTGCAGCCAGCCTTGACTCGCTGGCGGGCTTGCGCATGTTCGGTCGCGTGACACCCGCAGCCACGGATCCTCTCGAGACGCCGTTCGCGAGGAGGCTTGGTGACCGCGGCGTGGTCAGGATCCCTGGCCATGAACCGTTGAGGAGCGCGGGCTTCAGCCCGCAGGAACTTCCCTGTGCCAGCGTGGCTTCCTGCGGACCAAAAAGCGCCGCTCAAGCGGACGCACTCCAGGCGCTTCGCGTTGCTGCAAGGCGCGTCCGGAGTCGCGGAGCGTCTGGAGTGCGGGGGTTCACCGCCGCTTTTCGTAGCCGGTTCATGGGTAACATCACCCGCGCGTTGGCTTCGGTCTGGCTGGGTTTGCTGGTTTCCTCTGCTTTCGGCGGGGCGCCGGGCTACCTCAATTCCTCCACCGCCTCGGACTGCGTCGTCACGTTCAACGAGGTCATGTACCAGCCGGCAGGCGGCGACTCGGGTGTGGAATGGCTGGAGTTGCATAACCAGCTCGGAGTGGATGTGGATCTTTCCCGTTGGTCGCTCGAGGGCGGCGTGTCCTTTCAGTTTCCCACCGGTGCCGTCATCCGGGCGGGCGCCTATGTTGTCGTTGCCTCGAACCCGGCCGGCCTGAGCGCGGCTGCCGGCGGCGAACCGGTCCTGGGCCCGTTCACCGGTTCGCTGGCCAACGAGGGCGAACGCCTTCGGCTCCGGAACCTCAACGGCCGCCTCATGGATGAGTTGGACTATGATGACCAGCACCCCTGGCCCGTCGGGGCGGACGGATCCGGTGCCGCCCTGGCGAAGCGGCTGCCGCGTTCTCCCAGCAGCCCGCCCGAGAACTGGGCGGCGAGTCATGAACTTGGTGGCACACCCGGCCGCGAGAACTTCCCGCAAGCGACCGACGTCCCTGGGGAAGCCGTGGTCGATACCCTCATCGCGCCCGGTGCCCGCGGACGCTGGCGGGTGCCTTCCCTCGCTGACCGGGACGCGCCCTGGACCACACCGGCGTTCAACGACTCGGCCTGGGCTCAAGGCACCAACGGATTTGGTTTCGATCTCTCCGGCGCTTCGCCCACGCTGCGTCCGGCCAGGTTCCTCCGCCTCGAGAACGATCTTGGCGACTCCGCCGGCAGCGGGTCACCGGCCACCACCCAGGGGGCTCCGAAGTTCGTGATCGATCACCCTCCGCTGGTGACGAACGCCGTCAGTGCCCTTCGCCTGGACGGAGTGGCGGACGCGCTGGTGCTACCCGAAACCGTGATTCCAACCGGCTACACGCTGAGCCTGTGGGTGAAGCCGGCCAGCGTCAGGCCGTGCAGCCTCCTCACGCTGAGCTCCGACGCGGGCCCCACGACGCATTGGTCGCATCAATTGCGCCTCAACAGCGCGGGGCAGTTCGAGCACTACACGTTCGACGGTGGATGGAACCTCGTCGCGGGCCGCACCATCGCCCAGCCCGGCCATTGGTATCACGTCGCGGCCACCGCTCATAACGGCGGCACGGCGCGGCTCTTCGTTAACGGCACCGAGGAAGGGACCTCAGACTCCGTCGGAACTTTGTGGACGGCCGGGGACCGTTGGATCCTGGGCAGCAACTCGGGGCACACGGGGCATTTCCTGGATGGCTGGTTGGACGAGGTGGCGATCTGGCACGAAGTCATCCCCGACGCCCAGATCGCCGGCCTGGCTGCCGGTGCCTCCCCGCTGGGCGGGGGCGGATTGCAGGGCCTTTTCGCCACCGACCTTGCCGGCGCCATGTTTGGCTCGAACGCGAGTGTGTGGCTCCGCCTGCCCTTCACGACACCCGTGGCTCCGCATGACCAACTCCTGCTCCGCTTGCGATACAACGACGGCTTCGTGGCTTGGTTGAACGGCAACGAGGTGGCGCGTCGACAGGCGCCTGACTTGCTGGAGTGGAACTCCACCTCCTCGGTCCCTCGGGATCCGGCGGCATCAGCCGTCCCGGAAACGATCAACCTCTCCGGTGCGCTCGGTTTGCTCCGCCCGGGCGCCGTCAACGTGCTGGCGGTGCAGGGCCTGAACTCCGCGGCCGGCAACACGGATTTCCTGATCCAGGCCGAATTGACCGCGCGCCGGGGGACGGCGCAAGCCCAGGCTCCGTCCCTGGTGATTGGCGAGGTGCCGGCGGCGGGAACCGAGCCGTTTTGGTGCGAAGTGCAGAACACCGGCAGCTCACCGGTGTCGCTGGCGGCCGGCACGTTACGCGACTCCACCGGGCTCGCCTTTGTTTGGGAAGACGAGGTTCTCGACCCCGGCCAGTCCGCGCTGGCGAAACGGCCCGCGGCAGCAGGCCCGGTGCGATCCGGAGATCGGCTGTTCCTGCTGAATGGGAATGGGTCGATCCTGCTCGATGCGGTGCGGATCGCCGAAATCCCCCAAGCCCGCGCCGAGGTTGAGCCGCGTGCGCGGTTCCTGGTTCCCTCCAGTTCGACCCCGGGGGAGCCGAACGCCGTCCGCCTTCACGACGAAATCGTGATCAACGAGATCCTGTATCACGCCCCGCCCACGTACCGGCAGCCGGGAATACCTCCCGAGACCGCGCGACGCGTCCTGTTGAACTGGGACGCGCGCTGGCGTTACGAGGCGTCGGGAACGGACCAGGGCATCGCATGGCGGGCGGTGGGCTTCGACGACTCCGCGTGGCCAACTGGACCCGGCATCCTGGGCTTCCGGACGGGCGCTCTCGAACAGCCGATCCGGACGCCGCTCGAGGCCGGTCGCTGGACCTGTTATTTCAGGGTGCCTTTCGTCGTTGAGGATCCGGCCAACCTGGTCGACCTGGCCCTGCGCGTTCTGGTGGACGATGGGGCCGTCGTCTACCTGAACGGCAGCGAGTTGTTCCGGCAGAAGATGCCTGACGGGCCGGTGACTTACACGACGCCGGCCATCAACGTGGGCGACCCGTTGATCACGGGCCCGCACCCGGTGGACCCTGCCAGGTTGGTCCGGGGCACTAATTGGCTGACGGCCGAGGTGCACCAGTGGAATCTGCAGAGCTCCGACCTGGTTTGCGGCATGGAACTGAGCGTGACGGGCGCCGTGACGCCCGGAACCCCAGGCACTCCCTATGCCGAGAATCCCACGCAGTGGCTCGAGCTCTACAATCGTTCGGAGCATCCGGTGGATCTGACGGGCTGGCGTCTCGCCCAGGCTGTCGATTTCACTTTCCCGCCCGGCACCACGCTGGACCCTGGCGAGTACCTGGTGGTGTCTGGCGACGCGACGGCGCTTCGTCTCCTTCATCCCGGGCTGCGCGTCGTGGGTGATTGGGACCGGCGATTGTCGCACCGGTCGGACCAGATTGAGTTGCTGGACGCCCACGGTAATCCCGCCGATGCGGTCCGTTACCATGATGACCACCCCTGGCCCGGTCTCGCCGACGGCGGTGGCTCCAGCCTTGAACTCACCGACCCGCACGCGGATAACGCCGTCTCCGGTGCCTGGGCGGCGAGCAACCAGCGGCCGCATTCGGCGTGGCGGCGCTACGTGGTGAGAGCCCGCGCGGTCGAACCGGTGTTCGGGCCGCCGCTGAACGGGTTTTCCGAGTTGCGGCTGGGGCTGCTGAACGATGGCGAGTGCCTGTTGGACAATGTCACCGTGGTTGAGGACCCCGACGGCAGCCGACGCCCGCTCCTTCCCAACGGCGAGTTTGCGAACGGAGGCGCCGGTTGGCGGCTCCTGGGCAATCACTCTCATTCCCGGGTCGAGCCCGACCCCGAACGCCCGGGCAATTTCGTGTTACACGTCGTGGCCACGGACGCGCGCGGTTACCTCCACAACCAGATCGAAGCGACGCTCAAGTCCGGCGCCGCCGTCGCTCCCGTGCTGGCGGGGCGGGAATATGAAATTGCCTTCGACGCGAAGTGGCTCGGCGGTTCACCCCAGTTGCACACCGAGCTTTACTACAATCGCGTCGCGCGCACGGTGATTCTCGACCAACCTCGCGTGGTAGGCACGCCGGGTCAGGCCAATTCCACCCGATACGACAATGCCGGCCCGACGTACACCGGCCTCGCCCACGAGCCGCCGGTTCCCCGGACGGGCCAGCCGATCACCGTGCGGGTGACGGCCGGAGACCCTGACGGGGTGGAGGCGTTGACGCTGAACTACGCCATCAACGAAGGCGCCTGGCGCGAGCTGGCGATGAGCCGGCTTTCAGGCGACGCCACTTCGACCTCGGAGGGACGCACCGACTTCCAAGGCGTGATTCCTGCCCAGACGGCGTCCGGGAGCGTGATCCAGTTCTATGTGACCGGCCGTGACTCCCGGGGCGCCACCTCGTCGTGCCCCGCAGCGGGACGCGATTCGCGCGCCTTGATCCGGGTGGACAACCGCACCCCAGGCGCCAGGCGGAAGGCCTTTCACCTGGTCCTTCTCCCCAAGGACGGGGCGCTGCTCGACACGTTTCAGAACATGATGAGCGATGACCGACTGGGCGCGACGGTGGTGGCTGATCACGGCGAGATCTACTACGACTGCGGGGTTCACCTGCACGGCAGTATGTTCAGCCGTGGGGGTCCGGACTCGGCCTCCTACAATGTGCGGTTCCCGGGGGACCGGCTGTTCCGAGGCGCGCACCGCACGGTTCAACTGAAGCGACGCGTGATCCAGGAAATCCTGGCCAAGCACGTCCAGACTCAGGCCGGCCTCCCGGGCATGTACGAGGACATCGTCCAGCTTTACTCGCATCGTGCGGGCAACGCCGGCCCGGCGCGGTTGTCGCTGGCGCACTACAACGACGTCTATCTGGCCTCGCAGTACGAGAATGGGGCCGAGGGAACGCTGTTCAACATGGAAGGCATCCGCGTGGCGATGACGACCCACGACGGTTCGGCCGACGGCGTCAAACTCCCGTTCCCGATCGACTGGGTCGGGAATTACGACATCAGCAATCTCGGTGACGACCCGGAGCAATACCGTTGGTCGACCATGATCCGCAACAACCGGGCGAAAGACGACTACGGGCCGTATATCAAGATGGCCAAGGCGTTCAGTCTCACCGGCACCAGCCTGCAACAGGCCGTGCCCGACGTGATGGACGTGGATGAGTGGATGCGCGTGTTCGCGCTCCTGTCCTTGTTCGGGATCGGCGACGCCTACACGCAGGGCAACCCTCACAACCTGAATTTCTACGTGCGCCCCTCGGATCAGCGCGTGCTCGCCCTGCCGTACGACTGGGACTTCATGTTCGCGCTGGACGCTTCCGCACCGCTTTGGGGCAACCAGAACCTCTCGAAGATCATCAGCCTGCCGGTGTACACCCGCGTCTTCCACGGACACCTGCTGGATCTCATCGAGACCGTCTTCAATGCCGACTACCTGGCGGCTTGGACCGCGCATTACGGCGCGATCGCGGACGAGGATTACCGCTCCGCGCTGGATCGAGTCAGGTCCCGCAGCCAGTTCGTGCGAAGCCGGCTCCCGGCGAAGATCCCCTTCAGCATCACGAGCAACGGCGGCGAGGAATTCTCCGTCACCAACGCGGTCGTAACCCTCGAGGGACGGGCCTGGATCGACGTTCGGGAGCTACGCATCGCCGGCCGCACCGCGCCCCTGCCGCTCACATGGTTGGATGCCTCCCGCTGGCAGGTAACCGTGCCGCTTGCCCCGGGTCGCAACGTGCTCACCCTGGAGGCCGCCAACCGCCGCGGCGATGTGGTGGGCCGCGCCGAGATTGCCGTGAGCACGTCCGCCGTGGACGACGCCCAACGGCGCTACCTCCGTATCACCGAGATCATGTATCACCCTGCGCCTCCAACGGTGGCCGAGATCGAGCGCTGCTTTCTGGATTCGGACGAATTCGAGTTCATCGAGTTGGGCAACTTCGGCTCGGAACCGCTCGCCTTGGAAGGCGTGCGCTTCGATCGCGGAATATCGTTCGCCTTTGCCGGCGCCAACCTGGCAAGCCTCGGCCCCGGACAGCGGGTGCTGTTGACGGCGAACGCCGCCGCGACGCGATTCCGCCATGGCGAGGACCTTCCGGTGGCTGGAGATTTCCAGGGATCCTTGGACAACGGTGGGGAGACGCTGCGCCTGTTGGACCGGTACGGGTTCGTGATCGAGGAGTTCTCCTACAACGACGAGAACGGCTGGCCGCCGGAAGCGGACGGCTCGGGTCGTTCGCTCGAACGCCTGGACCCCTTCGTCGACCCGGCGCAAGCGGTGAACTGGCAGGCCAGTTCGCGGGCCGGCGGCTCCCCCGGCCGTTTGGAGCTGGTGCCGCCGGAATTTGCGCCGGCCGAAATGCAGAACGGTCGTCTCGTCCTGCGCTTTGTGACCCGCGCCGGCCAATCCTACCGGCTGCTGGCCAGCTCCGGCTCCGTCTTCGGGCCGTGGGAGGTCGTGGCGGCCGTCCCGCCGCGTTCCGCGACGGAGTCCGTGGTCATCACGGAGGAACCGGCTCTCGTCGGTTCGCAACGATACTATCGCCTGGCGTCGCCCTGACGCGACGCCTTGCCAAGGGCGTGCATTGGCTCCATCTTCCGGCTTCGTTGTCCTCGATTCCGGAAAGGTGTAGACCATGAAACGCCTGATCGCGACCTGCATCCTGATTGCCACCGTGTGTTCCCAAGCTTTGGCGGCGCTGCCGCCGCTGATCCCGCGCGACGTCCTGTTTGGCAACCCTGACAAGGCGAGCCCCAACCTCTCCCCGGATGGCCTCCATCTGGCCTATCTCGCCCCCGATACCAACGACGTCCTGAATGTCTGGGTGCGGACGCTGGGGCAGAAGGACGACCGCGTCCTCACCGCGGACAAGAAGCGGGGCATCCGGATCTTCTTCTGGCAACCCGACAGCGAACATGTGCTGTATCTGCAGGACACCGATGGGGACGAGAACTGGCACCTGTACCAGACCAGTCTCAAAAGCAGGAACACGCGCGACCTGACACCGTTCCAGGGCGTTCAGGCACAGATCGTGGCCGTGGATCCCAATTTTCCCAACGAGATCCTGGTCGGACTCAACCTCGACGATCGTCAGCTTCACGACGTGTATCGGGTCAACCTGAAGACGGGCGCTGTGGAGCTCGACACCAAGAACCCGGGTGACGTGTCCGGCTGGACGGCTGACAACGCCCTCCAGGTGCGCGTCGCTTCCGTGTTCACTCCCAGCGGTGGCACCGAATTGCGCGTGCGCGACGACGCGAAATCGCCGTGGCGGGCCTTCCAGAAATGGGGCGCGGACGAGACCTTCGGCGGCGTCGCCGCCTTTACGCCGGACAACAAGGGCGCCTGGATCGTCTCGAGTGTCGATGCGAACGCCGCCCGCCTGATGGAGTTCGACCTGGCCACCGGCGTGGGCAAGGTCGTCGCCGAGGATGAGAATTACGACGTCGGCTCGTTGATGGCGCACCCGACGCGCCGCACGCTCGAGGCCGTCAGCTTCGTCAGGGCCCGCTCGGAGTGGCGGATCCTGGACCCGGCCATCCAGCGGGATTTCGGATTTTTGCAGGCCACCATGGATGGAGACATGGAGGTCGTGAGCCGCGACCTGGCGGATACGAAGTGGATTGTCGCCTTCGTCGTGGATAACGGGCCCGTTTACTACTACCTGTACGAACGGGGCAAGCTCCGCCAGGAACTCCTGTTCACGAACCGGACGCGCCTGGCGAAGTACAAGCTGGCCCGCATGAAGCCGATCTCGTTCACGGCGCGGGACGGTCTGACCATCCACGGTTACCTGACCCTCCCGGAGGGGCTCGAGCCCAAGAACCTCCCCATGGTGCTCAACGTCCATGGCGGCCCGTGGGCGCGTGACACGTGGGGCTTCGACGGAGAAGCGCAATGGCTGGCCAACCGCGGTTACGCCGTGCTGCAGGTCAATTTCCGGGGTTCCACCGGCTACGGAAAGCGCTTCCTGAACGCCGGCGACCGCGAATGGGGCGGCAAGATGCACGACGATCTCATTGACGCGAAACGCTGGGCGGTGAAGGAGGGGTTTGCCGATCCCGACAAGGTCTGCATTTACGGAGGCAGCTACGGCGGTTATGCCACCCTGGTGGGCGTCACCTTCACTCCGGACGAGTTCAGCTGTGGTGTCGACATTGTCGGCCCTTCCAGCATCGCGACCCTCATCAAGTCCATCCCCCCGTATTGGGTGCCGCTGAAATCCGTGTTCGACAAGCGTGTCGGCAACGTCGAATCGGAAGCCGAGTTCCTCAATGCGCGCTCGCCGCTCTACAAGGCGGATCAAATCAAGGTGCCGCTGCTCATCGCCCAGGGCGCGAATGATCCGCGCGTCAAGCAGGCCGAGAGCGATCAGATTGTTGGCGCGATGCGCAAGAACAACCGGCCGGTCGAGTACCTCGTCTTCCCGGATGAAGGCCACGGCTTCGCGCGCCCGGAGAACCGCCTCCGGTTCTACGCCGCGGCGGAGCAGTTCCTTTCGAAGTACCTTGGCGGCCGCAGCGAACCGCCGTCCGACAAGGAGCAGTGGGACGAACTTCGGAAGTGACGGCCTGAACCAGAAAAGGTGCCCGCGCATGAACTGTAGCGAGGCAGGGCGGGCACGCCGTGGCCCGCCGGATCGGTGCGCTGAAGACCGCGCGCCCTGCCTTGATTCATGACTCCACTCCACGCCGTTTCCCCGGCGTCCCCATTCCCCATGTTCCTCAAGACCATACTCACCTGCACGGTTGTCCTCTCCGGCGTTTGCGCGGCGGGTGCCAGGCGCCCGATGGAAATCGAGGACCTCTTTCGCTTCCAGCGCGTGGAGG
Source organism: uncultured Verrucomicrobiota bacterium (assembly GCA_964535555.1). Taxonomy (GTDB): domain Bacteria; phylum Verrucomicrobiota; class Verrucomicrobiia; order Limisphaerales; family J093; genus DSVZ01. The sequence continues at coordinate 52,902 of CAZHUS010000033.1, forward strand.
ATCCGCAAGTCTCCCCCGACGGCAAATGGGTGGCCTGCGTCATTACCCGCGTCGACAAGGCCGAGAACCGCTCGGACAGCGACATCTGGCTGCTTCCCTTTGAGGGCGGCTCACCGCGTCAGCTTACGAACAGCCCCAAACACGACCGGCACCCGCGGTGGTCGCCGGATGGAAAGTGGGTCGTCTTCGAATCAAACCGTGGCGGCACGTTTCAGTTGTATACCATCAGCACCCAGGGCGGTGAGGCACGCCCGCTTACCTCATTGTCCACGGAAGCGGCACAGCCGGTCTGGTCTCCGGACGGCTCGCATGTCGCTTTCATCTCGGCCGTGTTTCCCGAGTTTTCGGACAAGCCGTTCAAGGAAAGCGACGAGTTGAACCGCCGGCGGTTGGAAGAGCGCGAGCAGAGCAAGGTCAAAGCCCAGGTGTTTACCCGGTTGCTCTTCAGACACTGGGACAGCTGGGTCGAAGGCAAGCGCCAGCACCTCTTCGTGGTCCCGATGAAGGATGGCGTGGCCCAGGGCGATCCCCGGAATGTGACTCCGGGCGACCGGGATGCCGTGCCCACCTCGTCGACGTTTTCAGCCGGCGACGATTTCGCTTTCGCTCCGGACGGTAAGACCCTCGCTTACACCGCCACGCCGGTGCCGACACGCGAGGAGGCCTGGAGTACCAACCACGACCTCTACGAGGTGGAGCTCGAGACCGGCGCGCGCCGTCAGATCACCACCAACGCCGCCGCAGACGGCTTTCCTCGCTATTCGCCCGACGGCAAGTTCCTTGCCTACCGCGCCCAGGAACGCGCCGGTTTCGAGGCCGACCGTTGGCAGTTGATGATCCTGGAGCGAGCCACGGGCGTTCGGCGCAGTTTGACCGCCGGCTTTGACAGGTCGGTCGAGGCGTTCACGTGGGCGCCCGACAGCCGGACGTTGTTCTTCGAGGCCGAGGAGCGAGGGACAAAGCCGTTGTGGCGCGTCGGGATCGAGGGTGCTGCTCCGACACAGGCGGTGACCGGCGCGGTCAATGCGGATGTCCGGGTGACTCCGGACGGAAGGGCACTGGTGTACGCTCGAGCCAGCATGGTGCGTCCGGCCGAGTTGTTCGTCACCGCCCTCGAGGGCGGCCGGACCGAGGCGCTCAGCGGGGTGAACGACGCCCTTGCGGGCGAATTGGACTTCACGCCGCCCGAATCTGTTTCCTATGAAGGTGCGGGGGGCCTTCCCATCCAGATGTGGCTGGTGAAGCCGCCGGGATTCGATTCTTCGGTGAAGTACCCCCTGGTTTTCTGGGTTCACGGCGGGCCGCAGGGGGCATGGCAGGATGGCTGGTCCTTTCGCTGGAACGTCCAGCTTTGGGCCGCGCAGGGGTACGTGCTGGCGCTTCCCAATCCTCGTGGGAGTACGGGTTTTGGCCAGAAGTTCGTCGACGAGATCAGCGGCGATTGGGGCGGGAAGTGCTTCGACGACCTGATGGCGGGCTTGGCCTGGCTGGAGCGGCAGCCGTACGTCGACACGAACCGCATGGCGTCGGCGGGGGCCTCGTTCGGCGGCTACATGATGAACTGGTTCCAAGGCCGCACCGACCGCTTCAAATGTCTGGTCAACCACTGCGGGGTCTACAACTTCGTGAACATGTACGGCGCCACGGACGAGCTCTGGTTTGACGAGTGGGATCACGGCATTCCGTGGCTCAACGCCGAGTTCGAGAAGTGGTCACCGCACCGCGGCGCGGGACAGTTCAACACCCCGACCCTGGTGATTCACGGGGAACAGGACTTTCGCATCCCGGTCACCGAGGGCATCAACACCTTTGCGACATTGCAGCGCCGGGGGGTTCCCTCGAAGTTCCTGTACTTCCCCGACGAAGGCCACTGGGTGCTCAAGCCGCAGAACAGCGCGCTGTGGCACCGGACGGTGTTCGATTGGCTGGCTGAGTACCTGAAGCGGTGATCGAATCGGACCCCGGGTCAACCGGAGGAGGAGGTCGCGAGGTCTTCGAGCTTCCGCAGGGCGTCGCCACCATCCACCACCGCCGCCGCCCGCGCCCAACCTTCGTGAATTGAAGGGGCGTGTCCCGCCACCACCAGGGCCGCCGCCGCATTCAGCAGCACCGCGTCGCGCTGGAGTCCGCGTTCTTCTCCCCGGAAGATCCGGCGAATCTGGGCTGCATTGGCCGTGGCATCGCCCCCTTGAAGGTCCTTCAGCGTTCCGCGGCCTACGGGCAGATCGGAGGCGTGCAGAGACTCCACGGTCAGAGATTCACCTGGCGCGGACCGTCCCACCGTGGTTATGCCGAGCGGGGAGACTTCGTCCAGGTAGACCGGTGAACCGTCGGACGCAACACCTGCCTCACCACAGACAACCCACGATCGGCGGACGCCGAGCAGAGCCAGGGCTCTCGCGAGGGGTTCACACCAATGCGGCGCCGCCACCCCCATGAGCTGCATGTCGGGACGCGCCGGATTCAGCAGCGGACCGAGCAGGTTGAAGATCGTGCGCTGGTTCTTCTCCGCGCAGAGCTTTCGCGCGGGTGCGATGGCGCGAAACGCCGGGTGATACAACGGCGCGAACAGGAAAACGAAGCCGTGCCGTCGCAGGGCCTCGCTCGCCTGCTCCGGCGGCAGTTCGGTGGGAATGCCCAACGCCCGCAGCACGTCAGCGCTTCCTGATTTGGACGTGACGGCGCGATTCCCGTGCTTTGCCACCGGCACCCCGGCAGCAGCAGCCACCAAGGCGGCAGCCGAGGAGATGTTCACGGTTCCCGCCCGATCACCCCCCGTGCCGACGACGTCGAGGATGCCTTGGCGGCGGGTTTCGTCCGGGAGCGGCAACGCGACGGCTCGCCGGCGCAACTCGGCCGCAAAGAGCGACAGTTCATCGGGCGTTTCGCCCTTGCGCGCCAAAGCGGTCAGAAAGGACGCCTTGTGATCCGTCGGAACCGATTCGTCGGTCAGCGCCTCCGCCGCGGCAGCAACGTCCGCGTCGTTCAAGGGGATGCCGAGTGCCAGTTGATGAGTCAGTCGGGGCAGCATCAGGTGGTCAGGTATTGGCGGGGGAACTTCCACGGGGCACGGTACTCGGGCACCGCCAATCGCGCCGCTTCCGGGTCACCCACGATCACTTCGCGCTCGGGATCGAAGCGGATGGAGCGGCCGAGCTTGAGCGAGAGCAGGCTGAGGACGATCGGCACGTCCACCCGGACGTGATAGAACACGCTGCAACTGGGCTGCTGGCGTGATCGGATGGCGTCGAGCCACTCGCGTTCGTGCCCGGGCGATGCAGGAATCGAGGGTGCGGGAGGTTGCTTGCCTTCCATGCGCTTGCCTTCATTGAAGATGCGGTACAGGCCGTAGTTCGCGTACATCGTCCCGTCCGTGCCGTGGAAGTAAATGCCCAGCCGGCGCTCCGGGTCCTGCGACGCCATGCGGAAGTCGTAGCTGTTGGTGAGGGACGACATCCAGGTGAGGGTCAGGTTGGGATACTGCCAGAGGACTTCATGCTGGTCGTAGGCGTCTCCGTCATCCTTCACCACCCATCGCCCGCCGCTCGCACTCGTGATCGTGGGATAGCCCAGGTTCATGGCCCAGATCGGAAGGTCAATGATGTGCGGTGCCATGCCCGGCGTCCACCCGCCGCTGTAGGCCATCCAGGAGCAATGGTAGTAAGCGTCGGAAGCCAGGAGCGGGTTGTACTCGCAGCGCGGGGCCGGGCCGCACCACAGGTCCCAGTCCAGGCCTTCAGGGATCCTGGAATCCTGGGCGTGGCCGATGCCGTTCGGCCCCTGGTTCATGACGTTGAACGTCCGGATGCAGCCGACGGGACCGAGCAGGCCCGCGCGGAGGAACTCCACCACGCGCCGGTAATTGTCGCTGGCGTGGATCTGGGTGCCGATCTGGGAAATGCGCTGGTGCTTCTTCACGGCGTTGCGGACGGCGAGGCTCTCACCCAGATGCATCGTCATCGGTTTCTGCAGATACAGGTCCTTGCCGGCCTCGCACGCGGCCACGGCCTGGAGGGCGTGCCAGTGGGGCGGTGTGGCGATGATGACCGCGTCCAGGTCGGGCGCCTGGAGCATCTCGCGAAAATCTGCGTAAGGCTTGCAGGTGTCCTTGAACTGCGCCGCCACGGCTTCGCGACGCGACTGGGAGACGTCACAAGCCGCTGTGACCACGACGTCCGCATGGCGGGCGCACTCGTTGAGGTTGGCTCGGCCCATGCCACCGCAGCCGAGCAGGCCGACGTGGATCCGGCTGTTGGGAGCGACAGGGTTTGCCTCAGCGGCCCGGCCGTCCGGCCTTGCGGCAAAGCCGATGGCCGTGACCGTGGCGGCCTTTTCCAGAAAGGCGCGTCGGGACAGGGAGTCAGGGTTGTTCATGGTAGTCGCGGTACGTGCCGTGTTTCTGTCACGGTAACGGTCCGGGCGCCAGCTTCGTTTTGAAGGCAGCTGCGGCAGGGCTTTAAGACCCGGGTGTGCTACGCGATCCGCTTAAGTTTTTGACAAGCCGGGCGACCTTGGCCATCCTTTGACTGAGTCGGTGGGGTGCCTTTGGACGGCCGGTCAGGGAACACTCTCGGGCGGACCAACCCGCGTCAATTGTGCAAAGGGGGGTGGGCCTTGCTGCGCCAGCACTCAGGGCTGTGTTGGTAGTGAGGATCTGGGTGTCCTCCCGGTGCCCCACCGATTCACTTTCTGCTGCCTTCGCTCACCATTCTTCCAGGGGCCGAACTTCCGCGGGTGGCTCCTCGGTTGCCCCGCCCACCACCGGTTCAAGGAGCACCACCAGTCTGAGCCGGACGACTTCCGGCAAATGGACCGTGAGCTTGCGCACGCCGGTATTTGGGTTCTGCCGGTCCGGTGCGGGTGAGGTGGGCAGGGGAACTGCGTCCCTCATCGTGAAGCGTGCCTCAGCGGGGGCCTGCAACCGTGCCGTAAGCTGCCGCCCGTCGCGTCGCAACGTGGCGCGCCGTCCGTCGGCCTCGATCTGTATCTCCGCCGGCGTGTGCAGGAACCACCAGAAATCTGCCGGTCGCTCCGTCAGGACCTCATCCTGGACGAGGACCCGGCAGGAACCCCCCTCCCGATCGAGCAGGGCCACGCCGCGCTTTACCGAACGAGCGTGCGCCGCGTAGGCCTGACTCAGGTCCGCCACCGCGGCGGCGCGGTTGGCCTTCGTCTCGAATCTGACGAGTTTCGCCGCGGCCCGCGGGTCCTGGTCCGGCGCCGTGCCCGGGTTCAGGACCACCGTGTTGTGGCCCTCGGTGCGAAGGCGGTAGTAAGTCCAGCGTTGGTTGCCGAAGTAGGCGGGGAGGTTGTAGTCGTCCGCCCCAAGGTCAACCGCCCAACGAACGCCCAAGGCATCCAGCACAAAGGTGCCAAGGTCCAGGTGGCTGTGGTTCGCCTTGTTGTCGCCCGCTTTGAAACCCACGAATACCGCGTCGCGTGCGTCCCATCCGCTTCGGAAAGTCGTCACCTCGGCGACACGGAAATGGCGGTCCAGGGGCAGGGCTGTCGGCCCGGAACGGACCGTCCCGGGGTCGAACCACACGAGGTCGAGTGGGGAAGGGGAGGCGACTTTGGATTCGTACGCTGCATAGGCCGGGATCCCGAAGCGTGAGGCCAACCAGAACATCTCGGGTGACCGGATCGTACTGTCGCCGCCGTCCGCATAGTTGAAGGTCCGTCCAAGCGGACCGGTGAGATAGATGGGAAAAAGGCCCGCGTCGCGGAAGCCTGGAATCTCACTGAGGCCGAAGTCGGTTCCCAGCGCCGTCCGCAGGGCGGCAAGAAAGAGGACGTTGTACTGGGTGGCGTACCGCCAGTAACCCGGTCCTTCGGCCCACGCTCCGTCCGGGCCGTATTCGCGCATGGGGAGTTGAATCGACTCCAGTCCTCGTTGCAGGAGTTCACCCGCCAGCGCTGGTTCGACGTCGGCCAACGCCAGGGCTCCTATCCCGATGCCGCCGTTGCAGACCTGGTTCCAGTTGTGGCGGACACGCGGCCAACCGGAGCCACGTCGATGCACTTCAAGCGCAGGTGTGAAGCCCTTCTCCACCATGGCGCGCTGCAAGCGGGCACGCTGGTCCGTGGTCCAGGCCGGGTGGAGCCAGTCGTAACCGATGGCGAAGGCATGAGTCATTTCGGCGGTGTCCAGAAAGTGGCGCGGATTCCAGTCGGGAAACGCCGCCGCCGCCTCCAATTCCTGCCAGGCGCGCGTCGCGAACCGGGGTTCCCCCTCGAGGAGGTACATCAGGCCGAGCGTATAGATGCGGTCGACCACGCGACGGCTCGTGCTCAGCAGGCGCAGGCCATCCGGAATTTCGTACGTGGACGGTGGTTGGTCGAGGAGACGCCGCGCCCGTCCGCTCAGTTCCTCGCGCCAGCTTTTCAGCGTGGCGTGCTCGACCGTCGATCGGCGCAGCGCCGCGATGTCGTTGGATGAGATCAGCAGTCGCGGGTGAGCCGGCTGGAGTCGCTGCAGAATTTCGCGGGCCGGGGGAATCGGCAGGCCGGCGGGTTCGCCACCGCACAATCTCAGTCCGGTCAGGAGGACGGCTCCGACCCGGAGCATGGCAGCGCGGTTCAAGGGCGTCGGCTTCATGGACGACGCTTAACATCCGCGGCGAGAAAGGTCCACTGCGGCGTGGGGGCGTCAGGTGTCTCTGGAAATGAGTTGCTGGCGCCGCGGACAGGGGCTTTCTTCCTCCCCAGTGAAACCGTTCCGGCGCACCTTGACCGCACGAAACTGACGCAGCTTCACTCCATCCATCAATCCTGCAACTCCTCGCCGCCCGTCCCGATGAACATCCCAACCCAGCCCTACAGCCGTCGCGAGTTCACCAAGGCCACCCTGATGGCCGGTGCTTCGTCGCTTGCCGCCCCGCTCGCCAGCCTGGCGGCGGAGCCTTCCGCCCGCCGGGTGCGCACCGGCGTGATCGGCTGCGGGAGCGTGTCCAACGCTTACCTCCCCGTTTTGACGAACAGCCCGTTTGTCGAAGTGGTCAGCCTGTGTGACCTCAAACCGGACCGAGCGCGCTCGCAGGCGGAGCGCTTCAAGATCGGTCATCATTATCCGCACATCGATGCCATGCTGGCCGGCGAACCGTTCGAGTTCCTGGTGGATCTCACGGACATGCAGCAGCACGAAGCGATCAACCGCCGGGCCTTGGAAGCTGGCAAGCACGTCTGGAGCGAGAAACCGATCGCGAACACCCTGGCCGCTGCGCAGGAACTGCTAAGGATCGCGGTCGCCAGGCATCTCCGGCTGTGGGGAGCGCCGATCACGGTTCAGAGCCCGCAGTTTGCGTTCATGGCAAAGCAACTCGCCGCGGGCCAGCTGGGTCGGGTCGCGGCCGCGCACGCCGACTACGGTCATGAAGGCCCGGACTGGTCAGCGTTCTTCTACGAGAAGCTGGGAGGCTCGATGCCCGACCTGGCGGTCTACAATCTTACCTCGCTGACGGGCCTGTTGGGTCCGGCGAAGCAGGTGACGGCAATGCTGAGCATCGTGACGCCGGAGCGAACCGTGGGCGACAAGGGCCACATCCGGGTCACCGAGGAGGATAACGCCATGGTTTTGATGGACCACGGCAATGGCGTGATCTCCCATGTGCAGTCCGGCTTCAACTACTTCAATCCGCACGGCCACGACGGTAGCAAGGAAACGCGCCACACCATCACCATCGTGGGTTCAGAAGGGTTCATGGGACTGGTGGGCTACGACTGGGCTCCCCTGGGCGTCGATTTCGCCACGAAATCCTCCGCCAAGCTGGAACGCCACGTGCCGGATGCGAAAGGCTACATCTGGCAGCAAGGCGCCGCGCTCGCCGCCGAGTGCCTGGTGACGGGCAAGGAACTCCTCGTGACCCCCGAGCATGCATTGCATGTCCTGGAGGTCATCACCGCTGCTCGAGAATCCGCGGCCACGGGCCGACGGATCGCGCTTACCTCCACCTTCAAGTGGCCGGTGGTGAGCTGAGCCCAGCTCAAAGGAAAAGGCTGCGCTCCGTGCGGGGCGCAGCCTTCCGAGCTTGCGAGAGAGTGGGTTTGCCGTCAGGACTGGACCGGGTCATTCCTCGACGCACCAGTCGCCGAGTCGCAGGCACTCGCGGACCTTGCGCCGTTCGTAGCGGTGTTTGATGGATTTTTGGGGGCGCTGTTCCAGGTTGCGGAAATGAAGGCGGGAGGTGCGGAGGCTGGCCGAGAACATATCGAGGGATTTTCTCATAGCGCGAGTTTCGTAAGGAGAACCATCGTATTCACGTTTGTTTCTGCCATCTATTCCGTTCGGACATAGATGGGTTTGCAGTTGGTGTGCCAGTCGGCGGGCGCGTGCGGCGGCTCCACCCCGGTCCGCGCCGCGGGATCCTGATGGCTTGGTGCAACCTCTTCTGAGGAAGCGGGTTCGCCGGAGAGCCTGGCCCGCATCGTTCCACCGCCGCGCGAACTCCCGCGGTCTTGGCCGGGAGCTCCTGGCCGAACCTGAGCACGGGGGCGGTGTGTGCTTTTGCGCACGCTGCCGGGATTTGGTCGAATCGAGCCTCGGTGCGTCCGCCAGTTGACGGCAACAACGTGCGGGGCGGTCTCGATTTCCAGTCCGGGGCCCGACCACGGCCGGGGGAGTGGCCTCGGTCCATCCCCTGCAGAGGCGTTGGTTTCAGCCTGCCGCACCGCTTTCAGCTTTGACTTTCGAACTTGAGCATCTCAAAAGGAACGCATCAGCTTTTCAGACGCGATAGCCTTGCTTGTGAACATCGATTCGTGTGGCTCCAATGGCGGACGGGAGTTTCTGGAAGTCCGCCACTCGACGGTCCGGTTTGCCGGGGATTCGGGCGACGGTATGCAGCTGGTCGGCAGTCAGTTTGCCGACATGGCTTCCCTCTCGGGTTGTGCGATCCGGACCATCCCGGACTTTCCCTCCGAGATCAGGGCGCCGGCAGGATCGCTGGCCGGGGTGAGCGGCTACCAGTTGCGGTTCGGCAACGAGGACATCACGACCCCGGGTGACAACCCCTTCGTGTTGGTGGCGATGAACCCGGCCGCCCTGAAGGTCAACCTCCACGAGCTGGAGCCGGGCGGCATTCTCGTGGTCAACCAGGACGAGTTCACGCCGGGCAACCTGGCGAAGGCGCGCTACCAAGCCAACCCGCTGGAGGACGGCAGCCTGGACGGCTATCGGATGATTCCGGTGGCGATGACCCGCCTGAACGAGGAGGCGACGGCGGCGACCGGGCTCAGCGGGAGCGCCCGGGCTCGATGCAAGAACTACTTCGCCCTGGGCATGATCGTGTGGTTGTACGACCAGCCGATGCAGCCTCTCCTCGAGTGGCTGATGAAGAAATTCCGCAAGACGCCCGCGGTCATGGCCGCCAATGCTGCCAGTCTGCGCGCGGGCTACAACTACGCCAACACCGCCGAATTGTTCCGCGTCCAGTACACCGTCGCGCCAGCACGCCTGGCGAAGGGGCGCTATCGCCGCGTCACCGGCAACGAGGCGATGGCGTTGGGGCTCATCGCGGCTGCCAGCCGCGCGGAGCGTCCCCTGGTCTATGCGAGCTACCCGATCACACCCGCCAGCGACATCCTGCACGAGCTCTCCGGTCACAAGGAGTTCGATGTGCGCGTCATCCAGTGCGAGGACGAGATTGCCGCCTGCTGCGCGGCCTTGGGGGCTTCCTTCGCCGGCGCGTTGGGTTGCACCGGCACGAGCGGACCGGGCTTGTCCCTCAAGACGGAGGCGTTGGGCCTTGCCGTGATGACGGAACTGCCGCTGGTGGTGATCAATGTCCAGCGTGCCGGCCCCAGCACGGGCATGCCGACCAAGACCGAACAGGCTGATCTGAACATGGCTCTCTACGGCAGGCACGGCGAGGCGCCCCTGGTCGTGCTGGCCGCGGAGAATCCTGCGGCGTGCTTCGACACCGCGTTCGAGGCGGTGCGCCTCGCCATGCGCTACATGACCCCGGTGATTGTGCTGTCGGACAGCTTCCTGGCGAACAGCGCCGAGGCCCTCCCGATTCCGGACGTGGCGGGTTTGCCCGACCTGCGCGTGGCCTCGCCCACGGCGGCCGAGGGGGCCTTTGCCCCGTACCGGAGGGACGCCACGACGCTGGCACGTCCGTGGGCCGTTCCGGGCACTCCCGGGCTCGAACACCGCATCGGCGGGCTCGAAAAGCAGGAAGTCACGGGCCTGGTCACCTACGATTCGGAAAACCACCGGCGCATGGTGGAAACCCGGGCACGCAAGATCGCGGCCATCGCCGATCACCTGCCGCCGGCCGAAGTGGACGGTGATCCCGAAGGGGACCTGCTGGTGGTGGGGTGGGGGAGCACGTACGGCGCGATGGTGGCCGCCGTCAAACAGGCCCGCGATGAAGGCCACCGTGTTTCGCACCTGCACCTGCGATACCTCCATCCGCTGCCCCGGGGTGTGGGTGAGATCCTGCGCCGGTTCAAACGCGTGCTCGTTCCGGAGAACAATCTGGGACAACTGGCCGCCCTGCTGCGCAGCCAGTTTCTGGTCGACGTCATTCCGTTTCCCAAGGTGGAAGGACGCCCCTTTCTGATCCGTGATATCCGCAACGCCATTGAGAAGACCATTCGCCCATGACCGCTTCTGTTCAAGCCGCGCCGGAACGTCCGGCCCCGACGAGTCCTGACTGCCTGCGCCAGTTGACCCGCAAGGATTTTCAAACCGACCTCGAGATCCGCTGGTGTCCGGGCTGTGGCGATTACGCGATTCTTGCCCAGGTCCAGAAGGTCCTGGCCGGAATGGGAGTGCCGCGTGAGAACTGCGTTTTTGTTTCGGGAATCGGGTGCTCGTCCCGGTTCCCCTACTATGTGAACACCTACGGTTTTCACGGCATCCACGGTCGGGCGCCGGCGATCGCCACGGGCGTGAAGTGCGCCAACCCGGCGTTGTCGGTTTGGGTGGTGACCGGCGATGGCGACGGGCTGTCGATTGGCACCAACCACCTCATCCACTGCCTGCGCCGCAACCTGGACGTGAAGGTCCTTCTGTTCAACAACCGCATCTACGGGCTCACCAAGGGGCAGTACTCCCCGACGTCCGAGTTCGGGAAACGCACGAAGTCGAGCCCGCTGGGCACCATCGAGCAACCCATCCGGCCGATCATGACGGCGCTGGCGTCCGAGGCGACCTTCGTCGCCCGTACCGTCTACTCGGATCCGAACCATCTCTTGAAGGTGCTTGAAGCGGCGGCGCGACACCGGGGCGCCGCCTTCGTCGAGGTTCTGCAAAATTGCCGCGTCTTCAACGACGGGACCTTCGACATGGTTACCGATCGCTCGCAGGCAGCCGAGTCCAGGATCCTGCTCGAGCACGGCCAGCCCATCCGCTTCGGCGCGGGCGGGCGACGCGGCTTGACCGTGCGGAACATGGAACCCGTCGTGGTCGAGGTGGGGCCGGACGGCGCCGCGGAGTCCGATCTGCTGGTGCACAACGCGAAGAGCCATCTTCCCGCCCTCGCCGCCCTGCTGGCGGAACTGGAGCCGCCCCGCTTTCCCACGGCCCTCGGGGTGTTTCGGGCGATCGAACGTCCGACCTACGACGAGTTGCTGACCCAGCAAATCACCCAGGCCGTGACCCGGCGAGGCAAGGGCGACTTGCGAGCCCTCCTGAACGCGGGAACTACGTGGGAAGTGGAGTGACCGTTCCGGCGGAAACGGCAACCTTCGTTCCGGGCGCCGGGGAACCGGCGCTCTTTCACCTCGCGTGCGTCGATCGCGCCGCGGGTTCCGACGCGCGGGGCGACGCGCCCGACCAGGCGTGGGTCGAGCCGCTCCTTCGCCAGAACGCGGTTTGGTTTTGCCGGTTGCGTTGGACCGTGGTGGTGGTGCTGGGGCTCACCGGATTTGTGGCGCTGGTGCCGGGCATCTCGGAGTCCTCGGGGCTGCGACTCACGTCCGGGGTGCCCTTGACCGCCGCGACCCTGCTGGCGTTGCTGAACTTCGGGTTCGTGCGGCTGGCAGGGCAGCCGCCCGAGGCCAGGCTGGGCCTGGCGGTGAGCACTCAGCTCTGGGCTCAGAGCGTGGTCGACCTGCTGGTGCTCACGGCGGTGATTCACTGGCTCGGCAGCGCCTTCACCCCGGCGCCGTTCATGTACTTGTTTCACGTGATTCTGGCCTGCATGGTGTTCACTCCGCGCGCCAGTCTGGGAGTGGTGGGATTCGCCGCGGCGCTGTACGTCTCCTTGTTGCTCCTCGAAGGCATGGGGGTTCTGAAGGCGACAGGCGTCTTCGGAGCCAGCGGTCCCGCCCGTGTGCTCGCCGACGCGTCCGGCAACACCCTGTGGCGGGTCGGTTCCGTGCTGTGGCTCTGGACGGTGATTTGGTACCTCGTCTCGAGGCTGGCCGCAGCCCTGCGCGCCCGGGACCGCGCCCTGTATCTCAGCAATGTCCGGTTGGCGGCGAGCATCGAGGAGCGGTCCCAGCACATGCTGCAAACGACGCACCAGCTCAAGGCCCCCTTCGCCGCCATTCACGCCCAGACCCAGTTGCTCCTGGGTGGATACTGCGGGGTGCTCCCGGACCGCGTGGCCACCGTGGTGGGCAAGATCTCGGAACGGTGCCTGGTCCTGTCCCGCCAGATCCAGGAGATGCTGCAGTTGGCGAACCTGCGCTCTCAAGGGCAGTCCTCCCCCCCGGCGCGCGAGGTCCGGCTCGAGGAGTTGATCGAGAGCGTGATTGCCCGCCTCGAACCGGCCGCGCAACCTCGCGGCATCACGGTGGAACGTCACCTGGATCCGGTGCGCCTGTCCGCCGTCAGCGACCATCTGACCATGCTGGTGGAAAACCTCGTCCTGAACGCGGTGACCTACTCCCGGCCGCAAGGAGTGGTGCAGGTGTCCTGCTCGGGTGCGGAAGGCGGGGGCGCGCGGTTGACGGTCGCGGATCGGGGGATCGGCATCCCCCGCGAAAAGCTGCCGCACATCTTCGAGGACTACTACCGCACCGAGGAGGCCGTGCAGCACAATCGTTCCTCGACCGGACTCGGTCTGGCGATCGTCCGCCAGGTCGCGTGCCAGGATGGCATGGACGTGCGTGTGGAAAGCGCGCCCGGTTGGGGCAGCCGCTTCACCGTGGTCATTCCCGCGTCACCCCGAACGCGCCATCCGACCGCGGCTCCGGAAGGTCCGGTCTTTGGCAGCTTGAAACATCCCGTCATAACCTAAGCAAGGCTCCACGATCATTCCCTCACTACCATGGCGTATCTCCTCATCGTTGATGATGACCCGGACTTCAGCAGCTCCGTGGCCACGGTCTGCGAATCCCTCGGCCACGAGGTTGCCGTCACCCTGACCACGCGCGACGCGCTGGAGCGGATCGAACAGCGCTGTCCCGACGCCCTCGTGCTCGACGTGATGTTCCCTGAGGATCCCATTGCCGGGTTCGAACTCGCGCGGGAAGTCCGCCGGCGTCACGCGGAGCTTCCCATCCTCATGCTGACCGCCGTGAACCAGCAGTTTCCGCTCGGATTCAGCAACAAGGACATTGATGCCCGCTGGCTGCCGGTCACGGACTTCATCGAAAAACCGGTGGATTTCGGGCATTTGCGCGAAAAGGTGATCGAGTTGGTCGGACGTTCCTCCGCGAAATCGGCGTAGGACGGGCTCTCCAGCCTGCCGGTTCGCCGGGCTTCCGAACCCGACGCAAGTCCCGGCGACTGGGAAGGCGCGCGGCTCAGGGGAGTGACGGGCGAATCGATTGCCCGCGCCCCGACAGCTTGATTGCCTTCGCGCAGCTTCGGGCCTAGGATCCGGCCATGAACCCGGCACCTCCGCTCCCGCGAAGCCATCGGTGTACCCTCATCGCGCGTCGACTCGAGGGACTGGCTGAGGGCGAGGCGCTTGGAGGGGGGGAAGCGTGCCGCCGTGGGGCGGCCTTCACCTTGATCGAGCTTCTGGTGGTGATCGCCATCATTGCGATTCTCGCCGGGATGTTGTTGCCCGCGCTCAGCCGGGCGAAGTCGAAAGCCAACACCACCCGGTGCGTGTCCAACCTCCGCCAGGCAGGCATCGCGCTGTCCCTGTACACCGGCGACAACGGAGACCGGTTTCCCTACTCGGGCCGCTCCTGGCCGAAGATGCCCTTCGTGGATCTCCTGGTGCTGTTCGAGCCCTACATCAGCACGAACGCCCGCGCGTTTTACGTCTGTCCCGCCGACAAGCCGCCGGCGTGGAATTTCGCCTGGACCGATATCAACGGCGCGGCGAACGGGATTCGCACCAACGAACTCCTGTTCCCCTGCTCGTACTATTACTACCACCAGTTCTACAACGACGATACGACCTCGCCGAAGCTCACCCAACGCCGGGTCTCCGAAGTACGATCGCCGACGAAGAAGGCGGTGATGCCCTGCTTCGCGGAGCCGCTGGGCGGGGTGCTTGGCGAAAGGAACCTCGCGCATGGCAAGGAGGGATTGCCCCTCCTCTTCGTGGACAGTCACACCGCCTACACCCGCTATTCGCAGCTGAACAAGACCCTCCCTTACGGCGAGTACAACCTGGATTGGACCGTCGGTGGGCTGGCCCAGGGCGAGGACTTGAAGTGACCCTTACGGCAGGTCGGGGACGCGGACACGGTAGAAGCCCGACGACTGGTCCAGCGGCACCATCCACGGGCTCGTCGCCTGTTCCAGGTCGCTCCAGGGTTCACCCATGGCCTCCTGACGCTGGAGCTTCCCGACGCCCCAGCTCAGTTCCATCCCATCCGGACGCCGTGTGGCCACCAGCCGGGAGGCAAGGTCGCGCAGGTCCCAAAGGCGAACGGTGTCGCTACCGGTCAGCACGTGGGTTCCGGTCGGGGCGAAGGCCACGGAATTCACCGGCCCCTTGTGTCCTGCGAACACGCGCAGCTCCGTTCCCGTGGCCTTGTCCCAGAGCCTTGCGGTGAAGAAAGGCCAGCCCTCGCCCGTCAGGATGAAGCGGTCGTCGGGCGAGTACACGGCGGCGTTGAGAAATGCGGCAGGCGCGATGATCTCGCCCCGAGGTTTGCCGGTTTGCGTGTCGAAACGTCGAAGATAGCCGTCCTCCCAGGCCGCGAGGAACTCGTCCCCTGCCGCGGCAAAGGCGATGGCCTTGACCGAGCCGGCGTTCTCCTCGATGGCATGAGCGATCGTGCCTTTCTCGAGATCCCATACCTGCACGACGGGTGTGGTTACATCGCCACCGGCGGCGAGCCAGCGACCGTCCGGCGACCACGCGACCGCCGTCACCCAGCTTGCCGGACCCGGCAGATTGCGCGTGACGGTGCCGCTCTGGACTTCCCAGACGCGTACGCGCCCGTCCTGGGCTCCGGTTGCGAGTTGAAGCCCGTCCTTCGACAGTGCGGCGCACATGGGCCAGCCCGAGGTCCAGGCGAACGGGCGCACGAGTTGGCCGGTTTCTGTGTCCCAGAGCTCCGCCGCGGGTTGGGGGGCACCGCGAGTGGTCAGGACGTTTCGGCCGTCGTTCGCGAACACGGCAGTCGCAGTGCCGCCTCCATGAGCCTCAAAGGAGCGGATCGGTCGGCCGGTGGCCCGATCCCAGAGACGCACGGCTGCCTCCCCGCCCCCCGAGAGGACTTTGCTGCCGTCCGGTGAGAAGGCGACACCAAGGGTCACACTGGTGTTGTGGCCTTCGAAACGCCGCAAGGTGGCGCCGCTGCTCCCGTCGATGAGCCGGACCAGGTTGTCTGCGCCGGTCGAGAGGAACCGGCCGGAGTCTGGCCCGGGGCACATCGCCAGCATCCAGGGTCCCTGGACCTCGGCCAGAAGCTCTCCGGTCGCCACGTTCCACCGCAACATCCGGCCATTCTGGCAGCCGGCCGCGACTGTCCGCCCGTCTGGTGAAATGGAGACTCCGGCAATGCTGAGCGTTGCCCCCGACAACGTGTGAAGCAACTCACCCGAATCGAGGTTCCAGATCCGCAGCTTGAGGTCATCCCCCACGCTGATCAGCACGTCCTCGCTGACAAATCCCAGCCATGAGGAGTAGAACGCGTGGTCGGGGAGCGCGCGCATCACCTTGCCGGTCTCGACATCCCAAATTTGGATCTGGTCCGCGCGTGCGATCGCCGAAGTGACAAGCTGTCGGCCGTCCGGACTGAACCTCGCCAGTTGGACCTCCGGCACCGCGAACTGTTGAATGATCTTGCTCGTTTCCAGGGACCAGACGCGCACGGTGGAATCAAGGCTCGCGGCGACGAACGACCTGCCATCGGGCGCGAACTCGAGATTCTGAATCGCCCGCGTATGACCTTCAAACAACCCACGCGCCGCGCCTGTCTCGACGTCCCACGCGCGAATGAAACGGTCTTCGGCTCCCGTCAACAGGAGCCGGCTGTCCGGCGAGAAGGCCAGGGCGGCAACTCCCCACTCGTGGGCCTCGAGCCGGTGAAGGAGTTGACCCGAGTTGAAATCCCACACGTACGCCCCGCTCCGGCCCGAGGTGGCGACGTACCGTCCGTCGGGAGAGAGCGCCACCCTCAGCACTTCGCCGAGTCCGAACGTCTGGAGCGGCGTGGAGGTTACCTCCGCGCTCGCCGCGAAGGTGGCGAGGCAGGCCAGGGTACCCAGGAACCGCCGGGTGAGGGCACCGGGCCTGCAACGTGCAGCCCGGGTCCCGCGACCCGGCGAGATCGGCTCATGACCACGGAGCAGGTCCGAAAGGAATGAGGAGCTACCCGTGAACCGGCGACGAAAAGCGGGGGTGAACCCCCGCACTCCAGGCGCTCCGCGACTCCGGACGTGCCCAGGAGCGGCGCGAAGCGTTTGGAGTGCGCCCGGTTTACCGCCGCTTTTCGGTTCGTGGCCCCGGAGCAGCTCCGAAGAGAACAGGACCCTTTCCAGGAACCGCAGCCAGGTGGGGTGGCCACTCCGTTGCCCGCCGCATCCGGCGCGCCCCGGAGGGCGCGTCCTACCTTCGGCGGTTGGGAGAGACGGAGTTGGACTGAACCACGGTGTTTCATGGGCCATGCGTTGCATGGGCCCACGGTAATTGCGGCTGCCCGGTGGCGTTATGGAACGGAAGTACCAGTCAACGCACCCCCTGCAGCCGTTCGATCAGGCGCGCGAGTTTGTCGCGATGCTCGAGGATCGGGCGCGGATCGGTGGTGAAGTGCGTGAGGTCGATCGAGACGTTCTCCGGCACGCGGAGCAGATGCTGCGCCTCCTCGAGCAGTGAACGTACCGCGGCGTCCGGGGTGCGATTTCCCCCGTGGTTCAGCGCGCCGACACGGCTGACCTCGCTGTCCAGCAGCCAGAAGTACTCGTAGTCCTCCATCCCGTCGCGCAGGTTTTCCCAGCGCATGGAGTTGATGGGCCCATCCAGGCAGGGCTCGCCGGCGATGTTAGGATTGCGGCGGGGCGGGTAGAGGAACCGTCCGTCGCCATTACCCCACGGGCTGCGGGTGCCTGACGGCGTTCCGTAGCCGCTCGTCCAGCTCATGGGATCCAGCCATGGATCCTGAAGTTCATCCGGATAGGCGGTCGGACTGTGCCACCACAAGGTGGCCCAGACCAGGATTCCGCTCACGCCGTACTGCCACGACTGCCATGGCCAAAGGCGCAGTTCCGTCCCGGGATGGTCGATGAACTCGGTCACGTAGGGCGCCTTCGGGCCGGTGCAGATGTACCACCACACCACCTCGCCGGCTTCGCGACGGGCCCGGACTTTCTCCGGCGTCCACTCCGGCGTCAGCCCGCACCAGATGTCCACGTGGCCGATCAACTCCTTCTCCGGTTGCTCGGTCATCATGCGTTTGAGCCCGGGTGCGGCGGCTCGGATGCGCCGTTGTCCCGCAGCCACGAACTCGTAGTCCTTCGGGTCGGGTTCGTCGAACCAGTACGTGAACGCCTTGTCCAGCCAGCCTTTCTCGCGCAGATGCCGTTCCACTTGTCCGAGATAATCCTGGAACAGGCGCGCGTGTTCAGGCGTGCCTTCCTGGAACCCCTCCAGTTCACCGAGGTGACGTTCGTGGAACGTCCCGCCACCCATGCCCCGGAGCGGGAGTTGAAACGTGTTGAACGGGCTTGCCGACAGGGCAGGGCGGGTCTCGCCGGCTGACCTGGAGATTACGTCGTCGCTCGCGGCGACCTTTCCGTCCAGCCATCGGGAGGCCCAGGCGTCAAAGGCACCGAAGTCCAGCCTCGCCTGCTTGTTCGTTCCTTCGCCTTCAAACCGCACCTCGAACGGCGCGTAGTCGTAGAACGAGTAAGGGCTGATCCGGTGTTGCGCGAAATTCTCGAGGTACTTCTCAAACACCGCGACGCGGTCGGTACGGTTCGTCAGCTGGTGATAACGGTTGATGGCTCCCGAGCCGAGCCCGAGTGCGCTGCGCAAGTGGGTGTCTACAGGCATTTCGAAGTCGTACACCTTGACCGCGAGCGGCACGCGGATGATGGCGGGGTCCCCTTGATTTTCGAAGGTCAACTCGAGTTCGCCGTGATAGTCCCCCGCAGCCACGTTCCGCCCGATGTGGAACGTGAGCCAGAGCGGCAGTGCTTGGCCTGCTGCCAGCGCATAGGGGAGCGGCAACGGGGGCAATGGATCTGGATAGGCGTCCGCCGTGCCACTGCTGTCCGTCGGTCGGGTCACCTCGACGTAGGCGAGTTCGTGGATCGCGAGCTGGATCTCCGCGGCCTTGCCCTCGTCGTTGCGCAGGGTCGGAGCCTGAACGGAGACGAGTTTGCCAGTGACCTCGGAACGCACGAACACCTGGGCGGCCTCGTACTCGCCGCGCGCCGCCGAAACGGTCACCGGCCGTTTGACGACGTTCGTTCCGGGCGCCTGACTGTTGCGACCGACCTTCCATCCGCTTTCGCACCACCACACGGCCGTGCTCCCGGTCGCCACAATCGGATAGCCGGCTCGCGAGTCGTACAAAGGACTCAGGCGGGCCGGCATCCGCATGTCCAGCAGGGAGCGGCCGCCCGGGGTGCGCAGGCTGAAGCGCAGGGCGTGGAGACCGGGTTGCCCGGCTCGGACGGTTGGCCGTACGGTCGTCGTCGGGTCGAAGCGCGCCGTCAGCTTCGAATCCGGAGTCGCAAGGACGGTGGCACCGTTCAGTTCCGCTTCGAGCTCCCCGGCCCCGGAGAGACGCGCGCGCGCCGTTACTTCGAGCCGGAGCAAGCCCTGACCGAGCGTCGTCTCGAGGCGGAACGACTCGACGACGACGGCGGGATCCGCATGAAGCACCTCCGCAAGAGCAGTGGCCCCGTCCCCGGCCGCCTTTCCAGCGTCACCCAACGAGGCCGTGTACTCGAGTTGGTTGACCTGCAGCCCCGTGTTCGGCTCGGGTGATTGCAGGCGGACGAGGATTGCGGCAGCTGGAAAAAGGACCGCGGGCAAGGCGCAGGAGGCCGTGCGGTTCGAGCCATCCAGCCGGGCCAAGGGTAACCAATCCTGGCCGTCCCGGCTCGCCGCGACCTCGAGCCCCCCCGCCACATGGTAGTTGATCCCGACGCGGATTCGACCGGCAGTTTGTCGCAGCGTGCCAATCTCAAACCGGTAGATGAGCTCGCCGCGCGGCGTGAACACCCAACGGTCCGAGTTGAAGCCGATGGCGTTTCGCCAAAGCGGGCGATGGTAGGCAGCGCCGTCCCATCCGAAATCAGGCGCGAAGGTGTAGGTGCCGTCCTGGACGCGCTCGCCAGTTCCCAATCCCCCGGCGTCTCGAGCGTCGGCAGCGGCGGTGTGATGGCTCGCGATCACGGGCAGCAGCTGCACGCCATCGAACTGAACGCCACCGTTCACGTGCCATTGGCCGAGCCGGATGAAGTCGCGCTCCGCGTCATCGGGTTGCCGGAAGACGAAGCCGTACTCCTGCCAGTCGGCGGTGAGGACAAAGTCGCGATTCACCCGGCTCGTGCCGGCAACCGCCGTTCCTCCGTTCGCACCAGGAAGCCGCCGGGCGCGGAAGCGTAGCGAATAAAGCGCCGCCGGCCGGAGAGGGAGTGGTTGTTCGGTGCGCCAGCAGCTGGTGTCTTCCCCGTTGCCGGTTACCTGGACGACGCGGTTGGTTCCGCCCGGAGCGGGAGGAGGCCATTCCCCCGCGCCGTCGATCAGTCGCCAGCCCTCGGGCAGGGTGGCGCCAGCCTGGAACTCCCCGTTTCGAAGCAGGCTCTGACCGCGGACGA
Source organism: uncultured Verrucomicrobiota bacterium (assembly GCA_964535555.1). Lineage (GTDB taxonomy): Bacteria > Verrucomicrobiota > Verrucomicrobiia > Limisphaerales > J093 > DSVZ01. The sequence goes on from CAZHUS010000033.1 coordinate 73,036, forward strand.
TCGTACCGAGCGAGAGAATTCCACAGACAACCCAGGCGATCTTCATGACTCAGGCCGGAGTCAACCCCTCGTGCCGTCATCTGGCAAGCGCGTTGGACCCGCGAAAGCCCGTCGAGCCAGCCGGTCCAGTTGTCCGGGGCGGCCCGTGGGTTGCATGCTGCGATGATGGCCTGCCCGAACCTGGATTCAATCCCCGGCGGTCGCTGCAGGGGCGGCCTTCAGGTAACGGACCTCGTAGGCGTACCCGGCGGTTTGCCCGTCCTGCAGCGACTGCGCTTTCGAGGTCATCTCGAGGTTGATCTGCTGACGCGATGGGTTCCAGAACAGCCCCAGCCCGCTGAACTGGCGCGGATCGAACCGCTGCTCGACCCCGAACTTCGCCCGGTGGTTGAAGTAGGCGTACGCCCCACCTGCCACCGCATCGCGCAGCAGGGCCCGTTGCTGGTCGTCCGACAGGCCCGGGATGCCGGGTGATCCGGCCTGCACCCAATCGGGCTTCTTCACATAAATACCAAGGGTCTTGGGATCCGCAGCCATGGACGCGGTGTCGTATTCGGGATGCACCAGCATCTCGAATGGCCGCGCCTCCTTCGCCGTCAACCGGGTTTCGAAGCGCACCGCGTCTCCGATCACGGCGATGGTACGTTCCAGGCGGGCCCCGTCCTTCGTGGTGAGCGCCAGGCGGACCCGCTGGGGTTCGGCTTCTGCCTCGAAGGCCAGGATGTTGTCTGGCATCGGCCCTTCACCTTGCCTGGCCCACTCCTCGTGCCGGAAGCGATTGAACGCGCGCCGCGCGAGCGCGACGTTCCGTCCGGTCGGTTTGTAGGTCATTTCGACCACCTTCCCGTTGCTGTCCGGGACGATGACCAGGCGCCAGAACTCGTTTTCGATCGCCACGACTTTCAGGCCGTGATGCAAGGCGCGCATCCGTTCAAGGTACCTCGCGGTCGAAGTCATTTCGTCGTCCATCTCCGCGCCGAAGCGCTGGCAGAGGGCAGCGTATTGATCCAGGAGGTCGTCCCCGAAGTCGGACAAGTTCGGGTAGCACTTCCCCTCCCGGTAAACGAGTTCCATGCTCGAGGCGCTCAAAGCCGCCCGGTACGCGCAGAGGCTCGCCTTCTCGACACGCGCCCTGACCGCCTCGGACCGGGCGAGACCCTGTGCCTCACGGAACCACGCCATGATCCGGCGCGCCGATTCCCCGGAAATGCCCAACGCGGATTCCGTGGGGAAGCAGGTGGGATGCGCACCCGATTTCGCGACGAGGCCGTGGTACCACCGCAGGTAAGCGAGGATGGGCGGCGCGGACTCCGCGTAGTGCAGGCGGCAGAACTCCTCGGCTTCACGCCAGCTGTCGCGGCCTGGTTTCCAGAGGCAACGAGCCATGACGTAGTTGCGCAGGTCGCTGAGTTCGGTGGAGAAGCCGTTGCCGGCGGCCTGCATGAACACGCCCTTGCCGTGGTTCTGCGCGAAGTAGGCGACGCTCGGGCCGATGCTGCGCAGGTTGGGAAACGGCAGGAGGTAGCCCTTGAAGTTGGTGTTGTAGTGCCAGATGAAAAGGTTCCCCGCGATCTGCTTCCACGCCGCCATGTCGGCACAAAACGCCCGGTTCAGCGGGCAGGACGGATCATCGATGGCGTGAAAATCGCAGCACTCGATGCTGCACAACTGGATCATCACGTTGCGGCGCGGCTTGAGGGTTTTCGGCGCTTTCCGCGTGTATTGATAGGCGTAGGTGCTCAGCAGCACGTCGGGATGCGACGGCTCGATTCGTTCGGCCACCGCATTGACGAAAGCCAGGGTGGCGCCGGCGTGGGATTCCTCGCGTGCATCGATCGCCGCGCACCCCGGGCAGGTGCAGAAATGTTCGTGGTCCATCTGCGCGATGTTGATGTTGCGCGCCGTCGGGTTGCGTCGGATCTCCTCCAGGACCGCCTCGACCACCACCCCGACCAGGTCCGGATTGCTCAGGCAGAGCTGCGGCCCGCCGCCACCTTCCACGAGTTTGCGCTCCCCGTTCACGAGCGCGAAGTACTCCGGGTGTTCCTTGCCCCACTTCGCGGGTGGCACGAGGTACGCCACGTTGTGGCTCACCAAGCGATAGCCGGTGCGCCCGCCGAGTTGCGGGTCATCGCTGACGGTGTTGACGCGAAGCCGTGCCGCGAATTCAGGATGACGACTCGTCTCTCCGTAATATGACCACCGGAAGGCGAACGTCGGGTTGAAGGTGCGAACCCCGGTGGGGAGCTTTCGCTGGCGGACATCCGGCGGGAAGTAGGTATGGTCGAAGGTCAGGAACCTCGCGCCGCACAGCTCTTCGAAGAACTCATAGACGCCGTAGAGGGTGCCGCGCGGCCGACCGCCGTCGATGGCCACGGCATGGGCCGTGACCCGGATCCTCAGGGCTTCTTCACCGAAGGCCTCGCCGTCGGTCGACAGACGTGCCGCCGAAACCGCGTCCGGACCAATGAAGACGGCTCCGCCGGCAGCATCAGGCGTTGCGACCAGCGGAAGCTCGCTCCCGGTCATCGCCTTGAAGAGCCGCTGGAACTCCTGGGCGGCGTACTTCTCAGCAGGCGTGGCGGCCGGAGCGCAGACGATTGGCCACGAGGTCATCCTCGCGGGGGTGATGCCTCCGCTGTGAACGGCGCTGGCGATCAGGGTTGCCACCGCCAGCATGAAGGAACGGGTTCGCATGGTCGTTTGCAGGTGAACCGAAGCCGGGCCATTCGGCTGAGCGGCTCCGGGTTGCCGTGGGAACGAAACGTCTTTTGCCGAACCTCCACCTCCTGTCAACCACGGATCAAACCGGCGGCTCGGTCCGGTGTATCAGGGTGGTCGGTGACGCGAATCGCCCGGTGCGGCACCCGGCCTTGGAGTGTAGCGCGCCGGGTGAGGACACCCGACCTACACCCTCCACCCATCCAGGCTCTGCAGGCCCGGTGCCCTCACCGGGCGGCATCCGAACCAACCGACAAACCCGAGATGCACGGGCTCGGCCGGAGCCCCGTCCAACGGCGCTATCCGATGGGCGAGACTCCGCCGAGCCTTCGTCTCCTCGCGCGGGCTGCTTCGAGCCTGCGGAGGTCAACGCCGTTTCGCCCGATAAAAGATGTACTCGGCGGTGTAAGGGACGCGAGCTTCCTCGCCCACCACGGTTCCGGCCTGCCCCGGCGCAGTGCCTCCGACGGTGTTTACCCTTTGCACAAAGGTGACGCGGCCAAAGCGCCCGGTATCGGAAGTTTCGGTCGCCCGCAGGAGCAACCACACAATCGCGCCCGGATACGGCGCGCAGCCGGCTTCCCGGACCGCAACGACGCTGCTGCCGTCCTTGGCGTCCCAAGTCGGACCGGCATAGTGGCTGCCGACGCTTCCCTCGTAACACGGACTGGCGAACAACTCGGCGTCGGGGGCTACAAACTCCCAGGCGCTGCCCGTCCAGCGGTAGATCTGAACCCCCGCCGCATAAACGAGAATTGAAACCCGGCGATGCTGCCCCGACAGGTTAGAGCAGTTTAAATAAAACTGTAGCCGCACGCGGCGAACCAGTTCCGGGCGT
>CAZHUS010000034.1:0-10584 GCA_964535555.1 uncultured Verrucomicrobiota bacterium
CTGGATGTCGCCACGGGGACCTTGCGTTATTCGGACAACCTCGAAGCCCATGTGGGCAACCCCGACCCGAACCCCTTTCTCTCGCTCGAAGCCTTCACCCAGCAAGTCCACCCCGAAGATCGGGAACAGGCCGTTCGCGCGTTCGACGCCACCCTCCAGTCCGGCCTGCCGTTCGATGCCGAGTACCGGGTGCGGTTTCCCGACGGGTCCTGGCACTGGTTGCACAGCAAGGGAAACCGGGTGACTCGCGACGGCGGAGCGCTCCAGGTTCTGGGCATCTCGGAGGATATCACGACCCGGAAGAACCTGGAACGGGCGCTGCGCGAGAGCGAGCTGGCCCGCGAACTGGCCATGGAGGCCGCCGGGATGTGCACGTGGGACCAGGACCTGGTCACGGGGGAGGTGAAGTGGTCGACGGGCCACTACGCGCTCTGGGGCTGCAAACCCGGGCAATGTCCGGGCACCATCGAGGGGTTCAACGCCCGGGTCCACCCGGAGGATCTGGCCAACCTGTGGGAGGTGGGCGAGCAGGCCAAGCAGAGCCGGACGCCTTTCCAGCACGAGTTCCGTGTGGTCTGGCCGGACGACAGTGTGCATTGGATTGCCAGTCGGGGACGCTACCTGTTCGACCCGGGCGGCCGCGCCATTCGCCTGTTGGGTGTGGCCTTTGAAATCACCGACCGCAAGCAGGCGGAGGAAGCGCTGCGGCAGAATGAGACCCAACTGCGCCATGCGCAGTCCGTGGCTCACGTGGGCAGTTGGCATTTGGACCTCACGCAAGACAGGCTCACCTGGTCGGAGGAGACGTGTCGCATCTTCGCGCGTCGGCGCCCGCCGCTCACCTATGCTGACTTCCTCGAATGCGTTCATCCCGACGACCGGACTGGTCTCGATCGCGCCTGGCAGGCGACCCTCGCGGGCGCGCCCTACAATCTGCAGCACCGGATCCTCGCCGGGGGAGAAACCCGGTGGGTGCATCAACGGGCCGCTCTGGAATACGACAGCCAGGGCAGAGCCGTCGGTTGTCTGGGCACGGTTCAGGACATCACGGAACGGAAGCAGATCGAGGAGCAGTTGCAGCGACAGGAGGAGCAGTACCGCGCCCTCGTCGAGACGACGTTCGATTGGGTCTGGGAGCTGGATGCGAACGGGCGGTACGTTTATGCAAGCCCACGCGTCAAGGAACTGCTGGGTTATACGCCGGAGGAAGTCCTGGGCCGGACACCGTTTGACCTGATGCCGGATGGCGAGGCGGAGCGCATCGGCGCCATCTTCGCGGACTTGGCGGCGAAGCGCGAGTCGTTTGCGGCGATCGAGAACCTCAACCGGCATCGGCAAGGCCACCTGGTCGTGCTGGAGACCAGTGGCGTGCCGATCTTCGGCCCGAACGGGGAGTACCGCGGGTACCGCGGCATGGACCGGGACATTACCGAGCGCAAACGCATGGAGAACGAGTTGCGGCAGCTCAACCAGGAGCTGGAACGGCGGGTGATCGAGCGCACCTCGGAGCTTTCACGGGAGGTCGCCGAACGGGAACGGCGTGAGGTCGAACTGCGCAAACTCTGGAGTGCCGTCGACCAAAGCCCCGCCGTGGTGATGATGACCGACCGCGACGGTGTCATCGAGTACGTGAATCCCCAGTTCGAGAAGCAGACCGGCTACACCGCGGCGGAGGTCCTCGGTCGCAAGCCGCGCCTGCTCCGGTCCGGGGTGCACGACCGCTCCTTCTACGAGGCCCTCTGGCAAACCCTCCGTGCGGGGAAGACCTGGCGCGGGGAGTTGTGCAACCGGCGCAAGGACGGCTCGCAGTTCTGGGAACTCGGCGCCATCGCCCCGATCCTGGACGCCACCGGGCGGGCCGCCCACTTCGTCGCGTACAAGGAGGACATCACCGAACGCCGCCACGTCGCGGAGGAACTGGTGCGGGCCAAGGAGGCTGCCGACGCCGCGAACCGGACCAAGAGCGTCTTCCTGGCGAACATGTCGCACGAGATCCGCACCCCGATGAACGCGATCCTGGGGTTTTCCCAGCTGCTGCTCCGGGATTCCCAGACCACGCCGGGGCAACGCCAGCATCTCGCAGCCGTCATGCGCAATGGGGAACACCTCCTGGCGATCATCGAAGACCTCCTCGAAATGGCCCGGATCGAAGCCGGCCGCCTGACGCTTCACCCAGGCACCTTCGACCTCGAGCTGATGCTGGCCGACTTGGAGCGGCTGTTCGGTCCGCGGGCGCGAGCCCGGAACGTTCGCCTCCGCGTGGAGCAGGTAACCACCCTGCCCGCCGCGGTGGTGGCGGATCAAACGAAGTTGCGGCAGATCCTCAGCAACCTGCTGGCCAACGCGGTGAAGTTCACGGCGGCGGACGGCTCCATTACCTTGCGGGTGAGCGCCCAACCCGAGTTGGCGGGTGGCTGGCGTCTGCGGGCCGAGGTCGAGGACACCGGCATCGGCATTGCCGCGCACGAGCTCGAGGGCATCTTCCGCGCCTTCCACCAAACCGAGGCGGGCCGGCGGCTGCCGGGAGGCACGGGCCTGGGATTGGCGATCAGCCGCGAGTTCGCGCGGCTGATGGGCGGCGAGCTGACCGTCGTCAGTGCTCCCGGCGTGGGCTCGACCTTCCGCCTCGAGGTCCGGGTCGGCACCCCCGCCCCGGGCGCGACGCCGCCGGCTTCCCGTCCCTCGCCCCGCGGGCGGCACCTGGCGGCGGACCAGACCTGCCGCGTGCTGGTGGTGGACGACGAAGCGGACAATCGCGAACTGTTGGCCCGCTTGTTGATTCCCGTCGGCTTCCAGGTGGGTTCGGCGCACGATGGCGAGCAAGCGCTGACCCAATGCGAAACGTGGCATCCGCACGTCGTACTCCTGGACCTGCGCATGCCGGGCATGGACGGCTATGAGTTCCTGGCGCGCCTGAGGGCGTCGCGGGGCCCTGCGATCAAGGTGATCGCGCTGAGCGCGACGGTTTTCGAGCCGGACAAGCAGCGCGCCCTGGAGTCAGGCGCGGACCGATTTCTCACCAAGCCGTTTCACGACGTCGAGTTGTTCGACAGCATCGCACAGCTGGCGGGCGTGACCTACGTTCAGGACGACGGGTCGCCTGTCAGCGCCGACACCGACGGCACCCACCCGGAACGCCCCGGCACGCCCCTTTCGCCTTTGGCACTCACGGCCGTTCCTCCGGAGTTGGTCAGGGCCCTCGGAGAGGCCACCTCGCGCGCCGACTATGACGACATGCACGAGTTGATCGCGCAGGTGGCCAGCCATGATGCCGCGGTGGGGCGGCAACTCCGACGGTGCCTCGAAGGCTACGATTACGAGAGCCTGCAACTGCTCCTCGCGTCCGGCGCCCCCAACGCGCCCGCGGTCCCGCGGCCACCCTCCTCCTCGGGAGCATCCTGATCGTCGACGACACGCCCGCCAACCTGGAACTGCTCGGCAACCTGCTCAAGGCCCACGGCCACAAGGTGCGCCCGGTGCCCAACGGCGAACTCGCCCTGCGGGCAGCCGCACTCGCGGACGAACGGTTGACCCGGCGATGCTGCCGCGCTTTTTCGACCTGCTGGCCGTCGGCCGCACGGTCACCCCGGGTGGCGACCTGGGCCTGTCCCCGGCCCTGGCGGAGCGTATCATCTCCTTGCACGGGGACCGGGTCTCGATCGGGAACCTCACCCCGCCGGGGATACGGATGGTGGCGCGGTTCGTGGGACCGAAGGCCGGCCCCAGGTAGTACCCGGCTCCGGAGGCGTCGCGCGGTTCCGCCCTTTCGGCGACACCAGCCCGCGGGACCTCAAGGCGCGACCGCAAGCCGCTCCTCGTGCCGCTCGCGCTTGGTCAGCACGCCCTGCTCCTTGTACGGCTTCAGAATGAAATGGGTCGCGGTCGAGAGGACTCCCTGGATTGTCGCCAGTTTCTGGGAAACGAACATGGCCACCTGCCGCAGGTCGGTCCCGTCCACCTCGACCAGCAGGTCGTACGAACCCGACATCAGGTAGCACGCACGCACCTCGTCGTACTTGGCAATCCGCTCCGCGATGCGATCAAAACCGCCTTCGCGCTCGGGGGTGATCCGCACTTCAATGACGGCCCGGACGGTTTCGACGCCGAGCTTCTCCTCGTTGAGAATCGTGCGGTAGCCGATGATCACCTGCTCCGCTTCATAGGCCTTGATGCGGGCCGTCACCTCGGCTTCGGACAGGTTGAGCATCGCGGCCAGCCGGGCGGGCGTGGCTGCCGCGTTGTTCTGAAGGAGCTTCAATAGCGCGTCCATGGAGTCACGCTAGAAAACGCCTCGTTGCCTTGCACCTCTTTTCTCGCCGGGCCGAACAAGCTCGCCTTTCCCGGACGGCCGCCCTATACACCACAGCACCGTCCAGTCGTGTTTTCCGAAACCCGAGCGCGCCATGCTGAAATTCAAGCACATCCTGAAGCAATGCCGGGTGATTACCCGGCCATTCGCGGTCACCGACGGTCGCAAGTTCCGTCTCAAGGACGTCGATCCCGAGGAGACCCTGCATTTGAAGGACGAAGACAAGGCCCGGGCGAGGGAGGCCCTGCAAACCGGGGTCGAAGCCCTCGCCGCCCTGCAGGAGAGGTTGTACGCCCAGGATCGTTGGGCCGTCCTGCTGATCTTCCAGGCGATGGACGCCGCCGGCAAAGACAGCACCATCAAGCACGTGATGTCGGGCGTGAATCCCCAGGGCTGCCAGGTTTTTTCCTTCAAAGCCCCCACCAGCGAGGAACTGGACCACGACTACCTCTGGCGCTGCCTGCGGCACCTGCCCGAGCGCGGCCGTATCGGAATCTTCAATCGCTCCTACTACGAGGAGACCCTGGTGGTGCGGGTCCACCCCGAGTTGTTGCACCGCCAGAAGCTTCCTCCGCAACTCGTCGGCAAGCGCATTTGGGACGAGCGTTTCGAGGACATCCGCGACTTCGAACGTTACCTCAGCCGTAACGGGGTCCTCATCCGCAAGTTCTTCCTGCACGTGTCCAAAAAGGAACAAAAGCGCCGGTTCCTCGAACGTCTCGACAACCCGGAGAAGAACTGGAAGTTCTCCGCCGCCGACGCGCAGGAACGCGCCTTTTGGGACGAGTACATGCAGGCCTACGAGGACACCATCCGCGAGACGGCCAGCGAGGCGGCCCCGTGGTACGTGGTGCCTGCCGATCACAAGTGGTTTACGCGCATCGTGGTGGCCGCCGCCGTCATCGAAGCCCTCGCCACCATCGGCGTGGATTTCCCGGTGATCGACAAGTCTCAACGCCGGGAACTGGCAGCCGCCCGCAAGGCGTTGCTCGACAAATGAGGCACGCACGCCGGCTCCCGGCGCCGAGCCCGGCTCAGGGCGTGAGCTGGTAATACCAGTCGAGCCGGCCCTCCTTCCCGCTCGACATGTCGCTCCACCGGCCCAGCGATACATGGCCGTCGGCCCAGGCGTAAAATCCGCCCTTGCCATGGCGGATGTAGGGAAAGTCCTTCGTCACGCTCGGCGGATCGATGTAACCGTAGTCCCACCAATTGATGCCGGGCCCCGGGTCCAGGCTGTCGCCGTTCATGGCAGTCTCGACGGGTTTCGTGATGGCCGACATCTTCTGGCGGGCCAGCTTCCGGTCGGCGTTGTCCGGGGTGTAGCCCAGGTACGCCCAGTTGTGCCCGTAACCGCCGTACCCTTCGAAGCCGGGAATTGTATCCGGAATGGACTTGTCGATGCGGGCCGAGGGGCAGACCACAACCTTGCCTTTTGCCACCAGGCTCTTGTAGTTCGTCTCGGCCCGCGCGATGTAGATGCTGATCTCGTGGAACCAACGGCTCGGTGCCACCCAACCGGCCCCCATCGAGGGTTCCGGATGTCCGGCCACCGGCAGGAAATCCCCGTGGTCGTCGGCGTACAGCAGATATCCCAACGAGATCTGCTTCTCGTTGCTGGTGCACTTGATCGCCTTGGCCTTTTCCTTCGCCCGCGCCAGGGCGGGCAGCAACAGCCCGGCGAGAATGGCGATGATGGCAATCACCACCAGCAACTCGATCAGCGTGAAAGCGCGTGGTCGACGGAGGTTGAGCGGCAAGGTCGGCTTCATGAGGGTCGCGATCAAGATGCGCCTCCGAGCCGCCTTTGTCGAACTCCGCGTGACCCGCTCAGGACCGAAACAGCCAGAAGCAGAGCGCGGCAAGGATCGTTGGCAGCAGGGCGCCTCCCAACAATCCGAGGGCGCTGATGCCGTCTTTGAAGTGCTTCCCGAGGATCGATTGGCCGGCCGGGTTCGGCGCGTTGGCGATGACCGTGAGGCCGCCACCCGTAACAGCCCCCGCGACCGCGGCGTACTTCATTCCCTCGGTGAAGCTCGGCACCAGGGTGCAGAGATACGTGATGGCGGCGTTGTCGTTGAAGGCCGTCAACACGATGGCGCCCAGCATCAGCGGCAGTTCGCCCAGGCGGCTGAGCACCGGGGCGATCCACCATTGCTGCAACCCGCCATGGATGACCAGGCCAGCCAGGAAGAACCCGACCAGCAACGGCGGTCGCAAGGTGAACTGGGTCTGGAAGTCCTCCGTCACCTCGACAAAGGCGAGAAAGAACATCAACTCGAGCAGCAGGAACGGCGTGTTGTGGGAGTGCCACACGGCGAAGACGAGGAACAGCAGGTGCCCCACGGTCACCCACAACGGGATCGAGGCCGTGGGTCTGGCGTCGGCGGTGGTGTCGGCCCGACCCCCGCCCAACGCCAGCAGTTCACGCCGGAAGATCAGAAAGTAAGAGCCCACGCCCAACAGGATGCCGATGACCGCCTTCCAGCCGAAATGCACCAGCATGAACGGGGTATCCCAGTCCCATGCGGCGGCCACCATCAGGACGGGCGGCGCGGCGAAATGCGTCAGGGTGCCCCCGATGGAAATCGCCACGAAGAGCAGGCCGAGGGTGCCGTACGCCAGGCGTGAACCGGGTCCATGCGCGTACACCTTCCGGCCGAGCAGGGACGCGCAGATGGTCATGGCCGCCGGTTCGGTGATGAGGGAGCCCAGCAACGGGCCCACGGTCAGGATGGCCAGCCACCACGCCACGGGTCGCTCCCCACCCAGCCGGGCCAGCACCCGGAGACTGTTCTCCGCCAGGGCCAGAATGGGGCGTGTCGAGGCGATGGCCATGATGACGACCACAAAGACCGCCTCGGAGTAGTTTACCCGGTGGTTGATGTAAGCGACGGCAGCTTCGCGCCCCACCATGAAGTACATCGTCACCAGCAACGGAACGATCCAGATGCCGAACACGGCTTCGATCTCGCCGAGGAAATGGAAGAACCGCCCGCCAGCGCTGACCTGGTTGAACGGGCCTGGTTCCCCGGCGGCCGCGGCGGCCTTGACGCGCTCCGCGTTGCGGTGTTCGAGCACATGGGCGAGGTGTCGGAATCGATGCGTCAGGAACGTGTGCACGATCGCGCCCAAGAAAAACGCCGTGGCCCACAGATTGAACGGGTGTCGGGCGGCGCGGTGCTTGAGGACGTCCCAGAGGCCCGGCAGGTGCGCGTCATCATAACTCTCGAGGGAGGGGGGAAAGGCACCTGAACCGGCCGCAGAGGCGCTGGCGGCGCTCACCAGGCACGGCCACAAGACCAGGGCACACGCCAGCACGAGCCAGCGTAGACCCCGGCGATTCGAAGGAGTCTGCACGCCGTTGGGCAGAGGACCGTCATGCATGGTACGTACCTTTGGGGATTCGAGGCCCCGGCGCAAGCCGTGGCGACATCCACCAACAAATACCCGGCCATCGACCTGTCGCTCCAGGTCGGGCGGGCACTCCGTTGCCCGCCGGTTCTCGCCCGCCCTACGTGGCTGAGGGACGAGGGATTCGGCGGGCAGCGGAGTGCCCGCCCGACCTGACTTGGGTTCATCGGAAGCCTGCCGCAGCTCGGAGCGAGAGAGACCAGCAGGCGCTCGCTTGACTTGAAGGTGAGGTGCCCCGATAACTCGCGGACACAGCGCAGCCCCTGTTTTGCTCATGAAATTCGTCTTCGTCCGCTCGCTTTTCTGCCGTTCCCTCCGCGTGAGTCTGGCAGTGATCCTGGTCCAATCCTCCACCTTGCTGCCTGCCCTCCGCGCTGGAGACGCCTCGAACAGCACGAGGGTGATGCCGCGGCCCCCGCTGGAACCTGCGAATTCCATCTACGTCGGCAACCGGGCCCCCCTGCTCCCCAGTTCATTCATCAAGCTCCCGGTGGGCGCCGTACGCCCGGAAGGCTGGACACGCCGGATCCTCGAACTGCAGGCCGACGGCTTTCATGGCCACCTCACCGAGATCAGCGACTTCCTCAAGAAGGAGAACAACGCCTGGCTCAGTCCCACCGGCCGCGGTGAGCGCGGCTGGGAAGAGGTGCCGTACTGGCTGAAGGGCTTTCAGGATTGCGGTTACCTGTTGGGGAACGAGCGGATCATGAACGAGGCGCGCCTCTGGATCGAAGGCGCGATCCAGAGCCAGCAACCCGACGGCTGGTTCGGCCCGGGCGAGGGCCGTTCGGGTCTCGCCACCGACCTCCGCGGACGCGACGACCTGTGGCCGAACATGATCATGCTTTTTTGCCTCCAGTCTTTCCACGAGCAGACGGGAGATCCGCGCGTGATCGCGCTCATGACGCGGTACTTCAAGTACCTCGCTGCCGTGCCGGAGGACCGTTTCCTGGTGGGGTACTGGCCCAAGATGCGTGCCGGCGATCAACTCTACAGCATTTACTGGCTCTACAATCGCACCGCGGAACCGTGGCTGCTCGAACTGGCGCACCGCACCCACCGCCATGCGGCACGCTGGGACACCGGAATCATCAACTGGCACAACGTCAACCTCGCCCAGGGCTTTCGTGAGCCGGCAACGTACCACCTGCTCTCGCGCGATCCCAAGCACCTGGCGGCCACCGAACGCGTCTGGACCGAGTTGCGTGATCAATACGGACAGGTGCCGGGCGGCATGTACGGCTCGGACGAGAACTGCCGGCCGGGTTACACCGGCCCGCGTCAGGCGATCGAGACCTGCGGGATCGCCGAGGAGATGCTTTCGGATGAGTTGCTGCTGGCCATGACCGGCGACAGCCGCTGGGCCGACCAGTGCGAAAACGTGGCCTTCAACAGCATGCCGGCGTCGATGCCCGCCGACCTCAAGGGCCTTCGCTATCTCACCGCGCCCAACCAGCCGCAGAGCGACCACGTGAGCAAGTCGCCGGGCATCCAAAACGGCGGTCCCATGTACTGCATGGACCCGCACGACCACCGGTGCTGCCAGCACAATGCCGGCCACGCCTGGCCTTACTACGTGCAGCACCTCTGGATGGCCACCGCCGGGAACGGACTCGCAGCCGTCATGTACGCCCCCAGCCGCGTCACCGCCAAAGTCGGCGACGGCGTCGAGGTCACTTTCGCGGAGGAGACCCGATACCCCTTCGAGGACGCGATCTCGTTGAAGCTCTCCACGCCGAAAGCAGTCCGTTTCCCGCTTTACCTCCGCGTCCCGGCGTGGTGCGAGAACGCCAGGCTTTCCCTGAACAGCGAGACACTCAGGACGGACGCCAAGCCGTCCACCTACATCCGCCTGGAGCGTACCTGGAGCTCGGGCGACACCGTCCGGCTCGAACTGCCCATGCAGGTTCGCTTGCGTACCTGGACCCGGAATCGCCAGACCGTTTCCGTGGACCGCGGACCGCTCACGTACTCGGTTCGAATCCGCGAGAAGTACGTCCGGCACGGCGGAACGGATCGCTGGCCCGCGTTCGATATCCTTCCGGATTCACCCTGGAATTACGGACTCGTGCTCCGTACCAGCGACCCCGCGGGGGCGTTCGAAGCCGTGAGCCAGCCCTGGCCCGAGGACAACCAGCCGTTCCGGTGGGATGCCGTCCCCATTCAACTCCGGACCAAGGCGCGGCGGATTCCTCCGTGGACCCTCGATGAGAAGGGCCTGGTTCGTGAAGTGCAGGACAGCCCGGTCCGGTCCGAGGAACCGGTCGAGGAGATCACCTTGATCCCGATGGGTGCGGCGCGGCTGCGCATTGCGTCCTTCCCGGTCATTGGTGACGGCCCCGACGCGCGGACCTGGCAGGAAGCCCCGAAGCGGACGGTGCGGGCCTCGCAATGCTGGGAGCACGACGATCTCATGGCCGTGTGCGACCAGGGCGAGCCGCGGAATTCCGGTGACCAGACGATCCCGCGATTCACCTGGTGGGATCATCGGGGAACGGCCGAGTGGATTGAACGCGACCTCGCGCCCGCGGGCACCGTGTCCCAGGTGGAGGTGTACTGGTTCGACGACACCGGGACCGGCCAGTGTCGCGTGCCGGAGCGCTGGCGGTTGCTGGCACGCCGTGACGGCGCTTGGGTTCCGGTGGCTGCCACGGGCGACTTCGGCGTGGCGAAGGACCAGTACAACGCCGTGAGCTTCACGCCCGTTGCCACCGACGGCCTGCGGATCGAGGCCAAGCTGCGTCCCGGGTTTTCCGGGGGCATCCTCGAATGGAAAGTGAAGTAGGCGAAAATCCGACCCGTCCCGGCACGAGGTAGGGCAGGCACTCCGCGGCCCGCCGGTGGTTGTTTCGCCTGTGTCT
>CAZHUS010000034.1:10684-75840 GCA_964535555.1 uncultured Verrucomicrobiota bacterium
GCACGAGGTAGGGCAGGCACTCCGCGGCCCGCCGGTGGTTGTTTCGCCTGTGTCTGCATGAGCCGCCTCCGCACAGCGGGGGTGAACCCCCGCACTCCAAACGCTTCGCGACTCCGGACGGACATGGGAGCTGCGCGAAGCGCCTGGAGTGCGTCCGCTTCAGCGGCGCTTTTTTGGGGGGGGTCAAGAGCACCGGGCCTACAACCACCTGGCGGCCGGGTCCCCCGTCCCGGCGCGAAGTAGGGCGGGCACTCCGCGGCCCGCCGGTGGTTGTTTCGCCTGTGTCTACATGAGCCGCCTCCGCACAGCGGGGGTGAACCCCCGCACTCCAAACGCTTCGCGACTCCGGACGGACATGGGAGCTGCGCGAAGCGCCTGGAGTGCGTCCGCTTCAGCGGCGCTTTTTTGGGGGGGGTCAAGAGCACCGGGCCTACAACCACCTGGCGGCCGGGTCCCCCGTCCCGGCGCGAGGTAGGGCGGCCACTCCGCGGCCCGCCGGTGGTTGTTTCGCCTGTGTCTGCATGAGCCGCCTCCGCACAGCGGGGGTGAACCCCCGCACTCCAAACGCTTCGCGACTCCGGACGGACATGGGAGCTGCGCGAAGCGCCTGGAGTGCGTCCGCTTCAGCGGCGCTTTTTTGGGGGGGGTCAAGAGCACCGGGCCTACAACCACCTGGCGGCCGGGTCCCCCGTCCCGGCGCGAGGTAAGGCGGGCACTCCGCGGCCCGCCGGTGGTTGTTTCGCCTGTGTCTACATGAACCGCCTCCGCACAGCGGGGGTGAACCCCCGCGCTCCAAACGCTTCGCGACTCCGGACGGGGTCGGCACTCCCTGCCGGAAATGACAGGCGCCTGGTTTTCCCGCATGGCCTCGGGCCCAGGGGCGACCCCATCGGCTCGAAATCGAAGTTCGCGTTAGCCCGGAAGCGCTTCATGGCCTAAGCTCCGCAGCACACGGGGGCTTCGGCGCCGCTCCCCAACAACGAGCAGGCCGGCTGGGACGGAGCGAGCCCCGCGTTGCCAAGCCCACTCGCCGCGGAACCATGCACTCGGCCGATTTCCTGCAGGACCTCGCCGTCGTCATGATCGTCGCCGGACTGGTGACGATCGTGTTCCACCGTTTCAAGCAACCGGTGGTGCTCGGCTACATCCTTGCGGGCGTCATCATCGGGCCGCACACACCGCCGTTTCCCCTGATCCACGACGAGGCAACCATCAACACCCTCTCCGAACTGGGCGTGATCCTGTTGATGTTCTCGCTCGGACTCGAGTTCAGCTTGCGGAAACTCACCCGCGTCGGGGTGCCGGCCCTGATCGCGGCGCTTCTCGAAATCCTGCTGCTGTTCTGGGCCGGGTATGAGATCGGCCGGTTCTTCAACTGGCGGCTGCTCGACAGCATCTTCCTGGGCGCGATGCTCTCGATGTCCTCGACCACGGTCATCATCAAGGTGCTGGGGGAACTCGGGAAGATGAAGGAGCGGTTCGCGGAGCTGATCTTCGGGATCCTCATCGTCGAGGACATCCTCGGCATCGCCATGATCGCCCTGCTCTCGGGCATCGCCATGACCGGGCACCTGAGCGTTTCGGATGTGGGCTTCACGCTGGGACGGCTGGCGATCTTCCTGACGGTCACCCTGGTCATCGGGTTGCTTGCCGTGCCGCGACTGCTGACCTACGTGGCGCGTTTCCGAAGCAACGAGATGCTCATCATTACGATCCTGGGGCTGTGTTTCGGCGTGGCCCTGCTGGCGGCGCGGCTGGGCTACAGCGTGGCCTTGGGCGCTTTCGTCATCGGGGCGGTCATCGCCGAATGCCGGGAACTCCATCGTGTGGAAGCCCTGTTGGAGCCGGTGCGCGACATGTTCAGCGCGATCTTCTTTGTCGCGATCGGTTTGCTGATCGATCCGGCGATGTTGATCGAACACTGGCAACCGGTGCTGGTCATCACGATTGCCGTGGTGCTGGGAAAGGTCCTGACCTGTTCCGCCGGCGCCTTCCTGGGAGGCAACGACACGCGCACCTCGCTGCGGGTCGGCATGGGTCTCGCCCAGATCGGCGAGTTCTCGTTCATCATCGCGTCGCTCGGTGTCAGCCTCGGGGTGACCAGCGAGTTCCTCTATCCCATCGCCGTGGCGGTGTCGGCAATCACCACGTTACTGACGCCGTACTTGATCCGCGGCGCGGACCAGGCGGTGGCGTGGTTCGACGCGGCGGCGCCGGCTCCGCTGGCCAACACGCTTTCGCTCTACACGAGCTGGGTGGGACGGCTGGGGCAGCGTCAGCCCAGCATGGCGACGAAGCTGATCCGGAAGTGGACCGCCCAAATGGCGCTGAACGCGGCGCTCATCACCGCCGTATTCGCAGTGGCGGCGTACCTGGGTCAACGCCCGCCGGCGTGGATCCGGGATCTCGACCTGGACGGCGACTGGCACAAGGCACTGATCTGGCTCACCGCCGCGGTGCTGTCGCTCCCGATGTTCATCGCCACGGTTCGCAAGCTCCAGGCCCTGGGCCTCCTCATCGCAGAACTCAAGGTGACCGGTGCCAACGCCGGGGCACGGGCACCGGCCATCCGGGCCGTGGTGGCCCAGGTCATTCCGATGGCCGGGACGGTGACGCTGGCGATGTACGTCATCGTGCTCAGCTCGGCGCTGCTGCCGACCGTGAAACTCATGATCGTCCTGCTGCTGATCGCGGCGGCAATCAGCTGGCTGCTGCGGCGCTCGTTCATCCGGGTCTATTCCAAGGCCCAGGTGGCCTTGCAGGACACTTTTGCCCAACCCCCCGCCCCGCGTCCTGAGGAACCGCCCCCGGCGCTGAAACTGGTGCTGCGCGAGGCCGCGTTGGAACCCGTCGGCATCACCGACGACTCACCTGCGGGCGGACGGCTCATCCGCGAGCTCGAGCTCCGCACGCGAACCGGCGCCAGCATCGTCGCGATCGAACGCAAGGGGGCGAGTATCATCAATCCGGGCGCCGACGAGGAACTCCAGGCCGGCGACCAGGTGCTGCTTCTGGGGAAGCCGGACCAACTGCAGTCCGCACGCCGTTGCCTGCAGGGCGATGGTCAGGGAACGAGCCCGGATGGCGGACAACCCAAAGCCGGCCAGCCCACGCCTCCGCCTCCGCGGGGTTCGTGAACTCCGGCCAAGCAGGGGGGGAGTGCGGACGGGGCGTCTTGCCACCGGACCGGCTTTCGCACACCTTCACAACACCAGCATGATCAATCCTCGCCACTCACCCGGCGTACGCGGAGGTGTGATGACGCGTCGCCGGTTTCTCGCGGCATCAACCGCGTTCGCCACCCTGCCCGCACTTGTTCCCGCCCGGGCCCAGGGCGCGAACGACCGACTGACGATCGGCCACATCGGCGTGGGCGGCATGGGCACCGCGCACTTGAAGAACATGAAGCTGTTCCGTGAAGCCGGCGAAGTGGACGAAGCGCGCCTGGCCCGGGCGCTTGATGAGGCCGGCCCCGGTGTCACTCCGTACCAGGACTACCGCCACCTGCTTGAGCGAAAGGACATCGACGCCGTCGTCATCGCCACACCGGATCACTGGCACCCCGTGCAATGCATCCATGCCTGCGAGAGCGGCAAGCATGTGTTCGTGGAGAAGCCGGCCTCCGTGGCCCTCCGGGACGGACGCGCCATGGTGGAGACGGCACGCCGCTCCAAGCGCGTGGTTCAGGTAGGATCCCAGGGACGCTCCGCCCGACCGGCGCATGCGGCTTGTACCTACATTCGGAACGGCATGCTGGGTCGCGTCCACACCGTCACGTGCTGGCACAGCTTGAACCCCGTGGGCGGCCTCGAACCCGATTCCGCACCGCCGGCGGGCTTCGATTGGGACCTCTGGCTCGGCCCGCTGCCCTGGCGACCTTACAACAAGGCGTACTGCCCCGGAACGTTCCGATGGGTGATGGAATCGGGAGGTGGCGTCATTCGCGATCGTGGGGCGCATGTGTTCAGCGTGATCCGGTGGTGCCTCGAGGCGGACAACCAGCACCCGGTGTCCATCGAAGCGACCGGAACGCCACCCCCTGCCGGAATTTGGGATTGTCCGCCCGAAATGAAGGTGGTCTACACGTTCAAGGATCCCGATTGGACGCTGATTTGGGAGCAACCCGGGGACAAGCGCGGTCGTGAGGACTTCGGGATCGTGTTTCACGGAGACAAGGACCTCCTGGTCGTCAGCCGCGACGGGACCCAGGTTGACCCAATGAAGAAGGCGCACGAGTTCCAGGTGCCGACGGGCGGAGTACACGTGCCCCACATCACCAGGCACGTCGACTACAACATGAACCACAAGGAGGATTGGTTTGAGGCCATCCGAACGGGCCGCCCGCCCATCATGGACATCGAACCCGCGCACCGGGCGGGCACGCTCTGTATCTTGGGCAACCTCTCCTTTCAGCTGGGTCGGAAGCTCCGCTGGGACGGAGAACGGGAACAGGTGATTGGGGACGAGGCCGCGAATCGCCTCCTGGCCCGGCCGCAGCGGTATCCGTATTGTATCTAAGCGGGTGGCCGTGGATCGCCCAGGCGGGGCGGCGCTGCGGGGAGCCGTCCAGGCTCGGCGGTCGTCTTCACGGGTCGGCACAGCCTCCCCAAACAGTTCTCTCCGCGTCTTGGTGCGTCCGTGAGGCCCCTCCCGCCACCAACCCGGCCAAGAGCCCACCCTGGACAACGAAAAAAGAGGCCGGGCTTTCGCCCGGCCTCCTGCGCGGTTGAACCAGGACCCACCCGGTTACTTCCTGATGCGTCCGAAGAGGATCTGCTGAGTCGGAGTCACGGTGTAGGGCGACGTCGCCGTGACGTCGACCCACGGGCCAAGGACGGACTCCGCGGCCTGCAAGGTCCCGCCACCTTCCCAGGTGATCGTGATCGAGCCGTTGGCGTTCTTCACGATGCTGGTGATCTTGGGCTCTCCACCGCCGCCGCCCTGGTCGACAGGAACGAAGACGAGATACTCGGCATCGCCGCTGTTGTAGGTCCAGCGAATGGTGGCTTTGCCGCCCATGTTCACGCTCTTCATCGCTCCGGAATCATCGGTGAGTGCGACGAGGCTGTTGCGGCTCCAGTCGCCCGTGCCGTAGGCGTTGAAGCGCCCGATGGTCTGGACGGTCTGGTTGGCGGTGCCAACACCCGCCGTGACCAGGCCCAACGTGCCATCCAACTGGTTGGCGTTGACGCCGTCGTAGGATTGGGCCGCGAACACGTAGTAGTCCTTCGCCGGGGTCGGGAAGGTCCGGGTGTAGTTGCCCCAATCGCCGGTGCCAATCCAGCCAATCTTGTAGTTGGCGGTCATGGTCCACTCGCCCATGCGGGTGCTGGCGAACAGGCCGCCGGGAACCTCGCGGGCCATGGTGGCGTTTTGGCCGGCAACGCTCAGATCACCGCCGTAGCGGTAGTACGGATGGCCGTTTTCCTGGTTGTTGTTGGGATCGTCGGCGTTGTTGTAGTCGACGCCGCGGATGGCGGTCAGTCCGTCGTAGGCGCCGCCCATGTACGGCATGGTACTCGCCTCGGCCTTGGTCTGGCCGTTGTCATAGTCGAAGTCTTCCGCTTCGATGTTGAACACGCCGGTCGCCTTGACGAGGACCACCGTGGGGTTGGGCGATCCCTGGCCGCTGGTCACCGAGGCCTTGGGATTGCTCACCTTGACCCAGTACTGGCCGACATCGTCCATGCCGGCGTTCGAGATCGTGTAGTCCTTGCTGGTCGCGCCGGGGATGTCGCGTCCGTTCTTCTGCCACTGATAGCTGAGGGCCGCCGCCCCGGGGTTATGGGCCACCACCGAGAGGGTGGCGGTGCCGCCGGCGTCGATGGTCACGTTGTCCACCGGGTGCGTGTCGATGATCGGCGGGAGCACGTCCACCGACTCGAACCAACTGATGCGGTCGCCCCGCATGAACATGCCGTCGGTACTGTTGGCAGGATCGGCATCGCCTTCCTTGATGAAGGTCACGTCGGCACCGTCGCCGCCGCCGCCTTCGTTCCACAGCACTTCCATGTAGTACGTCTTGTTGGCCTGCAGGGTGATGGTGTTGAAGTTCTCCCACTGCGTGCCGCTGTACACGTCGGAGCGCTTGTCGTCCGCCGATCCCGCACCGGGAGCGGTCCATTGGTACTGGTTGCTCCAACCGCTCTCGACGCAGATGAGCTTCTTGTTGGCCGGCTTGTCGTCGGTGCTCAGATAAACCTTGGCGTTGTCGTCGGCCGAGACGAAGAACACATAGTTGCCGGCGGTGGCGGGCGTGAAGTAAGTGCGGACGCGGGCGTTGTAGTTGTCGGTGGCGCCCCAGGGTCCGCCGAACTGGCTGACCATGGAGGTGACGTCTGGCGCCCGGGCGGTCCCGTCGGTGAGGGCGGTGTCGAACGCGTTCAGGTCACCCATGTCGCCGTTGGCGTCATCCCAGCGCTCGTAGAAGGCGTAGCCCTTGAGCAGGGAAACGGAGGTGAAGTTCACCTTGCTGTCGGTGGCGATGGTGTTCCCGCCGGTGTCCTTCACGTTGTTCACGGTGAGGGTGTAGACGGTGTTGAGCGCCTGGGCGGCCGTGGTCAGCACCACGCTGAACCCGTCGGCCGAGAGCGCCGCGGTGTTCACGGCGACTGCGGGGGTCAGCTTATAGTTGGCGGCCACGTTCGCGGTGGCGGCGGTGACGGGTTCGGAGAAGGTCACCTGGACGCTGGTCTGGCTGGCCAGCGGCCTGGCCTCGACGATCGTCGGCGGCGTGGTATCCACGGTCACCGTCACGGCCGAAGCGGAGCTGATGATCTCCTTGCCACCACCGAACACGCGGCAGGTATAGGTGCCGGAATCGGTCGTCTGCGCGAGGTCCACGGTGTAGGTCGGACCGACGGCGCGCGGAATGGGATCGCCGTTCTTGCGCCACTGGTAGTGCACGGGATCACCCGTCGCCCCCACGCTCAGTTCCAGTTTGCTATTGGCCGCGATGGCAACGGTCGCCGCCGGTTGTTGGGTGATGGCGATCGGGACCGGCGTGTAAGCCTGGAAATTGCTGAACACGGCTTCCGAGGTGTAGGAGTCCGCGTGGGCGGTCACGGCCAGACCCAGGAGGATCTTGGCAGGCCAGGCCTCGTTGAAGACGGAGACCGAGGCGCTGTCCGTGCCGGGAGGCCAGGAACCCGCGGTATCCCAACCTTGCGGAGAGAACGGATTGTACATCTGCCAGGTGGTGCCGTCGTCGCTCCAATACATGTAGAGCACGCTGCCGACGCGCTCCATGCGCACCCAGTTGTTCGGCATGTTGGGCCTGACCACCGGGTTCGGCGTCGTCCAGGAGGACGCGTTGTCACGGATGGCGCGCCACTGCGGGCCGCGGTAGTTCACACCGGCTGAACCGCCGGCCGGGGTGTCCGAGGACGGACGCGTGGTCATGTTCGAGATGTGCGGGTCGCCGCCAGCAGGCACGAGACCAATGCCCGGGCCCCAGTCTTCCGCCTGCCGGGCCATGAGCTCGGCCTTGGCCCAGCCGCCATCGCCGGCGTTTCCGGCGAGGCTCTCGACCTTCACGACATAATCGAAGTCGCCGGTCACTTCGAAGTAGGCGTAAAAGAAGTTGTCGGAGTTGTTCCAGATGTCGCTGCCACCGCCGACGACGGTGATCTTGCCACCCGAGGTCGTTACCGACCCGGGCATGGCAGGACTCCCGACATCGACGCCGGTCAGCGTCGGAGTCGCGGCCCCGACGTGGTAGGCAGCCAGGGCTGCCACGGCCACGACGAGACCTTTGATTGTTCTTTGCATATCAGTTTCTTCAGAGCCATGCCGTCTGTGCTTCGCCACGCTGCGGTCACCCGGCAAGCACCCACCTGACGGGGTCGTGCATTCAAGACGGCCATGGTGTGGTTCGCCAAAAATCTTGTGACGCATGTCTTTGATAGCAAGGCAGAAATTCACGATCACCGGGCTCCGTTGTAGCCCGGAATCGGCGGAATTCGCCCCCCACCGGACCGGCCGTTCCCGGGATATTTGAGGCAATCCTCAGCGACATGCGGCGATCGGTCGAAACTCCCCGCCACCAATCGGCGACATCCCCGCCTAGGTCGCAGCAGAAAGTTGGGTCCGCCCGCCAAAATCCGGGGGCGAGTTGTGCGAATGCCGGGGTGAACGGCAGGCGCGAGTTCGCTCTTCGTGAACCGCCCGCCAGGTAGGTAGGGCGGGCACTCCGTGGCCCGGCGCTTCCGGCGCGCCCGACATGGACGCATGCACCCTCCGGTGAGGCACAGGGTCTATTACCTGTAGGCCGGGTCCCCTGACCCGGCGGGATCGGTTCATGGCCACTGCGCCTGGCCGCGAGGCCAAGGGGACTTGCGATGAGCTACCCCAGGAGCGCGGACTTCAGTCCGCAGGAAGCCGCGCCAGCTCAGGAACGTCCCTGCGGGCTGAAGCCTGCGCTCCTCAACGGTTCATGGCCACGGAGCAGGTCCAAAAGGAACAGATCGCTTCCCAAGAACGGGCGGAAGCTCGGTTCCGACTCGACACGCGACTCCTGATGGCGAAAATGACCACGCTTACACCGCTCGAAACCAAACGACCATGGCGTCGCCGTGCCGCCATTCAGGCCAGTCGCGACGGGCCGCGGGGATCCCAACCGGCCCCAGGACGATCCACCGTTTTCGCCTGTTGCTCCTTCTGTCGATCGTGGCCGCAGGCATCGGCTCCCCTGAAGCTGCGGAGGTCCCGGGATTTCCCCCGTTCCATCCGGGAGCCGAACGAGCCTACCTGCAGGCGGCGATTGCCGCGGCTGAAGGCCCGCTCGGGGACGGGGCCGAGGGGTGTCATGCGCTGGCTCGCGTGCAGAGTCAGTTGGGGAACAAGGAGGCTGCGGAACGTTGGGCACGACGGGCGATCGAGCTGGGCTCGCCGCCACCCGAGATCCTTGGGTTCCTGGCCGAGTTGCTGATCCTCCAGGATCGGATGGACGAGGCGGTGACGTGTCTGCGGCAACTGATCGCCGTCCGGCCGCAAAGCCCGGCGGCCCACTATCGGTTGGGGATGGCGCTGGATCGATTGGGCGATCGGGAAGGCGCGCGGCGTGCCCTCGAGGTGGCCATCACCCAGGCGCCCGGCGACGCCGCCGCCCGGCTGGTGCTGGGCCGGTTGCTTCTCGATTCCGGCGAAGCCGCCGAGGCCGCCGTTCAGTTGGGGAAGGCCTGTGAGTTGGACCCGAACCTCGCCGGGGCCTTCTATGCGTTGGCCCAGGCCCAAACGCGGTTAAATGACCTCGATGGTTCGGCCCGCTCGCTCGACACCTTCAAACGGTTGAAGGAACGCGAGAGGTCGGAGTTGGACTCCCGAAATACCGCGTACGACGACGCCCGGTTCATGCGCACCCTGGCCGCAGGGTTCCATGTCGAAATCGCCGGCTTGCTGGCGCGGCAACAACAGTGGCCCGGGGCGGAGGCGCATCTGCGTCAGGCGATCGCCATCGCTCCCACCGAGAGCACCGCGTACGAGCGGCTCGGCGCCATGCTGCTGAAGGCCGGGCGCCTCGTTGAAGCCCGTGACCTGTACGAGGGCCGGACGCGATCGAGGCCTGACGATGCCGCCGGTTGGCTGAATCTCGGCACGGTGCGGTTGCAGCTCCGGGATCCCAGCGCGGGAGTGTCGGCCCTGAAACGCGCGCTCGAACTTGATCCCAACCAGCCCGCCGCGCTGAACAACCTGGCACGGTTCTACCTCGGTTCGCGGCAGGAATTGCCCGAGGCCCTCGCGCTCGCGCGGCGGCTGGTGACGGTCCAGCCCAGCGCGGCGAGCTATGATTTGCTGGGATGGGCACTGTATGCAAACGGGAACCCTGACGAGGCGCGAGGCGCCGCAACGCGGGCCGTCGAACTGGCACCGACCAACCAGGTGTTCCGGGAACGACTGCAGCGTCTGATGACGCCACCGTGATCAGGGAAAGTACATGAAGGGGTTCCTCCAGGCACCACCGCCAGGCCGAGCGGGCACGCGGTTGCCCGCGGAGGCCGGCGCGGTGCGGAGACCGGGCGCTGCCTGGATTGGGAGGTTCATGACCGCCACGCGGCCGGTGATCCTGGCTTGCCTCCTCGTCGGGCCAGGCACACCCGCGCTGCTGGCGGCCCCACCGATCCGCTTTCGTGACATCACCGATTCGGGCGGCATCGCGTTTGTCCATCGGGACGGCAGTTCCGGGCGACGGCACATTGTCGAGACGGTCACATGCGGCCTGGGCCTGATCGACTACGACAACGATGGCTACCTCGATTTGCTGTTTCTCAATGGCGGCAGCCTGCCGGGCAGTCCGCCAACCGACGCAGCCCCTTCGAACGCGCTCTACCGGAACAACCGCGACGGTACCTTTATGGACCAGACGGCCGCCAGCGGAGTGGGTCTTCCGGGCTACGCGATGGGATGCGCGGTTGCCGACTACGACAACGACGGGAACGAAGACGTGTTCATCACCAACTACGGTGCCCACCGTCTGCTGCGGAACCTTGGCAACGGCACGTTTCGAGACGTGACGGCGGCGGCCGGGCTTGGCGAGGCCTCCTTCGGGCCCACCTGTGTGGGGGCAGGGTGCGCGTTTCTGGACTACGACCGGGATGGTCACGTGGATCTCTTTGTGGGCAACTACCTGGCCTATGACCCGGCGACGGCCCGGCCATGTTCTCAGGCGAATGTGCCGGTGTATTGCAGCCCGCGGACGTATCCGATGGTCGCGAACGCGCTGTTCCGGAACCAGGGCGACGGCACCTTTCGGAACGTGACCGGACCGTCAGGCCTCGGGCGCTATAAAGGTTATGCCATGGGGCTGGTTTGCTCGGACTTCGACCGGGACGGCTGGACCGACATCTACGTGGGGAACGATGTGATGGAGAACTACCTGTTCCGAAACCGACGCGACGGGACGTTCGAGGACATCGGCCTGCAGGCGGGAGTCGCCGTGGACCAGTACGGCGAGCCGCAGGGCACCATGGGTTCCAATGCGGGCGATTACGACGGCGATGGCCGGTTCGATCTCATCGTCACCGATTACCAGAACCAGGTGAACACGCTGTACCGCAACCTGGGCGTGGTCGGCGGCGCCCTGCAGTTCCAGGATGTAACCGTCGAAACCGGGGCGGGCGTGGGTTCCCGGCCCCTGGTGACATGGGGCTGCGGCCTCGTGGACTTCGACAATGACGGGGTCCGGGAGTTGTTCACGGCGGCCGGCCATTTGCAGGATACCGTCGAGCTGTACGACGGCAGCACGACCTACAAACAACGCAGCCTGCTCTTCGCCTATCGTCAGGGGCGGTACGTCGACGTGACCGCCGACAGCGGGGCCGCGCTGGCCCGCCGTGAAAGCAGCCGCGGCGCCGTGTTCGGCGACCTGAACAACGACGGGAAGCCGGAACTGGTGATGCTCAACGCCCGCAGCCGACCGACCGTGACGCTCAACGAGACTGCCACGACGAATCACTGGGTGCTGCTCAAGCTCGTGGGCACCCGCAGCAACCGTTCCGCCGTGGGCGCAGTGGTCAGCCTGACGGCCGGGAGCCGGACGCAGGTGGACGAAGTGCGGGCCGGGAGGGGCTACCAGAGTGCCGAGGATCTGAGGCTGCACTTCGGGCTGGGGACCAACTCCGTCATCAACCGACTGGAGATCCGCTGGCCGAGTGGTCTCGAGGAAGCGCACAGCAACGTGGTCGCTGACCGCGTGCTTCGGGTGATTGAGGGAGCGGCGTTGTTGCCGGCGTCGGGTTCCCAAGCCGGGCCAAGGGACGCAACCCCGTCCCACCCAGCCTTGACCTTGTAGGCGCCGACGTCAGGAGGCGACTCATCCAGCGCCACCTACCCTTTGTAGGCGCCGACGTCAGGAGGCGAGGCCTCCAGCGCCACCTACCCTTTGTAGGCGCCGACGTCAGGAGGCGAGTCATCCAACTCCCCCCATCCAGCCTATACCTCGGCGGCCTTGAGCAGGTCCACGTTGGTGATCCAACGCACCACGGTCGAGGCGGGCGTGCCGTCCTGCGTGCTGAACACGTCGGCGCAGCGCTTGTCCTTCTCCATCTCGGCCTTGGCATCCGCCGCGGTGGCGTTGGGTCCGACCGAGACGAAGCTGCGTTCCGGCTGCCAGTCCAAGGCCTTGAACAGCTCCTCGAGCGTGCAGTCCGCCGCGTCCTTCGGCGGCGTGGCGGACTTCTGCGTCAGCAGGAAGTCGGTGAGGAAACTGCGGTGCAGCACGAGGTAGGGGCATTCGTTGGAGAACACGACGGGCAGGCGCTCATAGGGCTTTGTCGTCTTGGGATCCAGGAAAGCGTCACGGATCACGTTCAGCGCGGTCTGCTTCGCCACCGCGGGATCGGTGGTGTTCAGCTTGTGCAGGGTGATCTCGGACGGAGTCTTGCCCAGAACGCGGACGGGCGTGGACGCCAGCTTGTCCTTCGAACTGACGATCTTGGCCATTTCCCTCACACTCTGGTTCGCAGCCTCGAAGTTCGCCCGCCCATAATAGAAGGCCAGCACGGTGCCGACCCAGCCGGCCACCACGGGCAAGAGCGCCGTGAGGACGAACCTGACGATATCAAAGAACAGCGTGGTCCGCTCGGTGGTAACCGGCGGGAGCAGGGCGTTCACGCCTGCGGCGAGCAGGACCAGGCACGCCAGGGCCGCGATGAAGATCATCGAGCCGGTGGTCAGGTAGGTGGCCAGCCGGGTCCGCATCAACTCGTCCGTGCATGAGCCATCCGCTGAGCCGCCTTGGGGTTGCTTCCGGAACCGCAGGAACAGGGCGAGAGCCAGGGCTGCCATCGCCAGCACGAGCGCCATGAACGCAACCACCGTGGCCGTGGAACCGCTGGTGACGACCTGGCCGACGGTGTTGGTTGCCGGCAACACCGGCGCCGGATTGGAAACCACCGACTCCGGGGGACCGGGGACGGCCGCCAGCGACGTGGTTGTGGTGGCCAGGAACATCGCCAGTGTCGAGAGGTTGGGTTTCACGATGCCATTTCAATCGTCCGGACTTTCAACGCAAGCGAATTCCAGGGGGACTTCCCAGGTCCATCCGGGTTGGGTCTTAAACCGGGCAAATTTCAGACCGATTCCAACCGCGCGCGGACTGGACAACGGGTCTCTGTGCGGCTATCACGTCCGATAACACCGTCGAAGATCCGGAGGCCCAAGGCCGACGTTCCGGGACCGACCGTGGATGATACATGACCCGATCCAACATAACCACCATCGCAGCCCTCCTGGGGCTGAACGTTGCCGCGCTCGCGGCCGACGTCCGTCAAGGCCTGGTTTCCTACTATCCACTCGACGCCATGGCGTCGGACTGGGCTACCACCCCCGACCAGGCCGCGAACAACGATTTGAATCTCGTCGCGCTCGACCCCAGTGCCCTCGTCGCGGGCAGGCGCGGGCAGGCCATGGCCTTCGATGGCGCTTCCCAATACGCCTGGTTCACCTCGCCACCCGACACCGACACCGGCCTGCCCATCTCGCGGCACGCCGCCTTCACGGTGACCCTCTGGGCCAAGGCCGTGGGAACGGGCCAGAACGACCGCCGGGCCTTCTCCGAAAGCAACAGCCTCGACAGCAACAACAATCCGCTCGTCAACATCGGCACGCACAACGCCGGCACGGACGGCACCGTCGACCTGTTCTACCGCAATTCCACCGGCGGCGCGCAACTGAACCACCTGCACTCGGCCCGCACGGCGTTCGACGATCAGTGGCACCACATCGCCCTGGTGGACGTGAACGGCGCGGTCACACTCTACATCGACGGGGTTCCCGACCTCACCCCCACCTACGTGCGCGGAACGTTCGCCCAGGACACCACCTCGCTCGGAGCCATCGTGCGCGGCAACGGCTCCAACATCGGCGCCTACTTCGCCGGGACCATCGACGACGTCGCCCTGTGGGAACGCGCCCTCACCGCCGACGAGGTGAATGACGTGATGAACAACGGCATCCAGACCCCGGTGCCGGCCTTCGCCCCCTTCGTGACTCGCGACCCGGTCGGCGCCTCGAACCTGCTCGTGGGCGACACGTACGTGTTGAACGGGGGTGCCGGGGGGACGCGCCCCCTCGCGTTCCAATGGTTGAAGAATGACGCGCCCGTCGCCGGCGCCACCTCGCCCACTCTCACCCTGAGCGCTCTGCAACCGGGGGATTCGGGCGAGTACAAGCTGCGCGCGACCAATGGTTCGGGGTCCGTCACCACCGCGGCGGCGATCCTCCAGGTTGGCAATGCCGCGCCGCCCAACCTCACCAACGGCGTCGTCGCCTACTGGCCGCTGGACGAAGCCCAGGGCACCAAGACGCCCGATGTTGCGGGGGGCTTCGACATGGACCTCGTGAACCTCACGGCCGCCGACGTGAAACCCGGCAAGTGGGGCAACTGCTTCCAATTCGATCTCGCCCGTCAAACCATGCTCACCCGGGTTCATGCGGCCGGGGAGGCCCTGCCGATCTATCAATACCCGGATTTCTCCGTGTCGCTCTGGGTGCTCGGACCCATCCAGACCGACAAACGCGTCTTCTCCGAGGGATCCACGAAGACGACCCAGCCGCTGTTCAACATCGGCACCCACAACACCGGAGCCGACGGCACGGTCGACAGCTACATTCGCACCGATACCGGTGCCGTGAACGGCGACCACCGGCACTCGGTGGGGATCGCGTTTGACGAGACCTGGCACCACATCGCCTACGTTCAACGCGACGTGGGCGGCACCATGCAGGCGGCCCTCTACGTTGATGGCGTCAAGGATGACGTCGTGCTGGGGCCCGTGCGCCCCATCAGTGCGAACACCACGACCATCGGCGGGATTCTGCGGGCCACGGCCTCCGCATGGTACACGGGCCAGATCGACGACGTGGTCCTCTGGAACCGCGCCATCTCCGAGGCGGAAGTCCAGCAACTGGTCCAGGCCGTCATGCCCACGCCGCCGGCCAAGGTCCAGCCGCTGGAAATCAACAGTTTCAAATCGGATCTCCCCGCCCTCGTCCAGGGTGACAGTGTCAGCCTTCGTTGGGACGTCAGCAAGAGCGCCACCGAAATCACCATCGACCAGGGCATCGGCAACGTGGCCGGCCAGACTGTTGCCGGGGCCGGCAGTCGCGTGGTCACCCCCGACCAGACCACAACCTACACGCTCACCATCAAGCGCGGCGCGGAGACTCTCACCAGCCAGGTCACGGTGACCGTCATCGATGCGGTGGCCGCCAACTGGACTCTGCTCGACAACTTCGACCGCTACCCGCTTGGACCGCTGTCGGCAACCGGGTGGTGGCTTGATTTGCGCGGCGACTTCGCCCAGGTCGAGGACTTGAACGGAAATCGCCTGCTCAGCATCCGCAGCACCGACAGCGCCGCCATGCTCCTCCTGGGGACGCTCGAAATCCCCGAGGGTCAGCAGCGCACGCTGTTCTTCCGGATCATGCCGCATGGAAAACCCGCCGCCGCCCTGCAGAACATCGTCGGTCTCACGGACAAGAACATCCGTGCGTACGGTGACGCGGACGACAACATCGGGCCGGTGTTTTATGCCAACTTCGACACCACGCTTCTCGATTGGTTCCCCGGCCTGCGGAACGGGGTCGGGTCCACAATCGAGTACGGCCTGGACCCGCTCCAGACCAACGAGGTCTACCGCGTCTGGATGGACATCCGGAACGCGCCGATGGCCGATCCCAACTTCCCGTACGACACCGTCACCCTTCACCTTCAGCGGGAGGGAGACGCCAGCCGCACCACGGTGTTTACGGACTA
The DNA here is from genome assembly GCA_964535555.1 of uncultured Verrucomicrobiota bacterium. Lineage (GTDB taxonomy): Bacteria > Verrucomicrobiota > Verrucomicrobiia > Limisphaerales > J093 > DSVZ01. Next base: position 26,439 of record CAZHUS010000034.1, read on the forward strand.
CCTCAGCGATCGCGACCCCGTCACGCCCGATCCGGTCCTCGGGGGCATGGCGCCGGACCTGGACAAGCTGTTCATCGCCGGCAACAACACGGCGGAGAGCGCCTGGTTCGACGACTTCTATCTGAGCAAGTCCGGCTACAACACCAGCGTGCCGCGGGCGTTTGGGTTTAGCGAACCGGTCGGAGGCCAGGTCCCCACCGTCTCCATCGGCCGCACCGGAACCCAGGTCCAGGTGACTTGGACCGCGGGGACGCTCGAGTCCGCAGCCGCCATCACGGGCCCGTGGACAACCGTTGCCGGGGCCACGTCACCTTACTCCACCGATCCCACGGGCACCGCGACCTACTATCGCGCTCGAAAGTAAGCTCCAAACCTCACCACATGACCGCTTGAACAACGCAGCGGCCGGGTGTCCGCCCGGCCGCTGCCACCCACCATGCCAAGCCAGACCCACCAACCCACCCGGCACGTCGGAGCGTCGGCGTTTACCCTCATCGAGCTTCTGGTCGTTATCGCGATCATTGCCATCCTGGCTGGAATGCTCCTGCCCGCGCTCAGCCGGGCCAAGGAGTCCGGCAAGAAAGCGGCCTGCCTCAACAATCTCCGCCAGATTGGCATCGGCATGAACGTGTACGCGCTCGACAACCAGGACCGTGTGGTTGAGGCCCGCTTCAACGTGGTTCAGATCTGTCTCAACCCTCCCGAGGAGAAGGCCGCCGCCAGCGTCGGGCTCTCCATTTCCACGAACAAGAGCACGCCGCAGATCTGGACCTGCCCCGGGCGGCCGGGGTTTCCGAACTACGAGGCCGAGTACCCGCAGTGGGTCATCGGCTTTCAGTACCTGGGCGGAGTTACCAACTGGATCAACCCCGCGGGCACGTTTCCCTCCCGAAGCCCGATCAAGACGGCATCGTCCGGACCCGGTTGGGTGTTGGCGGCTGACGCGGTGATGAAGATCGACGGAACCTGGGGTGGTGGACGCGACTCCGCCTTCAAGGGCATGCCGCCCCACAAGACGGCCGGCAACCGGCCCGCCGGGGGCAACCAATTGAGCATCGACGGTTCGGCGCGTTGGGTGAAGTTCGAGAAGATGCTGTTCCTCCATAGCTGGAGCGCCGGCGGCGACCGGGACGCGTACATTTACCAGGAAGACATCGGCCCCGACATCGAGAAGAACATCGCCCGGCTCCGCGCGAAGCCGTGACATTCCGCGTCCGTTGCCGGATCATGCCGGCGCACCGTCGCTCATGAAACTGGGTCTGGGCCTGTACCGGCACCAACTGAACGCCGAGCACTACCGCTTTGCCAGGCAGTGCGGCTGCAGCCATCTCGTCGTTCACCTCGTCGACTATTTCCGTTCCTCCCGCTCGAATCAGCCGGGGGATCAACCGGTGGGCGATGACACCGGCTGGGGTCTGGCCGGCGACCCCGACCGCCTCTGGTCCTTCGACGAACTCGAGGCCCTGCGTCGCGAGATCAACGCGGCAGGACTCGAACTGGCCGCCATCGAGAACTTCGACCCTGCGCATTGGCACGACGTGCTGCTCGGTGGCCCTCGCAAGCGGCAACAACTCGATAACCTGAAGCGCCTCGTCCGCGACATCGGCCGTGCGGGCATCCCGGTCATTGGCTACAACTTCTCGATCGCCGGAGTCGCCGGCCGGGTGAAAGGGCCCTTCGCCCGCGGCGAGGCCGAGGCGGTGGGCATGGACGGGCCGTTCGAAAAGCCCATGCCCGCCGGCATGGCCTGGAACATGGTTTACGACCGCAGCGCCGGACCAGGCACGGTGCCGTCCGCAACCCCGGAGCAACTCTGGCAACGGCTGCAGGAGTTCCTGCACGCCATCCTCCCCGTCGCGGAAGAGGCCGGGGTGACGCTGGCGGCGCACCCGGATGACCCGCCGCTGCCCACCATCCGTGGTCAGCCCCGCCTGGTCTACCGGCCTGACCTTTACCAGCGACTCCTGGACCTGAGCCCGAGCAGCCGTAACGGCCTCGAATTCTGTGTCGGCACGATCGCGGAAATGACCGATGGCGACGTGTACGAGGCCGTCGACCGGTACAGCCGGCAAGGACGCATCGCCTACGTGCACCTCCGGAACGTCCGCGGCAAGGTGCCCTTCTACAAGGAGACCTTCATTGACGACGGCGACGTCGACGCGCTGCGGGTGCTCCGGATCCTGAAAGCGAACCAGTTCGAAGGTGTCGTCATTCCCGATCACGCGCCCCAGGTGACCTGCGGCGCCCCCTGGCACGCCGGCATGGCCTACGCACTTGGCTATCTCCGCGCCGGATTTCAGAGTCTTGGCATCTCATGACTCCCGCTCAATGGCGCGCCTTTCGCTCCGCCGCGACGCCGTCGGCACCCGACACCGCGGCGGTACCGCTCGCCCTCATCGTCGACAGCCCCTGGATTCCCGGCTTCCTGGGCATCTCGACGCTCGATTATCTCACCGTGCCGGAGACATGGCTCGACGCCAACTTCAAGGTGTTACGGCGCTTCCCGGACATCACTTTCCTCCCGGGTTTCTGGGCTGAGATCGGGATGTGCGCCGAACCGAGCGCGTTCGGGTGCCGCGTGAGCCTCTACCCTGACCGGACACCGATCGCGCATCCGCTCATCCGTTCCATGGAAGAGCTGGATCGCGTCCCGCAGCCCAACCCGCTCACGGACGGATTTCTGCCCCTGGTGCTCAGCCAATACCGCCGCCTGCGCCCGGCCGTGGAAGCAGCCGGATACGTCGTGAAGATGGTGGCGGCGCGCGGACCGTTGACCACGGCAACCCACCTGATGGGCGTCACCAACTTTCTCCTCGCGCTCAAACTCCAGCCCGCCGAAACCCATCGCCTGCTCCGCGTCACCACCACGCTGACCCGGCAGTGGCTCGAGGCGCAGGCCGAGGCGGCGGGCGACATCGAAGCTGTCCTGGTCCTCGACGATATCGCCGGGATGATGTCCGCGCGGGATTACCAGGAGTTCGCCGCGCCTTGTCTCAAGGAAGTGTTCGACGCGTTCCCGGGCGCCTTGAAGCTGTTCCACAACGACACCGACAACCCGGTCTCGTATCCGTTCTTGCGGGAGCTGGGAATCCACGTCTTCAACTTCACGCACCTCCAGCCCATCGCCAAGGTGCGTCGCCTCGTCGGGCCGGGCATCACCTTGCTCGGCAATGTTCCGCCTCTCGAGATCCTGGCGAACGGCACCCCGGAGGAAGTGCGCGCGTCCGCGCAAGCCTGCATCGCCGGGCACCGGAATGCGGGTCCCGGCAGCCTGGTGCTTTCGGCAGGTGGCGGCACTTCCCCGGGTACTCCGGCCGCGAACCTCGACGCGCTGGTGGCGGCTGCGCGCGATACCGCGTCCAGCGCACCGGCTCCGCCTCATCACGCTTCATGCTAAGAATCGCCATCCTGGGCGCCGGCGCCATCGCGGACAGTCACATCCTCGCCTATCTGCGGCTGCAGCCGGCCGTGCGTATTGTGGCGCTCGTCGACCTCTTTCCGGACAAGGCCCGGGAAAAGGCTGCCAGGCACGGTCTCGAGGTTCGCGTCTTCCGGGATCATGGTGAACTCCTCGCCGGGTGCGACTTCGAGGCCGCGTCCGTCTGTCTCCCACCCTTCGAACATGCGAGCGCCAGCATTGCGCTCTTGCAGGCCGGAAAGCACGTGTTGACCGAGAAGCCGATGGCCACGTGCCTCGAGGAGTGCGACGCCATGATCGCGGCCGCTGCGACCAGCGGCCGACGGTTGGGCGTGGTCGCACAGAACCGGTTCAAGTCGCCGGTCATGAAGCTGAGGCAGGTGCTCGATTCCGGATTGGCGGGGCGCGTCCTCCACGCGCAGGTCGATTCGTTCTGGTGGCGCGGCTCGAGTTATTACGACCTGTGGTGGCGCGGCACCTGGGCCAAGGAGGGCGGCGGCTGCACGATGAATCACGCCGTTCATCACATCGACATCTTCCAGTGGCTCATGGGGTCGCCCCGGGAGGTGCGATCCCTTACCGTGAATCTCGCCCACGACAACTCCGAGGTGGAGGATTTCTCCACCAGCCTGCTGATCTACCCCGACGGACGCGTGGGCCAGATCACGGCCTCGCTGGTCCATCACGGCGAGGAGCAGCAGCTCGCCTTTCAATGCGAGCGCGCCAAACTCGCGGTGCCGTGGCAGGTGAAAGCCAGCCGTCAGCAGGAGAACGGCTTTCCCGAGGAAGACGCCCAGCTCACTGCCGAAATCCAGGCCCTGTACGATCAGCTTCCAGCCGTGGCTCCCGAGGGTCATGAGGGTCAGATCGCGAACTTCATCGCCGCCATCGATGACCGCGAACCTCTCCTCGTGGATGGCGTGCAGGGCCGCCGCACCCTCGAACTGATCACCGCGATCTACCAGTCGGGCCACCTCGGCACCCCGGTCACGCTTCCTCTCGGTCCGGAGGCTCCCTTTTATTCCCGCGCCGGGATCCTCAAGCACGCCCGGCATTTCCACGAAAAGACCCGCAGCGTGGAGAACTTCGCCCGCAACGATATCACCCTGGGGCGAAATATCGGCCGATGAATACCCCCTCCGCGCGCCGCGCCATCGGCGTGGATATCGGCGGAACGAAGATCGCCGTCGCCGTCGTCGATGAACTCGGGGCAGTCCATGCCCGTCGGACGCTGCCCACTGAGGCCGAACTCGGATTCGAGCGCGCCGTGCAGCGAATGATCGCAGCCGTGGAGACCGTGACCCGGGAGGCAGGGGGTGCGGTCGCCGACATGGCGGGCATTGGCATCGGCTGCGCCGGACCGGTGGACCCCGCTCGCGGCCTCATCAACAACCCCTACACGCTCGCGGGTTGGGATCGCTGCGATGTCGTGTCTCCGCTCAGGCGCGCGTTCACTCTTCCAGTCCTCCTCGAGAACGACGCCGACGCCGCGGCCTTGGGAGAATGCATGGCCGGTGCTGGACGCGGCAGTGACCCCGTCGTGATGCTGACGTTCGGAACCGGGGTTGGTGGAGCCACCGTCCTCGCAGGCCGCGTCCTCCGCGGTGCCGAAGGAGAGCATCCGGAACTGGGTCATATCCCCGTCCACAGCGACGGGCCTCCCTGCTACTGCGGGACGCGCGGTTGTCTCGAATCGCTGGCCTCGGGCGCCGGCATCGGCAGTGCCGGCAAAGCGGCCGGCTTCGAGGATGCTCGGGCGGTTTTCTCTGCGGCCGGGCGCGGAGATGGGGTCGCCAGGGGCATCGTGGATCGGGCGATCGAGGCCGCTGCAACCGCCGCCTGGACCATCTGCCACACGTTGCTCCCGCGCTGTCTTATCCTCGGCGGGGGGATGATGGACGAGCACTTCGAACCGTTTGCCGCGGCGATGAACCGCCGGCTGGACCCAGCCACGCAGTTCACGCGCGCCTCGGTCCGCATTGTCCGCGCTCAACTCGGAAACGAAGCCGGAGTGGTGGGCGCGGCCGCCATCGCCCTTCGGTAGGGCGGGCACTCCGCTGCCCGCCGCTCCGGCGCGCAAGGGACTGCGCGCCCTACCTGGAACCATAAGCGGCCAGGCCGAGGGCACCGGGCCGACCAGCTGTAGGCCGGGTCCCCCGACCCGGCTCGAGGTCGCCGCGCTTCCGGCGCGCCCACCCAGGGCTCACTCGACACGCAGACGGTAAAACCGAGCCCCGGTCTGGAATCGTTCTCCGTCGACAAACGACAGCTGCGCCCGATCCGCGATCATCGGTTCGCCGAGGTCCAACCACGCCGCGCTCCCGATCTGCTCCGAACACTGAACCTGGTATGTCCTTCCCGGGACGCCTTCGCAGGTCACCAGGGGTATTCGTCACCCGAACGCCACCGGCAAATTTGATGACCAACTCGCCCGCCCCGCGGCGGGTTGAAAGGACGGCGGGGCATCGAAAGCTGCGAACCGAGTGTAGGCGTGAGGCCGGACTTGGCAGGAGATGGTCACGCAGCACCCCGAATCTCCCCTGTGGACAGGATCGTGTCTCTCATGAAACCAGTCGCCTCCCACCTACGCCGCACTCCCCATCTCCTGCCGCTCAAGATCGGCGTCTACGAGAGGAGTAGATGCACCCAGGCGGCCAGGGCGGCACCGGCGAACGGCCCCAGGACCGGCACCCACGCGTAGGCCCAGTCGCCATCCCGTTTGCCCGGCACCGGCAGAAGCGCATGCGCCAGGCGCGGGCCCAGGTCACGGGCCGGATTGATGGCATAACCGGTGGTGCCACCCAACGACAACCCGATGCCGAAGACCAGCAAGGCGACCGGAATCAGCCCCAGCGTGCCCAACCCCACGGTCACGGACGACGACGGGACCGCTCCCGGCCAGGGGAACTTCACGTCCGTCATGAGGAAGATGGGCAGGATCAGGCAGAAAGTGCCGACCAGTTCGCAGAAGAACGCTTGCGGGATGCAGCGAATGTTGGGCGCCGTGCAGAAGCACCCGAGCTTCCCGTCCGCATCGGCGGAGGCCTTGAAGTGCTCGCGGTAGAAGAAGTACACCAGCGCCCCGCCGAAAATGCCGCCGAGCATCTGGGCCCCGACGTAGCCCGCGACCTTCGCGCCCGCCAGCTTTCCTGAAAGCGCCATCGCCAGGGTGACGGCCGGGTTGAGATGCGCCCCGCTGAACGGCGCGGAACAGAAGGCGCCGATGAAGACCGCGAGCCCCCAACCCGCGGTGATCACGATCCAACCGCTCCCGTGACCTTTGGTGCGAGCGAGAACCACGTTGGCGACGACGCCGTTGCCGAAGAGCACGAGCAGCGTGGTTCCGATGAATTCCGCGAGGTAGGCATTCATGATGGAGGCGGTAGATAGCAGCGGGCTGTTGCGGCAAACTGCGCAATTTGAGCTTCCTGCCAGGCGCGATCACGCCCGAGTGCCTGCGCCATTTCCTGGGCGACGGTCGGCGCCTGCGCCAGCGCCGCCCGGGCATTCAGGAAAAGCAGCCGGGTCCGGCGCGCGAGAACATCCTCGACCGTGCGGGCCATTTCGTGACGAACGAACCAGGCCGCCGAGGCTTCGTGATTTCCAGGATCGTGAATGCGCAGGTCCCGCGTGAGGCCAGGGCGCTCCTCGAGGCGGCCAAGCACGATGGCATGATCCACGGCATCCTCCGCCATGCGACGGTATGTCGTCCACTTGCCTCCCGCGATGGTGAGGAGCCCGGAGGCCGAGATCTCGATCGTGTGATCCCGCGAAAGGGCGGCGGTGCTCGAGACTTCGCTCGACCTCACCAGGGGGCGGATACCGGTGAAAACACTGAGCACGTCGGCCCGCGTCGGACGGCGGGCGAGATAGTCGCCGGCGGTCTCGATGATGAAATCGATTTCCCGGCCCTGGGCCTCGGGTTCGAGCGTCGAAGCGGCGATCGGCGTGTCGGTCGTCCCCACGACGGCGTGCCCATGCCAGGGGATGGCGAACATCACCCGCCCGTCGCGGGTGTGGGGAACCATGATGGCCGTGTCGCGGGGCAGAAACCCGCGCGGAAGCACGATATGCACGCCCTGACTCGGCGCGATCATCGGGTTCGCCTGGGGTTGGTCGGCGCGGCGCAACTCGTCACAGAAGGGGCCGGTGGCGTTGATCACGCAACGCGCAGCCAGCGTGTGAAGAGCTCCGCGCTCCTCGTCCCGGAAGGTGAGGCCGCCCACAAAGCCATCGGGAGTCTTCGTCAGATCGGTGACGCGCGCATAGTTCAGGAGGCATGCGCCGTGCCGCGCGGCGGTGCTGGCCAGATCGATCACCAGCCGGGCATCATCAAACTGGCCGTCGTGGTACTTCACGCCCCCGCGGAGTCCGGCCTGCGACAGGGTCGGGATGCGTGCGAGCACCTCGTCGCGCGAGAGCAGCTGCGAAGGACCGAACCCGTACTTGCCCGCCAGCAGGTCGTACACCTTCATCCCGATCCCGTAGAACGGGGCTTCCCACCACTGGTAGTTCGGCACCACGAACTCCAGGTCATGGACAAGGTGCGGTGCGTTTCTCAGCAGCAAGCCGCGCTCGCGCAGGGCCTCCATCACGAGGGAAACGTTCCCCTGTTGAAGATAGCGGACGCCGCCGTGAACCAGCTTGGTCGAACGGCTCGAAGTTCCCTTGCCGAAGTCGTGCTGCTCGAGCAGGACCACGCTGTATCCGCGCGACGCGGCATCGACCGCGATGCCCATGCCCGTGGCCCCGCCCCCCACGACGGCCAGGTCCCACGGCTCGCGACGATCGGCGACGCGTTCGAGAAACGGGTCGCGTCGGAGCAGGGACGGGGAGTTCATCGAGCAGTCCCCCGTCATCCGGGGGCAGCGTGGCGATTCAAGCGCGGGCTTCCCATTCGCGGGCGCGATCCAGGGCCAGGTTCCACCGGCCGCGGCGATAGGCGGCTTCGTCCGCGCTCATCCGCGGTTCGAACGTGCGATCCACCTGCCAGACGCGCGCGACCTCGGCGCGGTCCTTCCAGAAACCGGTCGCCAGCCCGGCCAGATATGCCGCTCCCAGAGCCGTGGTCTCGATGACTTTCGGCCGCACCACGGGCACCTGGAGGACGTCCGCCTGAAACTGCATCAGCAGGTCATTGGCGCAGGCGCCCCCGTCGACGCGCAGCCCGTTCATCGCGATCCCACTGTCCTGTTTCATGACCTCGAGCACATCCGCCACCTGGAAGGCGATGCCCTCGAGCGCCGCCCGGGCAATGTGCGCGGCGGTGGTGCCGCGCGTGATCCCGGCGATGATGCCGCGAGCGTACTGGTCCCAATGCGGAGCTCCCAGGCCGGCGAAGGCCGGAACGAGGTACACTCCTCCGCTGTCCGGCACGCTGGCCGCCAGTCCCTCGACCTCGGCCGAAGTCTTGATGACCCCCAATCCGTCGCGAAGCCACTGCACCGCGGCGCCCCCGATAAACACGCTCCCCTCGAGCGCGTAATCGGTCTGCCCGCCCAGTTTCCAGGCAATGGTGGTAAGGAGCCGGTGCCGCGAAATCTGCGGCTCGGTGCCGATGTTCATCAGCATGAAGCAACCCGTGCCGTAAGTGTTCTTGGCCAGACCGCGCGTGAGGCAGTTCTGTCCAAAGAGCGCCGCCTGCTGGTCCCCGGCCATGCCCGCAATCCGGATCGGGGCGCCGAAAAGCGTGGTCTCCCCGTAGATCTCGCTCGAGGACCGGACTTCGGGCAGGAGACTTCTCGGCACCTGAAGCACGCCGAGCAGCTCCTCATCCCAATGGCCACGCAGGTTGTAGAGCATGGTCCGGGACGCATTGGAGGCGTCGACGAGGTGCTGCGCGCCGCCCGTCAACTTCCACACGAGCCAGGAGTCGATCGTGCCAAACGCCAGTTCGCCGCGCTCCGCGCGCGCCCGCGCGCCCGGAACGTGATCCAGCAGCCAGCGCACCTTGCTCCCCGAGAAATACGCGTCAATCACCAGCCCCGCGCGCTGTTGAAACAACTCGGCGTGTCCCGCCGCCCTGAGCCCGTCACAAAACTCCGCCGTACGTCGATCCTGCCAGACGATCGCGTTGTGAATTGGTTCCCCGGTCCGACGGTCCCACACGACCGTGGTCTCGCGCTGGTTGGTGATGCCGATTCCGGCGATATCCGCCGGGGCCAGCCCGGCCTTCGCGAGCGCGGCGCGCGCCGTCTCGAACTGGGTCGTCCAGATTTCGTGCGGGTCGTGTTCCACCCAACCCGTCTTCGGAAATATCTGCCGAAGCTCCTGCTGTGCAACAGCGCGGATGGACCCGTCGTGGTTGAAGACCATGGCGCGGGAGCTGGTGGTGCCCTGGTCGAGCGCGAGAATTGCCTTCATGGAGAAGTCACGGGTGGCATCATGCCGCGCATCGTTGGCACGGGCTGCCGCCCGTCAAGCGCAAAGAACCGCACCCCGGTAGGGCGGCACTCCGCTGCTGCACGAGCTGGCGCGGCAGGAAGCTCGTCCTCCGGAGAACTCCATCCGGTAGGGCGGGCACTCCGCTGCCCGCCGCCCCGGTCACCGGTTCGTCTGACCGCTTGTTCGGCTCCCTCGCCCTTGCGGATCGTCAGCCTGCCGTGGGCGGCGACCCTACCTCCGTCTCCCGGCGATTTCGCGCTTTCAGCGCGTCTTCACGCCGGTGACGCAAAGCGCCAGGAATCGCGCCACCCTTGACGGCCATCGGCCGCGCTGTTCCTTGGGTTGCAGGTCCGGAACCGAGGGACCCCGCGGCTGGGCGAACGCGATGCGGGAGCGAATCAACAGGGTGCCCAGACAAAGATCGGCCAGCGGCAGCACCACGTTGAAGTTCTTCCCCATGTACCGATGGTGCAGGATGTGGTGGCCATTCAGGCGAAAGAACACGCCCGAACGCTCGACGGCGCGTTGACGCGGGAGGTGCATGCACCAGTGCAGGTACTCATACGCGCCGTAGTAACCGATGAACGCGGTCAGAGCCCCGATGCTCAGCCCCCAGCGGTTCAGCCACCAGGACAATCCCGCGACAGGCAGGCCGCACAGCAGGATCAACACCGGACCGTTCCACCACGCCATGGGGATGGTTTTCTTGTCGCGCTCCTCCTGCAGATGGTAACTCGCGTCCGCTTTGAAAATTCGGTGATGGACAAGGGTGTGGGCTTGAAACGGGTAGCGAAAACCGAAGACGGGCCGGTGCATCACATACCGGTGCAGCGTCCATTCAAAGAAGGACGCGAACACCACGCCACCGCCGAAGCCAAGGGCCATCCAGAACGCAAACTCAATCATGTACACAAGACGACCTGCCACGTATCGGCCTCGCCCGGATCCTCCCGGTTCATTCAAATACCTCACCCCCTTCACCCCAGCAAAGGTGCCGGGTCGAAGAACGGGTGCGGCGCAAGAGCTCCGACTAACGCGAAAAGGTCAGCGGCATTATCATAGACCGTTCTTAAGCGGCGCCGCAAGGACCTTTATGAAACCACCGAACGGCACCGATGCCGGGCGGCGAAACCCACCGCCGGCGACCCCGCACGAGCTTGCCGGCCGCCACCGCCTTCACCAGAGTCGGGTCAAAGTACGCTCGCGCGTACCGCCCGACATGACCGCCCGTTTCCTCAACCTGCCCCGGAGCGCGGACTTCAGTCCGCAGGAAGCCGCACCGATCAAGGGACGTCCCGGCGGGCTAAAGCCCGCGCTCCGCAACGGTTCATGGCCATCGCGCATGGCCCTGGGGCCAAGGAGACGTTTCCCGAACCTCGTGCTTTGCGGCGGAACCGCCCTGCTTCTCGCCCGCTCCGCAGCCTCGGAACCGACCCGCGCCACCGCCGACCCGGACTCCGCCCCGCGAGCGCCGTCGGTCCTCGACAGCTCCGCCACGGCTCCGCCCTTCTCGGTCGGCGTCCGGGATGGAGCCTGGTGGTTGTTTACACCCGGGGGGTTGCGGTTCTTTTCCCGGGGCGTGTGCGTGGTCACTCCTGGCCTCCCCCGGGAAGCGTACGACGTGGAAAACCCAGCCTATGCTGCCTGGCACCATTATCCGGACAACCGGACGTGGGCGGAGGCCACGTCGCGCCGGCTCAACTCCTGGAGGTTCACCACGCTGGGCGCCTGGAGCGACCTGGCTTCGCTGCGACCGGCCGGTGACACGAACCTGTTCCTGACGCCCGTGCTGCACATGGGTTCCACGGCGGGCGCCCCGTGGTGGGACATGTGGGATCCGGAGGTCATCGGTCGGATCGACTCCACCGCAAGACAGACCATCCTCGACGTTCGTGACGACCCCCGGTTGATCGGCTACTACAGCGACAACGAGCTGGGATGGTGGAACGCGACCCTGTTCAAGATGACGCTGGAACAGCGGCCGGGCAGCGGCCAGCGCCAGCGGCTGCTCCAACTGCTCCGCCAGACCTATGACGGAGACTGGCAGCGGCTGCTCGCGGACTTCACCGTCGAAGGGGCGGACTCCTGGGCTGAACTCGACGAGCGCGGCATGCTTTACATGCGCCCGGGCGGCCGCGGCGTTCGCGTGATGCGCCGGTTTCTCGGCCTGGTTGCCGAGCGATACTATTCGCTGGTTCGCGAGATTATCCGCCGGTACGACCGCCGCGCCCTGATCCTCGGAGACCGGTACCAGTCCTTCTTCTATCCCGAGGTGGCCTCGGCGGCGGCGCCTTACGTGGATGCCATTTCCAGCAATCTCAACGCCCCCTGGAACGATGGGACCTTTCCCCGCGGCTATCTTGACTGCCTGCATCACCTCACCGGCAAGCCGATCCTGGTCAGCGAGATCTACATGGCCGCCCGGAATAACCGGAGCGGGAACCGCAACGACAGCGGCGTGTTCCCTGTGGTGGAGACTCAACGTCAGCGCGCGGCCAGCCTGCGGCGGTCCCTGGAATTCCTGCTCGGCGTTCCGACCGTGATTGGCCTCGACTGGTTTCAGTACTTCGACGAGCCGACTCACGGCCGCGATGACGGCGAGAACTTCAACTTCGGCCTTGTGGACATCCATGACCGGCCGTACCCGGAGGTCGTCCAGGTGTTCCGTGACCTCGAGGTATCGCCCGACACCCGGCCACGCCGCGCTCGATGCGACGCGCGGGAGGGCCTTCCCCCGGCCCCTCGAAGGCCGCTCGACCATTTCCAACCCTTGCTGGCGCTCAAGCACTGGGATCGGGAGCGCGGGTACGTGCCGCCCGCCGATACGCCCGGCCAGGCCGATCTCTATGGATGCTGGAGTCCCAACGCCCTGTACCTGGGACTCTTCGCGCTCGATATCGTGGAGGACGCCTATTACCGGGACCGCCGCGTACCCAAGGAAGACCGGGCCCAGTGGATCGTCGAACTCCCCGGTCGCCGCGACACGATTCGTGCCCGAATCGGGGCGGGTCGGGATGCCCTCGTCAACGAGCCGCGCGTCCGGGTCGAGAGCCTCTCCGGTTTGAACCTCAACGTGCGTTGCTTCGCCGCCATGCAAATCCCGGCTTCGCTCTGGGGGAAGCGGTCGTTCCGACCGGGCGACGAGATCGAGCTTGCCGTGACCCTCCACACGCATGCCCAGGCGTATCGCATCCGGTGGACCGGCAACTACCGGCTTCGCCGGTGAAGTCCCGCTTGCCGGGTGCAGCGGCAACGGAGTGCCCGCCCAGCCTGGCTGCGGTTCACAATGAGACCGGCCTCCGAGCCAGCCAGGTCGGCGACTCGACCTGCAGGTTGTGGGCGCGGTACTCGCAGCGGGCGGCTCTCAGATGCCACCAGCCGCGGGGCACTCCGATCGGCTATACTCCCGGACGCAATTTTGCGCCTTTCATACTGATGAAGTCCGCAGTCTCACTGAGTCTTCAACGTGCGGCGGTTTCCGTGGCGGGCACCCTGACCGGAGCCGCCGCCGGCTACCTGCTCTTTGGCTGGTCCCCACTGATCCTCCTCGGCGTTCTCGTGGGCTTTCTTGCGGGCCAGACGATTCACGGGCTGGTGCTTCCTGGACCGGAGGCTCGCAGTGGGAACGAGGCGCCCCTTGTCGCCCGCAGATTCAAGGCGCCTGCCACAACCCCCGACCGCGAGCACCCCGGACCGCACCTGCCCCCACCCGGCTCCCGACCGCCGGTGGCGCTCATCCTGACGATCACGGCCTGGGGATTGGCGCTCCTCGGCGCCGGCCTGGTATCAAGTTGGGGGTGGTTCGACGGCGAAGGGGCGGGGTTGGCCCTGCTCCTGATCGGGCTGCCCGTCCTGGCCGCGCTCGGGATGCTGGGCGGTCCAACGGCCTCGCAGGCGGCACGTCGCGCCCTGCGGGAGATCGAGGCGGGTGAACGTCCCGAAAGCGATCGGAACCTCGCTTCGCTCGCGCTTGGCCTCAGCCGCCTGACGACCCTCGCGCTCGGCGGCTTCCTGTTGTGGCTCCTGGTCCGCGTGAATACGTGAGCCCGGGTGGCGGTTCGGCGCCCACCTCCGCGGCGGCGCTTGCCCCCGGGATTCCCGCGTGTCCCCAGTTCTGGTGACTGTTGCCGGACGGCAACTCACGTAGGCTGGTCACACGGTTTGGGTGCAAAAGTGCAGGGTTCCGTGTGCAGCGGTTGGCGTAAGTCTGCAGCGCCGCATCCAGCAGAGGAATTTGTTCTCGGAACGGGCCGGATCTCAAATCCGGCCCTTGTTCTTTTCCGGATCGAACCCCGGAACTGCCGCCGCCTGGCTGCGGGCCAAACCCGCGCTGGCATCCGTCATGACGGGTCCGCCGCCTCACTGGTCAACTGAAGCCCAAACGCCGCTCTTCTCCGGATGGGCGGCAGTTCGGCCGCCGAAACAACGTTCGGCAAGGAATAGCTTGCGCGCTGGGCTTGGTGGCGGTATGAAAAGCATACCGCGATGGAGTTCGAGTATGATCCAGAGAAGAGCCAGGCCAACGAGGTCAAGCACGGGATCGACTTCGAGCAGGCCAAGGGACTTTGGTCGGACGATGACCGGCTGGTCATTCCCGCCCGGAGCGAGAGCGAGCCGCGCTGGGCCATGCTTGCACAGCACGGGGCGAAGGTGTGGGCTGCGTTTTACACCCTTCGGGGAAGCCGGGTGCGCCTCATATCGGTAAGGCGGGCGCGCCCCAACGAAACGGCGATGTATGAAAGCGGAAGAGCTGGATAGGCTGTTTGAGAAGGGGGAGGAGGATATCCTGCCCTATCTCGACCTTGCCAAGGCTGTGCGTCCTGGTCACGAGGCCAAGCGTGTCAATGTTGATTTCCCGCAATGGATGTTGGCAAGGCTCGACCTTGAGGCGGACCGCCTAGGAGTGCCCAGGCAGTCGCTGATCAAGGTCTGGATTGCCGAGCGGCTTACCCTAACAAGACAGAAGAGATTAGGCGAACCATTCGCTCCACCGAACCGCCGCCCCGCGTCGCGCTCTCGGACGTGATGCCCTTGTCGCAGGCGAGATACCGTGCCAACGTCCGTTCCCGGCGGCGGGCGGTGATCTTTGGCGTTCTGCCAAGGGAGTAAAACATGACAGTCGGACGAAATGACCCGTGCCCGTGCGGCAGCGGGAAGAAGTTCAAGAGGTGTTGCGCTGGCGAAGGGAAATCAACGACAACCGGGCTCAAAGCCGCCATCCGGATGAAAGGCGGCGTCTCCTTTGATCCCGCCACCAACGCGTACCGTGCCATCGTGCATTCGTGGGACAATGCCGAATGCATCGGAGAACCCCAGGAATGGCAATCAGCCGATACTTTCACGTCTGAAGACGCCGCCATGACCTTCTACAAAACCAGCATCCGGCCGGGACTTGAACGCCTCATGGCGGAGGCGTCTCGCAAGGTGAGAGACGGCGCATTTGTGCACCGGCGGTTGGAATGAGATCGGAAATGACAATCGGAGGCAGAACCAGCAGCTCCACCGAACCGCCGCCGCGCGCTACGTTTCGCAGCCCAGCCGGTCTTCGGGCGCGGGCGTGGCAGCGGATGCACATCCCCGGCGGCGGTCGGTGACTCCGGCGTTGGGCGGTGCGGACCGGCGGAGACGGGGAAAATGGGAAGCGACGGTGTATCCGACGGCGCTCATGGTTGAACACACTGAATACGCATGAAGACCATACTCATCACAGGAACCAGCACTGGCATCGGCCTGGCCACGGCGTTGCGGCTGGCCAGAGCCGGCGACCGTGTTTACGCCAGCATGCGCGATTTGCGTCGCGCGGACGCCCTTCGGGAAGCCGCTTCGGCCGAGCGGCTGCCCATCGAACTGCTTGAACTGGATGTTGACAACGGGGATTCCGTGACGGGCGCCGTCCGGCAGGTGCTGGACCGGGAAGGCCGTCTGGATGTGTTGGTGAACAACGCGGGCATTGCCCCCTTGAATCCGATCGAGGTGGCTCCCGATGAGGAAGTGAGACGGGTTTTTGAGACGAACGTGTTTGGAGCCTTGCGGCTGATTCGTGCCGTGCTCCCTGCCATGAGGGCACAACGGAGCGGGACAATCGCCAACGTCAGTTCCGTGGCGGGCCGCCTCGCTGGCTCATGCATGGGCGTCTATTCCGCGAGCAAGTTCGCCTTGGAAGCTGCCAGCGAGTCGCTTGCACGGGAAGTGCATCCGCATGGCATCCGCGTCGTGATCATCGAGCCGGGCATCATCGTCACCCCGATTCTGGAGAAGGCATTGGCCAATCTGCCACCCGAGGCAGACTCCCCCTACCAGGCTCCGATCCGTCGCATACGGACGATGTTCGCCCAGGGCCAGCGCGCGGGCGGTCATCCAGACCAGGTTGCGGCGGTCATCGAGACAGCGATCGCCGCTCCGGGACCGAGGCTGCGGTATCTGGCTGGTCCGGATGCTGCCGTGTTAGTGGGCGGACGAGCGCGCATGAGCGACGAGGAATGGATGACGATGGAGCGGCACGCAACCGATGAGGGGTACTTCACGGAGTTCGCCGCAAGATTCCCGATGCCCCAACCGCAATGACGGGACGATGAATGCCGTGCCCAACCATTCGGTGCAGGCGAACCGCCGCCCCGCTGCTCCGCTCGAGCCTGGCAGGCAGTTCGGATCGCCTCGCTGCGCCCGACCGCACTTCCCGGCGGCGGTCGCTCACCTGTGTCGCCGGCTGCATCGTAGATGAACGCGCACCCCGAGAAGATTGTCGCGAGTTCGTTGGCCACCGTGGCGCTCGGGTTCATGGCCCTGTGGTTGGTCATACCCGGTTGGGCGCTCCATCCTCCGAGGCTGGGCATTTCATCGGCAGTCCTGGTGCCCTTGGGCCATCTCGGGATGAGAAACAGAATTGACGACTCGATCACCCTGCTCCTCGCCATCGGACCCATCTTGGCCGTGGGCGCCTATCTGAGCTGGGCGTGGATCCGAGGGCGACTCAAGTATGCCGTGGGTATCTCGACGGTCGTTTACGCACTGGTAATCGGCGCAGCATTGTGGTCGGGCGTGGACTGACAATGAGGCAAACACCCAACACATCAGCGCCGCCTCTGCCGGGAGGCCGTCGCCGTTTCAAGCGGGAGCCAGCGGCCCGGCATGGCAGGCTTCAGCGTTGGCGTACGAACTATGGAAGCGAAACAGTGAAAGCCAGCATGGGACTAGAGCGAATGCGGGCTGGCCACGTCAGCTGCCAAAACGGAACCGCTGGGCCTCCCGCATCGCTCAGTTCGAGCGTTCGGCAAAATGGAGGAAATGGACATGAGACATGTACTGATCACCGGATATATTGCTCTGGTTCTCTGGAATGCATCGGCGGCTGCAGCACCCAAGGCAGACACGATCTACCACAGTGGCTCGATTCTGACCATGGCCGGCAAGGAGCCGGTCTACGTCGAAGCGCTGGCCGTGAAGGATGGCAAGATCGTTTTCGCCGGCGCCAAAGACGAGGCCCTCTCCCTGAAGGCCGAAGAAACGAAGGTTGTTGACCTCGACGGCAAAGCCTTGCTGCCCGGTTTTCTTGATGCGCACAGCCATTACATCAACTCGCTCCTCGTCGCCAACCAGTGCAAGCTCTACGCGCCGCCATCCGGCCCGGGGAAAGACGTACCCAGCATCATCGCCGAACTGAAACAGTACGCCGCGGAGCGCAAGATTCCCAAAGGCGAGATGATCATGGGTTACGGCTACGATGATACCGTCATGCCCGATGGCCGGCTGCTCAACCGCGACGACCTGGACGCGGCATTCCCGGACCATCCCGTCCGCATTGACCATGTCTCGATGCACGGCGGAGTGATGAACAGCCTGGCCCTGAAGAGATACGGAATCAGCGCGGCGACCAAGACTCCTCCGGGCGGCGTGATCGTTCGCAAGCCGGGCACCGAGGAACCTTGGGGCCTCATCATGGAGGCGGCCTTCCTGCCGGTCTTCCAGCAGTCTGAGCCGATGACCGCCCAGCAGGAAGTCGATTGGACCCGGGCAGGCCAGATGCTCTTTGCGGAGGCGGGCGTCACCACCGCCCATGAAGGCTCAACAATGATGGGCCCGTTTCAGACCATGAAGCGCGCCAGCGAGGCCGGAGCGAACATCATTGATGTCGTTGCCCATCCGTTCATTACGGAAGTGGACAAGGTGCTCGCCGAAGTCCCCGTGACCGAATGGGGCAAATACAAGAACCGCTTCAAGGTCGGTGGTGTGAAAATCACCCTGGACGGCTCGCCGCAGGGTCGGACGGCCGCCTTCACCACATCCTATTTGACCGGCGGACCCGGTGGAGAGGAGGACTGGAAGGGCGAGCTGCTGTTCCCGCAGGACCTCGCCAACAAGATGGTGAAGAAGGTCTATGAAATGAACGTGCCGCTCATCCTGCACTGCAATGGGGATGCCGCCATTGACGCCTTCCTCGCGGCCTACGAGTTCGCCCGCGCCGGCGACTACAGCCGTCCGTGGAACGTGACCACCATTCACACCCAGTTCATCCGCCAGAACCAGATCCCGAAGTTCGTAAGGTACAACGTGCGTCCGTCGTTCTACACCCTGCACACCTTCTATTTCGCCGAGGCACACCTCGCGAACCGCGGCAAGGACCAGGCCATGTACATCAGCCCGATGCGCGATGCGATCGATGCCGGCCTCCGCCCGAGCAACCATACCGACTTCGTCGTCGCCCCGCTCGACCAGATGATGATGCTCTGGTCGGCAGTGAACCGCGTCTCCCGCGCCGGGGGCAAGATCGGCCTCGACCAGCGCGTGACTCCGTTCGAGGGCCTCAAGGCGATGACCGAATGGGTGGCCGAGCAGTACGACGAACAAGCCACCAAAGGCACCCTTGAAGTCGGCAAGCTCGCCGATCTCGTCATCCTCGACAAGGACCCGCTGAAGGTCGAGCCGATGGCCATCAAGGACATCAAGGTCGTTGAAACGATCAAGGAAGGCGTCACCATCTATCCAGCGCCCGCCAGCGCCAAGGCGACGGCGATCACTTCGGCCAAGGAGTCAGGAAAGACCTACTCGTGGAGTCCCCACGTCTGCGACATGGCTGACGTGAACCAGGCCGCCAACAAAGTCTGGACGCTGACGACGCTTAACGGCAAGAAGGTCGATGTCGAGACCCCCCCGACGATGAAGTTTGCCCATGGCAAGCTGTCCATCTTCGGCGGCATCAATCGCCTGAGCGGCTCCTACGCGTTGGTCGGAGACAGCGTGACCATGGGTGAGATCGTCAGCACAAGGATGGCGGGCGATCCGGCGCTCATGGAGCTGGAAAACAACTTCACGAAGGTGCTGGCCTCCGTGGATGGCTTCCATGTGCACGGCGGCAACCTTGAGCTGCTCAGCCGCGGAAAGGTAGTGACCACCTTCCACTCCGAGAACTGAGGGATCAGGCTGGCAGATCAGGAAGCGAGCGAAGGTCACCGGACGGATAATTCAGCCGAACCATGCCATCGGGCTACAAGGCCCTCATGAAGAACTACGTTGGTCTGCGAGGGGCGTCCTCTCCCCGGGACACGCTGTTCGCCTGCCTCGCGGACTACATAAGGATGTACTACGAACATCCCTTCGCTGCGTGCCTGGCTGACCCTCCTGCAAGCTATGATTACCGATGGAGTCCGGATTGATCATTCACGACGGAATCCTGCCCAATCAGCGGTGCAGCGCGTGGCTGGTCCGGCACGACGCTTCCCATTCGGGAGTTGCGGTGGGGCCAGCCATCGCTCACCCTCGCGTTGGGCGGTCGAAACGCTGTCTCCGTCCGAAAGAGAAGAGGACATTCCGTGCGAACGCACCCTTTCTATCGATTGACGCTGGCCTGCCTCTGCACGCTAAACCCGGGTCGTGCTGGAGCCGGGGACGCGCCTTCGAGGGACGACCTGCCTGGTACCGTCGTCCATTCCTGGCTCGCGAACTCGTTCGCCACTCAGAAGGGGCACCAATCGGTGCCAGTCACCGCCATCGCCATTGCCGTGACGCCGGACGGGACGGTCTTCTCCGCGGGTGTGGCTGAAGGCTACGGCGGCGTCGCCTCGTACAAAGCCGGCAAGTTCGTCACCAAGTACGACTATGATAGCGGCTTTGGCAGTAGCGCCTCCGCGGTCGCGGTGGACGATACCTACGTCTACATCGGAACCGGGGTCGGCCTGTTCCGCACCCGCCTCGGGGACGAGGCCTACAACCGCACGCCGAGCACCGGCGGCAGCATTCACGGTTTGGCCTTGCGCAACGGGGAGCTTTACCTCAGCGATTCCAAGGCAGGCAGAATCCGGGTCCTGAAGACAGCAACGATGAAGGAGGTTCGCTCCTTCCCCGCCCCGAGCCCAGGGCCGATCGCGGTCAATGGTAAGGGTCAGATTTGGGTCGTCCAAGGCAAGCCCGGCGAGGAGCCCTTCGACCGGGGCGGCCTGAAGATCATCTCCTTCTCCCAGGAGGGTCAGTCCGGGCCGGAGATCACCGATTTCGAGAACCCCTGCGCGCTGGCGTTTGATCCGAAGGGTCAACTGCTGGTGGGCGGGCTCAACCGGCATAGCCAGGTCTGGTTCTACGATGTCACGGGGACCCCCAAGAAGGTGGACACCTTTGGCACGGAAGGCGGGATCTTTTCGGGCGTGCCTGGAGAATACCAGCCCCAGAAGTTCCATTGGATTCGCGGCCTCGGCTACGACGCGGCCGGCAATCTCTATGTGGCCGGTGTGCTTGGCTCCTGGTATAACACCCTGATCGAAGGCTATTCCTCGACCGGTGAACGTCTCTGGGACGTTTACGGCCTGGGCAACTGGCTGGATACGGCCTGTACTGACCCAGCCAATGAGAACCTCGTCTACACGAAGGAGAACGTCTTCAGCATGGAATGGAGAAAACCTCCTGGTAAGGAGCAGTCCCCGGTTGGACTGAGCGTTGATCGCTTCACCTATCCTCGCGATAGCCGTGTGACAGACCTCCACGGCCCGAGCCATCGCCTGGTCAATGGGGTGCGACGGATCAGCGGCGGTCTCTTTCTCTACTGCGGCGCTCAGGGCACCGGCAACCTGGAGATCTACACGTTCGGCGAGCAGGGCTGTGTGGCGGCCCCGTGCGGGTACATAGCAGGTGCCAGCACCTGGCGCCCTGAGAATGGCAAGCGCTGGCCCGAGGACGCCGAGACCTTCATTTGGACCGACGCGAACCGGAACGGTGCGCCTGATGCCACAGAGTTCGCCTCGGTGGACCGGAAGCCACGCTGGGGCTTCATGCACCTGGATGCCGCGGCCGGCATCTGGCAATGCTCGGGCGACGGTACGATCTTCCATCTTCCTTGCGAAGGGATAGATCCGCGCGGCAACCCGATCTATCGCCGGGCCTCCGAGGTGTCTTACCCGTACCCGCCGGAGTTCACTGGCGACCGGCTTCGGCGGCTGTTCTACGTCCCGGGTGCGGACCTCCTGATCGCCGGCGGTTCACCCGGCACGGACGCGAACGCGTGCGACATGTTGATCCGCTACGATCATTGGTCCGATGCGACCAAGAGGCTCAGGCGCTGGAAGATCCATCTGCCGCTCAACGACAAGTCGTACACGCCCGACACCGGCTACGGCGGCGGCGCGCCGGTGGCGATGCAGGCCCGCGGCAAATACCTCTTCGTCGCCTATGGCTACGGACTGGTTCGCGTCCATCAGTTGGACGACGGCGGCTACGTCGGCACGATCCGGCCGGACATCAACGGCTTCCGAGGCAGCGGCGGTTGCGTTGACTCGGACAACGCCCTCAACGTCACTCTCCGCAAAAACGGTGAGTATGTCGTGTTCCTCGAAAACGCGGGTCTGAACCACGTGATGATGTTTCGTTGGACGCCTCCCCAAAGTTGACGTGACACCGCCCAACCAAACGCTCGGCCTGGAGGCACAAACGCTGACCCCGCGATTGCCGTCTTCCCATCCTCGTGGGCGACCAGGAGGATTCAGACATCAATCATCCTACGAACTAGCATGGGACAAAACGCCTTTATCGGACGGAACGAGGAACCGACGGAGGAGGAACTGGCGGTTGCCCTCGGTCCCGCCAAGACGGTTTGGGATCGACTCCTGGCGTGCGGCCACTTCAAGTGGTGGACCTCCCATGCCAATGACGAAGTCACGGCCGCGCGGAGCATCGGTTACCTGGTTCCCGGGTGGACCATGCTCGCCATGGGTTACGTTGGGCTTCGCGCCGGCCGAGGCGGCAATAGGAAGGGTGACGGAGTGTGACCAGCCACCGGCTGTCAAAAGCGCCGAACCGGGCGAGATACTCTTCCACCATGGACATCCCACGGATATTCAACATCACGGAGAGCGCTCACCGCATCCACAACCCGATCACCGCCGAAAAGCTCGCCACGCTCGGCGCGGCGCTGCGTCTGGAATCGGGCGCCCGAGTGCTCGACCTCGGCAGCGGTTCGGGGGAGATGCTGTGCACCTGGGCCCGCGATCACGGCGTCACCGGCCTCGGCATCGACCTGAGCCGGTTGTTCACGGAGCAGGCGAAACGCCGGGCCGAGGAACTCGGCGTGGCCCATCAAGTCGGGTTCATCCATGGCGATGCTGCCGGCTATGTCGCTGAAGAGAAGGTCGATGTGGCTGCGTGTGTCGGTGCGACCTGGATCGCGGGGGGCGTCGCCGGCACGGTCGCGCTGCTGGCGCGGAGCCTGCGCGCCGGAGGGGTCATCCTGATCGGCGAGCCCTACTGGCGGCGGTTACCGCCGACGGAAGAGGTCGCCCAAGGCTGTCTTGCCAGCTCAATCTCCGACTTTCTCATGCTTCCAGACCTTCTGGCGTCTTTCGGCCGGCTTGGCTGCGACGTGGTTGAAATGGTCCTGGCTGACCAGGACGGCTGGGACCGATACGAGGCGGCCAAATGGCTCACCATGCGTCGATGGCTTGAGGCCAACCCCGACGACGACCTCGCCACGGAGGTTCGAGCCAAACTGACCTCGGAACCCGGACGCTACGCCGCGTACACGCGTGAATACGTGGGGTGGGGTGTGTTCGCGCTGATCCCGCGGTGATGCCCCGGCGAACCGAAAGGCGAAATGAAGAGCCTTGCCAGGTCGGACCGAACCCGGACGGGCAATGCCCAGGCCGCCGTCCGATGTGGGAGGATCCCGCTCACGGAGACACGCAGCCACGGAGAAGACTCGCCGACGGGAACCAGGCTCCGGCTTCGCCGTGTCCCCATGCCTCCGTGAGAGAGTCCTTTGGCGAAGCAGGCGGCGGAACGAATCCCACCCTCCGGCGGGACTGCCGCCATCGCATCGTAGGGCGGCCGGCGGGTACCAACTCTCCCAGGGAATCGCCGTGTGAGGTGAACGGTGCGTGCTCCCTCACGGCCTGCTGCAATCGGTGCGCCTTCACGGCTTGAGATCGCGACCGGCGCCTATTCCGGCTCGCGCAGGGTCAGGGCCGCGAGGATGGCGCCGGGAAAAAGGAAGCTCGCGTAAAGCAGCGCGTGGCGGAAGTCGCCAACGCTGGAGAACAGGCCGAAGACCACGGTGCCTGCCGCCGCCGCAATACGGCCGATGTTATAGCAGAACCCGGCCCCGGTCGTGCGCAGGAGCGTGGGGAACAACGGCGGCAGGTACATCGTAAACAGCCCGAACACTCCGGAGAAGAAGCCGACCGCTGGAAACCAGAAGCCGAGCAGGGCCGAGTAGCCGCGAGGCACGGCGAAGGCCCCGGCCATTGCGAGAAAGAAACCCAGGAGCATCACCACGATTCCCAACCGGTAGCCAACTCTCCGGGCGAGCCAGCCGCCGAAGAAGTTCCCGCCGATCGAGACCCCGATCACGATGAAGAACGCCTGGCTGACCAGTTGTTCCCGCTGTTGGACCGACCAGCCGGCGAGTTCGGGGAGGTTGCGCAGGTGCTGCGCGTGCCAGAACATGAACGCCCACCACGCGCTGAGCGAGAGGGCGCACACCGTGATGGTCCGCAGCGTCGTCGGCAGAATCCGGGGGCCGAACAAGTCGCGAACGCCGGGACGCCGGGCTCCGGCGGTCCGGGTTGCGGCACGCCATTCCTCGGGTTCGGGCACGTGGCGCCGGATCCAGAAGACGAGCAGCGCCGGGAGCACGCCGATGAGGAAGACCCAGCGGGGCTCGTAGTTCAGCCCGAAGTGCGAACTTGCCGTCGCAAGGGCGTAGACCGCCACGCACGCGCCGAGCACGCCAATGTTCACTCCGGTCTGGAGCACGGCGGCGATCCACGGGCGCCAGTGTTTCGGCCAGGTCTCCGCGAGGAGCGACGAGCCGACGGCCCATTCCCCACCGATGCCCAAGGCGGCGACGAAGCGGAAGATGAGCAACTGCCACCAGGTCTGCGCCAGGAACGACAGTCCCGTGAACAGGGCGTAGGTCAAAATGGTGAGGCTGAGGGCACGGCTGCGTCCCCAAAGATCGCCGAGGCGTCCGAAGAAGCCTCCCCCCAGCGCCCAGCCCACCAGGAACGCGGCCTGAATCCACGAGCTCTTCGCCTTGACCTCGGGGTCGGCCGGGCTTGGGGCCGCGAGCAACTCCATCACGAACGGCGCCGCCACCAGCGTGTAGAGATGCATGTCCAGGCCGTCGAACAGCCAGCCGAGCCAGGCGGCGATCCCGGACTTCCATTGCTGCGGCGAGAGGTCGCGCAGGCGACGCACCGTCGGCGGCGGCGACGCCGGGGCAGAGAGCGGCGGAGGGGTGGACACGACAGCAAGGAAGCAAATCCACGAGGGGAAGACAACTCCGACCACGGGCGCCTCGCTCGCCATGCACGGCACCGGGGCTGACGAACCGGTTCGCCCGGGCGGACTCGCCCGAACCGGGCGCGCGGTTTACGGGGCTTGCGGCTTCGGCGGGCCCGCCATGTCGCGCAACTGCTCGACGCGCTTCTCGAATCGCTTCCTCAGCGGGGGCAGTTCGATGGCCAGGCGCTGGTACAGGCCCCGGGCGACGTCCCACTGTTGCAGGCTTTCAGCGAGCTTCACCGCATAGAGCCCGGCCTGCTTGAGCCAGGCCGGATCGGCCACCTCGTTCGGACGCAGGTTCTTCTCGTAAAAGACGTTCAGGTAGTGGTCCAAGGCGGCTTCGTGAAGGGGCTTCTGTTTCTCCTTGGGCTCAAGGACCGCCTGCTTCTCGCGGACCAGGCCCAAACCCACCTCCGCCATGCTGCGCACCGCGGGGTCGGCGGGGGAGGCGACGACCTTCTGGTAGGCCTCGGCCGCGACTTCGTAGTGCTTGGGATCGACGGTGGCGAGCTGCAGGTTGCAGTCACCAATCCTCCCCCAGGCCCGGGGCGCCCATTCGGTTTGAGGGAACTGGAGCGCCACTTTGGCGAAGGCATTCGTGGCTTCGGTGTACCCCGCCAGCGGGTCGGAAGCGCGATCGCGGGGTTCCAGAATGAAAAGGTCGCCGCGGGCCATGTACGCTTCGGCCACCACGGCGGGAGGGATGGGGGACGAAACCGCATAGAGCGGACCATTGGTGATGATCCAGTCGAAGTGCTCGCGGGCGTTTTGCCAGCCCTGGCGGAACACGGCGGCCTTTCCCGCCATCAGGCGGGCCCGGTAGGGCAGTTCGTCGGCAGGATTGGCCGGCGAAGGTTCCAGCAACTTGTCCAGGAAGAGCAACTCGGCGCGGGCGTAATCGCTCTGGCTGAAGGCGTGATCGGCCACGAGGTATTGCGCCAGCGCAGCGTGGGGATCCTTGGGAAAACGGGCGATGAAGTTGGTGAGCAAGCTGACCGCGGCGTCATCGGGGCTCGAACGATAAGCGACACGCGCGAGGTCAAAAAGCGCCCGGGCCACCAGGTTGGACGGGATCGTCACCTGGTTGGTGTATTCCGCCAGCCAGGTGGTGTAAGCGGACAGCGCGGCGCCGTTGTCACCGCGTTGCTCGAAGGTCCGACCGATGGCAAGGCGCACTTCGGGAATGAGCACGGAGTTCGTATAGCGGTGGAGAAAGGCCTCGTACTGGGCCCGGGCCGGTTCCGGCTGGCCCCGCCGGGTGAATGCCTCGGCCAGGGCAAGTTCGGCCCGCTGGGCCAGTTCGCCTCCCGCATCGACGCGAGCCAGGGGGGTGAGCGCGCTGCTGGCGACACCCAGGTCGCCGGATTGGATGCAGGTGTGGACGATCTGGGACAGGGCCTGACCGCGCAGGCTGTCGGGCATCGCGGTGTCGACGTGACCCGTCGCCACCAGCCAGTAATTCGTCAGCGCACCCGGGAGGTCACCCAGCCGTGCCTGGCAGTCCGCCCATTTGAGACGGGCGTTGGCTCGATCGAGCGAAGGCGCCAGACGGTCCGTGGCGCTGCGAAAGGCGGCCATGGCATCTGCCAGTCGCGGCAAGCCCTCTTCCCAGAGACTCCATGCGCGGTTGAGCTCAGCGCGCCCGGCGAGCGGGCTCTCCGGGCGGTGCTGCAGGAGCCACTCGAACTGGGTGCGCGCCTGGGTGAGGGCGGCGGCGCGGCGCGTGGCGGTCTCGGGTGTGGCGGGAGCTCCGGGTGAGCCGAGGGTTTGGTATTCGGCGAGTCTGGCTTCGCCGAGGGCGAAGCGGGCGAGGTCGACCAGGTCGTCTTCGGGCCGGGCGTCGATGATTGCCTGGAGTCGCGCGGCGGCCACCGCGGGGCCTTGCTGCTGGCTGAGGGCGATGACTTTCTCCATCGCGTAACGGCGTTGATCCGGGGGCGCGTTGGTGGCGAGGTTCCGAGTGTAAGCTTGAATGGCGGCCTCGGTCTGTTGGGAGGCCTCGAGAATGATCCCTTGCAGCGCGGCCCCCTGGGCGAGCAGTTCGCGAGAGACCACGTTGGTGGCGTCGGTCCAGAGATTCGTCGTGTGGATGAGCGCCTGAGGAAGGTTGCTCGCCGCCAGACTGGCACGGGCGAGGAGGAGGTTCCGCTCCCACGCCATCGCCGGGGAAAGCGGCTCGGTGCCGAGCTGGCCGAGGGCCTGTTCGGCGCCCGCCGGATCGCCCACATCGATCGAGAGTTGGGCCAGGAGCAGCCAGCCCTGAGCGCTCCACGGGTTGGCCCGGTCCAACTGGGCCGCGCTCTGGAAATGGCCGGCGGGATCGCGGAGGAGGGCCACCGCCCGGGCCGCGTCCCCGGACCGGAAGCGGGAGAGGGCCTCGAGCACGGCGGCCTCGATCCGACGCGGGGAAGTGGGGAAGTCGGTTTGCAGGCGGGCAAAGGCCTCCGCGGCTGCGGGCATCTGCTGGCTTCGGTAAGCCGCCTGGGCACGCCAGTACGCAAACTCGTCTCCGCGGGATCCGGCTGCCGCCTGGTGCGTCTCCAGCAAGGTGTTGACGGATTCGTACTGGCCCAACGCCAGCGCAGCCTGGGCCTGAATCAGCACCACTTCGATCGCGTGCGCGGAGTTCGTGAATTGAGCGGTGAAGGACGCGGCGTCCCGGGCCACGTGTTCGTACAGGCGGTCCTGGAACATCTTTTGGAGCGCCTCGAAGGCACGCTCCTCGGGCGTCTGCGCCTCCAGCCGTGCCGCAGGAAAGAACCCGAGGCAGCACGCGAGCAAGGCCAGCCACCCCGCCGCCGCAGCCCGGGCGCGGAACGCCGGTTCCCTGCGGGAATGCCTCCCCCCAGGCGGCGAGCCGTCGGGGCGGGCAAAGGCCGGCCGGCGGGCACGCGCAGGGCGCCGGGGCATCCGTGGGGCAGGCGGACTCGGCATCATCCGCGGCGGAGATAACGGCCGGTATGACTTGCCTCGCATCGGGCCACATCCTCGGGACGCCCTTCGACCACGACCCGTCCTCCTCCCGCCCCTCCTTCGGGACCCAGGTCAATGATCCAGTCGGCGCACCGGATGACGTCCAGATTGTGTTCGATCACGATGAGAGTATTGCCAGCGAGGCGGAGCTTGAACAGCACTTCCAGCAACTTGGAGACGTCGTGGAAGTGCAGCCCGGTGGTGGGCTCGTCGAGGAGGTAAAGCGTGTGGCCGAGCTGTCGCTTCATCAACTCGGTCGCGAGCTTGAGACGCTGGGCTTCGCCACCGCTGAGGGTGGTGCCGGCCTGGCCGATACGCAGGTAACCCAACCCGACCTCCGCCAGGGTGAGACAGGGTTCGTGGATCTGCGGGACGGCGCGGAAGAAGTTGACCGCCTCGTCCACGGTCAGGTTCAGCACGTCCGCGATGTTCAGTCCCTTGTAGGTGATCTCGAGTGTCTCCCGGTTGTAGCGGCGGCCGCCACAATTCTCGCACGTCACGTAGACCGGGGGGAGGAAGTTCATTTCAATTTTCAGGAGCCCGTCGCCTTCGCACTTCTGGCAACGGCCGCTCCGAACGTTGAAACTGAATCTGCCGGCGTCGTAGCCGCGCACCCGGGCGGCAGGCAGACGCGCAAACAGATCGCGCACATCGTTGAAGATCCCGGTGTAGGTGGCGGGGTTGCTCCGGGGCGTACGCCCGATGGGGGATTGATCGACCACGATCATCTTCCCGAGGTGCTCAATCCCATCGAGTCCTTCGTGGGCGCCGGGCCGTTCGGTGGTGCCGTGCAGCCTTCGGGCAAGGGCCCGGCGCAGGATGTCATCCACAAGGGTGCTCTTGCCGGAGCCGCTGACACCGGTCACGCATGTCAGCGTGCCGACCGGAAAACGCACCGTGAGGTTCTGCAGGTTGTTCTCGCGGGCACCCAGCACGGTGAGCCAGCCGCGCTCGCCAATCGTCTTCAGGCGGGGAACGGAAGGCGCCACTCGCAGTTCGCCGCGCAGGTAACGCCCGGTGAGGGAGCGCTCGTTCGCCTCGATCTCCGCCACGGGGCCCTGGGCCACCACTTCGCCGCCGTGCACGCCGGCGCCCGGCCCGAGATCCACGACGTGATCCGCCCGGCGGATGGTCTCTTCATCGTGCTCGACGACGATGACGGAATTGCCGAGGTCGCGGAGGTTCTCGAGGGTCTTCAGCAGCCGTTCGTTGTCGCGCTGGTGCAGGCCGATGCTCGGCTCGTCGAGGATGTAGAGAACACCCAGCAGGCCCGCGCCAATCTGGGTGGCAAGCCGGATCCGCTGAGCCTCCCCGCCGCTGAGAGTGCCGCTTTCCCGGCTCAGCGTGAGATAGCCGAGCCCCACATTCCGGAGGAAGCCGAGCCGGGAACGGATCTCGCGGACGACGTCGCCGGCAACCCGTTGCTCGAAGTCACCCAGTTCCAGCCCGGCGAAGAAAGACTCGGCCGCGTCCACCGAAAGCGCACAGACGTCCATGATCGAGCGTCCGGGGAGCAACAAGGTGGAACGGCCACCGGCCGCCGTGAAGGGAGCGGGCTGGGGATCGTTCCGGCTCACGAGCCGCACGGCCAGGATCTCCGGCTTGAGCCGGCAACCCTGGCAGGCATCGCAGGGATGGAGCCCCATGAATCCCTTCAGACGATTTCGCGTGAATTCGCTTTCGCTCTCGGTGTAGAGCCGCTGCAGATTCGGCAGCACCCCCTCGAACGGCCGGGTCACCTTTCCCGGCTTGCCCGCGCGCCAGAAAACGAAATCGATGGGCGTCTCCCCGGAGCCATGGAGCAGGACCTGCCGGAAGGTCTCGGGAAGATTGCGGTACGGCGCTTCGAGACTCACCCCGTAGTGCGCCGCCAGGCCCTTCAGCAGGCTCTTGTAGTAGACCAGCATGCGCTTGCCGCCCCGACGCCACGGCAGAACCGCCCCCTGCTCGAGCGACTTTTCGAGGTCGGGGACCACGAGCATCTCATCGAAAACGTACTTCTGGCCCAGCCCATGGCACACGGGGCAGGCGCCCTGGGGAGAGTTGAACGAAAAGTGCTTCGGCGTCGGCGTCTCATAGCTGAGCCCCGTGGCCGGCGAATACATCCGGTTCGAATGCTGCGTCTCCGTCCACGCGGCAGTGTCGGCCGCCGACGCGGCATCCCCCGCTCGCGTCCCGGGCTGGCTGAGGACGAGCACGCGCCCTTCGCCCCATTTGAGGGCGGTCTCGACGGAATCGCTGAGCCGCGGGCGCGCGGACGGATCCACCACCAACCGGTCCACGACGGCTTCAATCGTGTGCTTTTGACGCGGGTCCAGCCGGGCCGCAACGGCCCCCCCGAGCTCGACGAGTTGCCCGTCAACCCGGGCGCGCACAAAGCCTTCGCGCGCGAGCCGCTCCGTGACATCCCGGAACTCCCCCCGCTGCGCCTGGACGACCGGGGCGAGCAGCATGATGCGCGTGCGGGCCGGCAGCTCGAGGATGCGGTCAACGATCTGGCTGCTGGTCTGGGACTGGATCGGTTCGCCGCTCACGGGGCAGTGCGGGCGCCCCACATGGGCGAAGAGCAAACGGAGATGGTCGTAAATCTCCGTCGACGTGGCGATCAGCGACCGGGGGTTCGCGCCGGAGGTGCGCTGTTCGATGGCGATGGCCGGGGACAGACCCTCAATGAAGTCCACATCGGGCTTCTCCATCTGGTCCAGGAACTGCCGCGCGTAGGCCGAGAGCGACTCCATGTACTTGCGCTGGCCTTCCGCGAAGAGTGTGTCGAAGGCAAGCGAGGACTTCCCGGAACCGCTGACCCCGGTGATGACCACCAGGCGGTCCCGGGGAATCGTCAGCGAGACATTGCGGAGATTGTGAACCCGCGCGCCGCCGATACGGATGAGATCTTTGGACATCGTCGCGGCCAACCGGGTGGGGAGGTTACCTGTCGAGTCCTCCGCCACCGGGCGACACCTGCTGGCGAGGATGCCGTCGCACGGGTGGACCGCAAGCCTTCCCATGAACCTGCCCAGGAGCGCGGACTTCAGTCCGCAGGAACCCGCGCCGGCTTGGGAACGTCCCTGCGGGCTAAAGCCCGCGCTCCTCACCGGTTCATGGCCATCGCGCATGGCCTTGGGCCAAGGGGCGCCGTGCATTCCCCTTGAGTCCGGCCACAAGGATGCCGTAGCTTCCGACCCCGCACAGCAAGCAGGTCGTATCAACTCCGAAACGAACAAAACACAGATGAAGTACAGCATCCAGGGCGCGGTGGCATTGATCACGGCTGGGTTTGCCGTGGGATCCCAGGCAGGGGCAACCATCCCCTTCCCCCCCGGAATCCCGCTGGGCGGTGCGGCGGCTTACCTCGGGACGGTGGATCACACGCCCTCGCCCTACCACAAGCATCCGGACTTCTACCGGATGTCCAGTACGTCGAGCCTGACCTTGTTGTCGAAGTTCAAGACGTACCAGCAAACGACAGAATACACGTGCGGACCCGCCGCGCTGGTGATGGCGGCGTACTACCGGGGCACCTACTTGAACGAACTCGAGGTGGCGGCGGGAGCGGGGACCACCGAGGAACTCGGCACTTCCACCGAGCAACTGGTGAATTACCTGCAGTCGACGGGCTGGCAGGTGCGCTCGAGCCTGACCGAGCCGAACGTGGCGTCGTTGAAGTTCCTGAAGCGTCAGTTGAACAAAGGCAATCCCGTCATGGTGGAATGGGTCGACTGGGCCGGCCACTGGCAGGTCGTGATCGGTTACGATGACATGGGCACCCCGGGCAACGAATCGGACGATGTGCTCATCGTTGCCGACCCGTACGACACCTCGGACCACCTCCAGGACGGCTACGGAATCGTCCAGGCGGACCGGTTCCAGTACATGTGGTTTGATCACAACCTGCTCCCGGAAAACCAGCGGGAGCGTCAGTGGATCACCTTCGACCGGTAGAGCCCCCGACTCCGCATCGAACCGGTTCTCCGCGCCACCGGACCCGTGCGCGTGCAGGGTCCGGTGGCCGCACCGACAACTCCCTTCCCTTCCCGCTTTCCCCGGCATGTCTCCGCCACCATCGGGAGGTCGGCCTTCTCCGCCGCGGCGGCGAGGGCGAGGTAGCAGGCGATCTCGAAGTGCTCCATCGCGCAGGCGTCGAGGAGGTCCTTGATCCGTTCGTCCCGGGCCAGCGCGCTGGTCATCTCTTTGGTGAACTGCGTCATCCAGGCGACCCCCGTCTTGAGCAATGAGGTGTCCGTCCCGAAGGATTGTTGAATGGGGTCGTTGTTCGTCCGCCCACTGTCCCTCGAGGGAAATCGGCTTCGGCCACGGGCAGTGAAGTGCATCCTGCCCGGCCCGTTCTGGCTGCCGTGCAGGGTGCCGGGGAGATGCTAAGCTCCCGGCGCGACCAGATCGGCGAACTCCGGTGTGCGCTGGATGAATGCCGCGGCGTACGAGCAGCGGGGAACGACTTGGAGCCCAGCCTGCCGGACCTCCTCGAGGGCGGCGCGCACGAGCCGGGCGGCGATGCCTTTTCCTCGAAGGGTTTCAGGTACAAACGTGTGCTCGATCACCATCCGGCCCGCCTCCCGTTCGTAAGTCAGGAACGCGACCCGGGCGCCCGAGTTGATTTCGAACCGGCGCCGGGAGGGGTGATGCTCAACGCGCAGCGCGGGGTCCACGGAGTTCATGGAGCTTCAAACCGTGAACGCGGAGGCGCGGTTCATCGGGATTAGCGTGGACGTGTCCCGGGAGGCACGTACGTCCGGTGCCAGTAAAGCTGCCACAACTTCTCCAACCGCACGGTGTCCGCATGGCCATCCATGTAGGACATGCTCACGCTGCCGACCAACGGATCGCCGGCCCTCAAACCCTTGGGTGCGCCCCGTGGGCTGCTGGTCGCGTGGCGGGCGATGCAATACCGGCCCATGCCCCCGGCAGGTCCGTCGCCCTCGTAGAGGTTCCGGGCGGGAAGATCGGTGGAGTCCGGCCACGCATCGACCCACATCGCGTCCCCCACGAAAGGGGTGAGAGCCGGCATGGCGATCTCCGCCTCGCGACCGAGCACCTTGGACTGTTCGAAGCCCAGGTCGTAATAGAGCCAGCCGTTGTACGAATAACTTCCCTGGTAACCCCGGTTCCCATTCGTCCGCCAGAGCCAGGTCTCGTCGGCCGTGCCGTAGTCGGGATTCAGCGGATTCCGGCTGATGCGGACCCGTGGTTCCGGTGCGGTCGGGCAGTAGCGCACAAGGTGGACTTTGCCCTGGTAATCCATCAGCTTGGCCATCCACAGACTGTTCCCCAGGTCGTACGGCACGGAGCGGTTGTAGTCGCTGACGTACATGGAATGCGCCAGGCCCATCTGCTTCAGATTGCTGATGCACTTCACGTGGTGGGCCTTCATCTTCGCCCGCCCCAGCGCCGGGAGGAGCATGCCCGCCAGGATCGCGATGATCGCAATCACGACGAGCAATTCGATCAACGTGAAGGCGGCTCGGACGCCGGCAGGTCCCGCCACCCCACAGGGAACCGACCGCCGGTCGTTCGTGGTTGCGAGCCGCGGTCGTTGCGGGTGAGGGGCACCGCCGGTTGCTCGCTGCCCCGTGAAGTCAAATGCACCGGAGTTGGTCATGGATGATGCCCGGGCGGCCGGTTTGCCAAGCCTGCCTGCCAAGGTTGTTCGATTACTCGCATGATCGTCGCCGCCCCGCAAGCGTCGACTCCGCTCCCCCGCGAGTTCGGCGCGCCGCGAGGGCGCGCCCTACCCCGCCCTGCCCCAGCCTGCTGCGGCCTGGCCCCCCCAGCGCCGACACCTATTGACCCGGAAGGGCTGAAGTCGTAAGAGGATCCTATGGCAAGGAATGAACATTCCGATGCGACCCAGCCAGCAGCCAGACCTCGACCCCAGCCGGGTTTCACGCTGATCGAGCTTCTCGTGGTGATCGCCATCATCGCGATCCTGGCAGGCATGCTCCTCCCGGCGCTGGCACGCGCCAAGGAAAAGGGCCGCCAGACGGTCTGCCATTCCAACATGCGCCAGATCGGGCTGGGCGTGGTGATGTATGCCGACGACCACCGCGGTTACCTCCCCTACGGCTATGCGTACACCTGGCCCGGTCAGAGAGAACTCTGGTGGTGGCAGGACCTCTGCCGGCCGTACATCAACAACGAACCGGTCTACAGCTGTCCCAGCGCGCGACCCCACGGCCGCTGGACCGACCTGCGTCCCCCGGGCACGCCCACGCCGCTCGTTAAGGACTATCTCTGCAACGCGCAAGGTGGCGCCTATGCCTCGAGCGGAAAGCCGGCCTGGGTGAACGCCAACGGGCCGTTCATCAACAACTGGGACAACCCCAGCCGGTCCATGTCGGAGATCGAGGATCCGTCCGGGACGTTGGCGATCTGCGACGGGGCCACCAACGTGTTTGAAATCTGGCGCCTGGAACAGGCCGACGCCTGGCACCATGCCGGCTTCGGATCCGCCTTCTACGGCGACAGCGCTTCCACAACTCAGCCCACTTCCGGGCACGTGGCCAAGCGCCACGCCTCCGGCCTCAACGCCGCCTTTTGCGACGGCCACGCCGAGTACCTCAAGCATTCCAAACTGGGGATGTGGACGAACCGCGCCGGGGATTAGTCCGGAGCGCCGCTCGCATTCCCAGGGAGCCCGGGAGCCACGCACCTCACCACCACAGGAAGTCCGGGTCCGGCTTCGGCTCCCAGATCCAGTCGGCGGTCTTGTCGGGAAAGCGGAAGAACTCCACGTGCCCGTCGCCGAACAGCATGTTGAACCGCTGCTGGCCCTTGTAGTTGTGCCAGATGCTGCGCTTGTCGTTGACGTCGCGGTTCCGGTGCCAATGCCAGTCGCCCTGGATGATCTTGTTCGTCGGACGCTTGGCCACTTCGGCTCCGCGGATCGGGGTGAACTCGTACGAACCGCGAGGCTGGCGTTCATCCCCGGCCACGTGTCGCACCCGAAACGAGTCATGCTGAAACTGGACCAGGTAGCTGTTCCCAAAGCCATCGAAGCAGTGATCGGCGCCGTACAAGGCGTCTCCCTTGTCGGCGGGACAGTGAAAGACCTCGACCGCGGGCGCGTAACGGTTCAGCGGCCGGTTCGTGGCGGCGATGCTCACGCCGAAGCTGTCCGCCACCCCGGCATCCGCGCGGTAAGTGCCCGCCTTGCCGCCGCCCGCAGCCCAGCCCCGCTGGCTGGGATAGAAATCCTGGTTGTCTTCGACGTACATGTGGTAGGCGATCCCGATCTGGTGCTGGTTGCTGGCGCATTTGATCTGGTGCGCCTTCGCTTTGGACCGGGCCAGGGCGGGCAGGAGCATCCCCGCCAGGATCGCGATGATGGCGATCACCACCAGCAGTTCAATCAGCGTGAACGCCACCGCTCGCCCTCCCACCGCCGGCGGAGCATTCGACGCCCCGAACCTCAAGGGAGAGCGGCGTGAGCCCGGACGAGAAAGACGGGAATCTCGCTTCAACACCGGGGAGGCGGCGGTTCGGGTGCTGGTGATCATGGGAGGGAAAGTGCCGCGAGCGGCCGCGCCTTTCAAGTGCCGCGCTCCCGTCCCCCGTGCATCGCCCCATCGTAGGACCGCGGCCGGTCTCCGGCCGCAGCATTTGGGAGCACCGCCCATGAACCGCAGCCAGGTAGGGCGGGCACTCCGCTGCCCGCCGCTCCGGCGCGCCCTCCCTTGGAAGGACCGGTTCATGGTCACTGCGCATCGCGTTGGGGCCAAGGGGACTTCTCATGAAACTGTCCCGAAAAGCGGGGATGAATCCCCGCACTCCAGGCGCTTCGCGACTTCGGACGTGCCTGGGAGCGGCGCGAAGCGTTTGGAGTGCGTCCGGTTTACCGGCGCTCTGGGGTTCATGGCCACTGCGCCTGTCCGCCAGGCCAAGGGAACTCTCCATGCCCCTCGGAGCGCGGACTTCAGTCCGCAGGAACCCGCGCCGGCGCACGGACGTCCCTGCGGGCTGAAGCCCGCGCTCCGCAACGGTTCATCGTCTCCATGCTCGCCGGTCCTCCCGGCCTCCCAGGCGTCCCGTCTCTCCATGAACCGCAGCCAGGTAGGGCGGGCACTCCGCTGCCCGCCGCTCCGGCGTGGCGTTTATTCCGTCTTCGTCGCCCGGAGGCTCAGGTCCCGGATCTCCATGGCCACGCGATTCACCCCGGGTACTTCCCAACCAAGATTGATGTGCGCCAACCGGTAGTCGTTCCGTTCGCGCGAGTCCTTCAGGTAGCCCTTGGCCCACGCCGCCTCCAATGCCTTCTCCAGCCAGGGCCGCAGCTCGCAGTCCACCCGTTCCCACGAGCCCGCGCGGATTGGCGCGAATCCCAACGCTTCGGCGCCCGGATTGAAGATCAACTTCCCGTGCGTCACGGCGAAATCCTGGGCCACGTAAGCCGGAGGCAAATCGTAACGATCGTCGTAGACCGGCACGACGAACCAAAGATAGTCGCCGAAGCCGGGCGAGCCTTCCCGCGTGTTGTTCAAGGTCAACACCACCTGGAACTGGGCGGCATGCATTCCCGTCGAGTAGCCGTCCCCACGAAAGGTCTCCGCGGCCGCCAGTCGGAACTCGAAGCGGAGCCGAAGCGATTCGGTCCGCGCCAGCGGGGGAGCGCGGTGAATCGCCTGTTGCACGAGCAGATGAACCCAAGGTTCGGCCGCCGATCGCCGCGCCCCTTGCGAATACTCGGGACGCGAGTCGACTCCCAACGTCAAAGTCGCAGCCCCGGTCGGAGCTGGCTCCAGTCGAAGCCAGCGCGCGACATTCGAGACACTGAGAGTTTCGTGGGGTGGACACGACGCACGGCTGAAGGGAAACCGGCTGTGCCACTGCGCCACCTGCCACGCAGGAGCCTCTCGCGTGTCCGCCCAACCGATCTGTCCCAGGTCGGGGTCACCCGCCTTGGGCGCGAGGACGGTGAACCCCCGAGCAAAGCCGGGATCCTGAAGCAACTCGAAGGAGGTTGGATTCGCGTCGCCGGCGGACAGCAACGCGATATGGCAGAACACCACGCAGCCGGCGATCCCGAAAAACACCGCGGCCCGGTATCCGCTGGAAAGGAATGTGGTCATGAATGACGTGGGCCCATCCTGCTTGCCAGTTCCTCCCCGGACAACCCATCGGTGGGGCGAGACTGAGTCGAGCCATGTTCGCAACGGACTATCTCTGCTCTTCAAGACCGACCGGCGAGGGCGCCGGCCGGGACTCGCGGGGGCGCGTGTGCTCCCCGATTTTGCGCTCGCCTGACCGCTCCCGGCGACTAACCTCCCGGCATATGAAACACCCCGTCGCCAGCACCGCTCGCGAAGTTCTTTCCCGTCGCAGTTTTCTTCAGCAATCCAGCCTGACCGCCGCCGGCGCCGCCGTGTTGGCCCAGGCTCCGTTCGTGCTCACGGCGCGCGCCGCCGCCCTTGAAAAAGTGAAGATCGGCCTGATCGGGTGCGGGGGACGTGGCACCGGCGCCGTCCTGGACGCGCTGGGCGCCGCCACCAACGTGATCTACCCGGGAGCCGGTTA
Organism: uncultured Verrucomicrobiota bacterium; assembly: GCA_964535555.1. Taxonomy (GTDB): domain Bacteria; phylum Verrucomicrobiota; class Verrucomicrobiia; order Limisphaerales; family J093; genus DSVZ01. Next base: position 63,502 of record CAZHUS010000034.1, read on the forward strand.
CCACACGGAGGACGTCAAGGAAGGCGCAGCGATCAAGAACAAGGACATCGAAGTGGTCGCGCTCTGCGACGTGTTCAAGGACCGCATCAACCTCTGCCGGGAGCAACTGCGCAAGCTGGGGTTCAACATCCCGGACTCGATGTGCTTTGACGGGTTCGACGGGTACAAGAAGCTGCTCGAGGTCAAAGACATCAACTACGTCATTCACGCGACCCCGCCACATTTCCGCCCGATGCACGCGAAGGCGACCGTCGAAGCCGGCAAGAACCTCTTCATCGAAAAGCCGGGCGCGGTCGATGGCCCCGGTGTGCGCACGTTACTCGAGGCCTATGAGATCGCCCGGAAGAACAACCTGGGCATTGCCGCCGGGACCCAGCGCCGCCACATGCGGGGCTATAACGAGACCATCAAGCGGATCCACGACGGCGCCATCGGCGACATCCAGTTCCTCCGCTGCTACTGGAACGGCGGCGTGATCTGGGTCATCGAGAAGACGCCCCAGATGACCGACATGGAATGGCAGCTCCGAAACTGGAATTACTTCACCTGGGCCGGTGGCGATCACTACGTCGAGCAGCACCTGCACAACATCGACGTCATGAACTGGGTCATGGGCGCCCACCCGATCCGCGCGTACGGCATGGGCGGGCGCCAGGCGCGTCAGCACCCAATCCATGGCCACATCTACGACCACTTCGCCGTCGAGTACGAATACGAGAACGGCGTGCGCATGTTCAGCCAGGCGCGCCAGATGAACCACTGCGAGGGCAAGGTCGAGGAAGCCGTCGTCGGCACCAAGGGCGGCAGCAATTGCGCGAACTTCATCCGGCCACGGGAAGGGTCGTTCTGGCGGTTCCGTGACCAGGAAGTCAACGCCTACCAGCAGGAACACCAGGACCTCATCGCGAGTGTCCGCGCCGGCACGCCCATCAACGAAGCCAAGAATCTCGCGGAGAGCACCCTCACCGCCATCATGGGCCGCGAATCGGCATACACCGGCCAGCCCGTTGAATGGGAGCAGGCGCTGAACTCGAAGCTCAAGTGGGCGCCGGAGAAGTACGAACTCGGGTCGCTCCCGTTCCCGAAGGTGCCGATGCCCGGCGACTACAAGCTCGCGTAGCCGGCGCCATCGCCTCCGCCCCTTCCGGGACCGCGACCGCTCCGCGTACGCTGCGGCCGGGGGACCGGCCGCGGTCCGGTTCAAGGCCCCAGGAGCGCGGACTTCAGTCCGCAGGAAGCCGCGCCGGGCAGGGGACGTCCCTGCGGGCTAAAGCCCGCGCTCCGCAACGGTTCAGGGTCCCCAGGCGCGCCGGTCCTCCCGCGTCCCGCCTTTCCTTGAACCTGCCCCAAAAGCGGGGATGAATCCCCGCACTCCAGGCGCTTCGCGATTTCGGACACGCCTTGGAGCGGCGCGAGGCGTTTGGAGTGCGTCCGGTTTACCGGCGCTTTTCGGTTCATCGTCCCAAGTCTATCGATCACCACCAGCAACCACGCAACGGCCAGCTGGTCGGCCTGTTACTCGGATGACCAGTACGCACCGTACGGTGCCAGTTCGTCCTCGCCGAGGAACGCGGGGATTCCGGTGGCTTCCTCGCCCAAGACGGCCTTGGCGCGCCGCCACAACGCGCTGCGGACGTACCGCTGGTGTTCGCGCGGCCAGGGTTGGGAACTGAGCAGCCGCAGCGTTTCCTCGGGCCGACCCTGCGCCAGGGCGAGGTCGGCTTGACGCTCCACCATCCGGCGATGGGCCGGAGCGGACGCGAGCAACTGCTGCCGTTTCGCCAGACACAGCCCGGTAATGGCGCCCGGTCCACAAGCTGTAGGCCGGGTCCCCTGACCCGGCGATACCGGTTCATCGCCACGGTGCAGGTCGGAATGAGACCCGACACTTTTCATGGCCCCTTGAGCAGCAAGCAACTCGTCGAGTTCACACACGGCAATGGGGTCGTCCAGAGGCCCTTGCTCCAACAAAGCCAGCGCTTGCTCCGCCTGCCCGAGTCCCTTCCAGCGAATGAGGCCGGCGAGGCGCCGGGCGTGCGGCGCATGGGATTGCTCCAGGCATTCCAGGGCCTCGAGCGGCCGTTGGCGAAACGCCAGCCACAAGGCGAGCGGTTCCGCGGCGGAGCTCTGTCCCTTGCCCAGCGCCCGTCGCAATGCTGGCTCCAGTTCGAGGCCGGTCGGAACCGTCGACGCGGGCAGCGGACCTTCTCCGGCTCGAAACTGTTCCCACTCGGTCTGCCAGGCGGAATGCTCCCAACCCAGCCACGGGGTGTCCCATTCGGGCAGCCTCATCGTGGGCAGGCTGGCGGTTTCAAAGTCGCCGCGCGCATGCACGGGCACCCAGTACTCCACCGAGCGCCGCTCGGTTCCGTGGGGGAAGCGCGGCTTCTCGTTCTGGTCCAGCAACGGACCGCTCTCGAGCTCCGCGTAGGACAACTCCCCGTCCGTCGTCGCCCTGCCCCAGTCCCGATGCGGGCCGTGTCCGTACGTCCACACCTTCTTGCCGGGAAGCACCGCGGGATCGGCGAGGTGCATCAGGCCGAAGCCCCGGTCATGATGGAACGTCCCGAACTGCGGCGCACTCCCCGGCTTCCAGAAGAGCGCCGTCATTTCGCCGTGGTTGCGGTCCCAGTTCAGGCCGTCGCCCGGCCACTCCGACTCGAACAGCCGGCGGTGGTGCACCAGCACCCGGTGCGGCGGGTGCACGAACTCGGTGTCTTCCGTCGAGCGGACCGCGGCGATGGTCCAGGACATCCAGGGATGATCGGCGTGGGTCTGATTCCGGAACGCCGTCCGTTGAACCAGCGCGGCACTGTTCTCCGCCAGTCCGAGTTCGACCACCCATTCCATCCCCGTCCGGGCCTCGCGCTCGCCGACGCGGACGTACGCGTAGTCCTCGACGCGTCCGGTGCGACAGCCCACGGTGGCAATCGAAGTGGGGGAATGCGCGATCGGAAAGTTGAACTCGATCCCGCCCGAGATGAAACCCCACACGGGCAGAATGCGCACCGGCCTCACCACCGGGTTGCTGAACAGGATTTCCTGGCCGAGGCGCTTGTCGAAGAGGCTGTAGACGCGACCGCCCAATTCCGGCGCCACTTCGACACGCAGCCGGTCGTTCTCGAGCGCGATCATACGAAACGGCCGCATGACCGGCGTGGGCTCGGTGTCCCCGTAGCTGACGTAGGGGAACAAGTGCTCCCGGTGGTAGATCAACGGCAGCGAGGTCAGCGGTACAGGACGGTAGTAAGGCAGCAGGCGCGTGGTTTCGGTCAGGCGCAGCATGGGCAGCACCATGTCCCAGGCTGCGATCGACCCGCAACTCGAAAGCCCGGGAAGGCACAGGCGGTGCGTGAGGCCGCGGGGAATGGGCCGGAGAGCGCGATGCTGGCGGCCATCGCGGGCAGCGGCTCGGTCGGTAGCGACCCGTTCCTCTTGGACCTGCTCACCGGCCATGAACCGTTGAGGAGCGCGGACTTCAGTCCGCAGGGGCGCCCCCAAGCCGGCGCGGGTTCCTGCGGACTGAAGTCCGCGCTCCTGAGGAGGTTCATGGGGAGGTCGACCTCTCCGGGGTTCCGGGGTTGCATTCTCCACCGGGTTTCCCTTAGCGTCGCGCCACGTTTTCTCTCGAACCAGCACACCGATCTGCATCCTATGAAACGTCGTGACTTCCTCGCCCTCTCGGGCAGCGCCAGTGGCCTGTTGACCGTCGGAGCCTTGTCCGCCGCTGCGGCCGAACCCGCGGCCAGCCGCCAATACCTCGCGCTCCACAAGTACACCTTCGCGTCGCCGGAACAGCGGGCCGCCTTTGATGGCTTCATGAAAGAGGCCGCCATGCCTGCGTTTGCCCGCCTGGGCATCGGGCCCGTCGGCGTTTTCGAGGACTTGAAGGAACCCTCGCCCGTGTTCGTGCTGTTGCCACATCCCACCGCCGAAAGCGCGCTCACGTACGAACACAAGCTGCTGGCCGACGCCGAGTTCACCGCCAAGGGCGCGGCGTTCATCGAAGCCCCCAAGGCCGCCCTTCCCTTCCAGGAAGTCGAGCGCTGGCTCCTGCTCGCATTCAAGGGCATGCCCAAAGTCGAGACGCCGGTCAAGGCGCCGGGCCGGGTCTTCCAGCTCCGGATCTACGAAAGCCCCAGCCTCAAGACGGGCCAGAAGAAGATCGAGATGTTCAACGATGCCGGCGAGATCCGGATCTTCCGCGAAGTCGGACTGGCGCCCGTCTTCTTCGGCGAAGCCCTTTACGGCGCCAAGATGCCGAACCTCACCTACATGCTGGCGTTTGAGAACGAGGCCGCGCTCAAGGCGGCGTGGGGCCGCTTCGGTCAGCATCCGGACTGGCAGAAGCTGCGGGCGATGCCCGAGTTCGCGGACAACAAGATCCTCCGCAACATCGTCAACCTGCCGTTGAAGGCGGCGGAGTACTCGCAGATCTGAGCATGCCGTCACGAGCGGTGCGGGCCCCGGATGCCGACCGGGACCGCGTCAGGCGCGAGGGGGCTGCCCGCTGGGCCGCCCTCCTCGTGGGTGTCTTGTACGCCTCGATGGCAGTGATCCTGGCGGCGACCGGGGAAGGAGCCGTCGCGGCCCCACGGCCGCCCAACGTTCTCTTCATCGCGATCGACGATCTGAACGACTGGGTGGGTTGCCTGGGTGGCCATCCGCAGGCCCGAACACCGCACCTGGACCGCCTGGCGGCGTCGGGCACCGTGTTCCTGAATGCTCACGTCCAGGCGCCGCTCTGCAATCCGTCCCGCGCCAGCCTGCTCACCGGCTTGCGCCCCTCGACGACGGGCATTTACGGTCTGGCACCAGGCATCCGGGCCGTCGAACGCACCCGGACTGCCGTCACGTTGCCCCAGTACTTTGCCCGCCACGGCTATCGGACCTTCGCGTCGGGCAAGGTCTTTCATGACGGCTCGCTTCCAGCCAATCTTCGCAACGCGGAGTTCCAGGTCTGGGGCGACGCGGGCGGATATACCAACCTTCCGCCCCGGAAGTTCGTGACCACTCCGGACCCGATCCGGCTCATGGACTGGGGCATCTACCCGGAACGGGACGACGCGCAACCGGACTGGAAGATCGCCGACGCCGCGATCCGCCATCTGCAGGCGGCGCCGCGCGACGAGCCCTTCTTCGTGGCGGTCGGTTTCCGGCTTCCGCATGTGCCCTGCTACGCCACGGCGACGTGGTTCGAGTTGTATCCGGAGGCGGACCTGGTCCTGCCACCCGTTCTGGAGGGCGACCGCTCGGACACGCCGCTCTTCTCCTGGTATCTGCACTGGAAGCTGCCCGAGCCACGGCTTTCCTGGCTGCGTGAGGTCGACCAATGGCGACCGCTGGTCCGGGCCTACCTGGCGTCCACCAGCTTCATGGACGCGCAGGTCGGACGTGTGCTCGAGGCGCTGGCGGAGACCGGACGTGGGCGGGCGACGGTCATCGTTCTCTGGTCCGACAACGGCTGGCACCTGGGGGAGAAGGCGATCACGGGCAAGAACTCGCTTTGGGAGCCTTCCACCCGGGTACCGCTCATCTTCGCCGGGCCGGGCGTCGCGAAAGGAGGCCGTTGCACGCAACCCGCCGAACTGCTGGACATTTACCCGACGCTGATTTCCCTATGCGGCTTGCCGCCGAAGGAAGGCCTCGAGGGCCACAGTCTGGCGCCGCAGCTCCGGGACGCTTCGGCGCCGCGAGCATCGCCCGCGATCACCACGCACAACCAGGGCAACCACGCGGTTCGCTCCGAGCACTGGCGTTTCATTCGGTATGCCGACGGTTCCGAGGAACTCTACGATCATCGGAGCGATCCCCATGAATGGACCAACGTGGTGAAGCAGGCGGCATTCGCGGCCGTGGTGGAGGAGCACCGCCGGTGGCTTCCGTCGACCAACGCCCCACCCGCTCCGGGAAGCGCCCATCGCGTTCTCACCTACGACCCGTCGAGCGGGCTGGCGACATGGGAGGGCACTCCCATCGATGCGCGGACGATCGAGGACTGAAGCCCTGCGCCTCGGCAGAGCGCCCAGGCCTCGGCATTCCCGATTCAACGGGCCACGGAGTGCCCGCCCTGCCGTCCTCAGACCCGCGGAGCGGCGGCGAAGAACGTCGGGTACACTTCGCCCCGGGCTTCCCGCCAGATCAACAACGCGAGTTCGCGCGCGTGGTAATCGCCCCACATCGAGCTCTCGCCGTTGGGTATGCGTTGTCCCAAAGCGACGCTGTCCCAACCGTTCGGCCGGTGGTAAACCGAATGAAGGATCAATCCCTGATGCCGCGAGTCGGTCGACAAGTAGGGCTCAGCGAACAGCGTCCGGGCGATCGTGAACGCCGCCTGACGATAGGCGTGTCCGCGATCGTTCCGCGTGGCGTTGCGCGACGCTTGCTCTGAACCTGTCGCCGCGGCGTCACCACCCGGGTGACCCGCGCGAAGGTAGTTCCCCAGCCGCAGCAATCCCTGGCCGGCAATGGCCGCCGCCGAACTGTCTACGGGCTCCCAGGCGTTGAACGGATCGGAGGCATGTTCCAGGTAATCCTCCGGGAGCCGATGCAAGTTCGGCGCCCCGGTGTCCCACATCGGGACCCCGTCCGCGCAGCAGTTGGCGAGATAAAAGTCGGCCGTGGCCAAGGCCGCCGTTTCGAAGACCTCCCACGCGCCCCGGCCTCCACCCGGAATTCGAGCGGCAAGACTCGCCTCCTCCAGAACCTCGCCGGGGAGGGTCGCCAGGAACTCGAGTTGCTCGGCGAAGCCGCAGATCGCCCAGGCCAACCCGCGCGTCCATGTCGAGAAAGGCGACCAGCCTTGCTGGCTGTTGGGACACCGAAAGACGCCGCTGACCACGTTGAACACCGCCTCGTGCGCCGTGCGACCTCTCACGTCGAAGTGATCGCGCCCGTTGCCGTAGTAGAGGTTGAAGCGCGCCGTGTTGTGCGCGTGTTCGAGGAGGCGCTGCAGCAGCGAGATCCGCGCGTCCTGCTCCCCCATCAGCGCATGCCCGAGTACGTGGGCGAGACCCAACGCGCGGCACGAGCGGATGGTATCCACGAAGAGCGAGTGTGGGCCGTTGAAGCTGTGAATGAACCCGCTGCCATCGGCCAGCCGCGTCCACCGGGCGGCCTGCACCGCGCCGCTGATTTTCAGGGCGAGTTCGTAAAGCTCCCTTTCGCGGTCGGCGGCCGATATCTGCCCTTCTCGAATCAAGCGCAGGAGGTTGCCGTAGGTGGAGACGTTGTTGAAGCCATGGTCGTGCACGCCGATGTGCGAGACGTGACTTGCCATGTGATCGATCGTGGCGCGACGCCCGAGTTCGAGGTAGCGCGGCTCTCCGGTGGCGTCGAACTGCAGCAGCGCCGCACCGAACTGGAAACCCTGCGTCCATTCGGTCCACCCACGGGTGGTGTAGCGCCCAGCCACAGTGAACACCGGCGTGCCGCGCTCCGCGGTCCACGTCTTCTCCAATTCGAGGATCTTGGTCGCGGAAAGCTCGAAAAGACGTACGAGGCTCGGCAGGAGCTGCTGCGGGGTGAGCGTCAGGTCAGATTTGATGGCCATAGTCCGGAAAAGCGTGCCGTGAGAGTACCAACTCTCTCCCAACGATCCAGCACGCTGACCGCTGACCATCACCGCAGCAGTACGCGGCGGTAATGAAACAAGTACTGCTGGGCGTACCCGCCGTGGGCGCCGAAATGAGTCTCGCTGAACTCCCGGATCTGACGCGGGCTCAGTTGGCGGCATCCCGGGTATAGCTCGCGCAGGGCCCGCATTACCCATACGTCCACCGGGAACGCCGCCTGGAAACCGCACCCAAACAACAGGACGCAATCCGCGATCTTGCGGCCGACCCCGGTAAGCGACATCAACTCCGGCCGCGCCTCTCCCAAAGAGCCGCGCGACGACAGGCCGGCCAGGTCCAGCCGGCCTTCCGCAACCCGGCGCGCCGCCGCGAGCAGGTACGGCGCCCTGAAGCCCGCCTTGCAGGCGCGCAACTCGGCCTCCGAACATCGGGCGAGTCGGGCCGCCGACGGAAACTGCCAGGCCGGCGCCACCCCGGCAGGAACGACGACCGGTTCCCCAAAGGCCTCGCACAGCCGGGCGATGATCTGACGGATCTGCACGATCTGCTTGGTGGACGAGAGGATGAAAGACGCCAGGCATTCCCACGGATCCTGGCGCAACAGGCGCAGTCCGCGACAAGCCACCGCCGCGTGTTGCAGCGGCGGGTCGGCCGGAAAGGTGGCGATGACCGCGGCGAGGTCGACGTCGAGTTGCAGGTAATCCGACAGCCAGTCCCAGCCCTTCTGGGGAACGGCCGTCTCGGCCTCCAGCGCGTTGCCACGCGACGTCAACCGAACCCAGCGCGCGCCAATGACTCCTTGCCAGGCGTTCGACGGAACCGCACCCGGCCTTCCTGCCAGTGGAGAAACCCCGGGGTCGCGGCCCGGCTCGCGCACGAACCGGAAGACCTGGCCCGAATCCAGCGTGGCGTCGAGGTCGTAATCGGTGACGCGCCACCGGCGGAAGCGATCAGCGGAGCCCACGGCAGGCGAAGAGTTGGACTTGCTTCATCACCCGGCCGCGGCTCCGAATCTCGTGCAGCCCCAGATCGGAGACGGATTCGAACTCGCGCAGGAGCCGTTCGGACGGTTTCACCGGCTTGTCCGTGTCGATCATGTAGATCGCGTTCTGGCCTTTCCGCTCCGCGTAGCCCGGCCAGAAATGGAACTGGTTTTCCGGGTGGTCGGCCGAGCGGACGTAGACAAACGGCGTGCCCTCCCGGGCGGCGGTCCTGGCTTCGGGAAGGTAGAAAGTCACCAGGCTGGTGATGCCGTAGTGGTCGCCGATGAGAAAGACCGGCTTGCCTTCGCGCGTGAGGTCCTGACGCGCCTTGCCGGCCAACCCGGCCACCTGGTCCCAATCCCGCACCCGCCGGAGCGGATCCAGCCGGGGGGGCAGCGGCGACCCGGTCAGCTTGGCGATCCAGTTGGTTTCGTGGAGAAGCGTCACGGCGGTGAGACCGAGGATAAGTCCGGTCGCCCAGGCGGGCTTTAGCCAGCGCCGGTCCGCTGTCCGCCACCGGGATTCACCGTAGGCGATCATCACGGCAAACAGCGGCACGATGGAAACGGCGATCCAATTGGGGAGGACCCGCCCGTAGAGCGTAAACAGGGCGTACCCCAGAAACACCGGGGCGCCCATCAGCAACAGGTAGAGCCAGCACGGGTGCGCATGGCGTTTGCGCCACACCATGACCGAAGCCCAGCAAAGCCCCACAAGGAACACCGGGTTCAGCAACCCGGCCATCGCTCCGAGGAAATCCCCCACGAACCGCAGCGTCGGCTTCCAGGCCCGGTCCAGCTGGGCGTTCTCGCCCACGTGGGTGACCGTGATCCATTGATGCTCCGCGTTCCAAACCAGAACCGGGATCGCGAACGCGAAGCTCACCAACACGGCGAGGTAGGGCCCGGGCCGCTTCAACTGCCGGCGTGCGGGTGCCCACAGCGCGAACACCAGCGCAAACGACACCCACTGCGCCATCGCGAGGTACTTGCTGAGAAAACCCAGGCCGATCCACGTGCCCACCCAGAGCCAGTCGCGCACGGCGGCGTTGGGCTGGACGGCCTTCCAACCGGCCACCATGGCCGCAGTCCAGAACATCACCAAGGGTGGATCGATGGTCATGAGCACCCCGCCGACCGCCGGCAACGGAGCGGCGGTCAAGGCCAGCAGCAGCACGAATCCCGCCCGGGCATTGATGTGCTTCGCGAAGAACCGCAGCATGAGCCACCCGACGATCGCGGCGAAGACCGGCGACCAGAAGCGCACCCCGAAGGCGGTGTCGCCCCCCAGGTGCGTTCCCGTCCATTGGATGTACGCGATCAGCGGTGGCTTGCTGTAATAGGACCAGTCCAGGTGCTTGGACCACAGCCATTGGTAAGCCTCGTCCTCGCTCAGCTGGATGGTGTCGGACGCGATGTAGCCAAGACGGACCGCCAGCATCACCCCGAGGAAGAGATAGCCGAGCCGCAGCCATTGCCGCTCCGCAACGCCCGCCGGATCGCGGATCGCCGGCGCATTCGGTTGCCACGCCAGCGGGTCGGCATGCCAAACCGGCCGGCGCCACGAAGGCAGCCGCCGCCACCAAAGCGGGAACCAGGCCCGGCCGAGCGAACGCCACAGGGCGTCCAACAACCACACGCCCCCTGCGCCGATGACCGTCCCGCAGAACGCCCCGAAGAGCACGTCACCGGGATAATGCACGCCGCAGTAGACGCGCGAGAAGCTGACGCCAACCGCCATGGGCAGCATCACCCACAGCGAGCGCCGGTAATAGATCGCCAGGATGGCGCTCCCAAGGAACCAGTTCGCGGCATGGGACGACGGAAAACTCGGACTCCCTCCCCGGCCCACGAGCACACGAGCGTCCGCCAGGTCGAAGAAGGGCCGCTGCCGCGCGAACAACTCCTTCAGCCCTTCAAAGAGCAGAACGTTCGCCACCACCAGCCAGAACGCCAGCATGACGACGCAGACGCGGCCACGGGCACCGCCCCGCCAGAGCAGGAGGATCAGCGCCAGCAACAAACCCGGCACAAAGGCCGGGTTGCCGCTGAACCAGGGCATGATCACGTCGAAGACCGGGTTCGCAAGCGTCTGGTTGACGAAGCGAAAGCCGGCGGCATCGAGCGAAAGAAACCCGTTCACGTGCTGGCGTTATCGCGTCGCGGCGTCAGGCGCGGCAAGAGCGAAATGGCGCCGTCCTCGGGTTGGGAAGCCCGCGAAACGGCAGGCTGGGAAGCGTCCCCTGGCCGGGCGGCCATGCGCAGCGACCATGAACCAAAAAGCGCCGCTGAAGCGGACGCACTCCAAACGTTTCGCGCCGCTCCAAGGCACGTCCGGGGCCGCGAAGCGCTTGGAGCGCGGGGATTCATCCCCGCTTTTCGGGGCAGGTTCATGGAAAGCGACCCTGGCCCCAAGGCCAAGGCCATCCGCAGTGACCCTGAACCGTTGAGGAGCGGTTCATGGGCAGCCGGTCTCAACAGACTTGCACGAGGCACGGAAGCGACGGAGTATGCCGCGCAAATGAACTCGAAGGCACCAGTCATTATTTTGATTGTTCTGTGTATCGGGCTCGGCGTGGGGTTGCTGCTGCGGCACAACAAGGCCGTGGACGAACAAAAGGCCGCGGCGGCCGAACGCAACGATCTGATGCAACGACTGGCCCAGGCCGAAGCGCGCGAACAGGCCCTCCAGTCCACCAACTCCACCCTTCAGACCGATCGCGACACCACCCGCGCAGCTCTGCAGCAGACTTCAGCGCAACTAGGCGACACCAAGTCCCAGCTCGACCAGACCCGGGCCGCCGTCGAGGCCGCCGAGGCCACGCTCAAGGAGAAGGAGACCGAGATCGCGAAGCGGGAGTCGCGCATCACCGAGCTGGAAAGCCGCAACTCGGATCTCGACCGACAGGCAACCGAGATGAAGGGGGCCATCACCTCCCTTGAAGGCCGCATCAGCGACACCCAGAAACGCCTCGAGACCGCCGAGGGCGATCGCGAGGTCCTGCTCGAGGAACTGCACCGGCTGCAGACCGAGAAGGCGGAAATGGAGCGTCGGCTGAACGACGTGGTGGCCCTCAAGGAACAGATCACGCGGCTTCGCGACCAGCTCTCGGTCAGCCGCCAGTTGGAAGCGATCCGGCGGAACCTTTACGGAGCCGAGCCGGTCAAGGGCGGTGAACTGCTTCAGCGCGGCATGCGCCCGACGCCGCCCGCGGAAGGAAGGCGGGACCTGGACGTGGAGATCCGTCGCGACGGGTCCGCCACGATTCTCAGCGTTCCCACCAACGCCCCGGCCCCCCAGCCGTAAACACACGCTCCGCGGCCAAGGCTCTCCCTGCCCTTTCTATGCCCAATACCATTCTTGTCGGCGCCCAGTGGGGCGACGAAGGCAAAGGCAAGATCATCGACGTGCTGGCGGAACGCTCCGAGGTGATCGTGCGCTCCGCGGGCGGCAACAACGCCGGCCACACCGTGTTCATCGGCAAGCAGAAGTTTGTCCTGCACCTCGTCCCCTCCGGGATTCTCTGGCCGCGCAAGCAGTGCGTCATTGGCAACGGCGTCGTCATCGACCCGGTGAGTCTCGTGGAGGAAATCGACGGGCTCGAGAAACTCGGCGTCAAGGTCGACGGCAAGCTGTTCATCAGCGAGACCGCCCACCTGGTCCTGCCGTATCACCGCCTGCTCGACGAGCAACGCGAGGCCCACAAGGGCAAGAACAAGATCGGGACCACCAAACGCGGCATCGGCCCGGCCTACGGCGACAAGGCGGCCCGCGTGGGATTG
>CAZHUS010000035.1:0-73894 GCA_964535555.1 uncultured Verrucomicrobiota bacterium
GGATGAATCCCCGCACTCCAGGCGCTTCGCGGCCCCGGACGTGCCTTGGAGCGGGCGCGAAGCGTTTGGAGCCTCACACCCCGGAACGTCGCTGCCGGTGCCGTCCCGCTCCTGCAAGCCGCGACATTGCGCCAGGATGATCCAGGCTTGCCGCCACGGGTGGCCTCTTCAAGACTCACGTCGTGAACGCCGCTCCTCTCAAGCTCGGGGCACGTCGTGCAGTCCTGGGCTTCGTCCTGTTCGCCTTCGTCTGGGGGGCTCAAGCCGCCGCCCAGCTTCAACGGTGGGTGTACGTCGCTCAGAACCTGTGGGTGGACACCAACGTCACCCGTCTCGAGAGCCTGTTCGCCCGAGCCAGCCGGGCCGGATACACGCACGTCCTCCTGGCGGACTCCAAGTTCGGGAAACTCGGCGACATGGACGCGCGGTATTTCCGCAATATCGACCGGGTGAAGGAAGTCGCGGCGCAGCAACGGCTCGAGATTGTTCCCGCGCTGTTTCCGGTCGGCTACTCGAACGACCTCCTCTGGCATGATCCCAACCTGATCGAGGGGCTGCCCGTGACGAACGCGCTGTTCGTGGTGAGTGGCGGCCTCGCGCGGCTCGTGCCGGATTCCGCCCCGTCGCTCCAGGGCGGCAACCTGGAGGATTTGGGCCTCTGGTCGTGGAAGGACGAAAACATGGTGGCGGACGCTGGCGCGGTGCGGGTCACCGATCCCCGGGGCCAGAACGCCCGCATCTCCCAGAAGCTCCGGCTCACCCCGTTTCGGCAGTACCACCTGAGGGTCCGGATCCAGACGCGGGACTTCCTCGGGACACCGGAAGTCAAACTGCTCGCCGGGAACGGCCAGTCGTTGAACCACAATTACCTTGGTGTGAAGCCCACCCAGAGCTGGACGACCCATCACGTGGTTTTCAACACCCTCGCCCACCCCGACGTGAACCTCTACCTTGGCTGTTGGGACGGGAAGTCCGGGTCGCTTTGGTGGGACGACGTCCAGCTCGAGGAAGTCGGCCTGCTGAATCTCATCCGCCGCGAGGGCGCTCCGCTCACGGTGCGGTCGGAGGATGGGCGGGCCCTGGTTGAAGGCGTGGACTTCGACCCCGTCACCGATCCGCGGATGGGGCAGCATCCCTGGAAAGGCGCCTACGATGTCTGGCACGAGCCGCCCCTCATCAAGACCTCCCTCGCGGACGGCACCCGCCTTCGGGTGTCCTATTACCACGCGGCGACGGTGCACGACGATCAGGCGATGATCTGTCCGTCGGAACCGCGGACGGTGGAGTTATTGCGGGACCAGGCGCGGCGGATGCACGCGGCCTGGGGCTCGAAGGGATACATGATGTCGCACGACGAAATCCGCGTGTTCAACTGGTGCGCCGCCTGTCAGCGTCGCGGCCTCGACGCGGGGGCGCTCCTGGCGGACAACGTCCGGACGTGCACCGGGATTCTGCGCGAGGTCAACCCGGGTGGCCGGATCTACGTGTGGAGCGACATGTTCGATCCCCACCACAACGCCCACCGGGACTATTACCTGGTGCGCGGCGACCTCTCGGGGTCCTGGGAGGGCCTCGACCAGGACGTGATCATCGTGCCTTGGTACTTCGAGAAGCGCGATGCGAGCCTGGCGTGGTTTGCCGGGCGCGGCCACCGGCAGGTGATCGCGGGTTACTACGACGCGGAACCGGGCCGAGTTCGCGCCTGGCTGGAGGCGGCGAGACCGTTTCCGGGCGTGGAAGGCGTGATGTACACCACCTGGCAGCAGCGCTACGACGACCTCGAGCCGTTCATCGCCCTGGTGCGATGACCTCGGCGGCGGTCAGAAGCTGATGACTTCCCTCCGCCGGCGCGTCAAGCGGAGGCAATGGCCGTACCCAACGCTGCGAGCGAGGGCGATGGCTCCCTCAAAGCCGGCGCCCACTTCCCCCGGGGCATGGGCGTCGGAGCCAAACGTGATCGGGACCCCGAGTTCACTGGCAAGGGCGAGAATCGGTCGTGCGGGATAGATCTCCCGGCAGTCTTTCCGCAGGCCCGCGGTGTTCAGTTCGACGGCGGTCCCGGTTTTCCTGGCCGCTTCGAGGAACTGGCGGAAGAGAGGCTGCACGTCCTGGCGCGGGTAGAACCGGAATTTCTTGGCGAGATCGGCGTGGCCGATGATCTCGAACAAACCCGACGCGGCCGCCTGGGTGAGCCGTTCGAGGTAGATCTTCCAAACCTCGGTGACATCGCGCTCGCGCCAGCGCTCGAGCTTCGCGGGATTGTCGAGGTCCCAACCGTCCGCCACGTAATGAACGGAACCGATGAAATAGTCCCAGGGATGTCGTGCCGCCAGGTCGCGGATCCACTCCTCGTGCCCGGGGACGTAGTCCACTTCGAGTGCCAGCTTGATGGCGAGGGTGGGGAAATGGCGACGGGCCTCCGCCACGAGTTCGACGTACGTGTCCAGTTGGTCGAGCCGCATCCGCCAGTCGTCAAAATCGTCCCGTACCATCGGGTTGTGGTCCGAGAAACCGATCTCCTGCAAGCCGAGGGCGACGGCCCGGGCGGCGTATTCGGTGGGGCTGCCGCTGGCGTGCCGGCACAGCGGCGTGTGCATGTGGTAGTCGGGAGGCAGCATCATGGTGCGGAGCGCAATCAGCGCCGGGAAGAACGGCCCGGACGCGCTCCCCGTTTCGGCCTTGGACGCTCCTCCTCGCTCTGGGAGCGGTTCCGGGGATTCAGCACGACCGGGCAGCCCTCAAATCCGAAGGCGCGGCGCAGTTGATCGCGCAGGTATTTGGCGTAAGCGTCCGTGAACAGGGTCTTGTCGTTGACGAAGAGGAGGAACGTCGGTGGGGCCTGCCGGGTCTGGGTGGCGTAAAAGAACTTGAGGCGCTTGCCGCTCGAGCTGACCGGCTGGCGGGCTTCGATGGCGTCGCGCAACCCACGGTTAAGGAGGGCGGTGGGGACCTTCTTCTGGAGTTCGGCGGCGACGTACCTCACCGCCTCGAGCAGCCGATCCAGGTTGGTGCCCGCGGTTGCCGAGGTGAAAATCACCGGCGCGTAGTCCAGGAAGAAAAGCCGTGCCTGCACCCATTGGCCAAACTCGGCGAGAGTGGTGAGGCGTTTGGCACCGGAGGTCTCACGGCGTCGAGAGCGCGGTCGTGCCCGCTCCTGGTCGTGAGCCTCCCGCACCTTGTCGGCGTACAGGTCCCATTTGTTGATGATGACGATGCACCCCTTGCGAGCTTCGACGATCTTGTCGGCGATCTTCTTGTCCTGTTCCAGGATGCCGCTTTCCGCATCGAGCACGAACAGCACGATGTCACAACGCTCGATGGACTGTTCCGCGCGTTTGACGCTGAAGAACTCGATCGAATCATTGACGCGACGCGCCTTGCGCATGCCGGCGGTGTCGATGAGGACGTATTCCTCCGGACCTCCCTCGGTCTGCACGGAGAACGGCACATCCACGGCGTCCCGGGTCGTGCCGGGAACCGGGCTCACGATCACGCGATCGGACTGCGTGAGGGCGTTGACGAGAGAAGACTTCCCGACATTCGGCCGGCCCACGATCGCCAGCTTCAGCGGCCCGGTGCTGCTGGGTTGGGAACCCTCCTCCCCGTCCGCGGTTGTCGCCAACACCTCGTCGTCAGCGACGGGATCAGCGTCCGTCACCGCAGCACGCGAAGGCGCTGGCTCGGCCGAATCCGAGGGTGGGGGCAATAACGCCACGGCGGCGTCCATGAGGGTGCCCACGCCCCGTCCGTGAATCGCCGACACGGGCAGCAGCTTGTCGAAGCCGAGCTCGGAGAACTCGGCCAGGTTCGCTTCGGAAGGGGCGTTGTCGGCCTTGTTCACGGCGACGACCACGGGCCGTCCGGCACGGCGGAGACGCTGGGCCACTTCGCGATCCAGGGGCACCACTCCTTCCTGGACGTTCACGACGAGCAGCACCACGTCCGCGGCTTCGATGGCCACCTCGACCTGGTCCAGGGCGGCGGCCAGAATGACGTTCTCCGCCTTCTCTCCGCGGAGCAGGCCGATCCCGCCGGTGTCCATGACACTGACGCGGCGCCCCCGCCACTCCGCTTCGGCGCTGATCCGGTCGCGGGTCACGCCGGGAAGGTCATGCACAATGGCAATGCGCCGGCCCACGATTCGATTGAACAGGGCGGACTTGCCCACGTTGGGCCGGCCGACAATGGCGATGATCCCCGACACGCCAGGAGCATGGCCGAACGTGCTTGGGCGAGGAAGCTCAAAGCAGGCGCGCCTCCAGCCGTGGATGCGGGATGGGGTCGGTGCGCCACGCGGGCGCCGGATCAAGCCCGAGCCGGTTCGGTCCGCTCAGGCATTTCGAGCCACGAGTTTCCGCGCCACCCCGGCCGCTTCCGCGAAGTTGAATTCCTCCACCAACGCCTTGAGGGCATCCAGGTCGCTGGCATCGACCGGCGCCAGCGGGAGGCGCTCCAGTTCTCCGATCAAGCTTGCTGAGGCGTCGGGATCGCCTGCGTCCAGTTGGGCCGTCAGTTCCGCGAGCAACAGCCGGAGGTGATCCGCCTCCGGCCCGGCGATGGACGTGGCCGCGGGCGTTTCACCCGAGGTGGCGGCGGGTTTCTCAACCGATTCCGGGGTTGTTGAACCGGGAGCGGCAGGAGCAGAAGCCGTCGACGCTTCAGCCACGAGGGGCTGCGCCCCGGGTGCAGGCGCCGGCCGAAGCTGTTCGAGGGCGTTCCAGACGCGCTCGGCTTCCTGGGCCAACTCGCGGTAAAGCCCGTCGTAGTTCCCGGTGCCGGCCTTGAGGGCAAGCTCGAGGGTCTTGGCGAGCCGCCGCAGCGTCTCGACGGAGAGATTGCCAGCGGCTCCCGCCAGCGAATGCGCATGGCGTCGCGCGGCTTCGGCGTCGCCAGCCTCCAGGGCGTCGCGCAGCTCCGTGAGGGTGCGGCGGCCGGCCTTGGGGAAGCGCAGCAACATCCCAAGCACCGATTCCATGGGGAGGCCGAGCCGGTTGCAGGCCTCCGCCACGTCGACCCCTTCGATCCGTGGTGGTAGATCGGGCGAGGTGTCGGCGGCAGAATCCCCAGGCACGGCGGCGGGAGCGGTGGTGGCACCAAAGAGCGTTTGTTGCTGCGGTCGCTCGGGTGAAGGCGGCGGCGACGGGCGTGGTTTGACGGGGCGCGGGCGCCGGCGGGGTTTGGTTTCTTGGGCACCCGGCTCAGGGCTCGGCGCGGAGTCCGCGGCGGACACGGAAGTGTTGTCTACGGTCGGCGTCGGTTCACGGCTGGCGGTCTCGTTTGTCATCGAAAGGCCCGCCGCCGACGGAGTCGCCGGGGCCTCTGAGGGAGTGGGAAGCTCGACCCCGGGCTCGATGACCGGGGAGTTGTCGGCACTCGACGCCACGACCGCGTCTTCCGGGTCAGGGCGCGCCGTATCCGGTGTGCCGGATTCGTCGGGCAACGGAGTGCCCGCCCCGTCTGGCTGCGGGACTTCGGGAGGAGGATTCGAGGGTGCTGGAGACGCAACCTTGGGCTCGTCGCTGATTGGAGTTGCGGGGAGCACTGCCAGAGTCTCGGGCTCCGTCGATGCGGCTTCCTTCGAATCGCCAACTGAAGCCTGTGCTTCGTCGAGTACCGACTCCGACGTGGGCGGCTCGGACGTGGGCGGCTCGGACGTGGGCGGCTCGGACGTGGGCGCGGCTCCCGGGGTGGGGAGCCAGCGGCGTAGCACTTCGAACAGATGGGCCCGGTCGATCGGCTTGGCGACGTAGTCGTCCATCCCTGCCGCGAGGCAGGTCTCGATGTCCGACTGCATGGCGTTGGCCGTCAGGGCAATGATGGGCAGGGGGCGCCCGGCCCGTTCAGCGCGGATGGCGCGAGTGGCGGCAAGGCCGTCCATTTCCGGCATCTGCACGTCCATGAGGACGGCCGCGTACTCGCGTGCCCTTACCTTCTCGAGCGCGATTCGGCCGTTCTCGGCGAGGTCAAGCTCGAGTCCGGCCCGTTCGAGGAGTTCCTGGGCCACAAACTGGTTGGCTTCGTTGTCCTCGGCGAGCAGGACACGGAGCCCCCGGAAAGGCATGTCGAGGGTGGGAGGTGCGGCGGTCACGTGCAGCCGTTCATGCGTGAGCCCCTGGGCGTCCATCACGGCGTCGAGCAGCATGGAGGCCGTGAGCGGCTTGGGCACGAACGCGGAGACGCCCAGTTCGCGCGCCAGGGACTCCTCCTCGTTCCCGGCGAAGCAGCTGATCATGATGACCGGCAGGCTCTGGAGTGCATGATGCTTGCGGACGCGTTGGAGGAGTTCCAGACCGTCTGCGCCGGGGAGCAGCCAGTCCAGAACCAGCAGATCAAAGCGGCGGGTGCCGCCCCCTTCCACGTTGCGCCGCAGGAGCAACTCCCAGCCCGACTCCGCCGAGTCGGCCACTTCGCAACTGAGCCGGAAGCTCTGGAACAGCGTTGCCAGCAGTTCGCGACTGGTGGCGTTGTCCTCGACCACGAGCACGTGTTGAGACGTCAGCCCCGGCGGCAGCGCGCGGGCTTGCGCCGGACCCGGTGTGTACCCGAGCCGGGCCGTGAAGACGAAGGTGCTGCCGCAGCACACCTCGCTCTTGACGCTGATCTGCCCGCCCATCATGCGGACCAGTCGCTGCGAGATCGCCAGGCCCAGGCCCGTGCCGCCGTACTTCCGCGCAATGGACGAATCGGCCTGGGCGAACACTTCGAAGATCTGCGCCTGCTTCTCCAGGGCAATGCCGATGCCGGTATCCCGGACGTTGATGCGCAGAAGTGCCGTTCCCGGTTCCCGGGAGGAAGCGGGCGGCGTCGATTCAGCCAGGGCGACCACGACGGCCACTTCGCCCTGCTCGGTGAACTTGAAGGCGTTGCCAATCAGGTTGATCAGCACCTGCCGCAGCCGGAGCGAGTCACCCACCAGGTGGTCCGGCACGTCCGGTTCGACATGGACGACAAACTCGAGGTGTTTCTCGAGCACGCGACCGCGGAAGGAGTCCGTGACTTCCTCCAGCAGGCTGCGCAGGCGGAACGGAGCGACGTCGAGGTCGAGGCGGCCGGCCTCGATCTTTGAGAAGTCCAGGATGTCGTTGATGAGAGCCAGGAGGCTGCGGGCGGAGGAATGCGTCACGCTCAAGTACTGACGCTGCCGGGGCGTGAGGGGGGTCTCGAGCGCCAGGGACGTCATGTTGAGGATGGCGTTCATGGGCGTGCGGATCTCGTGACTCATCGTGGCCAGGAAGGCGCTCTTGGCCCGGTTCGCCGCGTCGGCGGCGTCGCGGGCGGCCGCCAGTTCCTCCTGGGTCTGCTTGAGCGAAGTGATATCCGTGGCCACGCCTCCCGTGGCGAAGAGCCGTTGCTTGCGATCCAGGAGGGGGAAACGCTGGAAGAGAAACACGTGGCGCTGGCCGCCGATCAGGATCTCCTCCTCGCCGGTGCCGGGCGCGAGGGAAGCCCTCACCTCGCGGTCGATCTCCGTGAACCGGGTCGCCGTCTCGGGTGGGAAGAGCTCGGCGTCGCGGCGGCCCAAGGCCCTGCCGGCGGGAACGCCCAGCAGGACTTCCCACTGTCGGTTGACCATCATGTAGGACCCTTGGGGATCCTTGAGCGAGATGATGGCCCGGGAGTTGTCCATCACGCTTTGGAGCAACTGCTGGCTGTGCCGCAGTTCGGCCTCGGCCTGCTGGCGGTCCGTGATGTCCACCAACAATCCAATGAGTCCCCCGGGACGGCCGTCGGCCAGCCGGAACCCATCCACCGAGTAAAGCGTCACGTGCTCCTGTCCGTCGCCCGGAAACCGGATCGGCAGTTCGTAGCTGCGCCGGTCCGCCTTGGCAATGACCTCGAGGTCCTCTTCGTGGAAGCGGCGCCGTTCCTCAAGGGTGAGGTATTCCAGGTCGAGGACGGTCCGGCCACGAAGATGTTGCCGGGTGGTGCTGAAGGCCTGCTCGTAAGCCCGGTTGCAGCCCACAAAGCAGGCCTCCGCGTCCTTGATGAAGACCGGGTAGGGGATCGTGTCCAGAAGCGCTTCGCGGAACGCGAGCTGATCGGCCAGCGCCCGTTGGGCCTTGTGCCGTTCGGTGACGTCCCGGATGGCCGTGCTGACGTAACAATTGGGCGCCGTCGGATCCGCGATGGGACTCACGCTCACTTCCGCCCGGAACTCCGAACCGTCTTTCCGGCGAAGCACCACCTCGAGCGTCTTGCCCCGGGAAGTGCCGGAGTCCACGAATTTGTCGACCGCGATCAATTGCTTTTCGCGGAGGCGTTCGGGGAACAGGGCGCTTTCGCACTGGCCGACCAGCTCGGCGCGTTGCCATCCGAACATGGCCTCGGCGCGTTCGTTGGCGAGGGTGATCCGGCCCTCGCCGTCGCTGATGATCAACGCGTCGGGGGCCGCCTCGACCAGGCTGCGGAAGCGTTGCTCGCTGGTTTGGAGGCGCTCCAGGGTCTGCTGCTCGTCGTGTTCGAGCTGTTTCTGCTTGAGCAGGCTGTCGCGGAAGGCCACGAGGCCGCGGGCGATTTCGCCGACTTCGTCCTGCCGCTCGCTGCCCACGATGGACACATTCGTATCGCGCCGGGCGAGTTGAGCCATGACGCGGGCGCTCCGTTGGAGAGGGCCGCTGATGCTGCGCCACACGAAGACAAACCCCAGTCCGAGGCCCCCGGCGAGCACCGCCAGGCTGGCAAACAGCGTGTTCTGGGCAACGCGCCGGATGTTCTCGCGCGACGTGGTCACTTCGCTCGCGAGCTGCCCGCGAACCTGTTCGGCCAGAGTCCAGAGCCGGGACCGGAGGTCCTGCATCGCCGGATCGAGCCGTTGCTGAAAGAACCGCAGCGACTCCGCGGTCCTTCCGCCGGCCGCGAGGTTCCTCGTCTGGACGGCGATGGCCAGGACGGAGTCGAACTGCGTGGCCAGTTCGTCGAAGGCCGCAGCCCGGGCCGGGACGAGCCGCCGACCGCCGTCCAGTTCGCCGCGCATGCGCCCGCGGACCTGTTGCAGCTCGCGGTCCAGGCGCCGTGCTTCTTCCGCATCCGTCGTGTTGATGCGGAGGTAGACGAGTCTCGACAGGTCATGCAACACCATGTGGGCGCGGGGCAGGTACGTCTGCGACGTCTCGCGCGCGAGCAGGCCCTGGTAAACCTGCTCGTGCTGACGGAACCGGATGAAGGCGTGCACCATGAGCGCCACCAACAGCACACCCAGCAGACAGGTCAGGAAGGCGAATTTGCGCGCGATGGGAAGGTTCGAGAGCATGGGAAGCCTGGGATGGATCGATCAAGCCGCCTCGCCGCACACCCAGTAGGTCATCACGGGCAGCCGGATGCCCTTCAGCTCGACGGGACCACGCGGCTCGCAGCGCACCACGTCGCGAACCAGTTCATGAGTGGACTCGCCGATGAGAATCCGGCCCGGATCGGATCGTCCCTGCAGGCGCGAGGCCATGTTCACCGCCTTGCCAATGATCGTGTAGTTCATCTGTTCTTCGCTGCCGAAGTTGCCCACGGTGCATTCGCCCGAGTTGATCCCCATCCGGATGTCCACGCCACGTTCGCGGGCCGCCTTCTGCATTTCGATGGCCATCGCAATGCAGCGCCGGGCGTCTGCCTGAAGCCCGGCCGTCTTCGGATCGCCGAAGAACACCATGACCGCATCGCCGATAAACTTGTCCAGTGTGCCGCCGTGGCGCAGGGCGATCCGCGCCATGGCGTCCAGGTAATCGTTCAGCCAGGGGACCAGTTCGTGGTCCGGAGTCGACTCGGTGCGCGCCGTGAAGCCCACGATGTCGGAAAAGAAGATCGTCAGGGGCCGGCGGTGGGTTCCTACGCGGGCTTCCCTTTCCCCGGCGAAAATGGAGGCGTAGACGGGCGGCGCCAGATACCGGGACAGCTTGTCCGCGAGGCCGGCCAGCCGCATGCGCGCGGCGCGGAGTTGCAGGTGGGTCCGGACCCTCGAGAGCAGTTCGGCGCCGTAAAACGGCTTGGTGATGTAGTCCACCGCTCCGAGTTCGAAGCCATGCACGATGCTGTCGGCCTCGTTGCTGGCGGTCAGGAAGATGACGGGGATGTCCGCCAGAGTGGTATCGGCTTTGAGCTGGCGACAGGCCTCGAAGCCGTCCATTTCCGGCATGACGATGTCGAGGAGGATCAGGTCCGGCGCGGTCCGGCGTGCGAGATCGAGGGCCTGCCGGCCGTTGCGGGCGACGCTCAGTTGGAAACCGCCTGTGCGCAGGATGCCGGACAGAACCTGCAGGTTCTCGGCCGTATCGTCGACGATGAGAATTCGCGCCCTCGGCTCGGGGGTCATGCCTTGGGTGAGCGTAGCAACCGGAACGCCGGGACTCAACCGGCGTATCGCCTGGGTTGCCTCGCCTCGGCTCGTGGCCCTCCTGAGGCCCTTGAGGGTGTTTGAGAGTGGAACAAGTGCATGGGACCGCTTTCATGGGGGCCAGGCCCCTCGGGAGCCCTCGGGAGCCACCTCGGGGGCCAAGACCCTCGCCCTCGCCCACTCGCGCAGCGTGCGTGAGCGGTCAGGGGTCGCGGTCTTCGCGGTGCAATCCGTTGACATTGACATTGACAAGAAACAAA
Source organism: uncultured Verrucomicrobiota bacterium (assembly GCA_964535555.1). Classification (GTDB taxonomy): domain Bacteria; phylum Verrucomicrobiota; class Verrucomicrobiia; order Limisphaerales; family J093; genus DSVZ01. The sequence continues at coordinate 10,582 of CAZHUS010000035.1, forward strand.
AAGTAGAGAATAGAGTGACAGGTTCATTGTTGTCGACATGTCCGATGTCGCGGTGTAGATCGATGCGGTCAGCAGGCATCAGCAGGAAACGAACGAAGAAGGCAACCTATGCGCACGGCACGAATCAAGGTCTCGGGCCGAGGGGCGGTGTATCACTGCATCTCGCGGATCGTCGGCGGACAGCGGCTGCTCGGCTCCCTGGAAAAGGAGAAGCTGCGGGAGATGCTCTGGCAACAGTCCAGGTTCAGTGGGATCGAGATCATCACGTACTGCCTGATGTCCAATCACGTGCATCTCCTGGTACGCGTGCCGGGCGACGTCGCGGTCAGCGACTCGGAGTTGGTGGCACGCGCCGCCCGGTTCTACGGTCCCGAAAGCCTGTATGTGCAGACACTTCAGCGGACCCTGGCGCAACTGGGCACTCTGTCTGAGGATTTGCGGGAAGGCCTGCGCGGACGCATGGGAGACGTGTCAGTGTTCATGAAGGAGCTGAAACAACGCTTCAGCAAGTGGTTCAACCGTCAACGCAACCGCTTCGGGACGCTGTGGGCCGAACGGTTCAAGAGCGTGCTGGTGGAGGACCAGCCGGGCGTGGTGCAGACCGTTGCCGCGTATGTGGATCTGAACCCCGTCCGGGCGGGCCTTGTGGACGACCCGAAGGAGTACCGTTGGTGCGGCTACGCGGAGGCCGTGGGGGGAAGCCAAGAGGCTCGCCGCGGCCTCTCGAGCTTCCAACCCGTCGGGCCTTGGAACGAGACCGCCCCGGCGTACCGGCAGATACTGCTGGTGACCAGCGGAAGGGCGGGGCGGTCGGGGAAGGTGATGTTGGAAGCGGCGGAGATTCGGAAGGAGCTCAGGCGCCAGGGCGAGCTTTCGATGGGGCAGGTGTTGCGGTTGCGAGTGCGCTACTTCACGGACGGGTTGGTGCTGGGTTCGAGGAACTACGTCAACGGCGTCTTTGCGGAGTTTCGGGACCGGTTTGGGCCGCGGCGAAAGACCGGGGCACGACCGCTGCGCGGCCTGCATGAGTTACGGGAGCTCGCGACGATGCGCGACTTGCAGGTGGATGTGGTGGGGTGAGGTGAGTCGGGCCGATTCAGAGCCGCGTCCTGGAAAACGGGCGGCTTCCTTCCTTCGGGCACGCGCTCTTGCGGGCAGGGCAGATGAGCGTTTGCCTGACGCCCCGCGCTGGTGTTTGTCGCTGCGGTTCTCGATGCTTGCCATCGGTTCGAGGTTTCCCCGAGCATGGGCGGGTCGCTGCCGGTAAGATCCGGCCCGAGTCAGGTCGGCAAACCATTGCGCATGAGCTCCTCGCCGCCGTCGTCCACGTTCGTTCGCGGGCTGGGTCTGCTGGATTCCGCCATGCTGGTGGCGGGGTCGATGATCGGCTCGGGGATTTTCATTGTCTCGGCCGATATTGCCCGTCAAGTCGGCTCTGCCGGCTGGCTGCTGGTCGTCTGGGCCGCCACGGGATGTCTGACCCTGATTGCCGCGCTGAGTTACGGTGAGCTGGCCGCGATGATGCCGAAGGCCGGCGGCCAGTACGTGTACCTGCGCGAGGCCTACGGGCCGCTTTGGGGATTTCTCTACGGATGGACGCTCTTCGTGGTCATCCAAACCGGCACGATCGCGGCTGTCGCCGTGGCTTTCGCGAAGTTCCTGGGCGTGCTCGTGCCGCAGCTCTCCGAGACGAACGTCCTGCTGGGCGCCGGACGGTTCCGCCTGACGCCGGCCACATTCGTCGCTATCGGGGTGGTTCTCCTGCTCACCTGGTCGAACACCACGGGACTTCGCACGGGCAAGGTCGTGCAGAACGTTTTCACGCTCGCGAAGATCGTCGCGCTTGCGGCCTTGGTGGCCGTGGGACTCGCGTTCGGAGCGAACGATCATGCCATCCGGGCGAACTTCACGGAATGGTGGCACGCCACCAACACGGTGGTGACCAAGGTCGGTGATACGGTCACGTCCACCACGATTCCCCTGGGAGCGGGCGCCTTGCTGCTTGCCCTCGGCACCGCCATGGTGGGGTCCCTGTTTTCGGCAGATGCATGGAACAACATCACCTTCACCGCGGGCGAGGTGAAAAACCCCCAGCGCACGCTGCCGCTGAGCCTGGTCATCGGCGTGGGACTGGTTTGCGCGATCTACTTCCTCGCCAATGTCGCCTACCTGGTCTCGTTGCCGCTGGGGGGAAGCCCGGACGGCGCGGGCCCCCTGGAGCGGGGCATCCGGTTTGCCACGAACGACCGCGTCGCCACCGCGGTGATGGAGGTGGTCTTCGGGGGCGCAGGTTCGCGCATCATGGCCGTCCTGATTCTGGTGTCGACGTTCGGGTGCATCAACGGGCTGGTCCTGGCCGGAGCGCGGGTCTACTACGCGATGGCGGAGGACGGTCTTTTCTTCCGCGGTGTGGGCAAGCTCAACGGACGGGGCGTTCCCGGCAACGGGCTTTGGGTCCAGGCGGCCTGGGCGTGCCTGCTTACGCTCTCGGGGACGTACGGAGATCTGCTGGATTACGTGATCTTCGCCGTCCTGGTGTTCTACGTTCTCACGATCGTCGGGCTTTTCGTCCTGCGACGCACCCGCCCCAACGCGGAGCGGCCGTACCGCGCGATTGGGTATCCGTTCCTCCCCGCGTTCTACGTGGCCGCGGCGTCGTTGATTGCGCTGGACTTGCTGCTATCCGCCAAGACGCGTGGCAATACCTGGCCTGGTCTGTTACTCGTGCTGGCGGGGGTCCCCGTTTACCTGCTGTGGAACCGCGGGGCGAAGCGGTCTCAAGGTCTCGCGGCCAAGCCCAACATTCCTGACTGACCTGGACTACTCCGACCTGGGCAGCGAATCGGGCGCTGGGGATGGGGCCTGGCCGGCGTCGGGCGGTGGGGGAGTACCCGGCGGATTGCCGTTCGGGTCCTCGGGAGGGCCACCCGGCCCGGGACCGGGGCCCGGCCCTGGGGGCGGGGGAAAGCCTCCGCGCTCTCCGGGGTTGTGGTCACGACCGGGTCCCCATTCGCGCATGCGAGATCCGTCCCCATCGCGCCACCGATTCTGCGGGCGTTGTCCGGGCGGGCCGGAGAATCGTTCCTTTTGGATGATCTCGGCTTTCTGGCGTTGTTCCGGGGTCAGTTCGGCATCGATCAACTTCTTGGTCTGCTCCATTTCCTCCTTGAACTTGGGAGCCAGGGGTTCCCAGAGGTCGCGAGAACGTTGCTGGCTGGCGCGGAGGATCTCGTCAATGCGCTTGCGTTGCTCCTCGGTCAGTTCGAGCCGATCCCCCATGCGTCGCATGAAGTCCATCCGCTGACTCAACCAGGGCGAGGGCGGGCCTCCGGGCATTCGGGGCGGCTGGGGCTGAGTCTGGGTGCGGTACAGCACCACCCCCATGACGCCCGAAGCGACTCCGGCGACGAAGATCACCAGCGCGGCGAGGATGGCTTTCCAGGCGAGCACGGGCTAGTCTGCCGGCTCGGTGAGCGCGGCGTAGACGGTGGTTTCCAGGGCTTCCCCGAGGGATGCTTCGCTCCCTCCGAGGCCTCCGGAAGCTACCGTCAACACGCTGAGGACGAGGGTGATGCCCAGACAGGGCGCCGCTGCCCGCCAGAGCAGGCGCGTCCAGAGGGTGAGCCCGTCCGCGACGGGGCTCGAGACCAGTCGCGCCATGATGCGTTTTTCAAAGGCGTACGGCACGTGATCGCTGGGCGGGTCGCCCTGCGCCACCGCGATGACCTTTCTGTGCAGTTGGTCCACGTTCATAACACCTATCGGTCCTGACGAGCCGTTGGAGGGTCGGGTTACACGTACTTTTCGGGCCGCAACCGTTGCAGGCATTTTCGCATCTCGGCCCGGGCTCGAAAAGCCCGGACTTTCACCAAAGGCACCGACCAGCCGGTCAGTTCCGCGATTTCCTTGACGCTGCGCTCTTCGATTTCGAGAAGCGTGATGATCAGTCGGGCCTTCGGGCTGAGCATTTCCATGAGCCGCTTCACCAGGGTCCGGGCCGCCTCGGCGTCCTCCGGGGCATGCTCCGGCTCCGCGACGAACCGTTCCAACCAGTCCTGCTCGGGGTCGCTCAGGTCGGCGAAGCGCTGTTCCCGGTTGCGGCGATGGGACCGCAGAAAGTCATAGCAGGTGCGGACGGCCAGGCGCATCAGCCAGTGTTCGAAGGGAGCTTCGCCGCGGAAGGTATCGAGCTTCTGGAACGCCTTGATAAAGACCTCCTGGACGATGTCTTCGATCTCCTCCTCCCGACGGGCATAGCGTCGCGCGGTGGCAAAGACACGATGCTGGTACTTCCGGAGGAGTACCTCGAAGCTCGCCGTGTCGCCCTTGCGAACGGCCGCCACCAGCTCGTGGTCTTCAGGTTCCACCGCCGGCAGTCTGCCAACGAACCGCCTGGTCCAAAAGAGGAAAGCCACCGCCCCCCAAGGCAGTGGCTTTCCCGTTACCGAACCGTCCAACCGAACCGAACCGAACCGAACCGAAATCATTCCTGGCCATTGCGCTGCGGTGCCTCCGCCTCGGGGCGGGGCGGCGGGTTCGGCGCGCGACCGGGTCGCCTTTGAAGTTCGTCCTGCCTGAATTGTCCCGGGGTCGGCGGACCATCCTCCCTGCTCCGGGAACCGCGCTCCTCCCAGCCGCGCCGGGTCCGCATGCCCTGGCCGTCCTGCGCGCCGCGTCGTGCTTGGAACCCAGGTGGTTGCGCCTCCGGTCGATCGTTCCTGTCAACCGGTCGCCCGCTTCCAAAGCCCCGAGGGCCGTCTTCCCTTGGCAGGCCAGCCTGTGCTCCGTCCCGGCTGCGGGCGCCAGCCTCGAGTCGGGAAGGTCGGGGGGGGCGCGGCGGGTCGGGCTGAAACACAGGGCGGTCGTCGCCATTTCCCGATCGCCATCGCGGGAAGGCGCGGGGTCCGGGCTGGGGCGGCCGTTGATCCTGAAACAGCGGGCCGCGTTTGCGGATGCGATCGCGCTGTTCGGGAGTCAGGCTTGCCCGTGCCGAAGCCACCATCCTTGCCCGGGCCAGGACGAGTTGGGTCTGGACCCGGCCGAGTTCCTCGGCCAGTTCACGGATGGTCTTTCTGTCAGGCTCGGGCGACCAGAGTTCGTGATGCAACCGGCGGTGCAGTTGCTGCATTCGCTCGCGGGCTTCGCGTCCCATTCGGGCGAAATCTTGAAGGGCAGGTCGCAAGGCAGGACGTTGGTCCTGAGCTGGCTGAGCCTCGGCTCTGCCTGGCCGCCGCGGAGGTTCTCCGCGACGACCACCGCCCTCGATCGAATTCGAGGGCACCGGTTGGGCGAGCATCAGCGCCGCGCCGCACAGAACCGCCGCGATCATGCCGCCACGCACTGCGTCTCGTTGGATGAATGTCTGCATGCTCACCTCGTTTGCTGCTGACTCAGGTCTCAGGTCGTGTTGTTTAAAACCTGACCTCTACGACGTCGCCGGTGGAGCCGCGGTTACGACGAACTGCCAAGGAACCTGATTGCAGCCGGGCGAGGCTGCGTCCCAGCCGCCGTTGCCGCCACCGGAGCCTGCCGTCGTGGGGAGGGAATTCTGTCTCGTCCGCTCACTGGCCGACTTGGGGCGGGCGGGAGCGGCTCTGGGAAGGCAACCAGCGTCGCAGCAAGTCCTGACAGTTCAGGATTTTCTCCGCAAGATCCCCCGGCACGAAGAAGTACTGGTTGGAGGCTTCGAACCCGAGTCGTGAATCCTCGCGCTGCAGCGCATACAAGCGACGGGCCGCCGCGATTTCGGATTTGAGGATGCCCTCCAGCTCCCGGATCAAGAGCTCAGGCGGTTGGCTCGAGGGGTTCTGCTCATTCAGGGCGCGCCTGAGAAGGACGAACCGCGCCTGGTTTGCCGTGCTTCGAAAATGGAGGGCCGCCGCCTCGGCCACACGGAGTTCGCCAGCCACTGCGGTTCGTTGACGACGATCCAGGGTGGGCGCGGCGGCTTGAACCTTGTCGCGCAGCAAGGCGACGGCCCGTTCGAAGCCCTCCGCGACTTTCGCAAACTGCCCAACGAAGATTTCCGGCGGGTACACCCCGCGCCATCCATCCAGGTCATCGTAAGGCAAACCCACCATCGTGGCCCGGTAGCCAGTCGGCTCGCTCCAGAGCGGGTTGGAAGGCCCCGCCTGCATGGGGGCATTGTAAACCAGGCTGCCGTCGAAGGGGAACTCGCTGAACGCCTGGCTGAATCCGGTCCAGGCCGCCACGACGTCCGGGGCCAGAACGGGTCCGAATCGTCGCTGGGCCACGTCGAGCAAGGCGCGGTCCACGGCGCCAGTCGTGGCGAAATCCTCCGCCTGGCCGATCGCGGCTACGACCTCGAGGTTCGGGGACGGATATCCGCCGAGGGTCCATCCCAGCATGAGGCCGTCGACTCCCTCGCTGCGGAGATTGACGATGTGTTGGGCGACGTTTCGCAGGGCCGGAATGTACGGCACGGCGGACAGCTCCCACGTGTTGCCAGCCTGAATCTTCGCGAGGACGCGCAGCCCACGTTTGCGGGCGATGGCCCAGTGGGAACGGGCGCGAGGACCGGGCCCAATTGTGGAAATCGAGTACTCGCCGACGGTCGTAGGAACCCCACCGCGTGCAATCGGGGTGCTCCATTCGCTGACGCTCATCAAGGCCACGTCGGCAGGCAGCCGGTTCACGGCATCCGCGGCCCAGGAGTCCGCCCATCCCCAATCCCAGGCGATCAGCCGCGCGTGGCTGCTTCCGGTTCGGATTCCCTCGGCCAGCGCGCCATTCACCTCGGCGATGACTTCCGCCGGGGACCGTCCAGCGCACCGGGGACAACCCTGACCGGCGTGGTGCGACCAGCAGTTCGTGAGGTTCTCGGAAGCCGTGATGGTAAAGAAGCCCGCTACGTCAGGGACCTGGCTGCAGATCAGACTCACCGCGTCGCGCAGGTACGAACTGACCGCGGGCACGCTTGTGCACAACGCCGCGTAATCGCCCTCCACAACGCCTTCGAGGCCAGGGTGCGCCCGGTGGAAAGCCCGCGGCATGGCCCGCGGCTCGTTGAGGTAGAGCCAGATCCCGATGCCATGGCGCCGCGCACGGGTCACCAGATTGCGGAGGTTTTCGAGTCGCAGCTCCCGACGCTCGCTGAGCGAGGCGTCCCACGGAAACGGGGCAAGCTTGTACAGCACGGCTTGCAGCCAGACGCCGTCCACTCCGGAAGCCGCCAGGCGTGCCAGCAACCCGTCCGGGTACGGATCCGCGGCGGCGTCCAACAACGGATCCCCGTAGAGGGCAAAGTACGAATAGCAGAAGCGCGGAGACAGGGCCGGCCGGGCCGGGGTTTCCGTGGGCGTCCTTTGCCTGGAAGGACTTGGCGTGGCCAGGTCCTTGACGAAGGCGAACAGCGGTTCGTGCGCCCCGTTCGTCGCCGCCGGGAGTTCGCGGCGCAGGATTTCGGCCAGGGCTCTCTCGCGCTGCTGCATCGCGGCATCGGAGGGGGAAAAGCGAACGGGGGCGCATCGCGGCTTCAGGTTGCCGAGCTTCACGTAGAGGAAATCGTCCTCCCGGAGGGCGTACGCGAGTTGGTCGGGCGTCCAACCGAGCAGTTCCAGGAGTTGCTCGTAGGGCAGGAGGTGCCAGTTGCGGCGGATGACGGTGATCGAGCTGCGCTTCCGGACCTCGTCGGTAACGTGCGGGGGCCCTTCCAGTCCCATGCGTCGTCCCAACCGCCGGATCTGCGCCGGGGACGCGCCGAGCACGGCGGCCAGGCGTTCGAGGGGCACGAGTTCCCAGTTGCGCCATACCACGGCGTGTAGAGGCGAAGGGAAATGAGGGAAAGCCACCGGTTGAGGGGCGGACCCGACAGGCAGTTCCGCGACGCGGGAGGTGGCGGAAGGTCTTTTCGCAGACGAATCGAGCATGGCAGCCGTCAACGGGAGCGCGCCGGCCGCAAGCCCGGTCGTTTGCAGGAAGAGGCGTCGGGAGAGGGGAATCACGAGCCGAGCTTCTCGCGTCCGGCCTTGCGGTCAAGCGACATTCCCGGCCGCGCGCCTTGGGGCGGGTGAACCACTCCACCTGGGTCAGGTGGCGCGCGCCGTTCCTGCATGGTGGGTTCGCCCGCCAGCCTTGCCGGCCGGTCTAGGGGGGCGGGCGCTGGCGGGCTCCGCTGGAGCCGTCGAGCGCCTCAAAGGAGACATCAAGCACCGGGTAACGGCGCCACTCCCGGTAATCGAAGTGCCACCATTCTTCGGGGAGGACATGGAAACCCTCAGCTTCCATGACTTGCCGCAGAAGCGCACGCCGGGCCCGGGCTTCGGCGTCGCCCCCGGAATAATCCGCGGCGGCGGCAGCAGTGAAGTCGTCGTAGCCGGTCGGCATTTGGACCTCCTGTTCGGAGATGCGGTCGCAGAGAGTCAGGTCGACGGCGCAGCCGCGGTTGTGTCGCGACCCTTTTCTGGGATTGGCGACAAACCCTTGACGACGCTGCGAGGGCGTCGCCGCCTCCCAGAACGTCTTTGTCACGGACCAGGGGCGGTAGCCGTCGAAGATAATCAACCCAAACCCCAGGGGCTCGAGTTGTTGGCTGACTCGCGTGAGGGCTGCGGCGGCCGGACGTTGGAGGAAGGCTCTGGGCTCGGTGTAGACCGGGCGGCCGAGGAAGTTGTTCGTTGTCGCGTAGCGGATATCCAACCGGATGCCGGGATCGCTGTCGGTGATTTCAACCAGATCCGGCGCCAGGTCCGCTCGGGCGTCCCGGGGCGGACCGCTGGCACAGCCGGCCAGCCACAGCGCAAGGCCCAGGCAGGAGCATTGGAGCGCCACTCGGGCCCTGGAAAGTCCCCTTGGTCCCAAGGCCATGCGCGATGGCCATGAACCGCTGAGGAGCGCGGGCTTTAGCCCGCAGGGACGTCCTTTGGCTGGCGTGGCTTCCTGCGGACTGAAGTCCGCGCTCCTGAGGCGGTTCATGGGGAGGCAACCCCCGACGGAGGCCGCCTGCAGGCCTTGCACCGGCACGGACCGGTTTGCCGCGTTCATGGGCTTCGAGGCTAACCTCGTGACGTCGGATCGTCACGTTTCACTCTGGTCGTGGGGCGGTTTTCGAGCCACGCTCGCGGCGCCCGTGAAACGCATGCTGCATATCCGTACGCGGATGCTGTGGCCGGTCGCCTCGGGACCGATCGAGAATGGCGCGGTGTTGATCGCGAACGGGGAGATCGAGGCGATCGGGACCGCCGCCGAGGTGGCCTGTCCATCAGGGGCAAGCGCCGTCGACCTGGGCGAGGTGGTCCTCCTGCCCGGGCTGGTCAATGCCCATTGTCACCTGGACTACACGCACATGGCGGGCCAGATCGCGCCCACCAGCAGCTTCACCGACTGGATCAAGTGCATCACCACCTTCAAGAACACCTGGAGCCTCGAGGACTACCGGGCTTCCTGGTCGGCCGGTGCCGGAATGCTGGTGCGGCGTGGGGTGACGCTGGTGGGCGATGTGGAGGTCATGCCCGAACTGCTGCCCGGCGTTTGGGATCGCACGCCTCTTCGGGGAGTTTCATTCCTCGAAATGACCGGGGTGAAAAGCCGTCGGGAGCCGGACGCGATTCTTCGCGAAACGATCGCGAAAGCCGAGCGTCTGGAGCATCCGCGGTGGCGGGCCGGCCTTTCGCCCCATGCGCCCTATTCCACTCTTCCGGCCCTGATGCGGCGGACGGCGGAGGCTGCCCGGGTGCGGGGTTGGCGGGTCACCACCCATGTGGCCGAATCGGCGGAGGAGTACGAGATGTTCATGAGCGCGCGCGGGACCATGTACGACTGGCTGGCCCGCAACGAGCGCGACATGTCCGACTGTGGCGGGTGCTCGCCGGTACAACATCTCGAGCGCCACGGGCTGCTCGGGGACAACCTGCTCGCGGTCCACGCCAACCTGCTGCATCCCGGCGATGCGGAGTTGCTGGCGCGACACGGATCGCACGTGGTGCATTGCCCTCGAAGCCACGCGTATTTCGAGCATCGACCCTTCGCGCGGCCTGGCTTGGAGCGGGCCGGGGTGAACCTCTGTCTGGGCACCGACAGCATGGCCACCGTGCGGAAGCACTCCGAGCTGGTGCTCGATCTCTTCGCCGAAATGCGCGAACTGGTGTCCCACGCGCCCGGGTTGGCGCCGGAACAGGCGGTGCGGATGGCCACGGTGAACGGCGCCCGGGCCCTGGGGTGCCAGGGTAAGGCCGGAGCGCTGCTTGCGGGCGGTTGGGCCGATGCCGTGGCCGTGCCGTTTGGGGGCGGGATCGAGGAGGTCGCGGAGGCGGTCGTGCACCACGTCGGCGACGTTTCCGCGTCGCTCATCGACGGAAACTGGGCCATGGAACCGCACAGTTGAGTTCGGCTAAATGCGATGGCGTCTCCCGTCGTTCTTATTACCGGCTCGGCCGGCGGGCTGGGGCAGGGTCTGGTTCGGGCCTTTGCGGATGCCGGATGGTCGGTGGCGGCGGGCACGCACCACGCGAGGCCCGGGGTCGGGGGCGAGCGCGTCTGGTCACTTCCCCTCGACGTGGCCGAACCCGAACGGCCAGCGCTCGTGGTGGAGGAGATCCTGGCGCGCTGGGGCCGGTTGGATGTGCTGGTAAACAACGCGGGCATTACCGCCGACGCCGCCTTGCTCCAGGCCGGCGACGAGGATTGGGACCGCGTGCTGGAGGTCAATCTCAAGGGCGCGATGTCCTGCGCCCGGGCCGCCGTCTGGCCAATGATCCGGCAGCGGGACGGGCATATCATCAATATCGGCAGCTTTGCGGGACGGGTGGGAAGCCGCGGACAGGCGAACTACGCCGCGGCCAAGGCCGGCTTGATCGGGCTCAGCCAGTCGCTGGCCGCCGAACTGGGTTCGCGGAACGTGCGGGTGAACGTGGTGCTTCCCGGACTTCTGCCCACGCCGATGACAGCGCGCCTGGAGGCCGCGGCCGTGGAACGGCTGGTTTCGGCTAATGTGCTGCGTCGCATGAACACGATCGAGGAAGTTGCCCGATTCGCGGTATTCCTGGCGGGGATGCGCGATGTTTCCGGGCAGGTGTTCCAGTTGGACAGTCGTGTGTCTCGTTGGGGGTGAATGTGCGGGGAGGTTGACGGCGGGCCGTTATCGGCACACGCTTTGCTACCCACCGGGTTGATGGTGAAGACGCCGGGCATCAGGTTCCGGCGCGACGGCGGCGAGCGCGTTGGTTGACATTGCTGGTGGTTTCCCTACCGTCGGTCCCGCTCGTCATCACCAATCCGATGGCAGCTCCTTTTCGACTGTGGCCGCGAGAGATGATTTCTTGATCGAGAGCCTGATCGAGATGGGATACGTGACCAACGATCAGTTGGGTCCCATCCGCGAACAGGCGGACAGCACGGGGGAAGGCGTCATAGACACGCTGGTATCCCAGGGCGTGCTGTCGGCAGCCTCCGTGGCCCAGGCCAAGGCGGCGCACTTTGGCGCGGAGTACGTGCCGCTCGGGGAAATGCGCATTGCCGATGAAGTTTTGGCCGCGGTCCGCCGGGACGTGGCCAAGCGCTTCAACATCGTGCCGGTCCGCAAGGAGGAGCATGGGCTGGTGGTGGCGATGGCTGACCCGTCCGATCTGGAGACGCTCGACGGCCTCCAGCACACGCTGAACACCGAGATCATCCCGGCCGTCGCCACGGCGGACGACATCCAGACGGCGATCGGCAAGTACTACGGCGTGCGCGACGACTCGGTGTCCAAGATGATCCAGGACATCACCGAGGGCGAGGTCGAGGTCGGGCGCGTGGCGGCGGTGCAAACGGACGATGGGGCGACCGTCGACGCCGACGCTCCGATCATCAAGCTGGTCAACACCCTCATTGTCGAGGCGTTCAAGATGCGCGCCTCCGACATCCACCTCGAGCCCTTGGACAAGCGGTTCCGCGTCCGGTACCGGATCGACGGGATGCTGCATGAGATGAAGAGCCCGCCGAAGCGGCTGCAGGCTTCCATCATCAGCCGCTTGAAGATCATGTCCAACATGTCCATTGCGGAACGGCGGATTCCGCAGGACGGCCGGATCCAGGCGCAGGTGGGGGGCAAGCTGATCGATCTTCGCGTTTCGTGCCTTCCCACGACGCACGGCGAGAGCATCGTCATGCGCATTCTGGACAAGGAAGGCCTGAAGCTGGGCCTTCCGGAACTCGGCTTCCTCACCGACGACCAGCAGACGTTCGAACGTTTGATCGGGCTTCCGGACGGCATTCTCCTGGTCACGGGACCCACGGGCTCCGGCAAGACCACGACGCTTTACGCGGTGCTGAACTACATCAACCGCCCCGACCGCAAGATCATCACCGTCGAGGACCCGGTCGAGTATGTGCTGGCGGGCATCAACCAGGTGCACGTGAGTGAAACGGTGGGCCTGACCTTTGCGCTCGCCTTGAGGTCCATGCTCCGCCAGGCGCCCAACGTGATCATGCTGGGAGAGATTCGCGATCTCGAGACCGCCAGCATTGCCATCAACGCGTCGCTCACCGGACACCTCGTTTTCTCGACGCTGCACACGAATGACGCCCCCAGCGCGGTCACGCGCCTGATCGACATCGGCGTCAAACCGTTCCTCGTCGCCTCGTCGTCCCGGGCGCTCATGGCGCAACGTCTGGTGCGCAAGATCTGCAAGAAATGTACGCAGCCGTACCAGCCGACCGAGGTGGAGCTCCGGTCCTTGACCATCGATCCCACGAAGGTGACGGCCGCGAACTTCCGCAAGGGCAAGGGCTGCGCCGACTGCAACAAGACCGGCTACCGCGGACGCATGGGAATCTTCGAGATCTTCGTCATCGAGGACGAGGTGCGGAAGCTCATCTATGAGAAGGTCGCCTCCACCGTCCTCCGCACCAAGGCCCGGGAGCTGGGGATGCGGACGCTGCGTGAAGACGGCACGCGCAAGGTCCTCGCGGGCATGACCACGCCGGATGAGGTCATCCGCGCCACCGCGATGGACTCCGACTGACCCGAGGGATCTGGTTGTGGTGCGCCCTTACTTCCTCTCTCCGCTGGAGTCCGCCGGTTGGGCCGGGCTTCCGCCGCTTGGGGCGGGCTTCTCCTGACGTTTTATGTCGTACTCGATGTCCGATCTGCTGCAGTTGGTGGTGCAGGAAAACGCCGCCGACCTGCATGTGCGCGTGGGTGTACCGCCCGTGATCCGCCTGCACGGGATTCTTCACAAGGTGGAAGGTCCGGCCCTCAAGCCCGAGGACACCGAGGAGTTGATGCGCACGATCACCTCCGAGGAGAACGTGCAGCAGGTTCGCGAGCGGGGAACGGTCGACTACGGCTTTGCGTTTGGTGAGCTCGCGCGGTTTCGCGTCAGCGTGTTCAAGGAGAAGGGGCATTTCGGGGTGGTGGCCCGGCAAATTCCGAGCAAAATGCTCACCCTCGAGCAGATCGGCCTGCCGGCCTCCTCGCGCGAACTTCTGTACAAGCCGCGTGGTCTGGTGCTGGTGACGGGGCCGACGGGATCGGGGAAGACCACCACCCTGGCCTCGATGATCAACATCATCAACGAGGAGCGCGATGACGCGCATATCATCACGATCGAGGATCCCATCGAGTACTATCACCGCCACAAGAAGTCGGTGATCACCCAGCGCGAGGTCAACGTGGACGTGCCCAATTTCGCCGAGGCCCTCCGGCGCGCGCTGCGCCAGGACCCGGACGTGATCATGGTGGGCGAGATGCGCGACCTGGAGACCATCGACGCCGCGATCACCGCCGCCGAAACGGGGCACTTGGTCTTCGGCACGCTGCACACCACGGGGGCCGCCAAGACCATCGACCGTATTGTCAACGCCTTCCCCGTGACTCAGCAGGAGCAGATCCGCATTCAGCTTTCAACGGTCATGCAGGCGGTGATCTCCCAGTTGCTCCTTCCCCGGTCCGACAAACCGGGCCGGGTGGCCGTGTTCGAGATCATGATCAACACGCCGTCCATCGCGGCGCTCATCCGGGACAACAAGACCTTCCGTATTCAGTCCGACATTCAGACCGGCGCGAAGTACGGGATGGTGACGCTCGACAGCTTCCTCCTCGACAAGTACCAGCAGGGCATGATCTCGCAGGAGGAGGTGATCACCAAATCGCAGGACCCGACCACCATCCTGCAAAAGCTCCAGGACCTCGAGGCCGGCAAGACCTTGGAGGAGGTCGAGGGCAAAAAGTAGCTCATGGCCGAAGTTCTCTCGCACCCCCTGATCTCGATCATCCGCGATCGCGGCATGATCGACGATATGCAGCTTGAAGAGGTCAGTGCGGAATTCAACCGCACCGGCCGCCCCATCGGCGATATTCTCGCCGACTACGGGCTTCTGGACCCCGAGACCCAGCTTCAGATCATCTCGGAACACCTGGGCACCGAGGTGGTGAACCTCGCCGAAGTGGACTTCACCCCCGAAGTCCTGGAGGCCGTCCCGGCGACGGCGGCGCGCATGTTCCAGTGTCTTCCCGTGGCCGTGTTTGGAGATACGGTCCGGGTGGCGTTCATGGATCCCCTGAATCCTGCGGTCGTGGACGAGCTGGGGATTACGCTGGGCAAGACGGTTCAGTTGGTCGTCGCCGATGCCGCGCAGATCGGCAAGCTGATCGACAAGCATTACCCGCAGGAAGCCGGGGGGATGGGTGACCTCCTCAAGGAACTCGGCATCGACGAGGACATCGTCCGGGAGGTCAAGGAGGCGGCGGCAGGCGGGACGATCGACCTGGCGAACCTCGCCGGGGAGGCGCCCATCGTGAAGTTCGTGAACCTGGTCATGCTGCAGGCGATCCAGGACCGGGCCAGCGACATCCATTTCGAACCCTTCGAAGACGAGTTCAAGATCCGCTACCGCGTGGACGGCGCGTTGTACGAGATGTCGCCGCCGCCGAAGCACCTGGCGCTGCCCGTCACCTCGCGCCTGAAAGTCATGGCCAACCTGGACATCGCCGAGCGCCGTCTTCCCCAGGACGGACGCATCTCGATGAACATTGGCGGACGCCAGGTCGACCTGCGCGTCTCCACGTTGCCCACCCAGTTCGGCGAGTCGGTCGTGCTCCGCGTGCTGGACCGCTCCGCCCTGCAGCTCGAACTCGAGAACCTCGGGCTCCCCAAGCACATTTACGACTACACCGCGGAGGCCATCCTCCAGCCGAACGGGATCTTCATTGTCACGGGCCCGACCGGCTGCGGCAAAACGACCACGCTTTACTCGTGTCTAAGGCGGGTGAATGCGATCGATTCGAAGCTGCTGACCGTCGAAGACCCGGTCGAGTTCGACATCGAAGGCATCATGCAGGTCCCGGTGAATGAAGCGGTCGGAATGACCTTCGCCAAGGCGCTCCGCTCCTTCCTCCGCCAGGACCCGGACATCATCATGCTGGGTGAAATGCGCGATCTCGAGACCTCGCAGGTGGCCATCCAGGCCAGCCTCACCGGTCACCTGGTCCTCAGCACCCTCCACACGAACGACGCCCCGGGCGCCGTCACCCGCCTGGTGGACATGGGCGTCGAGCCGTTCCTGATCTCATCGACCCTGCTCGCGGTGCTCGCCCAGCGCCTGGTCCGCAGCATTTGCAAGCGCTGCCGCACGCCGTTCGAGCCCACGGAAGCCCAGCTGGCCATGCTGAACCTCTCGCCGCACGATCTGGGCGACAAGGTCTTTTACTACGGGCGCGGCTGCAAAGACTGCAACGACACCGGGTACCGGGGGCGCAAAGGCATTTTCGAGCTGTTGCCCATCGCCGATCCCATCCGGCTGCTCATCAACGAGCGCGCGCCGACCGTGGTCATTCGCCAGAAGGCGATGGAGCTGGGCATGGTGCCCTTGCGCGAAGACGGCATGCGCAGCATTTTCGACGGTGACACCACGGTGGAAGAAGTCCTGAAATACACCTAGTTCGGAGGCCCGATATGCCGAAATTCAGTTACGTGGCGATGGATTCCCGCGGGAAGGAGACCAAGGGAACCCTCGAGGTCGGCAGTCAGAACGAGGCCATCAGTCGCCTCAAGGAGATGGGGTACTTCCCCACGAAGGTTGTCGAGGCCAAGGAGAAGGAGAAGGAAAAGGGCGGCGAAAAGAAGAAGGCCGCGCCGGCCGCCAAGAAGGGGGGCAAGAAGGGACTCAGCTTCGAAATCAAGATCCCCGGCCTGGGCGGCAAGGTGAAGACGAAGGTGATGACCGCCTTCACCCGGCAGTTGGCCACGCTGGTGGACGCCGGCCTTCCCTTGTTGCGGGGCATGCGGGTGCTGGAGAAGCAGGAACGCCATCCCACCCTCAAGCGGGTGATCGGCGACATCGCGGTGGCGATCGAGGGTGGCAGTACCTTCTCCGAGGCGCTCGCGCAGCATCCCAAGATTTTCAACCGGCTCTATGTGAACATGGTCAAGGCCGGCGAGTTGGGCGGTGTGCTGGAAGTGGTCTTGAACCGCCTCGCCGAGTTCATGGAAAAGGCCCAGAAGATCAAGGGCAAGGTGGTGTCCGCCATGTTCTATCCGGCGGCGGTGATGATCGTGGCGGTGGTCATCCTGGCAGTCCTGATGATCTTCGTCGTCCCGAAGTTCGAGACGATTTTCGCGGACATGCTCGAGGGCGCCAAGCTGCCCGGCTTCACCCAGTTCGTCCTGGACCTGGCCAACCTGATCAAGAGCCGGACGGTGTTGATTGGCGATGCGGCGCCGTGGGGGCTGCCGGCTTTCCCGGGGCCGGTCATCTGGTTCGTGGTGGGCTTCGTGATCGTCATGAAGCTCCTGCTCAAGTCCAAGAAGGGCCGCTGGTATTTCGACAAGTTCAAGCTCGTGATGCCCGTGTTGGGGCCGGTGATCTCCAAGGTGGCCATCGCGCGGTTCACCCGGACGCTGGGCACGCTGGTGAGCAGCGGCGTTCCCATTCTCCAGGCGCTCACGATTGTGAAGGAGACGTCCGGCAACGTGGTCGTGGGCAACGCCGTGGCAAAGGTCCACGAGAGCGTCAAGGAAGGCGAGACGATCACGGCCCCGCTGGATCAATCCAACGTGTTCCCACCGATGGTCATCAGCATGGTGGACGTCGGGGAGCAGACCGGCGCCCTGCCGGAGATGCTCATGAAGATTGCCGACACGTTCGAGGACGAGGTCGACAACGCCGTTTCCGCCATGACCTCGCTGCTCGAGCCGATCATGATCGTCTTCCTGGCGGTGATCGTCGGCAGCATCGTCATTGCCTTGTTCCTGCCGCTCATCGAGATGATCAACAAGCTCGGCGGCGAGGGCGGTGGCAAGGACGACGGCGGCGACTAGGCCGACTCGGACCGGGACCAACCGCCCCGGGCAGCATCCGGATCCTGCCACAACTTCCGCGTCTGGCGCCGACCTTCCTGGCCCCCAGGTGGACGCTCGGAGGAGGCGCTGGAGGCTTGGTGATCCCGGGCGGAGCGTCCGGCGCCGGAGTTGGAGATCCTTGCTGGGCGAAGGCTCGGAAGCCATGGAACCGATCGACGCGAGGAGCTTGATGCCAAAGCACCTGATGCGTGAGAACCACGCTCGACAGGTTCCCATCGGCCGGACCGTCTTGCCCGGTCAATCCGAGAGTCGCCCAAGCTCGGTCGAAGCCGGCATGAAACCTCGAAGCCCCGGTGTCCAACTCACCGGTTGCCCTCCCCTGTTGCCTGCGTCAAGCTAACCGGCGGTGGCGCACGCCCTGACATGGAATCGGTGGAGCCGGACGGCGAACGAGTCGCTGCTCCAGGCCTTCATCCTGTCCGTGTTGATGCACCTGGTGTTCTTCGGCACGGTGGAGGTCGGTTACCGCTTCGATCTCTGGCGTTACAGCCCCCTCGCCATGCTCTCAAAGTGGCTCCGCCCCAAGGTCGATGCGGCCGCCGACCCGTTGAAATCCCCCCGGGCGATGCAGCCCGCGACCCCGCGCGAGGTCCAGGAGGTCCCTGTCATCTTCGTCGACGTCGATCCCGCCCAGGCGACTCAGGACCCGGCCGACGACACCAAATTCTATTCGGCCGTGAATTCCCGCGCGGCCAACCCCGACACCTCTCGCGATTTGCCCGATCCGCAATTGGAGGGCCGCCAGAACGTCGTCTTCAAGACCATGGACTCCGATCGGGCCAAGCCCTCCGAGGTCACGCCTCCCGCGCCCGTGGTCGCCAAACCGATCGACTCGGGCGAGCATCTCGAAATCGCGAAGCCGAAGGAAACCCTCGAGATCGCGGCGCCTCCCCTGGAACAGCCGAAGCCCAAGCCGGTCGTCGAGGAACCGCGTCCCGAGCAAAAGCCAGGCGACCTGGCGATGGCCAAACCCGGCCCGGAAGTTCAGCGAACGGCGCCCCCGGAAGGCGCTCCCAACGTGGCCAACACGGCCGAGAAGCCCAAGCCCAGGCCCCGGACCATTGCGGCAGCCCGCGCCCAGATGGATCAGAACCCGGCGAGCGCCCTGGTGGGGGAGAAGATGGCGCAGCAGGGGGGCGCGAAACGATTCAGCATCCAGTCCTCGCTCGAGGTGCGTGCGTCGCCTCTGGGCAATTACGACGCCCGGTTCGTGGCGGCCGTGCAGCAGTGCTGGTTTGCCCTGCTGGAGGAACAGCGCTACAGCCTCGACCGGATGGGGAAGGTGACCCTGGACTTTCGCCTGACCGTGGATGGCCGCATCACGGACATGCGCGTGGTGGATTCGAATGTGGGTGACATCTACACGACCGTCTGTCAGCTGGCGATAACCAAGCCCTCGCCTTACGAACGCTGGCCGACCGACGTCCGGCGCATGGTGGGAGCCGACCACCGCGACGTGCGCTTCACCTTCTATTACTGACCGAGGTGCGTTTCCTGGATTCTATGCTGAAGTTTCTCGAGGCCGGCGGGCCTTTCATGATCCTGCTCGTGCTCACGTCCGTCGTGAGCGTCGCCTTCATCATCGAGCGGGCGTTCGCCTTGCGCCGCAACAAGGTGACCCCGGATGTCGTGGAAGACGCGCTGGATCGCTGCCACAGCCGGGACGACGTTTCGAACCTGCAGGTCATCTGCCAGCAGAAACCTTCAGTGCTCAGCCGGCTGGTCCTGCTTGCGATCGAGCACCTGCCCTTCCCGAAAAGCGACAATGCCGAGTCCATTCAGACGCAGGCCCGCCACGAGGTGGTGCGCCTGGAACGCGGCCTCGTGATCCTGGAGATCATCACCGGCATCGCGCCGCTGCTCGGCCTGGTCGGCACCTTGCACGGCATGATCGTTCTGTTTGGGGACATCGGCCGCGCCGGCATGGGCGACAACGCCGCCATCGCCCGCGGCATCTCGATCACCCTGAACACGACCCTCATGGGACTGCTGATCGCGATCCCGTCGCTGGTGGCCTGGAGTTACTTCAGCAAACGCGTCGAGGCCCTCGCCATCGAGATGGAAACGCTGCTGGACGATTTCCTCCGACGGCAGTACCGCACTCCGGCCGCCACGAAGAAGTCCGGGGGCAAGCGCGCGGAAGCCGGGCGGGCCGAAGCCGGGCGGGTGGAAGTCGGTTGAACCGGCCATGCGTTTTCTCACCCGCCGCCGTCGTCAGCCGCCGTCGATCATCATCGTGTCGTTGATCGACATCCTGGTGGTGCTGTTGATTTTCATGGTGGTGACCACCACGTTCAAGCAGCAGCCGGCCATCAAGCTCGTTCTCCCCGAGTCGAAACAGCCCCAGGAAGGCGCGGCCGAGAACAACATCGTCATCACGGTGGACAAGCAACCGCCCCATTTTTACCTCGGCAAGAAGTCACTCACGCTCGAGCAACTGCAGGCCGAACTCGCGACGCTGGCGGCCAAAAACCCGGATGCCCCCGTCGCCGTGAGGACTGACACCGACAGTGCGGTCGGCAAGTTCGTCAACGTGATGGATGTGGTGAAGGCGGCGGGCTTTCGCAGGCCGGTCAGCGTCTTCACCAAGCCGCCGGGCAAATAGGAAGCGTCGCTTCCTTGCGGACCGGCTCGGTGACCGCGAACCGGTCAGGAGCGCGGGCTTCAGCCCGCAGGGACGTCCCCGAGGCGGCGCGGGTTCCTGCGGACTGAAGTCCGCGCTCCGGGGGAGGTTCATGGAAAGCTCCCCTCGCCAAAAGCGTCGGTAAGCCGGCCGGACTCCAAAAGCATGGCCCCGCTCCATGGCACTTCCGGGGCCGCGAAGCGCCTGGAGTGCGGGGGTTCACCCCCGCTTTTTGTAGCCGGTTCCGTGGTAAACGCTTCAGACCGTGGCCGGCCGGTTCTCGGCGGCGGCACCTTGGTCGGCTCGGAGGCGGAGCAGGGACTCGGCGATCAGCTCCGCCGCCTGGCTGCAATCGATGCGGTCGGTATTGATGACGAGGTCGTACAGAAGCGGGTTTTCGATCTCGGCCTTGAAATGCTCGCGGATGTAACGGCCGTGGCCGCGATCCGCGCGCTCGACGAACTCGGCCGCGGGTTTGCGTTCGAGCTGGAGATGCTCGATCACGCGCTGAATCCGGCGTTCCAGGGTGCCCACGAGGCGGACGTGAAAGACATGGTGCAGCCGCGCGGTGATCAGGTTGGCGCCCCGCCCGATGAGGATCACGTTTCCCAGCTCCGCCAGTTTCAGAATCGTCTCGGACGACGCCCGCGCCAGCGTCCAGGAAGGGGGATGCAGACCCAGCAGTTCGGTGATCGTGTCGTTGAGCATCGAGACGCGATCCTCGGGCATGAAGTCGGCGAGCTTCTTGGGCAGGTGATGGTCTTCGAGGACCTTCTCGACGAGTTCCTTGTCAAACACGGTCCACTTGACCCCGTCGGCGGGGGCGCGACGGTCCAGGATGCCGGCCAGTTCGCGAGCGACAATCCAGGCGCCGGAGCCGGCCTGACGCGAGATCGTGACGGCGAGACGGCGCGGGACGGGAGGGCGCGTCGCCGGGCGCATGTGGCAACTGATGAAGGACTGGGCTTGTTCCAGACCGGGAAGCATGTTCATGACGCATTACTCCATGACGAAGTCCGTTCGGCACGCCGGCGCAAGAACCGGATCCGCGGGCTTGATGGGCGCGACGTTAACATGGGGCCGAGGACGCCGCCAAATCCAATGTGGCCGGACGACCTGGGAAAACTGCGCGGCGTCTCCGCCCGGCTGGATCAGAAACTCGTCCGCAGGCCGAACACGAGGTCGATGGCGTTGCTGAAATCGACCGTGGCTTCCTTGCCCTGGGCACCGAAGGAGACGTCACCGATGTACTGGTACTGGCCGCCGAGATAGACGCCGAGGAATTCGGTGACGTCGTACGAAAAGGTCGCCTGGGCGTAGGCACCCCCCACGAACTCCGTCTCGGAGTGCGAATCGGACTGGGTCAGCGCATCGGTGGGGAGGCCCGTGACCGAGACCGATTCGGAATAGCTGAAGTCACTGATGGCCGCCAGGACCACTCCGCCCGCGCTCAGGTTGAACTGCAGCCGGCGGGTGACCGGGATCTCGAGGAACGGACCCAGCTTCAGTCCGACGAGGAGCGTCTCGATCTGGGTGCGCACGTCCGAAATGGCCGGCACCTCGTCGAAGCGCTGGGCGAACGGTGTGGTGGCGATCATCGGTCCCGGGCCGTCGAACGTCCCTTCGTACGGGGCGTTCGGCGCGAGGATGCCGCCCAGGCTGTAGCTGTCGGTCATCACGCGGACGTTGCCGCTGAAGGAGTCGCTCGTTTTCAGGAGCGTGTTCAAGGCGGTGACCCCGACCTCGAAGCCCCATGGGGCGCTGCGCTTTCCCAGGCTGATCCTTCCCATTTCACGCGCGTACATCACTTCGAATCCGCCCTGGAAATCCCCGTCCGCCTCGGAGGTCCGTCCATCACTGGGCGACTCCAGCGCGGTGCTCAGGTTCAGGGTGTCTCCCGAGACCTGGCTGTCGGCCGAATAACCCCAATACCAGGTCATCCCGTCGGCGCCGCCGCTCACATCCGGGCGCACAAAGCCGTTGTGGTAGTCGGGCACGGCGGGCGGTGCGGGTGACACGTGCTCGACCCGCGCCGTGACGCCGAAGGAGAAGCGGGCGCCCACACTGAGGCGGTTCCGATCGAGGGACAGTTCGGACTCCTCGAGCTCGGGCAGCGACTCGACCTGGGCCAGGGCGCCGCACGCGCCACAAAGGCAGGCGACGGCTTGGGTGCTACGCAGGGGCCAGATGGATTTCATGGGCAAGACGGGCGTAAGGCATTCAAAGGTGACGGCACGGCGCAAGGAAGCGAGGGCTAGGGCATCAGCATGCCGCGGTAGTACCGGCTTGTCGCACTGGTGGGACGGCTGATGGTCTTGGGCGGTCCATCGTCGATCCACTGGACGCGGCTGCCGGTGCCGATGAGCGACGGGAGCGCGGTGCGCCAGTCGGTGGAACCGAGGTCATCCACGTACTGGATGAAATACTCGCGACCTGCAAGGGTGTGGAACTCGACCAACACGCGGTTGTCCGCAAAGCGGACGCTGTTGATGGCGAAGTTCTGGCCGCCGACGGCGGCGTAGCGTCGGG
The DNA here is from genome assembly GCA_964535555.1 of uncultured Verrucomicrobiota bacterium. Lineage (GTDB taxonomy): Bacteria > Verrucomicrobiota > Verrucomicrobiia > Limisphaerales > J093 > DSVZ01. The sequence continues at coordinate 33,034 of CAZHUS010000035.1, forward strand.
TCGCAACCACGCGGGTTTCGTAAACGGGCGTGGGTGCGGTGCGTCGATCGGCCACGTAATACTGCAGGGCGAGCGCGGTTGCGGAACCGGGGGCCAGCGGTCCGTAGTACGCAAACGGGACGCCGTTGGTGTCCGCCGTCGCATTGTTCAGGCGCATCGGTTTCCCGATCGAGTCGTTGGTCAGCCCATGAACGAGCAGTTCCATGCCGGTGATGCTGAGCGCCCCGGGGTTGACCACCACCACGGTTTGTTCGAAGACCCCCGACTGGCGATTCGCCGCGGCGGGCATGGCGCCCGGTTGCACCACGGGAAAGACCACGTCGAGGACCGGCAGGGGCGCCGCGTTGGTCCCGAGGGCCTGCAGCGGCACGGGGTGATTACCGAACACGAGACCGGCCTGCTGCCAGTTGGTGTTCGCCATCTCGAAGTGCAGGTCAAGCAGGTGGAACGTCTGCGTCGGCATCAGGTCGGCTGGCGCCAGTTCGATGGTCAGTCCCAGCAGGCCCTGGGCGGTTTGTTGATCTTCGAGGGTGATCCGGGCACTCGGAATGAGCGCTTCCGCCTCCTCGGTAAGCGTCACAAAAGGAGCCTGCAGCACGGCAGGATTGAACCCGAAAGTGAAGCTCAGCGCGCGTTCGTCGCCCTGGCTGGCGAACTGGATGGGGACATCCACCATCCCCTCCGCGGGGAACTCGAGGTCGAGAGTCCTCAACTGGCGTGGCGTGTTCGGTTTGACGGTGATGGTGGCGACGTCGCTGACGGCGGTTCCCACCGCGTTGCTGACCACCACGTGGTAGGCGCCGGCGTTGGTCGCCGCCACCGGGTCAAAAAGCAGGGATACGGTTGAAAGCGAGATGTTGGTGTCCCACACGCCGTCCCGATACCAATAATAGTAGACCGGCGCCGATGCGCGTGCGGTGACGTTGAGGGCCGCGGCCCCGCCCTCGATGACGATCTGGCTTTGGGGTTGTTCGGTGATGTAGGGATTGGGCAACGCGAACAGCACCGCGGGTTCGCTCGTCGCGGTCCCGGCGGCATTGCTCACCGTGACCAGGTACGTCCCGGCGTCGTTGGTCAGGAACGGGAGGAACTGGAGTTGGCCGTTGGTGAGGACGCTGAGGTTCGTCGCTTCATGCAGCGGCGCCCCGTCCTTGAACCAGAAATAGCCCAGCGGAGCGTCGCCATCGGCATACACCTGCAAGGTGGTGGAGAGGTTCACCACGGCGCCCTGGCTCCGTGGTTGGCCGACGATCACCGGCGGATTCTCCACGGACAAGAGGCGGATCGCGGGGCGATCCTGCGGGCGTGCAGCGGCGCGCGCGCCAGGCGATGCGGATGGGGTTTCCGCCCACAAACAGCGAAACAGCCACGCCGCGGCGAGCGCCACGGCCCCGAGGGCGCGTCGGGCCGTGCCCGGAAATCGACGGTGTCTCATGAAATTGGAATCACGTGTTGCACCCGGCAAATCGCGGTCTTCTTGCGGGAGGCATGCCGGAAAGTCAAAGCAAAGTTGCCACTTGCCGCGGGTGCGGCTGCTTCGGACACTTGCCGCCGGTGTTGTTCCGTAAGGTAGCCATCCTGGGGGTGGGCCTCCTGGGAGGATCGCTGGGACTTGCCCTGCGCGGGCGGCGTCTGGCGTCCTGCGTTCACGGCCACGTGCGCCGCCAGGCCAGCCTGGCGGCATGCCGGGCCGCCGGCGCGCTTGACGACGTCTCCACCGACTTGAACGAGGCGGTCCGTGGGGCCGACCTGGTGCTGCTCTGCACCCCCATCGGGCAGATGGCCACGCTGCTGCAATTGGCACTCCCCTCGCTCAAGACCGGCGCCATTGTCACCGACGTGGGCAGTGTCAAAGGGCCGCTCGTGCGCGATGCGGAGCCTTTGTGCCGCAGGGTCGGAGCCCATTTCATCGGGAGTCACCCCATGGCGGGCTCCGAAAAGGCCGGCGTTGCCGCGGCGCGAATCGACCTGTTCGAGAGCGCCGTTTGCGTGGTGACTCCGACCGCGACCTCGGACTCGGCGGCCTTGGTGCAAGTCGAGGGACTCTGGCGTGCGCTTGGGGCCCGGGTGCTGCGCCTTCGCCCCGAAGCCCACGATGAATTTGTCGCCCACGCCAGCCATCTGCCCCAGGCGCTGGCCGCCTCCCTGGCCCATCTGGTCCTCGACCCGGAAGCGCCTCCCGAGCAGGCCCAACTCTGCGCCGGCGGGTTTCGAGACGGCACGCGGATCGCCTCCGGTTCCCCGGAGATGTGGCGTGACATCTTCGTGGCCAACCGCCAGCCCGTCATCCGCGCGCTCGATGATTTGACGGAGCGGTTGCAGGCGTTCCGGCAGTTGATCCAGGCCGGAAACGCCGAGGACCTCCAGGCCTTCCTGGCCGTCGCCAAGGAGCGACGGGACGCCTGGGTCAAAACGCGGGAGGCGCGTTCCCGGTCGGGATAGCCATCGCGGCCTGCCATGCCACTTCCCTCGGTCATCGAAATTGTGCCTTGGTCGGCGACGGCCCGCGTCGCGATCGCGGTTCCGGGTTCGAAGAGCATCACGAATCGAGCCTTGGTGCTCGCCGCGCTTGCCGCCGGCGAGACCGAACTTCGCGGTGCCCTCTGGAGCGAGGACACGCAGGTGATGGTGGAATGCCTGCAGGAACTCGGCTTCCTGGTGAACGTGGGTCCTGACCCAACCGAGACGGCGAACCGCACCATCACCGTCTACGGCCAGGGCGGACGCGTTCCGCGCGGAGGCAGCCCGGAGCAGCCCTTGGGACTCTTCGTCGGCAACGCGGGAACGGCGGCGCGCTTCCTGGCCGCGATGGTCTGTCTTGGGGAAGGCGTCTACCGTCTGCACGGTGTGCCGCGGATGCACGAACGCCCCCAGGCGGCTCTGTTTGCGGCGCTGCGGAGCCTCGGCTACCGGATCGAGACCGCCCACGATCGTCTCCCGGCAGTTGTCCACGGCGGAGGACGACGTCCGGGGCCTTGCCAGGTGAGCATCGAGGAGAGTTCTCAGTTCGCTTCCGCCTTGCTGTTGGGGGCCCGGGACGGCGGCTGGGAGGTGGCGGTCACGGGCGAGAATGCGGATGAATCCCCGTACGTGGCGCTCACCTTGAGGCTGGTGGAGAGCTTCCCCCGGCACGGTGGCGTGGTCACGATCGAGCCGGATTGTTCGAGTGGCAGCTACTTCTGGGCGGCGGGTGGTCTCACCGGTGCCGCTTCAACGGGTGACTTCCCGGGGAGAATCCTGGTGGCAGCCGGGGCGCGCGAAGCGGCGTTCACGGTGAGCGTCGATCGCTGGCCGCGTTCCGGTTGGCAGATTGACCAGGCCTTTCCCGGCCAATGGGCCCGGCTTCTGGCGTTGCCCGTGAGCATCGGGGAAGCGGGAAGCTCCCCGGGAAGTCCATGGACCCTCTCGCGGCGTGACGACCTCGGCGACAGCATCATGACGGCGATCACGCTGGCGCCCCTGCTGTCCCAACCCGTGCGCTTTGCCGACCTCGGCCGGCTCCGGGTCCAGGAGTGCGAACGTGTCCTTGCCTTGCGGACCGAGTTGACGAAATGCGGGGCCCGGGTCGAGGAGGCAGGCGACACGCTCACGGTCTGGCCCTCCCGGTTGCACGGGGCGACCATCGACACCTACCACGACCATCGCATGGCGATGTGCTTCGCCATTCTGGGATTGAAGGTTCCCGGGGTGCGTCTTCAGAATCCCGCGTGTGTGAGGAAGACCTTCCCGAACTTCTTCGAGAAGCTCGCCGCCCCGCCTCCGCGGGGACTGGGCGTGATCGTGCGGGATGGCGCGCGAGGTGAAATCCTGGGGCCCGAGGCCCTGTTTGCGGACTGACACATGACCCGTTCAGCAACCAAGGCGCCGGTCGTGATCGCGATCGACGGCACGAGCGCCAGCGGCAAGAGCACCAACGCGCGTCGCGTCGCGAAAGCGCTCGGCTACACCTACGTCGACACCGGCGCGATGTACCGGACGCTGGCCTGGTACTGCATCGCCAATGGCACGGATGTTCATGACGAGAAGGCCGTGCAGGCGGTGCTGCGCCGGTGGAAGACGCGCCTGGACTGCGTCGATGGCCATGTCCGGATGCTCGTGAACGGTTTCTACCCGGAGAAGGAGGTGCGGACGGCCGAAACCAGTGCCGCCGTGCCGCACGTGGCCGCCATTCCCAAGGTGCGCGAGTGGATGGTGAAGACCCAACGGGACTGCATCCGCTTCGGCAACCTGGTCATGGAAGGCCGCGACATCGGCACCAACGTGTTTCCCGAGACCGACTTCAAGTTTTACCTCGACGCCTCGCTCGAGGAACGCACCCAGCGACGCCAGGCCGAGGGCGTCCATGAGGACTTGGCGAAGCGGGACAAGCGCGACAGCGAGCGGAAGGCCGCGCCGCTGATGGTCCCCTTGGGGGCCATCGTGGTGAACAACTCCGGCAAGACGGCCGAAGAGACCAGCGAAATGCTTCTCGCAGAAATCCGGCGGCGCCTGGGCGGATGAACCGGTGCTACCACCTCGGCTGGCTCTCGTTCCGCGCCATCTTCCGATTCTACTTCCGCTTTCGGGTGTATGGCGCCGAACGGGTGCCGCTTGAAGGTCCCGTCGTCCTCGCCGCCAACCACGCCAGCTACCTCGATCCCCCGCTCATCGGGTCCGGACTGTTCCGGCAGGTAAATTTCCTCGCGCGCAACACCCTTTTCGACCAGCCCGTGCTGGGCTCCGTGCTGCGCTCATGGGAAGTGGTCCCCGTGGATCGCGACGGCGCCGGCGCCGCGGGCTTGAAGACGATCCTCGACCGCCTGCGCCACGGTGGAGCGATTCTCCTCTTCCCCGAGGGCACCCGGACGCATACGGGCGCCCTGCAACCGGCCCGTTCGGGGATCGGCCTCACGGTCATCAAGTCCACCTGCCCGGTGGTTCCCGTGCGCGTTTTCGGCACCTACGAAGCCTACGGACGGCACCTGAAAGTGCCGCGTCCTTACGGCGTCGTCGTCAAGTTCGGAGCGCCGCTCGAGTTTGCCGCGGCCCGCGCGGAGGCGCTCGACTGCACGAAGGCCCGGCTCAAGGCGATTTACCAGGAAGTCGCCGATGAACTCATGACCGTGATCTCCCGGCTGCAGCCCTGCGCCGACGTTCGGACCTTTCCGTGACCGGACAGCCGGGTGCCGAGGCTGCGACTCAGTGCCCGCGCGCCGCCACCGCGCCCGTCAGCGACTCGGCCTTGCTCAGCCGCGGCCAGTTGAAGCCGTAGAAGGCCACGAAGGCGAAACAAAAGAGGGGCACGATGAACCCGCGCGACATGTCGTACTGGTCGGCCACGTAGCCCATCAGCTTGGGCAGAAGCGCACCGCCCATGATCGCCATCACGATGTACGCCGACGCCCGCTTGGCGCGCACGCCGAGCCCGAAAATCCCCAGCGCGAAAATGGTGGGGAACATGATCGACATGAAGAAATAGCTGAGGAAGACGCAGACGACCGACAGCCACCCCAGCTTCATGAACACGAGCAGGCAGGCCAGGACGTTCAAGAGTCCATACAGGCCCAGCACCCGGTGCGCCGCGAACTTCTTCAAAAGCCCGGCTCCGGAGAACCGCCCGAGCAGAAAGAAGAAGAACCCGACGGACGCCAGGAAGGAGGCGCCCTTGTCGCTGATGGCGAGGATGCCATCCCGAAAGTCGATCTCGGTGGGAAAGGCGTCCTGAAGCAAATGCCGGTTGAGCTGCGCGAGGTTCAGTTCTTTGCCCGCGGCGCGCTCGGCCACGAGCTGGCGGGTCTTTTCAGAAAGCGCGACGGCCGCGAAGCGTTCGGGACTGTGCAACAACGCTTCCGGGCGGACGCGCGTTGGATCCTGCTTCACGACGCGGTTCAGATCCTGCACCAGCGCCAGCAGGAGCGGTTTCGGCACCGGACTGCCGGACGCGTAAGCCGCCATCGCCTCGACCGTGTTGGTGGAGAGCTGGCTGGCCACGAACGTCGACACCGCGTCGGGCTTCTCCCGAAGCTTCCGGACCAGGCCGGCCGGGTCCTTGAGATCTTGCGGAATCAGCGTGGTCTGCACCTCGATCCATGGAGTCGCCTTGCCGGTACGCCATGAGGCCGGAATCGAAGGCACCTCCGAAGTCATGTAATTGATGAAGAAGCTGAAGATGCCGGCCTGGGCCGCGACATAGAGGAACTGCGCCGCCACGGCGAGCACAAAGTGCGGGTGCTTCCAGATCGAGTGCGAGACCTCCGCGCTGGTGTCGTCCAGGTGATAATCGTCCTCGGTCTTGATGTCCGGGATGTACGCGAAGTAGAAGACCGCGGCCAGGATCAGCACCACCACCGCCACGATCACGTACGGGATGTAGAGCGTTTCGCTGCCGGTGCTGCGTCCCGTGGCGGCGTCCCTTGTGTAGAAGAACATGCCCCCGATGATCGGACCGAAGATCCAGCCGACGCCGTTGCAGGACTGGGCCAGGTTGATGCGCGTGGCGGCGAACTGTTTTGGGCCGAGCACGGTCGTGTACGGATTCGCGATGGTCTCGAGAAAGGTCAGCCCGGCGGCGATGGCGCAAACGCCGGCAAGGTAGGCGGCAAAGGCGGTGGCCGGCGAGACCGTGCCGGCGTGCACCATGGCGTTGATCTTGGTGGCGGGAATGAACCAGAACCCGCCCACCGCGACCATGAGCAAGCCGGCGATGATGCCGCCCTTGTAGCCGAGCCGGATCGCCAGCCAGCCGGCCGGCAGGGCCATGAGGAAATAGCCCAGGTAATGTGCGAACTGGACCCAGGCCGACTGCGCCTTGCTGAGGCCCAGCTCGTCCTGGAAGTGTTTGTCCATGACGTCGATCATCCCGTTGCACACACCCCAGAGGAGGAACAACGAGCTGACGAGGGCGAAGGTGACCATCAGGTTCTTTCCGTCCGGCATGACGAAAAGACTTTGCTTGGAAGCTGGTGTGGCCATGGGCGGGCATACTTAAGGAAGCGGGCGCGGGCACGTCAAGCCTCGCGGCATCCGGAAGGGCGGGCACTCCGCCGTCCGCCGCCCCGGTACGGCCCGCTGCGGCCTCGAGGATTTCTGGATTTCCGGCTTTGGCCGCATTTCAGCTTGCGCACGCGGCGGCATTCCCGAACATCTCGGCGAACGACACACCCCGCATGAAAACACTGAACGTCGGCCTGATTGGCTGCGGCTTCATGGGCCGCGCCCACTCCAACGCGCACCGCAAACTCGCGAACTTTTTCGACCTCGAATACCAGCCCGTCCTGCGCGCCATCTGCGACTTCAACGAGGCGAGAGCCAAGGCGCACGCCGTTCGCTGGGGATTCGAATCGGTCGAAACCGACTACAAGAAGCTGCTCGCCCGCGAGGACATCGACCTGGTCGACATCTGCCTCCCGAACAACCTGCATGCCGAGGTGGCGATCGCCGCCGCCAAGGCCGGCAAGATGATCCTGTGCGAGAAACCGCTGGCCCGCGACGGCAAGGAAGCCGAGACCATGGTCAAGGCGGTCGAAAAGGCCGGCGTACCCAATTTTGTTTCCTTCAACTACCGTCGCATGCCGGCCGTCACCCTGGCCAAGCAGCTGATCGATGAGGGACGCCTCGGCCGGATCTTCCATTACCGGGCCAAGTTCCTTCAGGACTGGACCATCTCCAAGGACCTGCCGCAGGGCGGCGACGCGCTGTGGCGCCTCGATGTGAAGGCAGCGGGGTCAGGGGTCACGGGCGATCTGTTGGCGCACTGCATTGACACCGCCCTGTGGCTCAACGGCAGCATCCAGGAAGTCACCGCGATGACCGAGACGTTTATCAAGGAACGCAAACACCAGCTCACCGGCAAGGTCGAGAAGGTCGGGATTGACGATGCCTGCGCGTTCCTGTGCCGGTTCGCGAACGGGTCGCTCGCCACGTTCGAGTCCACCCGGTACGCCCGGGGTCACAAGGCGCTCTACACCTTCGAGATCAATGGCGAGCACGCCTCGATCGCCTGGGACCTGCATGACCTGCATCGGCTCCAGTATTTCGATCATCGCGACGAGGGGCGGGTCCGTGGCTGGCGTTCGATCCACGTGACCGACGGCGATCACCCGTACATGAAGCAATGGTGGGTGCCCGGGTTGCAGATCGGTTTCGAGCACAGCTTCGTGCACCAGCTCTACGAATTCCTGCAGGGCCTCGCGTCCGGCAAGCCCGCCAGCCCCACGTTCCGGGAGGCGCTCGAGACCCAATACGTGTGCGACGCCGTGCTCAAGTCGGGCAACTCGGGCAAGTGGGAGAAGGTCAAGTCGGCGAAGTAGGACCGGGGTTCATCCGTCCGAGCAGCGCCCAAGGCGGCGACCACGCCAGACGAAGCCACCTGCCACCAGTCCGAGGGCAAGGGTGGTCAGGCCGGGCTCGGGCTCCACGTAACCGGGCTGGAGCGCGTCACTCGAACCCACATCCGTCCCTGAAGGCAAAAGCCGCGATCAGGTGTTGGCCGCTGGTGACGCCGGACCCGAGTCCGGTTCGTTCCGGCCAGGCACAAATCCCTGCCTTGCCCTGGACGCGGTTCCGCGGAGGCTTCTGGACAGAAGCTTCCCCGATGCGTTTTCGACCTTCTTCAGGATTCCCGAGCCTGACGGTATTCACCATGGTGAAGATGTCCCAAAGCGATTTTGTAACCCGGGGTTCCGGCGAGATTCCCCCGGCGGGCGTTGCACCCGGACGCCCGGGCTGGCACTCTCGCCGCAGGGTTCGTTGACCCTGCCGGGCCCTTCCGCCGGCGGATCGCGAAGCCCGGTACCCCGTCGTGCGCCCATGCCTGAATCGCGTTCTCATCTGGCCCGTGCCCGGGAAGTGTTCGAGATCGAGTTGGCCGGCCTGGAAGCCGTCCGCGGCCAGTTGGACGCGTCGTTCGACCGGGCCGTGGAAGCCGGGGTCGAGGCGCTCCGGCGGCGCGGCAAACTGATCGTCGTCGGCGTCGGCAAGTCAGGCAACATCGGCCACAAGATCGCTGCGACCCTCACGAGCACCGGCGCCACCGCGGTTGTCCTCAGTCCGACCGATGCGCTGCATGGCGACTTGGGCATCGTGAACGACGGCGACCTGGTGCTGGCGCTCAGCTATTCCGGTGAGTCGGAGGAACTGCTCAAGTTGTTGCCGGCGCTGAAGCGGCTGGCGGTGCGCATCGTCGCCGTCACCGGCCACGCCAAGTCCACGCTCGCCCGGCAAAGCGACATCGTGCTCAAGGCGCGCGTGCCCCGTGAAGCCTGTCCCTTCAACCTGGCGCCGACGGCGAGTACGACGGCGATGCTGGTGCTGGGAGACGCGCTGGCCATGGCCCTGCTCGAGGCGCGCGGCTTCCGGCGTCAGGATTTTGCCCTGCGCCATCCGTCGGGGGCGATAGGCCAGGCCCTGCTGCTCCGCATCCGGGACATCATGCGCACCGGGGCGCGGAACCCCGTCGCGGAGCAGTCGACGCTGGTCCGGGATGCGCTCCTGGTGATGACGCGGGCGCGGGCGGGCAGCGTGAGCGTGGTGAACCGTCGTGGCCGGCTTTGCGGCGTGTTCACCGACGGCGACCTGAGGCGCCACATGGCCGAGGACGGGGCGGTGCTCACTCAAACCCTGGCCAGCGTGATGACGCGTGCGCCGGTGTGCATTCGTGAGGATGCGCTCGCGGTCGAAGCGTTGCGGGTCTTTCTGGCGCGCGACATTGACGATTTGATCGTGGTGAATGCCCGCCGCGAACCGGTCGGCCTCGTGGATTCCCAGGACCTGCCGAAGCTGAAACTGACGTAGGCGCGCCTCGCGCCGTGGTCGAGGGTTCGGGGACATTCGCGCCAGGCTTGCCCATCCGGGAGCGCGTGGATAGCGTCTGCCGTGCGGCAGAACCTTTCGTCATCCGCGGTGTATTTCCACACGAGCAACGCGCTATGCACTCACGTCCCAACTTCTGGAGGCCCCTGCTGGCCGTCCTGCTACTTCACACCGGCCTGTACGCGCAAGGCGTGAAAACCGACCAGGTGCAGCAAGTCCGGAGATTCACCACCGATGTCACCCGCAAGGTGGCGCTGGATTATCTCCTGTTTCTGCCGAAGGACATGGCGGCCCAGCCGGACAAGCGCTGGCCTTTGCTGCTGTTTCTCCATGGGGCGGGCGAGCGCGGCAGCAACGTGTGGCTGGTCGCCGTTCATGGTCCGCCGAAGATCGTGCGGGAGAAGCCGGACTTTCCGTTCATCGTGGTTTCGCCCCAATGTCCGGCAGGCCGTCGCTGGGTGGACGAGGACGTGCTCGCGCTGCTGGACGACGTGATCGCCAAGTACCCCGTCGACAAGCAGCGGATTTACCTGACCGGTCTCAGCATGGGTGGCTACGGCACTTGGAGCCTCGGGCTTTCCCATCCGGAACGCTTCGCGGCCATCGTGCCGATCTGCGGGGGCGGCGATTCCATCAAGGCGTTGCTGCCGGACCCGACCAGGGCCGAGGCGTTGCGCTCGTTGCCGGTGTGGGCCTTCCATGGAGCCAAGGACTCCGTGGTGCGTTTGGTGGAATCGGAACGCATGGTGGACGCCTTGCGGCGTTTCGGGTGCAAGGAAGTCGAACTGACGGTGTATCCGGACGCCGAGCACGACTCGTGGACGGCGACTTACGCCAATCCGAAACTTTACGAATGGCTCCTGAACCATCGGCGCGAGAACGTTCCATGAGACTGGCGGTTATCGGGGCAGCCACGTTGGGGCTGTTGTTTGGCGGGTGCGCTTCGAAGGGGAAACAAACCCCACCGCCCGGTTCCGAGGCGGCGCGCCTGTTTCAGACCGACATCGAGTTCTCGGGGCATGCGCGGCTCCTGGGAGTAGCGGATGCCTTCCGTGAATACCTGGCCGACCGGGCGGTTCTGCTTCCGAACGGCGAACTGCCGGTCCAGGGACAGCAGGCCATCTTCGAGCACCAGCGCCGGGCGGGCGAAGTCCAACTCTCCTGGCAACCGGTCACGGCCGAAGTGGCGAAGAGCGGCGAGCTTGGTTTCACGTGGGGCTTCTACGAAGTGCGCGTGCGTGAGGCCGATGGCACGTCGCGGCTCGGCCATGGCAAGTACACGACGATCTGGGAGAAGCAGTCTGACGGCCGCTGGAAGGTGATCCTTGACACTGGCAACCCGGGACCGCCGCCGACAGCACCACCTGCTTCCGGCGGAGGCGAACCGGCGCGCTGAGCCGGCATTCCACGGTCTGCGGGGCGGGAGGCGTTGGTGACGGTGGATCCGGCGGCGGTCGGCAACCGTTCCGAGCTCCCACCGCTCACGAAATCCACGACGCCGCGCGCTCCCGGAAGACCGCCGTGGCTGTTGGCACGTGGGCTGCCGCCTGTGGCCGGGCCAACTTTTTGCTGGCTGCGACTCCCGGGCTTCGCACTATGGTGCCGACTCAATCCGGTTACGAGACCCTTTGTCCTTGTATGAAGATGTCGTTTCACCAACTCGGCCGTGCGATCCGGCCCACGCTGGTCGCCGGGACGGTGCTCAGCGTGCTGCTGGCGGGCTGCGCCGCCCGCAAATCCACCGAATCTCCCGGGGCGTCGGCACCCCCCGCGCCGTCGGCCCCCTCTGTCGAGGCCGCAGCGGTCCAGGAAGTCGCCGCCGCCAAGGCTCAATTGCAGTCGGTGCCCGAGAAGGCCACGCCCGCTCCCACGGATGCGGCCTGGAGCTCGCTCTTTGATGGCACCTCCCTGGACGGCTGGAAGCGCACGGAGTTTGCCGGCGGTGGCGACGTGGAACTCGAGAAGGGGCAGATGATCCTGCGCATGGGAGCCATGCTGACGGGGGTCAATTTCGTGGCCACCAACGATCTCCCCACCACGAATTACGAACTCGCACTCGAGGCGATGAAGCTCGAAGGCAGCGATTTCTTCTGTGCCTTGACCTTCCCGGTGGGCACGAACTGCTGCACTTTCCTGCTCGGAGGCTGGGGAGGCGGCGTGGTCGGCATCTCCAGCATCGACGGCAATGACGCCTCGCTCAACGAGACGACCAAGTACATGGATTTTGAAAAGGACCACTGGTACCAGGTGCGCGTGCGCGTCACGCCGGCCAAGCTCGAAGCCTGGATCGGTGAGAAGCAGATGGTTGACGTGGCGCTCGAAGGCCGCCGCATCAGCGTGCGACCCGGTGAAATCGAACTGAGTCAGCCCCTGGGAATCGCCACCTGGCAAACCACCGGCGCCATCAGGAACGTCCGGGTGCGACGGCTCTGAGGGGTTGGCCGACCTAACAAAGCTCGACGTTGGTGGCATCCATCTTCACCGCCGCCGCCTGGCCGATGAAGTCCAGGCGCAACATCACCTCGACCATGCCCTGACGGCGTTCGACCCAGCCTTCGACGCCCTGGAGGGGGCCGCTCTTGATGCGGACTTTGACTCCCGGGGCGATGGTCGGCGCCAGGCGTACTTCAACCTCCTGATCGAGCGCGAAAAGGATGTCGTTCAACTGCTCCTCGAACTCGCCTTGATCCGGCACGTCGAGCAGGTTGGCCACGTAGTCGCTCTGGTAGGCCTTCTGACGTTGCTCCTGCAACAACCGGAGGAACAGGTAGCCCGGGAAAAGCGGCTTCTGAAAAGTCACCGTCTTGCCCCGGTACTTCTTCACGCTGCGGTACAGCGGCAGCGTGGTGGGAAATCCCTCCCGCTGGCAGTAGTCCGCGAGCTTTTTTTCGCACCGCGGCTTGGTGTGCGCCACAAACCAAAGCAGTTCGTTCATGCGTCGTCCATCTCTCCGGCGCGCCGGCCGGTGACCGGAGCGCGCGGTCCCGTCGCCGCTGCCGGATGATGTGGTCGCAGACGGCAGACATTTCGCTGGCCGGGCCAAACCACACCTTTCGGGTCGAAAACCACCCGAGATTCGCCAGCTTCGAGAGCCCGGGCAAGCGACAAGTAAGGAGGTCGGGGTGGACGCCGCCGGATCAGGACCGCGGATGGAACTTCCGATGGATGTCGCGCAGCCGCGGCGTGGTCACGTGCGTGTAGATCTCCGTGGTGCCGATGCTCGCGTGCCCGAGCAGTTCCTGGATGACGCGCAGGTCGGCACCATGTTCCAGCAGATGCGTGGCGAAGCTGTGACGGAGCATATGCGGGGTGACGTTGCGTGCGATGCCGGCGCGCGCCACGCGTTGCTTGACGCGGAGCCAAAGCGTCACCGCCGCGAACGGAGTGCCGCGTCGGGTCAGGAACACCGCCGCCGGCGACCGGGACGTGACCAGCGCCGGCCGCCCGGCGTCCAGATAATGCTGCAGGGCCGACACGGCAGCGCGGCCCATGGGCACGACGCGCTCCTTGTTGCCCTTGCCGATCACCGTGACGAAACCGGCGTCGAGGTGGAGTTGTTCGAGGCGCAGTTGACGCAGTTCGGCCAGGCGCAGGCCGGAGGCATAGGCGAGTTCGAGCATGGCCTGGTCGCACAGGTCCGCGGGCGTTGGTTGGGGGCCCGGCGCCAGGAGGCGGGCAATCTCCTCATCGGTGAGCGCTTTCGGGAGCCGCTTCCAACGTCGGGGGAGGGAGAGATGTTCGGCCACGTTCTCCGGGAGCAGCCGTTCGTTCTCGCAGAAGCGGTAGAAGGCGCGCAAGGCCGCGATCTGCACGTAGACGCTTTCGCTGCTCAGGCGACGGCTGGCCTGCGGTTCGGCGTGCGGTCCGAGCAGTTCACGGCTCCGCTCGTGCTGCAGGTAGGCGGTGAGGTGGGCCAGGGTCACCGCTGGCCAGTCCCGGATCCCCTGTTCGCGAGCCCAGCCGATGAAATGCCGGAGTTGCGCCTGGTAGGTTCGCTGGGTGTGCTCCGCCTGGCCGCGTTCGTGGCGCAGGTACTGCAGGAAATCCTCGACCAGTTCTTCCATGTCCACCCCTCCTTCGCATAGGTGCAGGCGCCTCGTCAATCCGGCCGCCGCAGCGTTCGCGGGCGAGCGATCTGGCCACGGTTCCGCGGACCGCGGGGGTTTGGGTTCCCTGCTTTTCGCGTTGAACTCACCGACCTGGCTTCTACCTTGGCTTGCGTGACGGCTGACACGTTCAAGCACGAGATGGCGCAGGCCCTCAAGTCCTACGACCGGCACATCGTCTGCCTCGAGAAGAGCCCGCAAGATGCAAAGGCATCCCTGCGGTCCCTGATCGAGAAGGCCATCCAGGCTTACGAGACCCGCGCCGCCGGACTGCGACACGGGATCGCGCTGGACCGCCACATCACTGTGATCCTCAGTCAGGCGGCTGGAGAACGTCCCCTCTGCGGGATCTACTTCAACCTGTACACCCCCTACCACAAGAAGTCCGAAACCACCCCCGCCCCGGCCACCGGGTGAACGCTTCGTCAACGGCCAGGTCGCTTCCCCCTGTCATGAGAGATTTCATCGAGCAATGTGCGCGTGCCGGGGGCGAAGTGCTCCAGCGCCACTTCGGACGCGTGACGCAGATCCGCACCAAGGAGAGCCTGGCGAGCGTGGTCACCGAGGCGGATCTGGCCTCGGAACGGGTCATCTTCGAACGGATACGCACGCGGTTTCCCGACGACGGTTTGCTGGGAGAGGAGACCGGTTTCCAACCCGGCACTTCCCCGCGGGTCTGGATTGTCGATCCCCTGGACGGGACGTCGAACTACGTGGCGGGCCTGCCCTGGTTCGGCACGATGCTGGCCTTGTTGGAGCATGGCGTGCCCACGCACGCAGCCTTGTACCTCCCGATCTCGGATGAACTCTATTCCGCCGAGGCCGGCAGTGGGGCCTTGCGTGGCGGCCGGCCGGTGCGTGTCACCGCGGAGACGGATCTCGGCTCGCTCCTGGTGGCCTACAGCATGGACGCTTCCGGCGATGCCGCGAAAACCCGGCGGGACGCGGATCTGTTGATGCAAGTGGTGAACACAGCCCGAAACACCCGCGCCACGAATTCCCTGGTGGACTTCTGCTACACGGCTGACGGCAGACTCGGGGGAGCCGTGAACCAGGGCTGCCGGATTTGGGACGTGGCCGCTCCATGGCTCCTGGTGCGCGAGGCCGGGGGCTTGGTGACGGAAGTTGACGGACGGGAGATCGACTTCGCCCTGGGTGCGGGGGCTTTGAATCGCTCGTACACGATGCTGGGGGCCTCCCCGGCGATCCACCGGCGGCTGCTGGCGCTGGCGACGGCAACAGCGACGGCCTCTGCAGCCAGGCTCGAACCGGAGCGATAAGCCGTAGGGCGACGCTGCCGCGGAGCCGGTGGGCAGATCCCTGGCTCGTTCGGCGGGAGCTTCGACGGGAGCTTCGACGGAGCGCGGCTTGGTCGATGGCAACGGGTTCAACTCCAACCGAGGGACGCGACGGGGGCGGGTCGGTTGACAGCGTCGAAATCTTTGTTAATTTCTGTCGCGTCAGAAATATCATGGAAAACGTGCCGACAGTCCGCCGCGGCGAAGTCTATTTCGATGCGGCCTGCCCCTTCTGCAGCCGCATCGTCGGTCGCTTCCGGCCGCTCTTCGAAGCGCGCGGGTATCAATTCCTCCCGCTGTCGAACGCGGCGACCGGGCCGGCACTTGACCTGGCGCCAAACGGTCTGCCGCGCGAGATCAAACTCCTGGACTCGAACGGTCGCTGGCGGGGAGGGATCCAGGTTATCGCCCGCCTGCTTCGCAGCGTCTGGTGGCTTTGGCCCGCGGGTGTGCTCCTCAGCCTGCCAGGTTTCCGCTCCGTAGGGGCCTGGATTTACCAGGGGATTGCAGCCCGCCGGTACCAATGGGGGAACGCTTGCGAGCAGTCGGCCTGCGCTCCGGTGGTCGGCTTGGTCGGACCGGTTCGCCTGGACGCGCCTCCCGGGCGTCACAGCGCCTTCTTTGTGATGCCTTGACCGTGCCGCACCAGCTCGGTCACGGGCGGACTTGGATTCGGATGCGGCGGTACTCCATCTGACCGCGATCGCCCTCGAGACCGACGGGACCCGTCGAAGGGACGCTGAAGGAAGACTCGATAACCTCGCCGTTGCACGTGCAGATGGCTGCGCCGTCCTTCGCGACGACCTCGAGGTCGTTCCAATCCTGCGGTCGATAGTTCTTCAGGTTCCGATACGGCCCCGCGAGGGCATAGTCGCGACATTGAAGCTGCGGGCCGCGGAGGAAGACCCCGCTGTCCGCGTTCGGCGTCGCCCGGAACTGAAGCCGGAGCACGAAGTCGCCCGAAAACTCCTGCCGTGTGGAAAGCTGCTGAATCCGCCGGCCCTCGGGAGGAGTCGCGACCACCAGACGCCCGTTCACCGCTCGGAACCGGCCGTCCGGGCTGGAGGCAAGTCCATCGAACCAGGTGGTCGCGGTCACGATTGGCCAGGCCGCGGCGTTCGGGTCGCTGGCCTGCCAGTTGCGCGCCGACCGGATGTCCGCTTCCGACGTGGGACGGAATCCCCACCCGGTCAGATCCCGGCCATTGAAGAGGCTGACGAAACCGGTTTCGGGGACGAAGGGGTCAGGCGCTGCCTCGATGAAGCCGAGGGTGGCAAGGATCGGACGCAGCGCCGCGGCCCACTTTGCATAGCCTGCCTGGTTTGGATGGAGCAGGTCGGGGAACTCCGCCAACTTGGCGTCGCCCTGGGCGTCGGCGAAGAGGGTCCAGGTATCGAGTAGCGTGACGCGCGGATCACCTTTGACCGCCTCGGCGTAGAGTTGATTGATACGGCGAATGGCGTCCGCGGTCCGTTTCTTGACGGACGCACTGGGGAACACCGCGCAAAGCACAACCGGCATGGACGGATTGTGACGCTGGAGGGTTGCGAGAAGGAGCTTCAGGTTCGCCGCGATGGTCTCGGGATCCGCCTGCTCTTCCAGGTCGTTGGTCCCGATCAAAAGCACGACGCCGCTCGGTTTCAGCGACAGAACATCCTCGGCGAGACGGATGAGTACGCCGCGCGTGGTGTCCCCGCTGATGCCGCGGTTGGCGACCTTCAACCCCGGGAAGCTGCCGCCCAGGTCGTCGCCCCATCCTTGCGTGATGGAGTCCCCGAGGAAGACCACGGCGCCCTGATCCGCCTGCACGCGTCCGGCCCAGGTGGTGCGTCGCTCAAGCCAGAGCTGCCGGAACCAGTCGTAGCGGCGGATGGGCCCGGCGCCAGGCAGGCCGTCGTCGGTTGCGGGGATGGCCAGGGAAGTGGTGGCAGGAGTGGCAGCCCCCGCCAGCCCCGCGAGCAAACACACGCCGGCGAAGCACCGTGCGACCAGGTTGAAACGGTTCATGGCAGGACCTCAGCGTTGAACTCGTGCGCCGCCGCCCTTCATCAGTTTTTCCACCTCGGACTTGCTGGCCATCGAGGTGTCGCCGGGGGTGGTCATGGCGAGCGCGCCGTGGGCGGCGCCGTACTCGACGGCCTTTTGGGGATCGCCCGTCGACAGGAGACCGTAGATGAAGCCGGACGCAAAGCTGTCGCCGCCGCCGACCCGGTCGAGGATCTCAAGGTCGGGGTACGGCCGGGATTCATAGAACCGCCCTTCCATCCACGCAATGGCGCCCCAGTCATTGATCGTGGCGGTCTTCGCCGCCCTCAACGTCGTCGCGGTCGCCTTGAAATTGGGGAACGCCTTGACGGCGGTCTCGATCATCCGTTTGAACGCCGACACGTCGATGTGGAGGAGGTTCTCGTCCGCACCTTCCACGTGAAAACCCAGGCAGGCCGTGAAGTCCTCCTCGTTGCCGATCATTACGTCCACGTTCCTGGCGATTTCCTGGTTCACCTCCTGCGCCCGCTGGTGGCCGCCAATGCTCTTCCACAAGCTGGGCCGGTAGTTCAAGTCGTAGCTCACAATCGTGCCGTACTGCTTCGCCTTCTGGACGCACTCGATCACCAGTTGCGGCGTGGTGTCGCTAAGCGCGGCGAAGATCCCCCCCGTGTGCAGCCACCGAACTCCGAGCTTGCCGAAAATGTGATCCCAATCGAAGTCGCACGGCTTGAGTTGACTCGCCGCGGTGCTCCCCCGGTCGGGAATACCCACCGCGCCCCGGACGCCAAAACCCCGCTCCGTGAAGTTCAACCCGTTGCGGGTCACGCGGCCGACGCCATCGAACGGAACCCACTTGATGAAGTCCGTGGCCACCCCGCCCTGGAGAATGAAATCCTCGAGCAACCGCCCCACATCATTGTCCGCAAAGGCGGTGGCCACGGCCGTCTTCAGACCAAAGCAGCGGCGCAGGCCGCGGGCGACGTTGTACTCGCCGCCGCCTTCCCACACCCGGAACTCGCGGGCACATCGAATCCGGCCCTCTCCCGGGTCAAGCCGTAGCATGATCTCGCCCAGGGCGAGCATGTCGAACTGGCACGAACCGGCCGGTTTGATCTGAAGGGTGGACATGGCGGAGGCGGATGGAGGTTGGGGACGCCGGCGGGTGTCGGTCGCGGCTATTGCTTCATCGGACCGATGAGCTCGATGAAGTTGCCGTCAGGATCCTTCACCACCGTGATGTAGTTGCCGCCGCCGAGGTCGAGGGGCGTTTCGCCCAGTGGCTGGATCCTGGCCTGTTTGAGCCGCTCCATCGCGCGATTCATGTCCTTCACAAAGAGAGTGAGGTACCGCATGCCCAGCGTGGCATGGATCGTCTGCTGGTCGGGTTGCTTGGATTCAGCCTTGGGGAACGACAGCACTTTCAGGTGGGTGACCTGCTCGCCGTCCCCGAGAACGAACATCCGCACATCCACCGCATGCCCGTCGACCAGGCCGATCTTCTTTCCGAGCTCGGGGGTGGCGCTGAAGCCCGGGACCTCTTTGAAGCCGATGGCGTTTGTCAGAAAGCCTGCCGTGCGCGCAGCGTCTTTCACCACCATTCCGATGTCGATGGTCGCCTTGGAAAACTCGGACGCGGGCTCGGCGGCATGGGAATTAAGCGGCGTGCCGGCGAGGGTCATCCCCGCAAGGAACGCTCCGAGACAGGACAGCGCGCGGCCGGTGGGTCGGTGGTGTTGATGTTGCATGCCTCGACGATAAGGAGCGCGCGGCACGCCGGTCAAGGCAGCGCCTCGGTCGGCAGCCTGGAGCTGGGCCTCAGGTCGGCAGCCCGCGCCAGCCGGCGTTCGACCCCAGCCCGGGGTGGGTCCTGCCCCGGCGGCGCGCACCGGGGTTTTCATGCTGGAAAAAAACGAGGCCGGCGGAGTGGCTCCGCCGGCCTCGGTGCTTTACTCGTCTTAGTCCGTCACCGCGATCTTGCGCGGTTTCACCTTCTCCGCTTTGGGGAGGTGCACGCGCAGGAGACCCTGGTCGATGGAGCACCGGATGTTGGCCGCGTCGACGATGGGATCCAGGACGAAAGTCCGGCGGTAATCGCTTCCGAGGCTTTCCCGGTGCAGAACCTCGCCCTCGCCGTTCTGCTGTCGGCGACCGACGATGGTCAGCTCGTTGCCTTCAAGCAGGACATCCAGCCCCTGCTTCCCCACACCCGGCATGTCGGCCTCGAGGACGTACTCGTCCTTGGTCTCACAAATGTCGACGTCGGGGGCGACGTACGTGGTTTCCTGCCGCGCCACTTCCCGGCGCGGGTCAGACTGCTTCAGTGCGTTCATGGTTCTCTGATCCGTCTGTAAGTTAGTGTTTGCTCAGGGTCTGGAGGGGCAACCGGGCCGCCCCGGTTGCCCCCTTCGTCAGGCGATATCCACGGTAATCTGCCGCGGCTTCGCTTCCTCCGTCTTCGGCATCGTGATCGTCAGCACGCCATCTTTGTAGGCGGC
Source organism: uncultured Verrucomicrobiota bacterium (assembly GCA_964535555.1). GTDB lineage: Bacteria > Verrucomicrobiota > Verrucomicrobiia > Limisphaerales > J093 > DSVZ01. The sequence goes on from CAZHUS010000035.1 coordinate 52,711, forward strand.
CTTGATATCGGCGGCCTTGACGGGCTTGGGCAGGCCGAGGGTTCGCTGGAAGCGCCCGTAGCTCCGTTCGCTGCGGTGCACACCGCCCTCTTCGACCTCCGCTTCACGGCTCCGTTCTCCCGAGATGCTCAGGACGTTCTCGTGCACGGAGACGTCGATGTTTTCCTTCTTCATCCCCGGCAGCTCGACACAGGCCACCAGGTTGTCCTTGTCCTCGCGGAGATCGACCGCGGGGGTCCAGCCATTCGAGAACTCGCTGGCCCGGAGCAAATCTCCGAAGGGCGCCTCGAACAGGCGGTTGATTTCGTCACGCAAGCTCGTCATCTGCTCAAGGGGGGGCAAGCTCCACAGATTCGGTCGGGTATATCGTACCAGTCTCATGTTTGGCCTTTCACTTCGTTGGTTTGTCTTCGTTCAACGTGCTTCGCTTAGAGCTGACGGAATGCCAAACCTCAAACGGCGGCGATATATCGACTTAACTGTCTTTTGCTCAAAGATATGACTCGATTGTACGCGTCAGCTAGCTCGTCAGAAATGGTGACATCATGTCCCAATATGCGCTTGGGTTCCCTTCCCTGATTAGGGACATGATGACACTTTAACTCTCCCGGCTCCTTTGGGCGTGGATCAAGCTAGTCCTCCCCTCCGTTCCCTCAGAAAGAAGTCTGCAAGCGCCTTGAAGCAGGAGCCCGCGGACGAGAGTCGGTGAAGGTCGGCGTGGTATCCGAAGCAAAGCGGCGAGCCCTAAGGGGCGGGGCCTGGCTTGAGCTCGTCCAATTCCTCCATCTGCCGCAAATACTCGAAGGTCTGACGTGCCTCGGCCTCGTCCACCACGCTCAGCGCGAAGCCGACGTGGACGACGACATAATCCCCCACCCGGGCTTCGGGAACATACGCAAGGCTCACCTCCTTGGTGATCCCACCGAAGCTCACCTTGCCGGTGCGCTGCAGTTCTTCACCGGCGATGCTGAGGACTTGACCAGGTACAGCAAGACACATGGCGTGAGAGAGTGGTCGGTCAGGCCGGGGGATCCCGGCGCCCATGGCGGGCGGCGGCCACGGCTTGTCCGAGCGCGAGCCCCCCGTCATTGGGGGGAACGCGTTGGTGCCAGTATGGATTGAAACCCGCCAGCCTCAATTCCTGAACGGTGCGTTCGAGCAGTTGCCGGTTCTGAAAACAGCCGCCCGAGAGCACCACCCGGGCTTCGCCGATCTTCCGGGCCATCGCCGCAATGGCCGCGGCCAGCGTGTTGTGGAAACGGGCCGAGATCTCCCACACGGGTCTGGCGGCGGCAAGATCCGCCAACACGGCCTCGATGATCGGGCCCCAGTCCAGGACGTGGTTGACGGGCTCCACGGTGAAAGCGAGGCAATCGCTGTGGACCGGGCAGAGCGTCGCTTCGTCAGCGCCATGATTCGTGGGAACCGATTCGATACGGACCGGATAGCTTTCCTCCGAGTCTCCGGGTTCGAGGGCGAACTCCAGGTCCATGGCGGCCTGACCCTCAAACCCGGACTCATGCCGAAGGGCGAGCAAGGAAGCCACGCCGTCGAACAGGCGTCCCGCGCTCGAGGTGATCGGGGAGTTGACACTTCGACGCAGCATCGTGCGCAGCGACTTCAACTCTGCGGGCTTGAAGGACCGTAACGGCGCCAGGGTAGGGTCCTGGAAAAACGCCTCACCCCTCAAGGCGTGAAGCAGGCCCACCGCCGAACGTCTCGGTTCCTTGACGGCCTGGTCACCGCCGGGAAGACGGAACGTGCGGAGGTGACCGACCCTCGAGACGGATTGAGGTGTGACTCTCAGGAATTCACCGCCCCAGATCGTCCCGTCCGCTCCGAACCCGGTGCCGTCCCAGGCGACTCCGAGGAGCGGCGCGGAGACGTCATTCTCGGCCATACAGGCCAGCACGTGGGCGCAGTGATGCTGCACACATACCCAGCGCTTCCCTGACTTCTTTGCGTATTCCGTGGACACGTAGTCTGGATGTAAGTCAGCGACGACGCGGTCCGGTTGCATCTCGTACAAGCGGCTGAGATCGCGGATCACTCGCTCGAAGGCCTCGCGGGCCGCCAGCGTGTCCAAGTCTCCGATGTGCTGGCTCAAAAAGACCTGCGTGCCCCGGCCCACCGCGATCGTGTTCTTCAAGTGGCCCCCCACCGCCAACACCTCCGGGAGCGGTTCAGCCACCCTGACCGGCAACGGCGCATAACCCCGGGCGCGCCGCAGGACCATTTCCCGGTCCATCACCAACCGCACGATCGAGTCGTCAACGTGGCGAACAATGGGTCGGTCGTGCACGAGATACAAGTCCGCAACATGACGGAGTCGCCTGACGGCCTCGCGTTCATCGATGCAGATGGGCTCGTCGGACAGGTTTCCGCTGGTGGCGACCACCGCGGCGCCGACTTCCCGCAACAGCAGGTGGTGCAGCGGGGTATACGGCAACATGATCCCGAGGCAGGGATTGCCGGGAGCCACCGAGGGAGCCACAGCCACCGCGGCGTTGCTGGCCGGAGGCCGCTTTCGTCGGAGGAGCACGATGGGGGCCTCCGCGGACCTGAGCAGCCTGAGTTCGAGCGGGTCTGCGTCGCAGAGCGCAAGCGCCGTCGTCTCGGTGGGAACCATGAGCGCCAGGGGCTTTTGTTCCCTGCCCTTGCGCTGCCGCAGACGCGCCACGGCCGCCTCGTCGTCCGCGCGCACCATCAAATGAAAACCGCCGAGGCCCTTCACGGCGAGGACCCGACCGGAGTTCAGGACGCGGGCCGCCTCGTGCAAGGCCTGGTTGCCCCGCTCCAGGCATCCACCCTCGGCATCCCACAAAGCCAGTTGTGGCCCGCAGTCCGGACACGCGTTGGGCTGGGCATGGAAGCGGCGGTTGGCCGGATTCTCGTACTCCGCCCGGCATGCCGGGCACATTTCGAAGCCGCGCATCGAGGTCTGCGCCCGGTCGTAGGGCAGGGCCTCGATGATGCTGTAACGGGGACCGCAGTGCGTGCAGTTCGTGAAGGGGTAGCGGTGGCGGCGGTCCCCCGGGTCGAGAATCTCGCGGAGGCACTCCGGACACGTGGCCAGATCGGGCAGGACGAGGGCGCCCTTTTCTCCTCCCTCCTCGCTGGGGCGGATCTCGAAGCCCGCGTAACCCGTCTCGTCGAGGTGAACGGCCTCGAGGGTCTGAAGGAAACTGTGGGGTGGACGCTCGCGATCCAGCCGGAGGAGAAACTCCTGCTTGGCCGGCGCGGCGCCCTCGATCTCGATGAGGACGCCGCCCGGCGAATTGCTGACCCAGCCGCGCAGACCCAGTTCGGACGCGAGTCGATAGACGAACGGACGGAAGCCCACGCCCTGCACCGCCCCGGTGATGGTCAGGCGCATCCGGCCCGCGGAGGGCGCGGTCACGCCCGGTGGGCTCATTCGGTCGGGCCCGGCACGAGGGCGCCGGATTCAGGTCGAACGTCAGGTCGTGGGGCCATAGAACTCGACCAGTTGGCTGTGAGTCGCCTGGAGCCGGCGCAGCAGCAGGTGCGTGATGCGGCGGGACAGTTCGTATCCGAAGCGCGGGTGTTGTTCCGAAAGCGAACGGAGCGCGGCGGTGTCCCATTCCAGGGCCTCAACGTCCTTCGCGGCCCGGGCGGTGAAATGCCACCGGTACGGCGGGAACAACCAGGACCAGCCCAGCGCTTCACCGGCTCCGACCGTTTGGAAGCCCACCTGTCCTTTGCCCGGGATGAGCGCCTCGACCGCCACTTCGCCCGAGAGCAGCAAATAGAACCGTTCGCCCTCGTCGCCTTCACGAGCAATGATGGTCCCGGCAGGGAACCGGGCGATGCGGGCGCCGGCGTTTAAAAGTTCAACATGCTCCGGCTCGAGTCCCTTGAGGAACGGATGACCGGCCACTTGTTTCGTCAGATCTTGCATACGCATTGGGGCGGATGCCCCGCCCACGGAGCTTTGGATCGGCGGCAGCCAAGCCGCCGCAACAATTACCCTGAAAAGGTGCGGCGGCACGGGGCGCCCCGCTCTCCGAAGCTTGTCAGCTTCTTTACCAAACTTGCCACCGCATGACGGGGCGGCACTTGGACGCGTCGCTGGCAGGACAAGCTTTCACCCGGGCCGGCCCGATGCGGTCGCCGACTAGCAGATTCGAGGCAACTGCTCTCCGCTGAGCAGGTCCAGCACCCGCGGGGCGCCGATGAGGCTTCGGAGCGTTACCACCCCGGATTCGGCCGCAAGCACCTTTCCGATGCAAACCGCCCCCGCCCCTTCCGGTTCCGCAGCCATGAGCCTGGCGGCGACCTCTGCCTGGTCGCCGCGCACAAACGCAACGAACCGCCCCTCGTTCGCGACGTAAAGCGGGTCCATCCCCAGAATCTCGCAGGCGCCCCGGACCGGCTCGATGACGGGTACCAGGCTTTCGTCCACGTCGATCTGCACCCTGGCCGCCGTGGCGATCTCATTAAGCGCCGCGGCCAGGCCTCCGCGGGTCAGATCCCGAAGACAGTGCACCTCGACTTCGGACGCGAGCAACCGGCGAACGATCCGATGCAAGGGCGCGCAATCACTCTCGATCGTCCCCTCGAACTCCAGGCCTTCGCGCACGGACATGATGGCCATCCCGTGTCGGCCCAGGTCCCCGCTCACCACCACCGCGTCGCCGGGTTGGACCGAACGCGGCACGAGCCGGGGACCCGCGCCGATCACCCCAATGCCGGCCGTGTTGATGAACAACCCGTCGCCCTTGCCCTTGTCCACGACCTTGGTATCCCCGGTGACGAGTTCCACACCCGCGGACGCTGCGGCGCGCTGCATCGACCGGGCCACGCGTTCGAGGGTCTCCATCGGCAGGCCTTCCTCGATGATGAACCCGGCGCTGAGCCATCGCGGTTCCGCGCCGCACATGGCCAGGTCATTCACCGTGCCGTTGACCGCCAGGGTGCCGATGTCGCCGCCGGGAAAGAAGAGGGGCCGCACCACGTAGGAATCGGTGGTGAACGCGAGGGGCACACCGCCGACCTCGAGCCGGGCGCCGTCGTGTCTTTCGGCCAGCGCGGCGTTATCGAAGGCGCGATAGAAGACCTGTTCCAGCAATTGCTGCATCAGCCGTCCGCCGCCACCGTGCGCCATGAGGACGTTCGGATATCGGCTGATGGGGATGGGGCACGCCAGCGCGGGGTTGGGGTTCTCGGGCATGGGGTGGGGCTTCAAGAGGCCTGGGGGGCTCAACTCGCCGGCGAGGCGTGCCGGCGGTAACGAAAGTACGCGGCACAGGCCCCTTCGTTTGAGACCATCGTGGCGCCGAGCGGATGTTCCGGCGTGCAACGCGTGCCGAAGGCGGGGCACTCATGGGGCCGCCGGGTGCCCTGGAGAACCAGGCCGCTCCAGCAGTCCGTCGGCTCAGGCGTCGTCTGCGTCGCAACGCCAAACCGGCGTTCGGCGTCGTACTCGGCGTATTCTTCGCGCAATCCCCAGCCGCTTTGAGGGATTTCACCCAACCCGCGCCATTTGCGGTCGACGACGCGAAACACCTGGTTCAGCAGCGTCTGGGCGGGACGGTTGCCTTCGCGGCGCACGGCGCGCCCGTAGGCGTTTTCCACCAGCGAGCGGCCCGCCTCCAGTTGCACGAGGCACATGTGAATGCCCCGGAGGACATCGAGGGGTTCGAAGCCGGTGACGACGATGGGCACCTGGTACCTGGCTGCCAGCGGTTCGTAGTCGGCGAAGCCCATGACCGTGCATACATGCCCTGCCGCCAGGAAGCCCTGGATGCGATTCGAGGGCGAGCTCAGCAAGGCCTCCATGGCAGGCGGCACGAGCACCTGGGACACCAGGAGTGAGAAATTGCGCAATCCCTCCCGCCTGGCCTGGTACACCGTCATGGCGTTGGCCGGGGCGGTCGTCTCGAAGCCCACCCCAAAGAACACGACCTCCCTCCCGGGGTTTTCGCGCGCCACTTTGAGGGCGTCCATGGGTGAATAGACAATCCGCACGTCCCCGCCTTCCGCCTTGACGGAAAGGAGGTCCTTGGTGCTGCCCGGCACTCGAAGCATGTCCCCGAAGGAACAGAAGATCACTCCGGGCTGACCCGCGATCGCCACCGCCTTGTCGATCAGTTCCAACGGGGTCACGCACACCGGGCATCCCGGCCCGTGCACGAGGGTCACGGCGGGTGGGAGCAGGTCGTCAATCCCGAACTTCACGATGGCGTGTGTCTGCCCGCCGCAGATCTCCATCAACACCCAGGGCCGCGTGACAAGGCGCGCGATGGCCTGCGCGCAGTCCCGCGCCGCCTGCCCGTCCCGGTATTCATCCACGTACTTCATTCCGTCAACCCGACCGTTGCGGACTGCCGGGCCAGCGTCAAGGCCCGGCGTGTTGCGGTTGCCAGCCGTGGCTCAGGACCTCGACCGCTCCGCGGTCGCAGCGGCGACGGACTCCGGGGCGTGTTTTGGTCCTGAAGAACTGCCCCGACCGCCCGCAGCTGATTCAGTCGGAGCGCGGCCGCGCTCCGACTGAACCGCCGCAAGGTAGGGCGGGCACTCCGTTGCCCGCCGCACCCGGCGCGCAAGGGACTGCGCGCCCTACCTCGCGAGGACCGGTTCATGGCCCCTGAGCCGTTCAAGAAGGAACCGGTGGCGGTCCCACAACCTGGATGCACGGCTCATCGCCTCGTTCCCATCCACCCGCCTCGACTTCGGCACCCGGCTTTGCTACCCAGAACCCATGCGGCACAAGTTGCTGACGGGGGTTCACCGCCTGGTGGTGAAATTGGGAACCGGCGTTCTCACAGACAGCCGGAAGCAGCCGGATTTCCTGCAGATGGTGCAACTGGTGGCCCAGGTGGCCGAACAACGCCGTGCCGGACGGGACGTGATCCTGGTGAGTTCAGGCGCCGTGGGCGCGGGGATGGGCGTGCTCGGTCTCGGGCGGCGTCCGGACAAGCTGGATGAATTGCAGGCGTGCGCGGCGATCGGCCAGTCGCGCCTGATGGCCCTGTATGGCGACCTGTTCGAGAAGTTCAACCTTCACGTCGCCCAGGTTCTGCTCACCCATGCGGACCTCGAGGATCATGACCGCCATCTCAATGCGCGAAACACCCTGATCACGCTGTTGCGGCGGGGCGTGGTTCCCATCATCAACGAGAACGACGTCGTCTCGGTCGAGGAATTGAAGTTCGGCGACAACGACCGCCTCTCCGCGCTGGTCGCCAGCCTGCTGCCGGCGGATCTCCTGGTCATCCTCACCAGCGTCGACGGGGTGGTTGAACATTTCGGCAAGCCGGAGGCCCGCGTCCTGCCGGTCGTGGAACGGCTTGACGCCGGGATCACCGGGCTCGCCGGCGGCACCGCCAGCGAGACATCCGTGGGGGGCATGGTCACGAAGCTCGAGGCCGCCCGCGTCGCCATGCGCTCGGGCATTCCCATGGTCATTGCCAGCGGACGAAAGCGCGACGCCCTCGCGCGCATCCTCGCCGCGGATCAGGAGGGAACCCTGTTCCTGCCGCAGCCGACCAAGCTGACCAGCCGGAAGCGCTGGATCGCCTTCTTCCACCATCCCAAGGGGACCCTCACCGTTGACGAAGGGGCGCAACGAGCGCTCCGCGAGAAGGGCCGGAGTTTGCTCGCCCCAGGGGTCACGGGTTGCGAGGGCGAGTTCGAGGCAGGCGACGTGGTGCGGATCTGCGCCACCGACAAGCATGAGTTCGCGCGCGGTATCTGCGCCTTCGACGCCGCCTCCATCCGCTCGGGAGCCGTCCGCAATACGGAGCTGGTTCACCGCGACAACCTGGTGATCCTATGAAGCGTGCTGCTGCCCGACCGCGCTCCGCCCTTCGCTCGCGTCCCGCGCCTGCCCGCCCGGGCGTGGGCCGCGCCGAAGCCAAGCCGCGGGACCGCGATCAATCCCCCGCGCTCACCGAACTCCTGGCCATCATGGCCCGGCTTCGGGCTCCGGACGGCTGTCCGTGGGACCGGGAACAGGATCACATGACCTTGCGGCACCACGCCGTCGAGGAGGTCTACGAGTTGATGGACGCCATCGAGGCTGGCGACGACGCCGAGATGGTCGAAGAGTTGGGCGACGTCCTTCTGCAGGTGGTTTTCCACAGCCAGTTGGCCAGCGAACGCAACGCCTTCAACTTCGAGGACGTCGCCCGCGGGTTGGTGAACAAACTTGTCCACCGGCACCCCCACGTCTTCGGAGACGCCCGCGCCCGGACCGCCGCCGCCGTCTGGGAACAGTGGGACCGCCTCAAGCACGCCGAGAAGCAAGGCACCCGTCACGAACGACCCTCCGCCCTGGACGGCATCCCACGGCACTTGCCGGCCCTGATGCGGGCCCAGAAACTTTGGAAGAAAGCCCACCGCGCGGCCCTGGTCGGTGGCACGCGCCCTTCCGGAAAGGGGACGCTGACGAGGAAGACCACCGCCGCAACGCTGTTCGAACTCGCCGCCGTATGCCAGGAACGCGGCTGGTCGGCGGAAGAACTTCTCCGCGCCGAAACCCGCCGTCGCGAAAGGACCTGGCGGCGACTGGAGCGCGCTCAGAAGGCCCGCACTCATGACTCCGCCTCGTGAGGTGCCGGCGCCCTTGCGGTTCCCGGGAGGCAAGCCCTCCCGGATCTTGGGGATCATGTCCGGCACCAGCATGGACGCTGTCGACTATGCGCTCTGCCAATGCGGGACCGACGCCGTGCGGCTGATCCGTCATTGGGCCACAGCGTTCCCGGTCGCGCTGAAGGTCCGCCTCCGGGCCGCTGCGGGCAATCACGTCACGGCTCACGAACTCGCGCAGTTGCACCACGATCTCGGACGCTTCTATGCCCGCGGTGCGCTTCGGGGCCTCGGGAGCGAACGACCCGATGCCGTCGGGCTTCACGGCCAGACGGTCTTCCACAGCCCGGGCGGTCAGGCTCCCGCCACGCTTCAGATCGGCGAACCGGCCTGGCTCGCTGAGGCCCTGCAAAGGACCGTCGTGAGCAACTTCCGCGTCGCCGACCTCGCTGCCGGCGGACAGGGAGCGCCCCTGGCAACGCTCTTTCATCGACTCGTTTTCGCGCGGCGCGGCGAGTTCGTGTGCGTGAACAACCTCGGCGGAATCAGCAATGTGACGGCCCTGGACTGGCGGCAGGGCGATGAACCCCGGGTGCTCGCCTTCGACACCGGGCCGGCCAACGTGCTCCTCGATCTGGCGGCGCAACACTTCAGTCGCGGCCGGCTGAACTGTGACCGGGACGGCGCCTGGGCGTCGCGCGGAACGCCGGACGAGGTGTTGCTACGGGGCTGGCTGCGACATCCGTATTTCCGACAAGCGCCGCCCAAGAGCACGGGAAGGGAGCTTTTCGGCGAGCCGTTCTGGGCAAAGGCCCTCGTGGCCTTCCAGAAGCGGCGGTGCTCCAGGCCGGATGTCTTCGCCACGCTGGCGGAGTTTACGGCACGTTCGATTGTGCTTGGCTACGGGCAACACCTGGGAGGGCAGCCGACCAGGGTCGTCCTCGCCGGCGGCGGTGCGGCGAACCGCGACCTGGCAAAGCGCATCGCCCGGCGATTGCGGGATGGGTCGCCGGCGGTGGAGGAAGTCACCGACACCACCGCATGGGGCTGGCCGCTGCCAACCGTTGAACCGGCCGCTTTCGCCTTGCTTGCGTATTACCGCCTGCACGGGTTGCCCGGGAACCTCCCGCAAACCACTGGTGCCCGGCGCGCGGTGTGGCTGGGCCAGGTTTCGCAGCCCGGCGGCCCGGCCTGAAAGGACCGTAGGGGACGCCCTCGAGGTTCTTGTCTTCGGTCAAGGTGCGGACTCGGCAGGCTCCGCGAGACTCAGCCGCATGACAGCGCAGCCTCAATGCATCCATGGCGCCCGCACCGGCTCAAGCCTGCCTTCCATGAACTGCCACCGGAGCGCGGACTTCAGTCCGCAGGAAGCCACGCCGGCGCACCGAGGACTGCGCGTCCTACCTGGAATGCACTCGCCTTCCCGGTGGGGCGAGGATGCGCCGAGCCGTTCCCACGGACGCCGAACGACCGCCTCCTCACGTCGGCAGCCACCGGTTCCCTGCGGACGCTCCCTCGTTTCTCTCCTCCTCCTGACGCTGGGATGCACGGGGCTCCTCGGCGACACGCTTTGGGAAATCGGGCGCCAGGACGACCAGAACGCGGAATTCGCGTTGGCGCCGGGTAGTTACTCCCAGTTCCGGACTGACGCGTTCTACGTGATCGGCGAAAGCAATCCGAAGCGCGACTGGCCCTACGCGCAGCCCGGCCCCGTCGATGCTTGGGGGGGCGGTCGGCCGCACACGTTCACGATCCGCTTTGGCCTGAAGTCCGCACCGGCCGACGGAACCTGCCGGCTCTCGGTGTTCCTGCTCGACACGCAGGCGGGCAATCCGCCCCTGCTGCGGCTGGACGTCAACGGCCACGCGACGGAGAAGCGACTTCAGCCGGGCACGGGCGACGCGTCGATCTTCGGAAACCCCGCGGCCGGCCGGCGCCAGAAGGTCGAAGTCGAATTCCCCGCCCGTCAGCTCCGGGACGGGGACAACGACGTGCACCTGACCACCTTGAGCGGCAGCTGGCTGCTTTACGACGGCGTGCGGCTCGAAGCGCCCGGTTCGCTCGAACTGGTTCCGGCGCGAAGCCGGACAGCGCTGGTCCTTGCCGAACCCATTCGGGCCCTGCGCCGCGAGGGAGACGGTTTCGTCCAGCCCGTTCAGCTCAGCATCACTCATCAAGGCGCCGAGGCGGAAGCGCTGGTGAAGCTGGGGCAGTCCGCACCGGTTCGCACCACGCTGAAACCAGGGCTGCAGGCCCTCGAACTGGCCGTGGCGGCCGTGGACGCGGAAACCAGGGTCCCGCTTACCATCGAGAGCGCCGGACTGGTGATGGTCGACCGCACGCTGACCATCAAGCCGGTCAGGCACTTGACGGTTTACGTGCTGCCACACTCCCATACCGACATCGGTTACACCGAGCTCCAGACCGCCATCGAGGAGAAGCAGGTCAGCAATCTCCTGCGCGGCATGGAAATCGCCCGGAAGACGGCGGAGTATCCCGAAGGCGCGCGGTTCGTATGGAACGTGGAGGTCCTGTGGGCCGCCGATCTCTACCTGCGCCGGCTCGGCCCGGCGGCGCGCGACGCCTTGGTCGCTGCGGTGAAGAACGGCCAGGTCGCCCTCAACGGGATGTACTTGAATGAGCTCACCGGGCTGTGCCGGCCCGAGGAGTTGCTGCGCCTGTTTCGATTCACCACGCAGCTCGCGGAGGAGACCGGGGTCCCGGTGCGCTCGGCGATGATCAGCGATGTTCCCGGCTACACCTGGGCCACGGTGACCGCGATGGCGCAGGCCGGCGTGCGCTATTTCAGCGTCGCGCCAAACTACTTCGATCGCATCGGCGACATTCTCCAGAAGTGGGAGAACAAGCCGTTTTACTGGGTGTCGCCCTCCGGCTCCGAAAAGGTGCTGGTCTGGATCCCGTGGCGGGGCTACGCGATGTCGCACATCATTCACCAGCTCACGCCGCGCTTTGTGGAGGAGTACCAGCAGCAGTTGGAGGCTTCGAATTATGACTTCGACATCGCCCACATGCGTTGGGCCGGGCACGGCGACAACGCGGTTCCCGACGCCGCGATTTGTGAGTTCATCAAGGACTGGAACACGCGCTACGCGTGGCCCCGCTTTGTGATCTCCTCGACCTCGGAGGCGTTCACAGCCTTCGAGCAGAAGTATGGCAGCCGTCTGCCGGAGGTCCGAGGGGACTGGACACCCTACTGGGAGGACGGCGCGGGTTCTTCCTCTTTCGAGACGGGATTGAACCGGGCCAGTTCGGACCGCGTATCGCAGGCGGAAGCCCTCTGGGCCATGCTGGATCCCGGCAGCTATCCCGCGGCGGCGTTCGAAGAGGCCTGGCGGAGTGTCCTGCTCTACTCGGAACACACCTGGGGCGCCTGGTGCAGCGTCAGCGAACCGTCACGGAGCGAGACCCTGGACCAGTGGACCCTCAAGAAAGGCTACGCCGCCCAGGCCGATTTGCAGTCGCGCGAATTGCTCAGCCGCGCCTCGGCCCTGAAACCGGGCGCCGAACAACCGAATGCCATCGACCTCTGGAACACCGCCTCGTGGCCCCGCACCGAGCTGGTCTTGATCCCGCGCGACTTTTGTGAAGGCTTGGACCAGGTGCAAGCCGAGGGGGGCGGCCTTGTGCCTTCGCAGCGGCTCGTGAACGGCGACCTGGTCATGCTGGCGGACGATCTCCCTCCCTTTGCCGGTCGTCGTTACGCCCTGGCCCGCGGACCCGCCCACGTTCAGCAGCGCGTCGCGGCGTCCGGCAACTCCCTCGAGAACGACCGGCTTAAGGTCGTGCTCGATGAGAAGACCGGCGCCATTCGCGAACTCCGTTTCGCAGGTTTGGAGGGCAATCTGGTCGACACGGCATCCGGCGAGTCGTGCAACGATTACCGCTACTTCGTGGGGGACAACCCGGTCAACGCGCAACGCAATGGCGACGTCACGATCCGGGTGAAGGAGCGTGGACCGCTCGTGGCCTCGTTGCTGGTCGAATCGCCAGCCCCGGGCTGCTTCAAACTCATCCGCGAGATCCGGTTGGTCGCCGGCCAGGACTACGTCGAGATCATCAACACGGTGGACAAGCAGCGACTCGTCGCCGGCAGCTATCACGCCCAGGAAGGCAAGGAGAGCCTCAATTTCGCCTTCCCGTTCCGCGTTCCCGAGGGGCAGGTCCGGATCGAGCTGCCGTTCGCCGTGATCCGGCCCGATGCCGACCAGATGCCGAGCGCCTGCAAGAACTGGTTCACGGCCGGCCGCTGGGCGGACGTCGCCAATGACGAGTTCGGCGTGACCTGGGTCACGCTCGACGCGCCGTTGGTCCAGGTGGGTGGCCTCACGGCCAACCTCCTCAACTCCCAATCGAACCCCGATGTCTGGCTCAAACGGGTCGGCCCCACCCAGAAGCTCTACTCGTGGGCGATGAACAACCATTGGGGGACCAACTACCGCGCCTACCAGGAAGGCCCGGTGGTGTTCCGGTATTTCCTCCGCCCACACCGCGCTTACGATCCGGTGGCGGCATCGCGATTCGCCATCGCCCAGTCCCAGCCGTTGATCCCGGTCCGTGCTCGCGGCGGCAAACCGGACGGCCATTCCCGGCTGCGTCTCACCAACGATGAGGTCCTGGTGACCGGGTTGAAACCGGCCGACGACGGTCGGGCATTGGTCCTCCGGGTGTGGGGAGCCAGCGGTCGAGCGGCGCGGACCGGACTGACTTGGAGCGACCCGGCACCCGTCCGCCTTGCGATGAGCGACCTCAGCGAAAAGGCGAAGGGCACCACGTCGGGCGACATCGAGGTGCCCGCGTGGGGCGTGGTGAGCCTGCGGGCGGAACTGCCCGCCGCGGGCGGCAAGCCTGTTGCTGCGAGCACCGCCGGCCAACACTGAGACAACCCGAGCCATCCGACGGCGGCACCGAGCTCGCACACGGATCCCTGCCCAGACCTCCATGAAGCCACGCCCGTTCCTGAGCACGCTCGCGTTGGTCACCTTGGTGGCCGCGACGGGCGGGTTCCTTTTCGGTTACGACACCGCCGTCATCAACGGCGCCAACCAGTACCTCAAGGCGCACTTCAACCTGACTTCGACGCAGGAAGGTTTCGCCGGAGCCAGTGCCATCCTGGGGTGCATCCCCGGCGCCATGTTCGCCGGTTTCCTGAGCGACCGGTTCGGACGCCGGCGTGTTCTCTTCCTGTGCGCCATCCTGTACGCGTTGTCCGGACTCCTGTCGGCAGTCCCGCGGACGTTTACCGAGTTCCTGCTCGCCCGTTTCATCAGCGGCCTCGGGATTGGCGCCTCGTCCATGATCTGCCCGATCTACATTGCCGAACTCGCGCCGGCGGATCGTCGCGGCCGGCTGGGATCGTTGTTCCAGCTGGGGATCGTCGTCGGCATCTTCGTGACGCTTTTCATCAACGCGTGGATCCAGGGGCTGGGGGACGAGGCTTGGAACAAGTCGGCTGGCTGGCGCTGGATGCTGGGGGCGGAAGTCGCCCCTGCGGCGGTGCTGCTGGTGCTGCTCTTTTTCGTTCCCGAGAGCCCGCGCTGGTTGATTCAAGCGGGCCGGGAGCCGGAGGCCCTTCGCATCCTGGAAGGCGTTGTCGGGCCGGAACCGGCTCGAGCCGAGCTGGCCGCGGTGAAATCGGTGCTGGGGCAGGAGGAAGGTCGGTTGGGCGAGTTGTTCCTCGCCCAGTTTCGCAAGCCGCTTCTCATCGCCGTGGCGCTGATGGCGTTCTCGCAGTTCAGCGGCATCAACGCCATCATGTACTACTCCACGAAGATCTTCACGACGGCCGGCGTGGGCATCAAGGACGCCTTCATGTCGTCGGTGATCATCGGCCTGGTGAACGTGCTGTTTACGTTCGTGGCCATCGCTTTCGTCGACAAAGCCGGCCGGCGACCACTGCTCCTGATCGGGCTCGGCATTCAGGTCGTGGCCTTGGGAACAACCGCCGCCATGTTCGCGGCCGGTGCGGGAGGCCTGGCGTTGCTCATGGCGATCCTCGCCTTCATCTCCGCCTTTTCCATGGCCCTCGGTCCCATTCCCTGGATCCTCTGCTCCGAAATCTTTCCCACCCGGATCCGGGGACGCGCGATGTCGATCGCCACGTTCACCATCTGGACTTCGTGCTACATCGTCGCCCAGACCTTCCCCATGCTGAACGACAGTCCTGCGATCGGCCCGGCCAAAACCTTCTGCCTTTACGCCGCCTTCAGCCTTGCCGGATTTCTGTTCGTGCTGGCGGCGATTCCCGAAACCAAGGGGCGCACCCTCGAGGAAATCGAGACCGCGTGGAGAAGATAGCGGGTCAAAGCCGCGGCAGCGCTCGGGGCACGGGCTCCAACAACACGATGAGCAGCGTGGCGATCGGGCCCAGGAAAAGGGACGCGAACCACCAGCCCAGGCCGCTCCGGCCCTTGCCTTGCGCCAACCCGGCGTTAATCAACGCCAGGGTGAACCAGCCGACGGCGTATTGAGTGGATACCGATCCCGGTGAGGTGATGGCCATCATGTTCATGTTCGGGTGCGTGCTGCGAAGGAAGGTAGTCGGTCTGAGGTGCGCCTCGCTAGCCCATCCAGAACCCTTTGCGGTGCGAAACGCCGAGGACCTTGAGGCAGTGACAGCAGTAGTAGAGAAACCGGACGCCGAGGGTCGATTCCACCCGCCGGGCCGCCAGTTCGACGATTTCCTTCTGACAGTGCGGACAGACGGGATTCTCCCGAAACTCCTCGTGAATTCGAATGCGGTTCTGCATGGCGAAGATGGTGGCGATCTGGCGGTCAGCGGCTACTACAGCTCCGGGCCGCCGTTGGAACCGGTCCGGGCTGTTAACGACATTACCCCGTCACCGCCGAGCATCGTATCTATCAATCGCTCCCGGTCGAAGATGCGCCTCCGGCCGGCGTCGAAACGCTCGTGATGAATGCGAAGACGCTCATGCGACTCCTGACTTTCGGGCTGGTCACCGCCGCCGGGCCGGTCACCCACGCAGGCGTGAGCGTGGAGGTCTCGATCGGTCTGCCGTTTCCCTGGCCGGTCGTGACCTGCCGGGTGCCGCCGCCGCTTCCGCCGCCGCCGCCTGCTCCCGTGGTGGTGATTCCCCCACCAGTCCGGGTCTGTCCGCCGCCGGTCGTGGTGACACCAGCGGTCGTCGCGATTCCTCCGCGCGTCGTGATCGTACCGCCTCCCCCGCCCCCGGCCCGGGTCGTCATGGTCGCACCCTGGAGGCCACCCTGCCACGTCCGGGCTCACCCGGTCGGGCCGCCGCCCCGCAGGCCGCACCACGTGATGCGTCAGCCCCACTGGCATCCGGGTCGGTGAGTTGGTCCGCCTGACCCGGTCGAGCCCGGTATCAGCTCGCCCTGGCAAAGAGCCCGCTGAGGGTGCTTTCCATGAACCTGTCCCCGGAGCGCGGACTTCAGTCCGCAGGAAGCACGCTGGCGCAGGGACGTCCCTGCCGGCTGAAGCCCGCGCTCCGCCCGGGGTCATGGCCACGGCGCAGGGCTGCCAAGCCGAGGGACTTCGCGGGAGCCGAGTCCCAAAGCGGGGATGAATCCCCGCACTCCAGGCGCTTCGCGGACCCGGACGTGCCTTGGAGCGGCGCGAAGCGTTTGGAGTGCGTCCGCTTTAGCGGCGCTTTGAGGTTCACGACCAGGGAGCAACTGCAGGAGCACCCCTGGCCGCTCAGGGGACGGAAGGCAGGGCCCTACCCGCGCCCCAGCTTCGCCGCCACGCTCTGCACCTTTTGCTCCATGGTCTGGTCGCGGTCGATGCGGGTACCGATTCGAACCGTGCTGGCGATCCGAGGCGCGCCCATCTCGTGAACGACCTCGTGACAGCGCTTCAAGGCCGCGAACACGGCATCCCACTCGCCTTCGATGTTGGTTCCGTTCGCGTGGAGCGCGGTCTTCAAACCAGCCGCCTCAAGCACGCGTTCACACGCGGCGACATAGGTGGAGATCGACGTGCCGGTGCCGATCGGAATCAGGCAGAACTCGACAATGGCTTTCACAAGGAACCGAACATTGCGGAGGCTCGAGCTTCACGCAACCGGCGGCTTCCTCGCGCAGCTTTCCTGCCGCCTTCGTGGACCGGGCTCTCCATGAACCTGTCCCGAAAAGCGGGGATGAATCCCCGCACTCCAGGCGCTTCGCGGACCCGGATGTGCCTTGGAGCGGCGCGAAGCGTTTGGAGTGCGTCCGCTTTAGCGGCGCTTTTTGGTTCATGGCCACGGAGCAGGTCCAAAAGGAACAGGTCGCTTCCCATGGACCGTCCCAGGAGCGCGGACTTCAGTCCGCAGGAACCCGCGCCGGCGTGCGGACGGCCCTGCGGGCAGAAGCCCGCGCTCCTCACCAGTTCATGGTCAATGCGCACGGCCATCGGGCGCGGAGGGGACGGCGCGCCTTTGTCTGGAACCAGGATCGCCCGGTGAGCCGCTGACCGCACCAGGATCCGAAGGCAGCCCTTCCGGTTGCTGGTCGCAAGGTCGTGTCACGGCTTGCACCGTCGCTCCCCTTTGGAGAGACTGGACGCACAGCATGGACAGGAGCAACACGTCACGTGTCAGGCCCGTCCAGGCTTGGCACGAACCGGTTGGATCCATGCGCACTCCGTTCCTCACCTCGATTCTCGGGCTCCACCTCATCCTGGCTTCGACGGCCACGGCCTGGGCCACCTCCCCCCGCACCGAGTGGCTTTTCCGGGCCAGGCACGGCGTTTTCGTTCACTTCCTCCCATCCGGACCAGAGGGACTCCGGCAGGTTGAGCAGTTCGACGTCGAAGCCCTCGCCCGGCAGTTGGCGGAAATCGGCTCGGGGTACCTGGTCCTGACGCTGGGACAGAACTCGGGTTACTTCAACGCACCGAACGCCGCGTACTCGCAACGGACCGGCTACGCCCCGGGCGAACGTTGCTCGCAGCGCGACCTGCCCCTCGAGCTTTATGCGGCCCTCCACCCGAGAGGGATTCGCCTCCTGCTGTACCTGCCCTGCCAGACGCCCAACCAGGACCCGCGCGCGCAGAAGGCCTTTGGCCTGCAGGAAGGACCGCAGGATCAGCCGATCAACCTGGCGTTTGCCGAGGCCTGGAGCCAGGTCATCCAGGAGTGGTCCGACCGGTACGGTGACAAGGTCGCCGGCTGGTGGTTCGACGGTGGCTACGCTCATGTGGGTTTCAACGAGGCCATCGCTTCTCGCTATGCCGCCGCCGCCCGCCACGGCAACCCCCAAAGCCTCGTCACGTTCAACCCCGGCGTGAAGGTCGTCCGCTGGACCGAGGCGGAAGACTACGCTGCCGGCGAGCTCAACGAACCGCGCGGCGTGATTCCCGCCGGCCGCTGGCTCAACGGTTCCCAGTGGCATGCGCTCACCTTTCTTGGCGACATGTGGGGGCGCCGCAACGTCCGCTTCGAGGACGCCTTCTGGACCGACTGGGCCCGCCAGGTCATCGCCCGCCAGGGCGTGATTACGTTCGATGCCGGCCCGAACTACGACCCTGCCGCCGGCCCGATCGGCAGCCTCTCCGCGCCGCAATTGGCTCAACTCAAAGCCATCGGGGCCGCCCTCCGAGCCGCCTCAAACGCCACCGGGCCCGCGCGCCTCCGACGGGCAGACAGCTTCTTCGGCATCCACTTCGACTTCCATGCCGGAACCGATTGCACCGAGATTGGGAAGAACACGACTGCCGAGATGGTCGACAAGATCATCGACGCGGCGCATCCCGACTACGTGCAGATCGACTGCAAAGGACATCCCGGTCTTTCGAGCTACCCGACCGCCGTGGGCAACCGCGCCCCGGGTTTTGTCGGGGATCCACTGCGCATTTGGCGCGAGGCCACGGCCCGGCGCGGCGTCGCGTTGTATATGCATTACTCGGGTGTCTGGGACTCCGAGGCCATTCGCCAGCATCCGGACTGGGCGGCCCTGAACGCCGAAGGCAAGCCCGGCCCCAATGCGAATTCGTTCTTCGGCCCGTACGCCGAGCGCCTGCTGATTCCGCAGCTCCGGGAACTGGCCCGGGAGTACGGCGTCGATGGAGCGTGGGTGGACGGCGAATGCTGGGCCTCGGTGCCCGACTACGGCATCGCGGCGTTGCAGGCCTTCCGCACCGCCACCGGATTCGAGGACGTTCCGCGAAAGCCGGGAGATCCGCACTGGTTCGAATTCCTGGAGTTCAACCGCCAGGCCTTCCGGACCTACCTGCGGCATTACCTCGCCGAGGTGAAACGCACGGATCCCGCCCTGCAACTCTGCAGCAACTGGGCGTTCAGCGACCACATGCCGGAAGCGGTCTGCGCCCCGGTGGATTGGATCTCGGGGGACTTCACTCCCGAAGACGCCGTGAACTCGGCGCGCCTCTCCGCCCGGTACCTGGCCCGACAGGGCAAGCCGTGGGATTTGATGGCGTGGGGCTTCACCACGCAAGGGGAGCGACGCAACGGCTCGAACCGGAAGTCCGCCGTCCAATTGCAGCGGGAAGCGGCACTGGTCCTGTCGCAGGGCGGGGGCTTTCAATTCTACTACAACCAACGCCGCGACGGCTCCGTGCCCGAGGATTGCCTGCCCGTAATCACCGAAGTGGCGAAGTTCTGTCGCGCGAGGCAGGCGGTCTCCCAGGGCGCGGTACCGGTTCCCCAGATCGCGCTGCTCTACTCCACCGCGTCGCACTACCGGGAAATCAACGGCCTGTTCAACCGCGACCTCTCACGGATTGCCGGCACGCTTCAAGCCTTGCTCGAAGGCCAGCAGATTGTGGATGTCGTCGGCGAACACGGTTTGCTCGGCCGGATGGCGGAGTACGCATTGATCGTCGTGGCCGAATGCGATTACCTGGAACCGTCCTTCAAACAGGAACTCGTTCGTTACGTCGAGAACGGCGGCCAACTGCTCCTCGTGGGCCCGCAGGCCGCGGCGCTGTTTGAGGCCCAACTGGGCGCCACGCTGGGGGATGCGGCGTCAGAACCTCGCTACCTGCGGTCCAAGGACGTGCTGTTGGCGACGCGCGACCAAAGCCGTCGCGTGACCCTTGGGCCCACGGCAACCGGTTACGGCACCCTTCACGAGCGCGGGGCCACCCACTCGCCGTTCCAACCCGCGGCCTCGGTGACGGCGCTCGGGCGCGGACGCCTTGCCGCCACCTACTTCTCGTTCAGTCGCGGCTACCTGGCCGGACGCGCGCCCGGCATGCGTGAGTACCTCAACGGACTCGTGCGGGAGCTCTTCCCGGAACCGGTGGTCCGCGTCCAAGGAACCTTGAGCGTGGATGTGGCCGTCAGTCGGCTGCCTGGCGGGAGGCTTGCCGTCCATGTGATCAACACCTCGGGCGCGCACTGGGATACGAAGCGGCCGCTGATCGAGACGATCGAGCCCGTCGGTCCGCTCGGACTGACGGTGCGACTGCCGGCGCGGCCGCGGGGCATCACGCTCATGCCGGCGGGCGACACCCTTCCGTTCGAATTTGAGAACGGCCTGGTACGACTGACGCTCCCGCAGTTCGAGATCCACAGCATCGTCGTGATCGATCCCACGGGTCTGCAGGCGCCGAGGTAATGAGGCGATCCTTCCCGGTCGACTGTAGGCGCCGAGGTGACGAGGCGATCGTCCCCAACTCACGTCGTAGGCGCCGAGGTGACGAGGCGGTCCTTCCCCGCCGTCAACGGCTCCAGGCGACCTCGCAGCCAAGGACATCCAACCTGCCCGGTGCCCTCACCGGGCGGTTCAGGGAAAGCGACCTGTTCCTTTTTGAACTGCTCAGTGACCATGAACCAAAAAGCGCCGGTAAACCGGACGCACTCCAAACGCTTCGCGCCGCTCCAAGGCACGTCCAGAGTCGCGAAGCGCCTGGAGTGCGGGGATTCATCCCCGCTTTTCGGGGCAGGTTCATGGGAAGAGAGCGACGGCCGCCTCGTCGCACACGAAAAAGGGCGCCCGCAGGCGCCCCGAAAGCGGCGAAACCCGTCCGACTCTTACTTGGCGGCTGCCAGTCGAATGGCGAGCCGGGACTTTTTGCGGTTGGCGGTGGCCCGGTGAATGACTCCACCCTTTGCCGCCTTGTCGAGGGCCGAACTCACGCTGCGCAGGGCGGTGGCGGCCTCTTCCTTGCGCTTCTCCCCGAGCGCGTTCAGGAAGTTCTTCTCGAGGGTCTTGAGCCGGGACTGGACGCTATGATTGCGTTGAGCACGGCGGGCGCTGTTACGCGTGCGCTTCTCGGCGGATGCGGTATTCGGCATATATCGTCGCGTTTAAGGGCCGAAAATCGTAGTCGAGGCAAGCCAAGTGTCAACGCGTTGTTTGGGCTCGGTGTGCGGCACGTAACCTTTCGTCCGGTCGAGGCTCCACCACGCTAGTTCGATGGCTTTGAAGAACGGAAGCGATTTCCCGATGCAGGACGGCGCGGCGAGCATCTTGCGCGCGCCGGTCCGTTCGCATGACTTTTTGCGACGGACGACCGACTCTACCCGGCCCCCGGACCTTGCTTTTAACCCCTCATGAAGTCCACTCGACGTCTCTCCATGAACCTGCCCCGAAAAGCGGGGATGAATCCCCGCACTCCAGGCGCTTCGCGGCCCCGGACGTGCCTTGGAGCGGCGCGAAGCGTCTGGAGTGCGTCCGCTTTAGCGGCGCT
>CAZHUS010000036.1:0-73658 GCA_964535555.1 uncultured Verrucomicrobiota bacterium
ACCGCTTGTGCAGGCCCCCGTCAATTTCTTTGAGTTTTAACCTTGCGGCCGTACTTCCCAGGCGGCACGTTTAACGCGTTAGCTACGCCACAAAAGGGGTCGATTCCTTTCACAGCAAACGTGCACCGTTTACGGCTAGGACTACCAGGGTATCTAATCCTGTTTGCTCCCCTAGCTTTCGTGCCTCAGCGTCAGGAGTTTTCCAGGGACTTGCCTTCGCCACGGGTGTTCCTCTCGATATCTACGCATTTCACTGCTACACCGAGAATTCCAGTCCCCCCTCCAACCCTCAAGCCGGATAGTATCCGATGACATTTCCGGGTTAAGCCCGGAGCTTTTACATCAGACTTACCCGACCGCCTACGCACCCTTTACGCCCAGTGAATCCGAACAACGCTTGGAACCTCTGTATTACCGCGGCTGCTGGCACAGAGTTAGCCGTTCCTTCCTCTTCCGCTACTATCAACTCCGCGTCTGTTCAACGCGGAGCATTGCTCGCAGATGACAGGGGTTTACGGGCCGAAGCCATTCATCCCCCACGCGGCGTCGCTCCATCAGGCTTTCGCCCATTGTGAAAAATTCTCGACTGCTGCCACCCGTAGGTGTCTGGACCGTGTCTCAGTTCCAGTGTGGCTGGTCGTCCTCTCAGACCAGCTACCCGTCACAGGCTTGGTGGGCCGTTACCCCGCCAACTACCATGATAGGCCGCGGGCTTATCACGAAGTGCCAGGCCTTGCGGTCCCCAGCTTTGGATGTCAAGGGATGCCCTTCGACAACCACATCCGGTATTAGCTCCGATTTCTCGGGGTTATCCCGGTCTTCGCGGCAAATTACCCACGTGTTAAGCACCCTTGCGCCACTCCGGCTGCTGAATATTGCTACCCAACAACCAGCGTTCGACTTGCATGTCTTATCCACGCCGCCAGCGTTCGTTCTGAGCCAGAATCAAACTCTCCGTTAAGAAAACGTTAGCTTGACCCAACCGATCGCCTTCGCGAGCGGTTGGTGCAATTGTTAAACTCGTCGCGCGATGCCCACTAACACGGCATCACACGAAGGGGCTCATCTTGTCGCACAATTCAACTTTCAAAGACCGCGGGTTTTCACCCGTTGTTTTATCCCCATCTAGGGGATAAAAAGGCCGACCGCCGAACCGGTTTGACTGATCCGACGCGTCAGCCGCTTCCCTCGAAGCGCCGCCAAGCATAGGCCATCGGAGAAAAAGGTCAACGGGTTTTCGAAAGTTTTTGAGAGATCGTAACCATCTGTCGACGTGGATGTTACAAAAACGGCGCGTCTCAGCCCGAAAAAAGATGGGGGCGGACCAGCGAAAAACGAGCGACTGCAGACCGAAAACGCGGCGACTTTCGGTTCAGGCTCCGGTCACCGAACCCGGGCCCGCCGGCGGATCTTCGGTTTCAACATGTTGACTACGAGTCCGTTCGGCACGAAGTCGCAGCTGACCGCATGCAGCGTCGATGTCCCGGCCCTTTTCTGTTCGCAGGGTGGCCAGAGCTCCCCCATCGATCAGCAAGCCCAGAAACCGCTCCTGGATCTCACGAGCCGGCGTTTCCCAAGCGAAATCCGGCACCCGGTTGTAGGGAATCAAGTTCACCTTGGCTCCCAATCGTCTCGCCAATCTGGCCAGTTCACGCGCTTGGAGCCCGGAATCGTTGAATCCGGCGATCAGGATGTACTCGAGCGTGATCATCCTGCCTTTGCGTACGACGTAATAATCGCATGCTGACAGCAGCTCCCGCAGCGGGTACTTGCGATTGACGGGCATGAGTCGGTCCCGGAGCTCGTCCGAGACGGCGTGCAACGAAATGGCAAGCCGAAATTGCTCCGGTTCCGCGGCAAACTGGCGTATCTGCGGAACCAAACCGCTCGTGGAGACTGTGATGCGACGCGCGCCGATCCTTCCGCCCCAAGGGGCATTCAAGATCCTCAGCGCGCTGAGCAGGTTGGGATAGTTGGCCATGGGCTCTCCCATTCCCATCACCACCACGTTGTCCACGACACGGACGGGTCGCCTCCGAGAATTGCCAGGGTTGTCCACAGAATCTTCGGGGGCGCCCTGGGGTGGATCTCCCGAGCGTGACGCGCTCGGTCGACACCAACGCTCCACCGCCAGCACCTGGCCGACAATCTCCTCCACCCGGAGATTACGCCGGAAACCCTCGAGGCCGCTGGCGCAGAAGCGGCAGCCGTACGCACATCCGACCTGGGTGGAAATGCAGAGCGTGTGCCGGTCGCTCGGTTCGCCGTAGAGTGCTTCGCTGGCAGGGATCAGGACGCTTTCGAGAAAGGCACCATCTGGCAGGCGCCAGAGGAATTTCTGCGTGGAGTCCCGGGAGCCTTGCACGGTCACGACCGTGGGCGTTTGGCAGGTGAAGGCTGCGCGAAGCCGTTCGCGGAGCGGCCTCGGCAGGGTGGACATCTGGTTCCAGTCATCCACGAACCGCACATGGAGCCAATCCATGAGCTGGCGAGCCCGATAAGCGGGCTCGCCCCATGAGCCCAGCACCGCCTCCAGTTCGGCAAGCGAGAGGGAGCGGATGTCAGGAAGCGGCGGCGCCGCGCGGGTCACGCTGCCGGTGGGCGGGGCGGCAGGTAATACCGCCCGGTGTACTCCCGAACCATGCGGGACGTGTTGAACTGCGGAACGAGGGTCGCCATGGACCTGCGGATTTTCTGAACCCATTGACGCGGGATGCCGTTGGCATCACGGCTAAAGAAGCACGGAATGACGTCCTGCACCAGCACCCGGAACAGCGCTTCGCTGTCCTCGTGGTCCTGGGCCTCGATCGTGGTAGGGTCCTCATCCCCACCAATGGCAAAGCCGTTGGCGTGCCCGGGCAAGTAGCCTTCCCGCCACCAGCCATCGAGAATGCTGAAGTTGAGGCAGCCGTTGATCGCAGCCTTCATCCCGCTCGTGCCGGAGGCTTCGAGCGGCCGGCGGGGGTTGTTCAACCAGATGTCGCAACCCGCAACCATCTGGCGCGCCACGTGGATGTCGTAGTTTTCGATGAACACGAGGCTCCCGCGGAGTTCGCTGTGCTTGCTGAGGTGGAGGATGTGCTGGATGAGCCGCTTGCCCTCGTTATCACGAGGGTGCGCCTTGCCCGCGAAGATGAACTGAACCGGCTGGCGCCGGTCGTGGGCGAGTTTGATCACCTGCTCAAAGTGCTGAAACAGCAGGGTCGCCCGTTTGTAGGTCGCAAACCGGCGGGCGAAGCCGATGGTAAGGGCGTCCGGATTGAGCAGATGATCGTACTCGATGAAGGCGGTTCGCGTGAGCCGTTCGCCCTGCAGCAGCAACCGTCGCCGGGTAAACTCCACAAGTTCGCGCCGGAGTTGATAGCGCAAGGCCCAGATCTCCTCATCGCTCACGAACTCCGGTGCAGTGATCTTGCTCCAGAACTCCGCGGTGTTGACTTCGTCCTCCCAGAGTCGGGAACTGCGCAGATCTCCGCCGTTGGGGGCGCCCGCGCCGTTGTTGAGCTTGCGGCGCCAGAACTGCCTCACGCTGCCTTTCATCCACCCCAGGAGATGAACGCCGTTGGTGATATGGCCAATGGGCACCTGGTCCTCGCTCACGGTGGGGTACAGCCGGTGCCACATGCGGCGGCTGACCTTGCCATGAAGTTCGCTGACGCCATTGGCGGCGCGTGATCCGTTGAGCGCGAGCACCGTCATGCAGAAAGGCTCGGTCTGGTCCTTGGGATGCACCTTGCCGAGCGCCATCAACTGGTCGTGGGTGAGCCTGAGTTGGGTGCAGAACTCGCCGGCGGCGTATTTCATCAGATCGCTGCTGAAACGGTCATGCCCGGCTTCGACCGGGGTGTGCGTCGTAAACACACACTCGGCGCGGGTCGCTTCCATGGCCGCCGCGAAGGAACGGCCCGCGACCATTTTTTCACGAGCCAGCTCAAGCGTGAGGAAGGCCGCGTGGCCTTCGTTCATGTGAAAGGTGGAGGGGCGGTATCCCAGCAGGCGGAGCAACCTCACCCCGCCGACGCCGAGGAGGAGTTCCTGCATGATGCGGGTGGTGCTGTCGCCACCGTAGACCCGCAGCGTCAGCTCGCGTTGGTGCGGCTCGTTCTCCGGCAGATCGGTATCCAGGAGAAACACCGGGCAGCGTCCCACATTCACCCGCCAGGCGCGGAACTGAATGTCGGCGGAAGCGATCCGCACGCTGCCGGTCACGGGTTCGCCGCGGGGATCAAGGACTGCCTCCATCGGCAGGTTGCGCGGGTCGAGGTGGGAGTAGTACTCCGTCTGCCAGTTCTCCTCGTTGAAGGACTGCATGAAGTACCCCTCGCGGTAGAAGAGGCTCATCCCGACGAAGGGCAGGCCCAGGTCGCTGGCCGATTTGGCATGGTCCCCGGCGAGGACACCGAGGCCTCCCGCCGCGATGGGCAGCGTCTCATGAAATCCGAACTCGGCGCTGAAATAGGCGATCGGGGTTTCCCGGAGCTCACGCGCGTTGGCCGCCGCCCAAGTGTCGTCGCGCTGCATGTAGGCATCGAACTTCCGCAACACCCGCCTCACGCGGTTGGCGAAATCCTGGTCCTGCAGCCGGACTCGCAACTCATAATCCGAGACCTCCCGGAGGATCGCGACGGCGTTGTGGTAAAGGTTTTGCCAGCCGCGGGGAGAGAGTTCCTGGAAGAGGTCTTGGGCGTCCTGGTCCCAGGTCCACCACAAGTTGCGCGCCATGCGGTTCAACCCGACCGCCAATCCCGTAATATCGCCCGGTGCCAGGGGTGTTGTGCCCATTCGTTGTTCTTCCGTCCGCCGGTCTGGTTCAGCTCCCGAGCAGCGGCGACCGGCGATTCGCGCCGCCAACCCGGGGCTGTATCTCGAGCGCCGGAGGAAAACGCGCAGGGGTGGCGTATCCCGCCTTGGCGTTCGGTTGTCAGCCGCGCGAACGCTACCATCGGGTCCCCTGCCCGCAATCCAATTCCCGGCGCGAGAACAGCACCAACCCCTTGTCTCGGGGCGCGACGCGTCGTCCCGGCCCCGCCCAACTGTCCTGGCATGGTTCTAGCGAGCTGATCGTCCAAGTCGGCGTTACGCCGTGGAATTGGTGAAAGCAACCCAACAGATGTTCGCCTCTTGCGGAACCTGCCCGTTCGGCGCGGTCGCCTCTCTCCTCCCTCGTCATGCACGCTCTTCGTAATCCCATCGGCCGGATTGCCGGATTCGCGGTTGTGGCTTCAGCCCTGCTTCACGCCGGTGAAGGTCCCCCTGCCGGAAACACGGACCCAGCCAAAGTGAGCCTGGAAGCCGTTCGTGCTGAGACACACGAACCCGAGCCCAACATCCGCGTGGCACCCGGGGTTCTGCGTGTCAGCCGCCGGGGAGTCCTCGCCGAGGAACTTACCGTATGGCTGAAATTCGAGGGAAGCGCGACACCCGGACAGGACTATGAGGTGCTGCCGGCCCAGGTGACCATTCCCTCCCACCGCGAAAGCCTCGACCTGCTGGTGACCGCGCTGGATGACGAAATCGGTGAAGGACCGGAGACCGTGGTTGCGCTGCTCCAGCCGGATCCGGGGATGGGACCTCGCGAGCGCTACACCATCGAACCTGGAGCCGCCGCGGCCAAGGTGCAGATTTTCGATGGCCACTCCGCCCCGCGAACTTCCGTCAGAATCACGGCACCCCTGCCGGGAATGCGCTTCCGGCAAGGCGAGCCGATCGCGATCGAAGCGGTCGCGATCGACTCCGCCGGGTTCATTGAGGCGCTCGATTTCTTCGCTGACGGCGAAAAGATCGGCGAATCGGTTCTCGCCTGGCCGGCCTGCGTGGGCTGTGAGCCCAAGCCAGGCGATCCAGCGAAGCATGCGTTCATCTGGAATGCCCCGCCCGCGGGCAGGCATGAACTCTGGGCGACGGCCTCGCACCGCTTGATACTTGCGCCGTCACCGGAGGAGGAAACGATCGACCCCCCGGCCACAAGCGTCCCGGTGGAGGTCAACGTTGTTGGAATGCCCTCCTCGGTGCGGTTCGCCGTCCACGCGACGCGACCAGTCGCCGAGGAATCCTCCCTGCCGTACAAGCGAATTCCCCTGACAGGCGAACTCGTGATTTCGCGTACCGGTGATCTCGCGCAACCCGCCGCGGTCTTCGTCCAATACGAGGGCGAGGCGAAAGCCGGCGTCGATTACGAACCGCTCCCCTGGCGGGTTGAGATCCCCGCCGGAGAACGCGCCGTGGCGCTCGAGGTCAGGGCCATTCCTGACGAAGTGACCGAAGGCGCCGAGAAGCTGGTGGCGACACTTTCAGTCTGCCCGCCGTCCCTGGACCCTCCTTCGGAGCTTCCTTGCCTCGATGTGGACATCAACCCGGAGTTCGCCTCGGCGGGGATTGTGCTTTGCGATGACGCCCGCTGCGGACGCTCCGCATCGCTCGAACTCACGCATCCCCGGCCGGGCACGAAATACCGCGCCGGCGAATCCGTTCCGGTCCGCGCGGTGGCGATCGATCCGTTGGGCGCCATCTATCGGGTCGAGTTTTGGGCCGGCGAAGAGCGCGTCGGTGTCTCGGAACTGTGGACCTTCCGCGAGCCCGATCCCGGTGACCCCATGCACCACGAGTTCGTCTGGAAAGGAGCCCGGCCCGGCACGCACCTTCTCACCGCCCGCGCCACGGATTCCGCAGGAGCACCGCTCGTCTCTGCGCCGGTCGAGGTGACCATCGTGACATCGCCGGCCTTGAAGGTCAGCATTCTGACGCCTCCCAAGGGCGCGGTGTTTGGGCCGGACGACGCGGTGGAAGTCCACGCGGTGGCTTCGAGCGAGTCAGCCCGAATCCAGCGGCTTGAGGTCTACGGTGATGACAGCTTGCTGGGATCGACTGACTCAGGCGAACTCAAGGTCTCCTGGGACCAACCGCCCTTGGGAGTTCACAAGCTCATCGCGCGTGCGAGCAGTGACGACGGTCAAACGGCGACCTCGGAACCCGTGCGGTTCCTCGTTCGCCCCGAGCCGGCGCGCGGTTACGTGGAGCGGAGCTTGCCGCCGACCTACACACCGGGGCAGAGCCTCGAAGTCCTTCTCGCCTCCGCGCCACCCCAGGGAGCCCAGGCGTGGGCCGTCGCCGACCGGCCACCCGCGGGTTGGAGTGTTTCCGATATGAGCCCGGGGGGAAGCTGGGACGCCGCGTGGGGAGTCGTGAGGTTCGGGCCTTTCTCGGATACCCAGACCCGGACGCTCAGCTACCAGGTGCTACCGCCTGAAGCGTCCAAGGACCGCCAGGTCTTCTCCGGAAAGGCCTCGGTGGACGGGAAGGTAAGCCTGATTCGGGGCGACCGGCTCATCCTCCCCAGCAGAACGGCCCCCGACCCCGCCGAGCCGGCTTTGACTTTTCGAGGGTACCACCGCCAGGGCCAGGAGATCCGCTTCGAAGTGGGCGGAAAACCCGGCGTCGTCTGTGAGATTGAAGTCTCGTCTGACCTGAAGCGCTGGGAGCATCATTCGACTGTCTTTGTCCTGGAGGATGGCACCGTCCCGGTCATGGAGGACCGCCCCTCGGAAAATCGGCGCTTTTTCCGCGCGCGCCCGGTCAGTGAACCATAGTCGGCGCCTGTCTCCGCGCCTGCCATCGGAGGGAGCGCCACGGTCTCTCGCCTGCCTCCAGCGTGTGCCTCGGCGCGAAGGAACGGCCCGGCCGCGGCCGGGGCTTCGGGCTTGACGCGATCCGAGCCCGTCGGTGGAGTGTTTTTCCTGATGCGCACGCCACGTTTCGCCCGAGCCTTGCTGATCGCGCTCCTGCTGCCTGTGCTTACCCCGCCGGTTGCTCGTGCTGCCGAGCCCGCGGCGGCGGAGGATCCGCTGCGGGAGAAGACGCAGGAAATCGAGCGGCTGAAACGGGAACTTGACGCGCAGGAGCGCGAGTTGGAACGGTTGCGCAAGGACAATGAACGGCTGAAGAAATCGGAGCAGAAGGAACAAAAGCAACGGCAGGCCGAGGAGGAAAAGCGTCTCAAGCAGGACCTGGAACGTCTCCGGCGGGAGAACGAGCGACTCCGCTCAGCGACGCCGAGCGCCTCGAATCCCGTGGCGGATTCGTCACCCGCACTCCAGCCTCTGCCCCGGATCGAAACCCTCCCTCCGTTGGCGGACGACGCGCTCGTGGCCGCCGCGGAGCTCGTGGGGCATTTCCTCGCGGAACCTGAAGCGGCCGCGCGGCGTTACCAGGGCAGGACTTTCCGCGTGAAGGGCGAGGTGGA
The DNA here is from genome assembly GCA_964535555.1 of uncultured Verrucomicrobiota bacterium. Classification (GTDB taxonomy): domain Bacteria; phylum Verrucomicrobiota; class Verrucomicrobiia; order Limisphaerales; family J093; genus DSVZ01. The sequence continues at coordinate 8,240 of CAZHUS010000036.1, forward strand.
CCGCTTTGATCGCGCGATGGTGACTCGGGATTTCACGGTGATGCTGCGCTCCCCGGACCGTGGCACTCTCCTGAAGTTCAAGTTCAACTACGTGGGCAAGTACCGAACTGTTTTCACGGCTCAAGACGGCCGGGAACTGGTCGCGCGGGACTCACGCGGGGGTGATTTCATCCTCTTGACCGCCGGCGAAGAGGTGGTTCTCAGCGGTCGATTCCAAGGTCTGAAGGACGGGAGCCTCACCTTTGGAGCGGCGGACATTTCCCGATAGCTCCTCGTTCTCTCAAGGGCGCTCGTTACAGCCCGATCCCGGGAATTCACCCACGGGCAGAACGCTGACCGTCTGAGGCGCGCCTTGCTCTCGTTAAGAGCCCGGGCTAGTAAGCACTGCGGATTGACGCTCCTCGGGGTCTAAGCTCAGCCTCAGCAGCAGGACGGCCCGGGAGCACGCGTTCAATTGCAGCCCCTTCATCAGCCCGGACCGTTCAACATTCGACGTGAGGGTCAGGGCTGGCCCCGGGGAGTATGCAGCGAACCCAGAGGCGGAAAAGCGCGCCGGCACGTGTCGTCCCAGGACATCGCCGCGGTGTGCGGCTTTTGTTGGCCTGGCTGGCTGTCTGGTGCGTCGGGCCGCTGCGGAGTGACTCGACCCTCCCTTCGACCGCGCAGGCCAGGGAACCACGGTCTCTCCAGGTACAATTCGCCTCGGGGGTGGGTCTCGGGTTGGCTTTGGGGTTCGTGCTTCAAATCGGATTGCGACGCTGGCGGAGGACCCGCGAAGCGTCGGGCGCCGATGTCCAAACCGCCTCGACCCTGCTTTCGGGCCAAGCCCCGGCACGGGACTGTCAGGATTCGATGGCTGCGCTCCACGAGGAGAGGCAACGCCTCCTCAGCGTGATCGATGCGGCGCAGGTCGGCACCTGGGAGTGGAACGTTCAAACCGGCGCCACGGTTTTCAACGCCCGCTGGGCGGGCATCATTGGGTACACCCTCGAGGAGCTTCAGCCCGTCTCCATCGAGACCTGGAATCGTCTGGTGCATCCCGACGACCTGCGGGCCAGCGCGCAAAACCTGAACCGGCATTTCACCCGTGAAACGGAGTACTACGAGACGGAAGCCCGCATGCGCCACAAGCATGGGGCGTGGGTATGGGTCCTCGATCGCGGACGCGTCGTTTCCTGGACCCTGGACGGCAAGCCGCTGCTGATGCGGGGAACCCACACCGACATTTCACGCCAGAAACGCTTGGAGGAAGCCCTGATAGACCGCGAACGCGAGTCGTCCACCCTGATGCAGAACCTCCCGGGAATGACTTACCGCTCGCGGGATCCGAGTCGTCCCTGGTGCCTTGATTTTGTGAGCGACGGAGCTGTCGCCCTGACCGGTTATCCCAAGGCGGCTTTGCTGCAAGGAGGCGGGACCACTTTCGCGGACCTCGTCCATGAACTGGACCGCGCCGCCGCCGAGAATGAAATGCAGTCGCGGCTCCGCCGGGGCGAACCTTATGTCCTGCAGTATCGCTTGCGCACCTCGACGGGCCACGAGAAGTGGGTGTGGGAGCATGGCAGCGGGATTCCCGACAACCAAGGCAGGCTGCGGGGCATTGAAGCCCTGGTCCTGGACATCACCGCGCAGAGACAGGCGGAGGAGGAGTTGCGCCGAAGCGAGACCCGGTTTCGTGCCTTGATCGAACACGCGCCGGACGGGGTGGTCTTGGTATCGGCGCAGGGAGTCATGACCTTTGCCAGCCCGGCCGCACGGCGCATGTTCGGCTACAGCTCGGAGGACGTCCGGAGCATCAGTCCCAACGATTCAACGCACCCGGAGGATCTGCCCGGCGTTCTGCAGGCGCTGGAGTTGCTGATGCGTGAACCGCATCAGGTGCAGACGCTTTCCTATCGGTTCCGGCATCGGAACGGGCGGTGGATCTGGATCGAAAGCGTCTTCACCAACCTGCTGGGAGTGCCGGGGGTGGATGCCATCGTGATCAACTTCCGGGACGTTGACGACCGCAAGCAGGCCGAGGCGGCGCTCCGCAGCAGCGAAGAGCGGTTTCGAACGCTGGTGGAGACCGCGCCGGAGGCCATCTTCATCCAGACCCAAGAATGTTTTGCGTACGCCAACACCGCCGCCCTGGCCCTGTTTCGGGCCGAAAGCGTCGAGGAACTCGTCGGCACGCCTGTTCTTGATCGCTTCCATCCGGATTACCGCGAACAAGTCCGGGAGCGGATCCGAAGGTTGAATGAAGAGGGACTGGCGGTGGAAGCGGTGGACGAGGTCTGCTTGACCCTCAAAGGCACCTCCCGCGACGTCTCCGTCTCGGCCGTGCCTTTCTTCCACCAGGGGAGCAGGGGTGCCCTCGTCTTCGCGCGTGATATTTCCGAACGCAAACAGGCAGAGTACAAGCTGGCAAACCAGGTGGAAGAACTCCGCCGGTGGCATGCCGTCACGTTGGGACGTGAGCGCCGGGTGCTCGAGCTCAAGTCGGAGGTCAACGCGCTTCTGGCCGAACGCGAGCAACCGCCCCGCTACTCGAGCGCCGTGGGACCGACCCGGGACGATCTACCCACCGGCGGCGTAAGACGGGATCGGGACCGGCTCGCCCCGGCCGAGAATATGCCATGAACTCCTCATCCCCGGGAGCAGGCATATCAACCCGCGTGCCAGGCAGCACGAGTACCCCGTCGCCTGCCGAGCCCGGCGCATCCCGCCCGGCACCTCCTCCGCAGTTCCGGGCTGATTTTTCTCCAAGCCCGAAGTCGGCGACCAGGGAGGAACCGGGGGAGGCAGGCCTTCCCCACACGGCTCCACCTGACCGGAGGGACGGTGCTCTTGCACGACTCACGACTTGGCTCCAGCGGCCGTGCTCCGGATCCGTGCCGCGCATTCTGGCGGTGTCGGTTTTGATTGGCGTGCTCCCGGGGATCGTGTTGCTGGCTGTTTTGGGTTTGTACCATCGATCCGCAATGCTCGAGCAGGCCCGGCTGGCTGCGCTGCGTCTGATGGAAGCCAGCAGTCCGTGGACAGAACATTGGCTCCAACACGCCGGCCCGGGCCTGGAAGGACCAGGGAGCACGACGGCAGGCCCTTTCGAACCCGCGCTGTATCCGGCCGGAACCCACCTGGTCATCGTGGATGAACGCGGGCTGGACTTGTACCGCTACCCACCCCAGGCATCACCCGCCTCCTCGAGGCAGCCCCTGCCTCCCGAGACCTGGAAGGCCGCGCAGGCGCTTCCCCCCCGGGAGACCTTCACCGCCCTGGGCCTCGCGCGGGAACCGTGCACCTTCGCCCACCGCGCCATCAGCTCGGCCCGCAGCGAGTCGCAGGCGCTGCGAGTCCTGGTCGGCATCCCTCAGACCGAAATGGGAGCGGTGTTCGCCTCTTGGGTCTTGAGGAACGGCACGCTGGCACTCCTCGCCACCGTCGGCGCCATGGGGGCATCGATCCTCCTCGGCAACCGCCAGATCGTCCGCATCCTCGATCGAACCAAGGCCGCCGCGCTCGACCGCGACCGAGCCGAGCGCGAGGCCGTACAGCAGGCACTCCACCTTCAGGAGGAGAAATACCGGCTCGTCGTCGAGAACGGCGCGGAGGCGATCGTCGTCGCGCAACAGGGCCGTCTCGAGTTCGCGAACAACCGGACATCCGAGCTGAGCGGCTACCAGCGCGAGGAACTCCTGTCGTTACCCTTCCTCGAACTGGTGCATCCTGAAGACCGGGAGCGAGCCATCGCCAACCATGCCGCGCGGATCTCCGGCGCTCCCGTCCCCGTGCGGGTGACCTATCGGCTGCTCCACCGGACGGGCGAGGTTCTTTGGACCGAAGTCGCCGCGGTGCCGATCTCCTGGAACGGGGCCATGGCGGTCCTGATGTTCCTCACCGATGTCACCGCCCGGAAGGTCGCAGAAGACCGGGCGCGCGCCGCGCAGATGGAAACGTCGCGCCTCCTGGGGCTGGCCGAGCATTCTCGCCAAGCCCTGTTGAGCCTGGCCGAAGACCAGCGTGCCGCCGAGACGGCCCTCGAGGCGAAATCACGTCAGGCCGAACAGGAGCGCCGGAATCTGCAGGCTCTCTTCGACGCGTCACCGATCTCGATGATGCTCTTCAACAGCCGCGCGCAACTGATCCGGGTCAACCGGGTGGTGGAGCGCATGGCCGGCGTGCCCAATGCCACGGGACTCCTCGGCCGATCCGGCGGCGCCGGGCTCGCCTGCCTGCACGGTCGGGATGGCCAGGAATGTGGCGCCAGCCCGGGATGCTCCGGATGCCTGTTTCACGGCACCTTGACGCGCGTCCTGGCCACCGCGGAGCCGGCCGTCGGCGTGGAGCTTCGCAGCACCGTGCTGCGCGACGCCCTGCCCCGCGAGGCCTGGCTGATCTTCTCCTGCGTCCCTGTCATCACCGACGGCGACCGCGGCGCGCTCGGCACCGTCGTTGATATCACGGACCGCAAAGCGGCCGAACTGGAACTGGCCCGGCACCGTGACCACCTCGAAGAACTCGTCCGGCAGCGGACGGCGGAGCTTGACGCCGCGAATCAGGCCAAAAGCGCCTTCCTCGCAAACATGTCCCATGAGATCCGCACCCCGCTGAATGCCATCCTCGGATACGCTCAACTCCTCGAACGCGATCCGCGCATTCCCGAACCGAGTCGCGGCAAGCTGGGAATCATCAACCGCAGCGGGGAGCACCTGCTCTCACTGATCAACGCCGTCCTCGAGATGGCGAAAATCGACTCCGGGCGGCTGACGGTCGAGCTGTCATGCTTTGACCTGTCGCGGTTGCTGGCGGACATGGCCTCCATGTTTGGCTTGCGTGCCGAGTCCCGGGGTCTGGCCTTCCGGGTGGTGGCCCGGGAGGGCACGCGGCAACAGATCCGCGCCGACCAAGCCAAGGTGCGCCAGGTTCTGGTGAACCTGCTGGGGAACGCCTTCAAGTTCACCACAAGCGGCCATGTCGAGCTGCACGTGGAGATCCGGGGAACAGCCGGGGAGCAAATGTGGCTCGCCGCGGAGGTCCGCGACACCGGCCCAGGGATCGCCCTGGAAGAACAGGCCCGGCTCTTCCGGCCGTTTGAACAGACCAGCAGCGGCCGGCGGCTTCAGGCCGGGACGGGTCTCGGCCTGGCCATCAGCCGGCGGTACGCCCAACTCCTCGGCGGAGACCTCACGGTGGAAAGCCAGCCAGGCCAGGGCAGCACCTTCCGGTTCACGGTGCCCGTCCAGGTCCTCGAGGCCGACCCCAACGCCCCGGACCCCGAGCCCACCCAGGGAACGCGCCTGGCACCGGGACAACCCGCCCCGCGGATCCTGCTCGTCGACGACCACCCTGAGAATCGCGGATGGTTGAGTGAACTGCTGGGGCAGGCCGGCTTCGAAGTCCGCGAAGCTGCCGACGGACAGGAAGCGGTGAACGCCTGGAAGACCTGGGCGCCCCAGCTCGTCTTGATGGACCTTCGCCTGCCGGTCCTGGACGGTTACGAAGCAACGCGCCGCATCCGCTCACTTCCGGGGGGAGAACAGGCCTTGATTGTGGCCCTGACCGCCGCGGTCTATGAGCCCGACCGCCAGGCCATCCTCGCCGCCGGAGCCGTGGAAGTCCTGACCAAGCCCCTCGAAGCCTCGCGGTTGTTCGAGTGCCTCGAACGACGACTCGGAGTCAGACTCGTCCCCACCACCGAACTCCCGGAAGACGACCCGCGGCCCGGAGAGGGCACGCCCTCCCCGCTCGATCCCCGAGACCTGTTCACGCTCCCCACGAAACTGCGAACCGACCTCCGCGCCTCGCTGCTCGGGGGCGACGCCCGCCGGATGAACCGGTTGCTCGATGAGATCACCACGCTGGATGCGGCCTTGGGCGCCCGGTTGAAGCCCTTGATCCAGGACTATGCCTACGATCAACTCGCCGAACTCCTGCCCGCACCCCTGCCCCACCATGAGTCCTGAAAAGCACCACGCGGCCAGTGTGATGATCGTGGACGACATGCCTGACAACCTGCGGTTGCTCGAGGACGTGTTGCAGGAGCACCACTTTCACGTGCGGTCGTTTCGAGCCGGGAGGCTGGCGCTGAGCGCCGCCACCGAGGATCCACCCGACCTGTTGCTGCTCGATGTGCACATGCCGGAAATGAACGGCTACGAAGTGTGCACCCGGTTCAAGGCCGACCCGCAGCTCGAGCGGATTCCCATCATTTTCATCAGCGCCGCCAGCGAGCCCTGGGACAAGGTGCGGGCCTTTCGTGAAGGCGGCGTGGATTACGTGACCAAGCCGTTTCAAGTCGAAGAAGTGCTGGCGCGCATCCGCACTCATCTGCGGCTGGCCCACCTGCAACGCGAACTCGAGACCTTCGCGTGCTCGGTTTCGCACGACCTGCGGGCGCCGCTACGGGGCATCATCGGCTTTTCCCAGCTCCTCGCCCAGGACCACGGGCACCGCATGGATCTCGAAGGCAAGCGGCTGCTGCAGGTGATCGGGAACCAGGCGCAACGCATGTCTGACATGATCGGTGCGCTGCTGGCCTTTTCCCAACTCGACCGGCACCCGATCTTGCGCACGACGATTGCGATGACTTCCCTGGTGGAGGAGATCTGGAAGGAGCTGCTGGCTCAGCCGGCATCGCGAAAAGCCGTCCTCCAAACCACTGCGCTCCCGCCCGCGCTGGGTGACCCCGCCCTGGTCCGCCAGGTCCTGGTCAACCTGCTTTCCAATGCCCTGAAGTACTCCGCGAAGCACGCCCATCCCCGGATCGAAGTGGGAAGCGTGAACGAAGACCGCGACACGGTTTACTATGTGAAGGACAACGGCGCCGGGTTCGACATGAGGCACGCCGGACGGCTGTTTGGGGTGTTCCAACGGCTCCATTCCAGCGCCGACTTCGAAGGAACGGGCGTCGGGCTCGCCCTGGTGCGCCGGATCATTCACCGCCATGGCGGCTGGGTCAAAGCGGAAGGCCGACCCGGCGAAGGCGCAACCTTCTGGTTCACGCTGCCGGGAAAGCCGACCACCGCGGATCCTCCCATCGAGCGCGGCGAGCTGAACGCGCCGGCGCCCCGGCGCTGCGCGGTCGAACTCGCAAGCACGCCCTCAACCCTCACCCGCGCATGACGGCCGAACCTGGAAGCGCCCCCAGCGTGATGCTCGTGGATGACACGGCCGACAACCTGCGGCTCCTGGATGAGGTGCTGACCGACCGCGGGTACGCCGTACGCTGCTTTCCGCGCGGCCCGTTGGCGATCGCCGCCGCCAGGGAGCAACCGCCCGATTTGTTCCTGCTCGATGTGAACATGCCCGGCATGAGCGGGTACCAGGTGTGCGCCCGCCTCAAACAAGACCCCGCGCTCGCGTCGATCCCCGTGATCTTCCTCAGTGCCCTTGATGAGACCCGGTGCAAGGTCGAGGGGTTCCGCTGCGGCGGGGCCGACTACATCACCAAGCCGTTTGAGATCGAGGAAGTCCTCGCCCGGGTGCAGACCCAGCTTGAACTGCGCCGCCTCCACCGGCAACTCGAGCAGCAGAACGCCCAATTGGACGCCCTGGTCCAGATGCGCACCCGCCAGCTCGCCGAGTCCCAGGCCCGCCTCGCGTTGCTCGAGCGGGCCAAGAGCGATTTTCTTCAGCTCATCTCGCACGAGTTGAGGACGCCCCTCAGCGGACTCGTTGGCATTGGCGAACTGCTGCTCGCCGCAGGCCCGCTCAACTCCGAGAAGCTCGCCTATCGCCCGCTCTTCGATGAATCGCGCGACCGGCTTCTGCGGCTCATGGATGATGCGCTGCTGCTGGCCCAACTCGAGACCGACCCCGCCCGGTTTGCTGCCAGGACCTGCTCGCTCGAGCAGGTCCTGGTGCGGGCGGTGGATCAGGTATCGGAGTTCGCCCGCCGCCGGGCGGTGGTGCTCGACACACCCGGTCGCGTACCCGGGGCCATCTGGGGCGACCTCGATCTGTATGTGAAAGCCGTCCACGGGCTGCTCGAGACCGCGATCAAATTCGCCGCGGACCGGACGCCCCTGCGTCTTGAAGTCAGCGGCACGCCGGCCACGCACCTGCTGCGCATCACCAGCCAAGGACGTACCGTTCCCGCGGAAGCCCTCCCCCGGGTTTTCGAGGTCCTGGCCGTATCCGAACCCTTGTTTCCAGGAGCAGAGCTTGGGCTCGCCGCTCCGCTCGCCCGGCGGATCCTCGTTCTGTTTGGGGGCGAGGTGACGTTGGAAAACGTCGCGGGTGCCGGGCTTCGTTTCGAGGCGAAGTTCGTTACCCAGGATCCCGCCGTGGGAGGGAAGCACCCGTGAGCCCCCACAAAACGCCTCCGCCTGGTCACCGTTGGGCTTCCCCGGTCATGGGCACGAAACGCACCGGCAGCACCGCCCGTCGTTCCACCTGGCCTCCACGCTTGTCCAGCAGGTAAAGCTCCTGGTCCCCGGCCGGCCCAACGGGAATGATCAGCCGCCCGCCTTCCTTGAGTTGGTCCACCAGGGGCTGCGGAATGTGATCGGGAGCACATGTCACCAGGATCGCGTCAAAGGGAGCCGCCTCACGCCAGCCTTGGTAGCCGTCGCCTGACCTCACTTTGACGTTCGCGTACCCGAGCCGGAGCAAATCCCGCTCGGCACGCCGGGCGAGTTCGTCCACAATCTCAATGGTGTGAACCTCCGCCGCCAGTTCGGCGAGCACCGCCGCCTGGTATCCTGAACCGGTCCCGACCTCGAGCACCTTCTCCTCGGGCTGCGGGTCGATCGCCGCACTCATGAACGCGACGATGAATGGCTGCGAGATTGTCTGGCCGTGCCCGATCGGCAAGGGGTGATCGGCGTAAGCTTCGCGACGCAGGTTCTCCGGGGTGAACTCGTGGCGCGGCACTTTGCCCATCGCCGCCAACACCCGGGCATTCGTGATGTCCCGGCCCGGGGCTTTCAATTGCTGCTCCACCATTTGGCGGCGGAGGAGGGTCCACCGGTCCTCGTCGTCGCCAGACGTTCGGCTGTCAGATCCCACACCGTTATGGCATCCCATCATCGCCAGCCACATCAACATCAACCAAGGGAGGCGCCGGCTCATGTCCCGAACCTAGTCCCGCGCGCCTTCCCGGCAAGCGTGGACTCATTCGAGCAGCCAACGCACCGCCGCGTCGGCACGGGAGCCGGGTGCCTCGGGAAGCGCGGTCAACTGGCGGGGCGTTGAACCCGCGGCAGCCGCCCAAGCCAGGAGTCCATTTGAGGCCAACGATTCTCCCGCCACCGCCAGCTTCGGAGGCATCGCGACGGCGAGCATTCCGGGCAAATCCGCGTACTTGGCACCCCCCGGCAGGAAGTCCGGGTCTTGAAGGTCCGTGATGGAAGCGAAGCGGAAGCCTCCGGTGTCGATCGCCGCAGCCGCCAGCGCCCCGGGTGCCACGGACAATGCGGCGGCGGCCCAGGAGCCGGCGCCATCGAGGCCCACCAGCATCATCCTCCGGGGCTTGGCGTCCCGAATGAACGCGAGCCCCGTCAGCACGTCGTGCACCCGTTGGGCGAACAGGCTGTGATTGTAGCCGAAGGTGTAGGCTGCCGCCTCGCGCGGGTTCTTCACCCGACGCGTCTGGCTCACCGGTTGGCCGTCAACCAGGAACTCGCCCTGCATGAACAGGTCCAGGCCCACAACGGTCTTGCCGCCCGCGAGCAAGGCGCGAATCGGCCCGGTGGGAACGCCCTGGTCATCGAGCAGCCCCGCCTTGCCGCGCGCGTGCAACCAGAGGACCGTGTCGCCGTCAGGCTGGAGCGGATCGAGAACGAGGACCGGGACTTCTTCACGATGGGCGCTGTTGCGCAACACGCCCCATCGCTCGCGCCAGCTTTCGCGACGGGTGTCCTTGCTGACGAATAACACCACCGGCCCCGCCTCCGCCAACGTCCGGCCCAGAACGATCTCCAGGCCCTGAGCAACCAGGGTCCGGGCCGCGGCCGGGTTGGATTCGGCCGCTTGGTGGAGCTGGCGCTGGCTGTCTTCATGCCAGCCCCGCAGCAGGGCGCGCTCAAACTCCGGACCCGCCGGGGGGCGCGGGTGGTTGTCGTCCCAGACGGCCAGTTGCTCGCGGGTGAGTCGCGGGTAATCGCGCTCAATGACCGGTTCCTGGGCGCCCAACTTGAAGTGGCGGTTCAGCCACCCGTAGAAGGCGGAACGGGAGACCGCGTTGTAATTGTGCGGGAAGTGCTCGCCGCGCTGGAGCATGACGTTATCCGGGGCTCCCATCAGCGTGTAGAGCTGTTTCAGCTGGGGAAACCCCTTCGCGGCCATCTCCCGGGTCCAGTCGTTCGCGGTGGTCATCCCCTGCGGCTTCGGCGCAAACAAGGCGGCGAACTCCACGTTGCCTGTCTCCACCCGGAGCAAGCACGCGTTCTCGCACGTGCAGCCGCCCTGCATGGCGGTGCTCACCATGACTGCCGGGAAGGCAAGCGTCAGCCGTGGGTCAATCGCCGCGAGGAGCATCGTTTGGGTGCCTCCGCCGCTGGCACCTGTCATCGCCACCCGGTCCGGATCCACCTCCGGCAGGCTGAGGAGGAAATCCAGCGAGCGGATCGAGTTCCACGTCTGCAGACCCATGACACTTTGGAGATGGGCTTCCGCCTGGGGGCTGAAAAGGCCCCAGTTCCCGGCCGCATTCATCTCGGGACGTTGCTTTGCAAAGCCGTGGACGAGTTGCGCCGGAAGCTGCTGGGAATCCGAGTTCCCCAGCATGTCCCACTGCCAGACGACGCAACCCATCCGCGCCAGTTGAACACACATCGATTGGAAGCGACTGCGACCGCCCTCGGTGAACCGTTCCTCGCCCGTGGCGATTTCGCGCAGCAACTCCGCCTCGCCGCTCTCCGACAAACGCGCGTCCTGCCAGTGTCCATGCGCGAAAAGCACGCCCGGGACCTTGCCTTGCACGTTCCGCGGCCGGTAGAGATTCCCGGTGACGAAGAACCCGGGCGCACTCTCGAAGTAGACCTTCTCGACGGTGTATTCGTCGCGTTCGGTGCGTCCGTGGATCACCGTGTTCAGCGGCGTCCGCGTGGGCATCGGCCAGAGCCCTTGGGAGACGAGAATGCGGCGTCGGACGAGTTCGGCTCGCGTTGCCCAGGCCTCCTTCGAAGCGGGAGGCTGGAACGGGAAATAGCCATCCAGGTCCTTCAGCGGCTGCAGACGAACGTCATTGGGAAGGTGCCCGGGAGGCAGGGCGCGGGGGGCATCGGCGGCGAGAAGTCCTGCTGTGACCAGCGCGAAACAAGCACCACCGGCGAGTCGGGTGAGGTTGGACATGCCGGCAGCCTACGCTGCCACCGCGATCGCGCCAAGCATGCGGTGGGCTTGGGTTCCCACGCATGGCCGCGCGGAACCGCGGACACCGGCTACCGATCCACTTCGCCCATCACGATGTCCACCGCCCCGAGGATCACCACCGCGTCCGCCAACGTGTGACCCAGGCACATGTCCTCGAGAATCGTGAGATTCACAAAGCTCGGGGCCCGGACGCGGTACCGGTAGGGGTTGGCGGTGCCGTCGCTGATCAGGTAAAAACCGAGCTCCCCCTTCGGGCTCTCGATGCGTCCGTACGCCTCCCCCGCCCGCGGCTTGAAGCCGCGCAGCTTGGCTTTGGGATCGATCACGGGACCGCCCGGCAGGTCGCGAAGCGCCTGCTCGAGGATCCGGTGCGACTCCCGCAACTCGAGCATCCGGATCATGTAACGGTCGTAGGTGTCGCCATGATCCCCCAGTGGGACGCGGAAGCTGAAACGATTGTAGATCCCGTAACCGTCGACCTTGCGGATGTCGTAGTTCACCCCCGAGGCCCGCAGCATCGGGCCCGTGATCCCGGCGCTGACCGCGAGCGCGGGTTTCAAGACTCCGACACCTTGCGTGCGGGCCAGCAGGATTTCATTCGAGCGCAGCAGTCGTTCGAACTCATCCAGGAAAGGCGGCAGTCCGGTGACAAACCTCCCCACCGCGTCCAGCCAGCCCGGCGGCAGATCGCAGCGGCAGCCGCCGAACCGGAAATAGTTGCACATCATCCGGGCCCCGGTCAGCGCCTCGAACAGATCCAGGATCTTCTCGCGCTCCCGGAACGCGTACATGAGCGGCGTCCCCATCGCTCCCATGTCATGAACCAGGAAGCCGGTGAGGCACATGTGGTTCAGCACCCGGGTCAACTCGGCCGCGATGACGCGGATGTACTCGGCCCGTTCCGGGACGGCCAGCCCGGCGAGCCTCTCCACGGTGAGCACGTAAGCCCAGTTGTTGGTGAGCGAACAAAAATAATCCAGCCGGTCGGTGTAGGGAATCGACCCCAGGTAGCTCGTGCCTTCGCCAATCTTCTCGTGATTCCGGTGCAGGTAGCCAAAAACGGGCTTGAGCTGAACGACCTTCTCGCCGTCCAGCACCACGTCCATGCGGAACACCCCGTGAGTGGAAGGATGATGCGGCCCGATCGAGACCTCCAGGAGATCACCCTCCAGCAGCCCGGCCGGTCGCGGCTTGGGTCGAACCTCGTACCGGGGCGTTTCGACCGGGGGAAGGCCCCCACCGGCCGGAACCGGTTCCGGCACGAGATCGCCTGTCGAGAGGCCGGAGATGAGGTCTTCAGAGGCAACGCCGGGGGTCGACTCGTTCATGCCGCGCCCTCCACCGGGTAATGCCGCCTGGCCTTGTCCAGGACGTCCTCGTGAGGCGTCGGCTCGTACTCGTAATCGTCGGGCTCGACGTAGTCCTTCCGCATCGGAAAGTCGCGGAACTCCTCCCACATCAGGATCCGCCGGAGATCGGGATGTCCCTTGAAGGCCACGCCGAAAAGGTCGAAGACCTCACGTTCCTGGAACTCGGCGCTACGCCAGACCGGCGTGAGCGAGGCCACCCAGGCGTCGTCCGCGCGATTGCCCGTCCGCTGTCGCAAGACCAACGGTCCGTGCCGGAGCGCCATCGAGTAGAGATGATAGACGACTTCAAGCCGGGCCGGCCGCCGCCGCTCGACGGCTTCCTCGACTTCTTTCTCGACTCCGTCCACCAACTTGCGAACGCGGACCTTCTCTTTGACCACCGCCTCAAGCCAGTCGACCCCGGTCACGTTCGAACAATAGTCGAGTTGCAGGCCGGGGTCTTCCCGGAGAAAACGCGCCACCGCCACGGCATCCCGCCGGTCAACCGTGAGCGAGGGCTGGGAAGCCACGCCCGGGTTGGGTTGGATCTCCAGCCTCACCCCGCTCAGGGTGCCTTCGACGCGAGCCTTGATTTGTTCCAACGTCTCCACAGCCTCAGCCCGCATCCACCCGTTCGAGCGGCAGCGGTTTCCAGATCTCCGGGTTTCGGGAAGGCTTGAGGTCGTAAGACCCGTATTCCGGCACCGGGAATTCCCCCGGGGCGCCCGCCACGAGGTGACGCGGCCGGGTGTCGCCCGTCAGTCTTTGCGCGCCGATCTTCTCCTGCAACTGCATGATCCCGTAGAGCAGCGCCTCGGGCTTGGGCGGGCATCCTGGAATGTGCACATCCACCGGCAGGTATCTGTCGATCCCCTTCAGCACGTTGTATCCCTGCTTGAATGGCCCGCCGGAGATCGCGCAGGCGCCCATGGCCAGCACGTACTTGGGTTCCGGCATCTGGTTGTAGAGACGAACCACCAGCGGCGCCATCTTCTTGGTGACCGTGCCGGCGACGATCATGAGATCGGCCTGTCGGGGCGAAGGCCGGAAGACCTCGGCGCCGAAGCGCGAGATATCGAACCGGGCCATCGAGGCGGCAATCATCTCGATGGCGCAGCAGGCCAGTCCGAAATTGAGAGGCCAGACGGAGTTGCGACGGCCCCAGTTGTACAGTTCCTGGAGCGTCGTGGTGAACACGCCCTGCTTGCTCAACTCGCTGCGCAGTCCTTCGTCCATGGCTGCTAATGAAGCCCGCGGTTGAGCCCGGGGCAAACCCTGGCGCTCACCTCCACTGCAACACCCCTTTGCGCCAGGCCCATACCAGGCCCTCGACCAGCAGGAGAAGGAACACCAGCATCGCCACCACGGCCCCCAGCGGCAACCCGGTGAACGCCACGGCAAAGGGCAGGATGAAAAGGGCCTCGACGTCGAAGATCAGAAAAATCAGCCCGTACAGGTAGTACCCGGAGTGGAACTGCACCCAGGCCTCACCTTCCGACCTGACCCCGCACTCGTAGGCCGCGTTCTTCTCGTCGCCTGGCTTCGCGGGTGAAAAGCAAACGGACCACACGTGCGCCAGGGCCAGCGGGGTCAGGCAGAAGGCCACGGCCACCACCGCCATCACGAGCAGGAACAGGTAAGGGTGTCCCGTCGCCTCCATCGCCTTCAGTTCTTCTCAGGTTCGTGTCGGCGCAGGCCCACCGAATGCGCAATGTCGTCGAACTCCTGCGGGCTGACGTCTTCGAGTTGCTTGCCCCGATCGGCGAGCTTCTCGTTGATCTTGATCGCCTTCTCGGTCATGGACTCGTGGGTCTCCTGCGTGCCGCCGATCAGGGCGAAGTTCGGTCCCTTGGTGACGCGCTTATGGCCGTCGGAGTCCAATCCGACGCCCAACATCACCGCCCGAGCCCGTTTCCGAGGCCGTTCAGACATGGGTCCAAGCTACGGTCGCCCCCCGTGGGATCCAAGTGAAAACTCGGCCACCGGCCCCGACCGCGCCACCACGGTGCGGCCCCGGACAACCCGGACGCCTTCGCCATGCCTTATCCAGGCGGCGGAGCAGCCAGTCCCAGGTTCCCGATGATCCGCGAGACCGCCGCCGCCTTGTTAAGCGTGTAGAAATGCAATCCCGGCACCCCGTGCTGGAGCAGGCGGTCACATTGCTCGGTGGCGAACTCGATACCCAGTTCGGCGGCCGCCGCGTCGTTATCGGCCACCGCATCCAGTCGGGCGGCCAGGCCCGCCGGGATCGTGGCTCCGCACAGGGCGACGAACTTCCGGATCTGACCGGCGCTTTGGATCGGGATGATCCCGGGAACGATGGGTACCCGCACACCCAGACGGTTCACGAGATGGTCCCGGAACTCGTAGAAATAGTCGTTGTCGAAGAAGAGCTGGGTCACAATGAAATCGGCGCCACAGTCCACCTTGGCTTTCAGCCGCTCCCAGTCTACCAACCTTCCCTCCTTGCACTCGATGTGCCCTTCCGGAAAACCGGCAACCCCGATTCCGAAGCCCCCGAGCTTGCGTGTCAGCGTCACCAACTGGTGCGCGTACTCAAACCCCCCGGGGACCTTCTGGAAAGCCGTCGCTCCGGCCGGCGGATCGCCGCGCAGGGCGAGGATGTTGCAGATGCCGCGGCGCCGGGCGTCCTCGAGGAGGGCAACGATCTGGTCACGGCTCGAACCGACGCAGGTCAGGTGAGCCATGGCGGCCACACGATGGTCGCGCTGGATCCGCTCGACCATCCCCAAGGTCCTGTCACGAGTGCTGCCGCCGGCGCCGTAGGTCACGGAAAAGTAACCCGGCTGCAAAGCGGCGAGCGCCGGGACGGTGCGCTCGAACAACGAACGCTCGCCCTCGTCCGTTTTCGGAGTGAAGAACTCGAAAGAAAGGACGGGGCGTCGCTGAGCGCCCGCCACCGTGTAGAGCTCATGGATCAAGTGCATAGTCCGGTCAGATCGCCCTGGCTGGTGTCTCGGAAAAAATCGACTTCAGGGGGCCACCGTATTCCCGGCGGCTTTCCAGGCATTGAACCCGCCATCCAGGTGCGTGACCTCCCGGAAACCCAGCGCTTCGAAGGTCTCCAGCGCCTTGGTGCTGCGTCGCCCCGACGCACAATGGACGAGATACGAGGGGCGCCGGTCCAGCTTGCTGAGGTTGGCCTGGAATCCCGGGTCGTTGAAGTCGACGAGCTGGGCACCGGGGATATGGCCCGCCGCGAATTCCTGGGGCGTCCGCACATCCAGCACGACTACTTTCCGCTCGTTGATCAGCTTGGCCGCGCCCTGGGCATCCACGTGATGGATCGCGGTGGGTTCCGCCGCATGCGGTGCGGTGGCAGTGTCGCGGTGCTGTTGACAGCCGCTGATGGTAAGGCCAAGGGCGGTGAGCAGCCCTGCAAACATCCATTTCACGCGGCGAGAGTGCCACAAGGCAGGCGGGGCGCAACAACCGGGCGGGAACTGGTGACGGCCACCGCGCAATGGCCCACCACGATGGCACCGGCACGGGAGAGGCACCCTCATCGCGCGCGGACGGTTCAACCGTACCGGCCTTCGACGTACTCCGCGGTCCGCGGATCACCAGGTTCGAGGAAGAGTTGCTGGGTCCGGCGGTGTTCGACAATCTCGCCGAGCAACATGAACACGCACTCGTCGCTCGCACGCCGCGCCTGGGCCATGTTGTGCGTGACGATGACGAGGGTGTAGCGCCCCTTCAGTTCGAACATCAGTTCCTCGATGGCCCGGGTGGCTTCGACATCCAGCGCGGAACAGGGTTCGTCCATGAGGATGACCTCGGGCTTGAGCGGCAACAACCGGGCGATGCAGAGCTTTTGTTGTTGCTCGAGCTGGAGCGCGGTGGCCCGGGCGTCCAGACGGTCTTTCAAGTCCTTCCAAAGGCCAACTTCCGTCAGCGCACTCTCGACGGCCGCATCGAGTTCCGCGCGGGTCAGGGCGCGGCGCGGATGGTGGATCCGCAGTCCGAAAACCACGTTTTCATAGATGGAAATGGGCAGGGGATTCGGTCGCTGAAACACCATGCCCACCGCCTTGCGCAGCTCGATCAACGAAACGTCGGGATCGTAAATGTTCTTTCCCAGCACCCGGATCTCCCCCGTGGTGGTAACGTAGCCGTAGCGCTCGTTGACCCGGTTGAAGCAACGCAGGAGCGTGGTCTTGCCGCATCCCGAAGGGCCGATCAACGACGTGATCAGCCCGTGCCGAACCTGCACGTTCACGTTGCGGAGCGCCTGGAACTGGCCGTACCAGAGGTTCAGCTCGCGGGCGGTGATGGCATGGCCGTCGGGGGCGCTCATCCAAACAGTCCGTTCACATAGTCGAACGTGCGCCGGTCGCGCGGATGGTCGGAGAAGATGACCTCGGTGCGATCCACCTCGACCAATTCGCCGTTCCAGAGAAACAACGTCCGGTCCGCAAGGCGCCGGGCCTGTTGCGTGAGGTTGGTTACCAGGATGATCGTGATCTCCCGCCGGAGCTCCCGCAACACGTCCTCGATCCGCATCGTCGTCACCGGATCAATCGCGATCGAGAATTCGTCCAGGCAGAGAATCTCCGGTTGGTGCGAGAGCGCCCGGGCGATGGTCAATCGCTGTTGCTGACCTCCGGAGAGCTTGGTGCCAAGGCTGTGGAGGCGGTCCTTCACCTCGTCCCAGAGCGCCGCCTGCCGCAGACACTTCTCCACCAGGGCGTCCAGGTCCGGCCCGCGTTTCACCCCCGAACAGCGCGGGGCGAAGGCGACGTTCTCGTAGATCGAGAGGGGCAGGCCCACCGGCAGCGGCGCCACCATCCCGATCTTGCGTCGCAAGGCGAAGACGTCGCGGATGCGGGCGAGATCCTCGCCGTCCACCGTGACCGACCCGGAGAACTGGGCGTTGGGAATGAAGTCGATCGTCCGGTTCAGCACCCGCAGGAGCGAGGTCTTTCCTGATTGTGCGGGCCCGATGATTCCGAGGATTTCCCGGGCGTGCACCGCGAAGGAGATGCCGTGGATCGCCTCGCGGTTTCCGTACGCGAGGCGGAGGTCCTGGACTTCGATGCGTTTGACAGGGTCCGGGGCCATCACCATCTCTTGCGGTTCCGCAGCCAGAAGCGCACCGCGATCGCGGTAGCGTTGACCATCAGCACGGCGCCGAGCAGCACGACCGCGGTGGCGTAGGGAATGGACTCCTTCACATTCGGCACCTGGGTCGAGACCGTGTACAGGTGCATCGACAGGGCCATGCACTGCTCGTCCAACCGGTACGCGAACAGCTCACCCCGCGCGATGGCCTTGTAGAACACCGCCCCGGTAAACATGATCGGGGCGGTTTCCCCCGCCGCCCGGCTCACTTGCAGAATCACGCCCGTGAGAATCCCGCTGACCGAGTTGGGCAGCACGATGGACCGGATGGTCTGCCAGCGGGTCGCGCCGACATTCCAGCACGCCTCCCGGAACGCCATCGGCACGGAGGCAAGCGCTTCGCGTGTGCTCGCAATGATCACCGGCAGGGTCATGATCGCCAGCGTCAACGAGGCCGAGAGGATCGAATACCCGAAGCGCGCGGCGTACACGAACGCCCCCAGACCGAACAGCGCGTGCACGATGCTCGGAACGCCGGCGAGGTTGATCACCGCCAGGTTGATCACGCGGTTGAACCAGTTGTCCCGGGCGTACTCGTTCAGATACACCGCCGCGAGAATTCCAACGGGCGCCGCAATCGCCAGGGAGATGACCACCAGGTAAAGAGTGCCGACGAACGCGGGCCAGATCCCCCCTTCCGTCATGCCTCGTCGCGGCACGTCGATGAGGAAGTTCAGGCTCAGCGACGGCGCGGCTTTCACCACCAGGTAGCTGATGATCCCCAGCAACGGGAGGATCATCGCGATCGCCATCGCGAAGAAACCCCAGCGGGCGAAGGTCTCGAACCGCTCCTTGCGCACCACGAAAGCCGTCTTGGCGAACCGCGCCTGCAGGACCGGGGCTGGGGAGGAAACAGCGCTCATGGCTCACTTCCTGCGAATGCCCCGGATCACCAGGTCCGCCGTGAGGTTGACCACGAACGTGAGACTGAACAGCAGGACCCCGGTCAGGAAGAGCACGCGGTAGTGCTCCGAGCCCGCGGGTGCTTCCCCGAGTTCCGCGGCGATATTGGCCGTGAGGGTACGCACCGAATCCAGGATGCCGCCCGGGATGTGCACCGCATGCCCCGTGGCCATCAACACCGCCATGGTCTCGCCCACGGCACGCCCGACCCCCAGCAGGACGGCGGCGAGCAATCCGTTCCGCGCCGCCGGGAGGAGGACGCGATAAACCAACTGCCAGCGCGTCGCGCCCAGGGCGATCCCCGCTTCACGAAACGAATCCGGCACCGCCTTGAGCGCGTCCTCACCAATGGAAACGATGATGGGCACGCTCATGAGGGCGAGGATGATGCCGCCGTTCAGGATGTTAACACCCACCGGAGCCCCCGTGACCGTCACAATCAACCGGCTCATGACCGTCAGACCAATGAAACCCCACACCACGCTGGGAATCGCCGCGAGCAGCTCGATCACAATCTTGAGCGCCTCCTTCAACCGCGGACCGCAGAACTCGGAGACGAAGATCGCCGCCCCCAGCCCGGAGGGGACCGCGATGGCCATCGCCAGAACCGTGACGCTCAGCGTGCCGACCGTGAGCGCGAGCGTGCCGTAACGCACATTGGCGACCGAGGTGGGATACCACTCGGTGCTGAATAGGAACTTCCCCAGGTCGAACCGCTCGCTGCCAAAAAGAACCGGCGCCGCCTCCCGGAAGACGAAAAAGAAGATGGCGAGCACGAAGAGAATCGCGCTGACGCCGCTGATGCGGATGACCCACTCGATCGCCTGTTCGCCCAAGACCGCCCATCGCGGCCGACTGGGACGGACCGACGGGGCGGTGGCTGGGACTGCTGGGACGGACATGCGAAGTGCGTTCGAGCTGAAATCTGCGCGCGGGTCGGCGCCGTCAGCGCCTCCCGCCCCGCTTCAAGGCGTTCCGCCCGGGCCGGTCACCGGAACGTAACCGCTCTGCACCACGACCTTCTGCCCGGCCGGCGACAGGATCCAATCCACGTAGCGCTTCAGTTCGCCCTCGGGCTCGCCCAGGGCGCAAACGTGCAGCGAGCGGGCAATCGGGTAGGACTTGTCCAGGGTGTTGGCCACGCTGGGAGGGATCGCGGGCTGTCCCGCCTTGGCCGAGATCCGCAGCATTTTCACCTGGGCCGAGGCGTACCCCATGCCGCTGTATCCAATCGCGCAGGGCGTGCTTCCGACCAGTTCCACCACTTCCTTGGAGCCATTCATGTCCCGGGACCCGAGCTTGAAGTCGTGGTTGGCAAGCACGTGCTCCCGGAAGAACTCGTACGTCCCGGAGCTCGACTGACGACTGACCCGGATGATCTCGTCGTTGTCGCATCCGGGAACCTTGACGCCCAGTTGGGACCACCGCGTCGTGGCTCCGCCCTCGGAATAAATGGCCGCAAGCTGTTCGAACGAGAGTTCTTCAATCGGGTTGTCCTTGTGGACGTAAACCGCCAGCGCGTCGTAACCGACCGTAATCTCCTTGGGCGCCTTGCCGGTATTGCGGCGAGCCTGCTCGATTTCGTCCGATTTGAGGTCACGGCTCGCGTTCGCCAGGTCGACGGTTCCACGGAGCAACGCGGCAATCCCCACGCCGGAGCCGCCCCCCGAGACCTCGATCTCAACCTCGGGAACCACCGCATGGTAGGCCTCCGCCCAGGCTTGGGCGAGATTCACCATCGTGTCCGATCCCTTGTTCTGGATCACGCGAGCGGAACTGCCGCCGCCCCCGCCGCCGCAGCCCGCAAGGACCAAAGCGGCACATCCGGTCGTGATGAAGCGCTGGAACGCAGTCATAAATCGTTCAGACTTTCGAGGCCACGGCGATCGGGGGCTGGATCTCGCCCTCATCCAGCACCGCCGCAACCAAGGCGTGCACATGCTCTTCGAGGAAGCGGTACGCCGTTTGGTGAATCTCCTGTACCGTTTCGGGAGAACCCTCCGCCAGGGCCGGATCCGGCACGGACCAATCAAGCAGAATGCGCTTGTGCGCCTGCCGGGGCAGCACCTTCCGCACCTCCGGAGCCAGGGCGACGAGCACGTGGTACCGATCCAGTTCCTGCACCTCGGTGAGGGCTCTGGACGCCCGTCGCGAAAGATCGAAGCCCTTGGCCTTCATGAACTCGATCGTGGCCGGGGCGATCGGCCGCGGATCCAGCCCCGCGCTCGCAAACCCAAACTTCCCCCGGGCCAGGGATGCCCCAAGCGCTTCCGCCATGGGACCCGCGCCGGCATCATGCCGGTCGACGAGCAGCACGCGAACAGTCCCGGTGCCGAGGTGCTTGGCGTACTCCCCCGTGCACAGGTAAAGCGTCTCCAGACAGATGTCGCGGGCCTGATCCGAGACCCGCTCGAGCCGCCGGGTGATCGTCAGGCACGGGTCCAGGGCCTCGAACGGCAGCCGGTTTTCCCGGTACCACCGCATCAGATCGGTCCGGAGGCGCGTCTTGAGACCATCCACCGTGTCTTCGGTCTCGATGGTGGTTCGCGCCAAGGCGGCGTCCTCGGTCAGAAACGCCCGCATGGCATCCGCCAGCATGCCCACGGCCAGATCGGTGATCTGAAGAAATCGGTCGGCCGGGATTTCGAAGGGGATGTCACTCAGCTTGGCAGCCTGGTGGGCGATGCTCTGGGCGTAATCCCCCACCCGCTCCAACTCGGCGTTGACCTTGATGCTGCTGTAGGCGAACCGGAGGTGACCTGCCGCGGGTTGCTGCCGGACGAGAAACTCGAGACAGAGCCGGTCGATTTCCTTTTCCAGGCCGTCGATCGCCTGGTCGCGGATGATGACGGCGTAGGCGCGCTGGTGATTGCGCTCAAGCAGGGCCTGCACCGCCTCCCGCACCGCCCGTTGACAACGCGTGGCCATGTCCGCAAGGCGGGCGCGGATCTGATCGACTTCCCGCTGGAGGGACTGGTCAAGGAGGTGCGCCATAGAACCGCCCCGAGTTTCAGGGAAAGCACCCGGCATGGCGATGATTTTGTTACGACTTCGTGACAGTTCTTCCCATGAACCTCCCCCGGAGCGCGGACTTCAGTCCGCAGGAACCCGCGCCGGCCTGGAGAACGTCCCTGCGGGCTGAAGCCCGCGCTCCGCAACGGTTCCAAGTCACTGCGCATGGCCGCCAGGCCAGGGATCTTCCCAAGGAAGCCGGCGCCCCGCCGGCCATCACGGCTGCTGCATCACCCGGCCCCTTCCGGCCCGGAGACAGGAACGGGACTTCTCGAACCCGCCCATGAATCTCGCTGCTTTCAGGCTGGCCATGCTTCTGGCCTTGCTCCATGCTCACGAAGACGTCCACGGCGGCTTGAACAGACTGGCCGCGCCGGGGTTACCTCGGCCGCGCGGCAACCCGCCATGGGGTCGCCGCCCCGCTGCCACGTGAGAAACGTGGAACGCGCGGGGTCGCGTCCGATGAATCCGAATCGGTGCCGGGACGTCCTTTTCGCCAGCTATGTGCCGTTCGCCGCGAATGGGTTGGTGGCGCCAGCTAGGGACGGTGCTCGTCCTGCTGGTGGCGCTGACTTCGTGTCAACGCTACGAGGAAGGGCGGGAACCGGAGCGCGCCAAACCGGCAAAAAGCACCCGCAAGGCGGAGCGAAAACCGGCTGCGGCCACGGCCGATTCGACGGTGCCAACGACGGATTCCGCCCCCCCTCCGGCTTCGTCCACGACGGCCGCGCCTCCGCCCGTCGAACCGGAGCCGAAAGTCTCCTATAGCGCGTTTCACGACGACGAGATCAAGGAAATCCTCAAGCTCGCAGACGCCGAGCGCTGGGAGGAAGCCGAGACCCGCGCCAAGGCCTTGGAAGCCAAGGACCCCCAGGATGCCGCGGCCCGGCGCCTCCGCGGCTGGGTCCAAAAGGAACGCGAAGCCGCCCGCGAGAAAGCCCTCGAGGATCGCATCCGCGAAATCGACGCGCGTCATTCGGTCTTCAACCCGACCATCAAGGACGTTCTCACCGAGAGCAAGGATCGGGGCTTGCCCCCGCGCAAGGACGTCCGGGACACGGTCGAGCAGATCGAATCGGCCCCGTACATCCCCTCGAGCTTTGGGAGAACCAACCGCCTCGACGGCGTCCTGTTCGACATGGAATCCGAACAGGGCCGGATGGCGCAAATCCTGGAAAAGCCGATCTCGATCCAGTTGGACAACACGACGCTCAGCGACATCATCTTCAACATCGGGCAGACCGAGGGAATCAACTTCGTCGCGGACAAGTCCCTGCCGGCGTTCCAGCAGAAGCTGAGCATCAACATGGAGCGGGTGAAGCTCTGGGAACTCCTGCGCTACATCTCCCGGAATCTCGACCTGCAGTTCCAGGTGGGCGATGACCTGATCTGGATCGTCGACGGCAAGGACCCCAAGAAGGCGCTCGAAGAGACGCGGTTCTTCCGGCTCCGGAAAGGCTTCATCCTCCCCGCGAGGTTCGGTCCGGACAAGGTGGTGATGAACAAGGCCATGACCCCCCAGGGCCAGGTGCAGGCCATCACCGAAAGCCAGGAACTGAACGTCTTCGTCAACGACCTGACGCCGCAGATGGTGGCGATGGAGCGGGCCATCACGAATTTCTTCACGGGCTCGAAGTACATGCTCGATTACGAACGCAACCTCATCGTGGCCAGCGGCACCCGCGAGCAATTGCAGGTCCTCGAACGGATCGTGAAGGAATTCGACAAGCCTCTGCAGCAAGTCTTCATCGAGGCCAGGTTCATCACCCTGACTGAAGCCGCCTTCCTCCGCCTCGGCGTGGCATGGGAGACGGGTCGGAGCACCTCGGACACCGAGGCCGATTCCTCGACCGCCGCCGCCCTGGGGCTGTTGAATCCCGCCTTGGGCATCCAGGAGGTGTTCACGAACATCCTCAACCGGCCCACGCTCACCGCCACGCTCTCCCTGTTGGATCAGAGTGGCGAGAGCCAGCTCTTGAGCGCCCCAAGGTTGGTCGTGATCAACAACCTCCCGGCCACGATCAGCGACGGGAAGATGCAGTACTACTACGAGGAGTACCAGGTGAAGCAGCAGATCCTCGAACGCCGGTCTTCTTCCGCCCTCGTTCCCGCCGGCAAGCCCACCAAGATCCAGTCCGGCGCGAGCCTCGAAGTGCTCGCGAGCATCGGCGGCGATGGCCAGACCATCTTCCTCGCGCTTCACCCCAAGGTGAACTCCGCGGTGCGGCTGGTGAATTTCCTCACGGTGTCCGACACCGACGACGCCGGAAACGTGGTCAGCACCACCGACATCAAACTGCCCGAATACCGCACCCAGGACCTGTCCACGCGCGTCGCCGTGAGGTCGGGCCAGACCGTCGTGATGGGCGGGGTGCTCGAGCGGGAACAGACCACCTTCGTCGAGTCGGTGCCGATCCTGGGCAACCTGCCGATCATCGGCGCCGCCTTCCGCCGTCGCACCGAGATCGACCGCCCGCGATACCTGCTGGTGTTCGTGACGGCGACGCTGTTGTCTGAGACCGGCGAGTTTCTCGTTTATGACGAACCCGTGACGCGCAGGCCGGACACGGTGGAACCCGCCGGCCCGGGACCGGCGCCGGTCAGCCCGTCCGCGACCCTGCCCTCGGCGGCGCCCACTCCAGCCCAGTAGCTCCGCGTCCAATGTCCATTCCCGCTGCTCCCTGGTTGCCGCGAGTCTTCCCCGTGCTGGGACGGCGGCTGGTGGTGATCGATCCGGGACGGGAGTTCATCAAAGTGCTGGTGGTGGATCACGGTCTGTTCCAGCCGCGGGTGGTTCATTTCGAGACGATCGTCCCGTCCGAGGCCCCGGGCGCGGTGGTCGAGGACATGGAAGCCGAGCTCGACCGGCTGCTGGCGCAGACCGGCGCTCACGAGCGTGTCCTGGTCCTGCCGCAGTACCGGGCGATTGCCCAAGTGGTTGAGGCGCCCTCGGACACCCCGGCTGAGATCCGCGCGGCCTTGATCCGCGAGGCCCGGCGCCTGAGCGGCTTGGACGAAGGCGGAATGGCGTTCGACGCCCAACAGCTCCGCCCCTTCGGCCGCTACCAGCGTCCCTCGTGGCTGACCCTATGCAAACGCGAGGAACTCGACTCCTTGCTGGGACGGTTTGCCACCACCCGGAGCGAGGCCGGGGCACCGGTCGAGGATATCGTCCTGGCCGAGGTGACGACCAGCGGGCAGGCGCTGTTCGCCGCTGCGCACGCGTTGGGTCCCGAAGCCAGGAGCGCCGTGCTGGTGGATCTCCGCGCCCACAACAGCGTCATCGCCATCGTTATCGACGGGCAGGGCGTTCAGACCACGACCATCCCGACCGGTTCCATCCAGTTCCACACGCCGGGCGCCTCCGGCCCGTCAGATCCCGGCCGGAGGACGGATGATCCGGCCTTCAAGGTGTCCCACACCAATGTGGAGGCCGCCGCCGCCGCCTTGCGCAAGTGGGGGGGTGAGATCCGGCTGGCCGTGAGTGAATGGCTCGAGGACAATCCCGAGTGCCGCCTGGCCTTGAGCGATCTGCCGGTGTTTCTGTGCGGCGTGGGGGCGACCCAGCCAGGCCTGATCGAGTTCCTCAACACCCTGGGGCCGCTGCGGTTTGTGGCTTGGGAACACCGCGTCACCAGCGGTCGGCCCTGGCCCATGGCGGACTACCTGGTGCCCTACGGAGCCGCGTTGCTCGCCTTCCAGCGCGCGCCCCACGGGGCCTCGTTCCTGCCCGCCGAGGATCGATCCGTCAAACACCGGCGCCGCACCCTCGCGCGCCTGCAAAGCTCCAACGTGCTCCTGATGGTGCTGCTCGTTGCCTTGCTGGGCTTCGCGATCCACCAGAAGCGCGACCTCGTTCAGCGGAAACGGGAGATCACCGCCCGCGCCCAGGCGTCCTTGCAGAGCGCACTGGCCATCGACCAGGCGTACCGCGAGCTGAACCAGCACTACGCCGAGGTCCTGCCCATCCTCGAGCGTCAGCGTTCCACGATGGAGGCGCTCCAGACCCTCGCCGCGGTCCGCTCTGCCCGCACCAACGACGATTTCTGGTACGTGCTCTTCGCGGATGCGACCAGTTACGCGACGGGACGCACCGGCGTCGCCGTCGAAAGTCCGCCCGGAGATCCTCCGCCCGCCGCCAATCCGACCTCGGCCTCCGCGTCACGCGAATTCGTCGTCGAGGTCTGCACTCCCCACGATGGCGAACGCCAGCGGCGGATCCTCAGTGACCTGGTATCAACCCTGAAACGCGAGGTCATCTTCCGCCGCGTCGACGCCCTCCCCCCCGAACGCAAGCGGGACTGGCTCGCCACGAACGTCTACGTCTCGAACCACGTGTTCGCCATCGCCATGGAGGTGGCCGGCAATGAGCTGCCGCCAGTCTCCTCCCTCGCCCCGGCAGCACCGGAAACCACGCGTGACAACCGGCGCCCCGGCACGGCGCGCAACCCCGCGCCGGCCGAGCCACCCCGTCGCTGAAACGCATGCCTTCCGCCGCTTCATCCCGGACCTCGCGCCTGCGCTTCTCCGAAGCCACCGCCTTGCTCACCCTGCTGCTCGCGCTGGTGTTCGTGCTTGGCTTCGAGCCTGTCGCCCGGCGGGCCAGCCTGATGGACCAACCCCTGCGTCATGCGTGGGAGGCCTTCGCCCGCACCAATCAGTCGAGCCTGGCCACCGCCGGCGTCCCCGAGGACAGACTTCCCGCACGGCTTGAGGCCATCCAGGCCACCGCCACCGAACTCGACGACCTCCGCCGCCTCGCGTTCCAGCGCATCGAATTGACCCCGGAGGTGGCGGACCGGATCCAGGCCCCCTTCCAGCTGATCGATTTTGACAACGAACGGCTGCGCATCGCGGACGAACTTGCCGCGCTCGGCAAGGCCAAGAAGGTCCCGATCCAGCCCGCGGCCCTCGGCGGGCTGCCCCGCTATCCGTCGGAATCGGCCCCGGCGTTCCTCTGGCCGCGGCTCCACATCGCGCAACAGGCGCTGCTCACCGCGGCGCACTGCGAAGTTGCCGGCATCCTCGAACTGAGCCAGCTGCCGCCCGTCACGCACCGCAGCCCCATGGACGGCCGGCGCCTTTATGAAGAACTGCGGATGCGACTGGAAGTGGCCGGAGCCGCTGAACCGCTGGGACGCTTTCTCACCAGCCTGCCCCTCCGGGGAGAGGAACTCAAAGCCACCGGCCTGGCGGAGATCCTCACCAACAAACCCGCGCTCTTCGTCAGTCAACTCCTGATGCGCAAAGCCGCACCCGACCGGCCCAACGACGCGCGCCTTGAACTGGTGATCAGCGGCTTCGTGCCTTCGGCCGGTCCGCGGCGAGCGCTTTGAAGCAGGTTGCCTCCGATGACGCCCAGCCTCGAACGAAGCCTCTGGATCTCGGCCGGCGTCCTCTCCGGCCTGCTGGTCCTGTTGGTCCTCACGGTCTACCGCGTCGGCGGCAACGTCCCCGCCCTCCGTCCGCTCGGCGGGACGAATCGCCTCGGCCCGGCCGCCCTCCCTGTCGACGCCGCCAACGAGTGGTTTCAACCCGCTCAACTCACCCGCTTGATCGGCCAGACGAACTTCCCCAATCCGTTCTATACCGCTCACTTCGCGCCGCCGCCGCCGCCCAGCACCAAGCCGGTCGAGCTCACTTACCTGGGCTTCATGGACAGCGACAACCGGCCCCGCCGCGCCCTCGTCCAGGTGAACAACGCGACCCAACTCCTGACCAACGGCAGCCGTCTGGTCGCCGACCACGTCGTCAAGGACATCGCCCGTCGAACCCTGACCCTCACCAACGGCGCCAGCATCACCAACGTGCTCGAGTTCCGCATCAAGAAGGTCATCGAAGTCCCCGCCCAGTGAATCCCGTGAACCCCCCTGAAGAACCCCGGCGCGAGGTGGGCGACGTCCTCCTCGCCGCCGGCAAACTGGACCCGGAACAGCTCGAACTCGTCCGCCGGCGTCAGAAACGACTCCGGACTCCCCAACACGAAGCCCTGGTTGAACTGGGCTTCGCCTCGGAGACCGACACCTACTCCGCCCTCGCCAGCCTCCACGGCCTCGAGTTCGTTGACCTGTCCAACTTCAACTTCCCCCCGGGACTGCCGGACGAAAAGCTGTTCCCTCTGGCCGTCGTTCATAACCACCGCGTCCTGCCCCTCACGATCGACGAAACCTCGATCACCGCGGCCTTTGTCGAACCGCCCCGCCAGACCGAACTGGGCAACCTCCGCCTGCTGGTGAACCGCCAGATCAAGCCGGTCCTCACGACCCCAAGCTGCTACCGCGACGTCGTTCGCCGGCACCTCGGCCTGGGTGCCGAAACCATCCAACGCATGGGCGAGGACCGGGAAGGCCAGGAAGGATCCCCCGACATCGTCTTCCAGGTCGGAGCGGGCGAGGATGATGCCGCGGTCAGTGCCGGTGTCACGCGCTACGTTGATCTGCTCCTCGCCGATGCCCTTCGCCTGGAAGCCACGGACATCCACATCGAACCCTACGCCTCGCGCATCAAGCTCCGGTACCGCGTGGATGGCGTCATGCAACCCATCACCGCCCCCGAGAGCCTACGCCAGGTCTACGGGGCGCTCGTCTCCCGGTTGAAAATCATGGCCGGGCTCAACATTGCCGAGAAGCGCCTTCCGCAGGACGGGCGTATCTCCATGAAGACCGACGCCGCGGCCTATGACCTGCGCGTGTCCATCGTCCCCAGCAAACACGGGGAGGCCGTCTGCCTTCGCATTCTCGGCCGGCACAGCCTCCTGCTTGACCTGCGCGAACTGGGCCTCGAGGCGGAGCAGGAACACATGCTCCGTTCTCTGACGCGCCTGCCCCAGGGCCTGGTCCTGCTCACCGGCCCCACCGGCAGTGGCAAGACCACCACGCTCTATGCGGCCCTAGCCAACGCCAACGACGAAGGCCGCAAAATCATCACCATCGAAGATCCGGTCGAGTACCAGCTCGAGGGTATCGTTCAGATCCAGACCAAGGACGACATCGGGCTGGATTTCGCCGCCGGGCTGCGTTCCATCCTGCGCCACGACCCGGATGTGATGCTCATCGGTGAAATCCGCGATCGCGAGACCGCCGACATCGCCGTCCGGGCCGCGCAAACCGGCCACCTGGTCTTCTCGACCCTGCATGCCAACGACAGCGTCAACGTGATCACCCGCCTTTTGGACATGGGGATTGACCCCTTTCCACTGGGCTCGGCCCTCGTCTCCAGCATCGCCCAGCGGCTGGCCCAGCGGATCTGCCGTCATTGCGGCGGACCCGACGACGAGATCGCACCCGAGGTGCGGGCGGAGATTGCCGCGGCGCTCCGGCTCGACCCGGCCCAGGTGCGCGCCTCCCGGGGGCGCGGCTGCGTGGAATGCAACGGGAAGGGCACGCGCGGTCGGGTTGCCATTTACGAGTTCTTCCTGATGAGCGAGGAAATCGCCGATCTCTTCGGTCCCAATCTGACCACCGGGCACCTCCGCAACGCGGCCCGGCAGCAGGGCTGGCGTTCGTTGCGAGACCAGGCCTGGAAGAAGGTCCAGCAAGGCCAGATCCCCATCGCCGAAATCCAGCGGCTTACCTTCCGGATCCAGCAGCCGAACGTCCAGCCCCTCCTCGCGCTGGTGCCGTGACGCGCCGCTTTGACCTTTTCACCTGCCGGTTCATGCCTTAGAAAGCGCGGTTCGCGACTGCAACGGCATGAAACAAAAAGTCGGCGTCGAAATCTACGACACCACCCTGCGCGACGGCAGCCAGGGTGAAGGTGTGAACTTCTCGGTGGCGGACAAGATCCGCATCGCCGAGCGGCTCGACGCGTTCGGGGTCCACTACATCGAGGGCGGGTGGCCCGGAAGCAACCCCAAGGACCTCGAGTTCTTCAGACTCGCCGCGCGCCGCAAGTGGAAGCGTGCCCGGATCGCCGCCTTCAGCATGACCCGTCGCAAGGGCCTGATGGTCGAGAACGACGATCTCATGCGCCAGATCCTCGAGGCGGAAACCCCCGTCGTGACCATCGTGGGTAAGTCATGGCTGCTCCACGTCCAGGAGGTCTTGCGCGCCAAACCCGAGGAAAACCTGGGCATGATTGGCGACACCGTCCGGTATCTCAAGGACCAGGGGAAGCTCGTCGTGTACGACGCCGAACATGCCTTCGATGGGTACCGCGATGATCCCGACTATGCCCTGGCCACCTGGCAGGCTGCCGAAAAGGCGGGCGCCGACTGCGTCTGCCTTTGTGACACCAACGGCGGCCGTCTCCCGGAAGAGATCGCCGCCATCACCCGGGCGGCCCGCGGACGCCTCACCACGCGCCTGGGAATCCACACGCACAATGACTGCGGGCTGGGCGTGGCGAACGCCCTCGCCGGCCTCGAGGCCGGGGCGCGCCAGGTCCAGGGCACCATCAACGGCTACGGAGAACGCACCGGCAACTGCAACTTGATCAGCGTCATCCCCCTCGTTCACTTCAAACTCGGATGGCAGGGCGTTCCGGCGCGGTCCCTTCCCAAGTTGAAGGAACTCTCCGAGTTCGTGGATGAGATGGCCAACCTGCGCCACGATCCCCGCCAGCCGTGGGTCGGCCAGACCGCCTTCGCCCACAAGGGGGGCATGCACGTCCACGCCGTCGATCGCGTGGCCCGCAGTTACGAACACATCGATCCCCAAGCCGTGGGCAACGCCCGCCGGGTCCTCGTCAGCGACATGTCCGGCCGCACCAACATCCTGATGAAGGCCACCGAACTCGGGTTCCACCTGGCTCCCGAGGCCCCGGAAACCCGCGCGATCACGGCCCGGGTCAAGGAACTCGAAGGTCAGGGCTACGAGTACGAAGCCGCCGAAGCCTCGCTCGCCCTCCTGATCCGCGGCATCCTCGACCACAATCCCGAACTCCTCTTCACGGTCGATTCCTACCACGTCTCGATGCGCAGTAACGGCAGCCAGTCCGTGTGCGAAGCCACCGTCAAAGTACGCGTCGGCCAGCACGTCCATCACACGGTCGCGGAAGGGGACGGCCCGGTGAACGCCTTGGACGGCGCGTTGCGCACCGCCTTGGTCCGGTCCTATCCCCAACTCCGCAAAGTCGAACTCACGGACTACAAGGTCCGGATCCTGGACGGCGTCGCGGGCACCGCGGCCAAAACCCGGGTCCTTATCACCTCGAGCGACGGCAGGCGGGAATGGGGCACCGTGGGCGTCAACGAGAACATCATCACCGCCTCGCTGCAGGCCCTCGTGGACAGCATCGAATACGCGCTGCTCCGCAAGACGGGCTGAATCGCAACGAGCCGCGCGCACGGGGACAACAACCCGGCTGCCGGCCCGGCCGCAGGCGTCACAGCCTGTCTTCCTTCGGCATCAAGAACCACAGGACCGCTGACCCACCCAGGGTCCGAGCGGCTTGTTTCAACCATCTTGCCGGCCCGCGGACGACTGCAGTCCGGTCCCTGAATCGCCGTCCGGGCCCAGCGGCCTTCAAGGTAGGGCGGGCTCTCCGCAGCCCGCCGCATCTGAATCCGCGCAGGCTTCCCCACCCACCCAGCTTCGCCTTGCGTTCGGCACGCAACCTTCGCATTGTGGCCGCCATGCAGTCCCACGAGTTGTTGCGGGCCGTGTACGATGCCGGCAACCCCAAACAGATTGCCGCGGACCTCGGCCTCTCCCTTTCCCTGATCTACAAGTGGGCTGAGCCGACCACCGAAACCGGCAGCGGGACCACCAACCCGCTGGACCGCATCGAGCAACTCGTCCGTTCCACCACGGACGACCGCATCGTCCAGTGGATTTGTCAGCGCGCAGGCGGGTTCTTCATCCGCAATCCCAAGGCCATCTGGCCACACCCTCCCGATCTTATCCCGGCCACCAACCAGGTGGTGCAGGAGTTCGCCGACCTGCTGGCCGTCGTTGCCTCGTCGGCGGCCGACAACACCGTCTCCAGCCAGGAGGCCAGGACCATCCGGGCGCGTTGGGAAGACCTCAAGCGCGCCACGGAGGCCTTCGTTCGCTGCTGCGAGGAAGGGAACTTCACGGCGCTTCGTGAAGCCGCGGCGGCCCGCGCGAAGGTCGAAGCGCCAGACTCCCCGCGCCATCCGTAGACCGTCGTCTCGCTGGACCGATCACGAACCCAGGCGCGTCAGACCACTCCCATCCTTCCCTCCGCATGAAAATCAACCTCCTCCTCCTCGGCCTCGGTATCGGTCTGGCCGTTCTCCCCGCGTCCAGCGGAGCGGCGGTCCCGCTCTCCGACGGCAGCACGTTTCAGGGCTGGGAAGGAGCGACGTCGGGTACCAACGCCACGTGGCGCCTCGTCGACGGCGCGTTCGTGGGCGGCTCGCTGAAGGCACCTGTCCCGCGCAACGAGTTCCTCTGCACCACCCGCTCCTATACGAACTTCGTGCTGCGCCTGAAGTTCAAGGTCCTTGGGGAAGGGGCCAATGCCGGCATCCAGATTCGGTCCCGTCGGGTGCCGAACCATCACGAAATGGTAGGCTACCAGGCGGATCTCGGTGGCCCCGAATGGTGGGGATGCCTCTACGACGAGTCGCGCCGGAACCGGGTCCTGGCCAAGGCTGACACTGCCGCCGTGCGTGGCGTCCTCAAGCCCGGAGACTGGAACACGTACGAAATCCGTGCCGAAGGCCGACGGATCCGGCTTTCGATCAACGGGCTGGAGACGGTGGATTACACCGAGCCCGACGCCTCGATCGAGCAGGCGGGCCTTATCGGCCTGCAGATCCACGGCGGGCCGCCCAGTGAGGCTTGGTACCGCGAGCTTACGATTGAGGAACTGCCGTAAGGCCCTCGGCCTTCGTTTGCTGCGGCAACCGCCGCAGGGATCGCTCGTAGAGCCAGCTTCCCAGCGGCGCCAGCACCGCCGCCATGAGTATCCCAGCAGCCACGTCGACGGCGTAGTGGAACCGACAGTACACCGTTGAGAGACACAGGAGAATCGTCACGGCCAGGTGCGCAAAGCGGATCCGGGGCAGGTACCGGAACGAGAACCACAGCGTGGTGAGCGCCACGGCCACGTGGCTGCTTGGCATGGCCGCCCCCGCGGGTTCGAACAGGGCATAGATGAAGGCAATCACCCGGTAGAACACACCGCGCGTCAACTGCTCGGGAACCGGGTGTGCCGCCCCCAGGGCCAGCCATTCGCTGCCGAGCTGATAATGATCCACTTCCCTGAAGAACAGCCGCGGCCCGCTCACGGGCAGAAAAATGTAAATCAGGTAACAGCAGTAGAAGACGAACGAGACCACGGCCAGGTAGTGGAAGAACTGCCCGCGGTTGCGGAGAAACAAGGCCAGGCCAATCCCCACGATCATCACGTAATACGAGAAGTAGGCCGCGTAGAACATCTCGCTCACCAGCAGGTACGGAAGCGCGTTCATGAACGCCAGGCTCGGCTGGAATCCGAAGAGGCGTTGTTCCACGGCGATGAACTGGGGATCCAGGTACGTCGGCGTGAACATCTCGTTCAAGACGCCCGTTTCCCGGTAGAACGCCGTAAAAAGCAGCACCGGGTAGAAGTGCCTCAGGAAGTGCAGCCCGCGATGGGCCGGCCTCCGCGCCTGAGCGACGATCAACGTGTGCACCGCCACCAGCGTCGCCACGTGCACCGGGATCAGGACCTCCCACCCCGGCACCCGCTCATTGTGGAAAAAGACAATCAGCAGGCCCACCAAGGCTACATAGCCCTGCGTCGCCCAGTCCACAAACGTGTAATGCTTCATTCACACCCGGCAGTGCCGGTCAGGTATTCCGCTGCGTTCATCGAAGCCAGCCGTGCTCACGAAACCAGTCGCGAGTCACGAGGAGCCCCTCCTTGAGACCGGTCCGGCATGCCTCGCCGAAAATCGCGTGGAGCCTCTCGGTGTCGGCAACCCATCCCGGAGCAGCCAGTTCCCGATACTTCCCCCAGGCCAACAACGTGGGCTTCCGCGTGAGGATGGAACAGAACCCGGCCGTGCTGCAAACCAGATTCAACAGCGGCATCGGCAGCGGCAGGGGCATCGCCCGGCGCGGTATCGCCGCCGCGATGCTCCTGACCAATTCCGCGGTCGTAACCACCTCGTCCGCGGCGACGTTCACCACCGCGCCCACCGCCCCGTCCACGCGGATTGCCCGCACGATGACCTCGGCCAGATCCGGCGCAAACACCAGGCGCAACTCCTGGCGCCCACCGCCAAACAGTGGCGTGATCCCCGCCGCCGCCGCCCGGAAGATCCGCAGAAACTCGCGATCCCGGGGACCATACACGCCTCCCGGCCGCAGGATGGTGAACTCACATCGACATCCGCGCAGGACCTCCTGCTCCCCAGCCAGCTTGCTCTCCCCATAGGCCGACAGCGGCCGAGCCTCGTCCATCTCACGGGCGGGAGCGGCCCGGGTGCCCGCACCCCCGGCCGCCAGGCTCGACAAATGAACCAACCGTTGCATCCGGCTGCCCGCGGTGTTGATGGCCTCGACCAGGTTGCGCGTACCGCGCTGGTTCATGTGGAAAAGGCCCTCTCGCGTCAGGGCCTTGGTCGCGCCCGCACAGTGAACCACGTGCGTCACCCCTGCGAGCGCCACCTCCAGGCCCGCCGGATCCTCGAAACCGCCGTGGCAGACCTCCACGCGGCTCAAATGCGGGTGGATGAAGCTCGTATCGGCCCGGCGCCGCAACAGGACCCGCGCGGGGATGCGCTCCTCAAGCAACCGGTCCAGGACGTGGCTTCCGACAAAGCCGTTCGCGCCGGTGAGCAGGACCTTCATGGCCGCCGGAGGCGCAAACCGTCACCCGAGGCGCAACCCTTGGATCGCTGCCTCACAGCAGCCCGAGTTCCCGCCCCACGTGTGCCATCTTTTCCAGCGCGTAGTCGATCTGCGCGTCCGTGTGGGTGGCCATCAGGCTGAGTCGCAGGAGTTCCTGCCCGGGCGGAACCCCGGGAGAGACGACCGGATTCACGAAGACGCCCTCCTCTTCCAGCCGCTTGCAGAAACGGAAGGTCGTCATCAGGTCACGGACGTAGACGGGCAGAATGGGCGTGTGGGAGGCCCCGAGGTCGAATCCCAGGCTCAGCAGCCCCTGCTTCATCCGTTCGGTGTTGACCCACAACCGACGGATGCGCTCCGGTTCGCTCCGCATGATCTGCAGGGCGGCCAGGGTCGCGGCGGCGTTGGCCGGACTCATGCTTGCGCTGAAGATCAAGGCGCTGGAATGGTGCCTCAGGTAATCGATCGTCGCCGCATCCGCGGCAATGAACCCGCCCAGGCTCGCGAGCGACTTGCTGAAGGTCCCCATGATCAGGTGGACCTCGTCGGTGAGGCCGAAGTGGTTTGCCGTCCCCGTCCCGTGATCCCCCAGCACACCGATCGCGTGGGCATCGTCGACCATCACCACGGCGTGGTGCTGCCGGGCCAGCTCACACAACTCCGGCAACTGGATGATGTCGCCCTCCATGCTGAACACGCCGTCCACCACAATCAGCTTGCCCGCTTCGGGTTCGAGTTGCTGCAGGCGGTTCTCCAAGGCGGCCATGTCGCGGTGCGTGAACCGGATGAACCGGCCCGGAGACAACTGGCATCCGGCGACGATGCTGGCGTGGTTGCTCTTGTCGGCCAGGATATACTCACCCCTTCCGACCAGGGCGCTGATGACGCCCAGATTCACCTGGAACCCGGTGCTGTAAAGCAACACGGCCTCCTTGCCGACGAACTCCGCGAGGGCGTGCTCGAGTTCGAGGTGAATGTCGAGCGAACCATTGAGAAAGCGAGAGCCGGCGCAGCCGGTGCCGTACTTGGCCACCGCCGCCCGCGCCGCTTCCTTGATTCGAGGATGATTCGTCAGCCCGAGATAGCTGTTCGACCCGAGCATCAGCACCTTCTTGCCGTTGATGATCACCTCGGTGTCCTGCGCCGACGTGATCGTGCGGAAGTACGGGTATAGTCCCAAGGACCGCACCTGGGCGGCGTTCCGGTAATTGCGGACCTTGTCGAGCAGCCGCAGCGAGCCCAACGGGCGCTTCGAGGGGTCTGTCACCGACGCCGTGGCTCCGTGAGTCGCCGCGGAGGGGGACGGACAGGTGGAAGCCTGTCCAGGGGGAGCGCCGTTGCCCGGGATGCTAGAGATCGCTGCGTAACTCTCGGCTTTCATGTCTGAGCGGAACCATCAACACGGCTGGCCAAACCGCGTTCCGAGCTTCCCTCGGCCAGCACGCCTGGCGGGAGCTTCCGGGCTGAAGAGTCGGCCAAAACTGCGCGCCGAGCGTCCGTTCTTGCTGGCAAACCTGTCAAGCCGTTTTCCGGCAGCGCAAGCCCCCACGCGGCGACGGCCGACACGGTGCCCGACGCCGCATGCGCCCTCGTGAGTCCGGCGGCTTTTGGTCGCCGGGTTGAGCTTGCTTTCCCGCGCCCAAACGCATAAGTAATGCGCGCCTTCGATGCGGCTCATCAGACTCTTCCGACGGTCGCTGATCCCCGTGCTCGTTGCCCTCGGCAGTTGTTGCGTTTGCGGCGATGAATTCCAATGGCGGCCCGCGGCGTCCATCCGGCTCCTCCAAACCGGAAAGCTTGAGCTCTTCGCGTACAACGAAAACTGGATGGTGCCTCGTGACGGCCTGGACCAGGCGCTTTACCAACTCTCGATGCGCCTCCGGTACAATGCCCACACCAACCTCGCCCTTGGCCTGAACTACACGTACGTCGACAGTCAGACCTTCCTCGACGACGGCAGCAGCACCTGGGCGGACCAAAACCGCATCGAGTTCGAGGTCACACCGCATTGGGAACACCCGGGCGGCTTTCGCTTCAGCGCGCGTCAGCGACTCGAGGTCCGCTGGCTGGAAGATCGTCCCGACGAAAACTACCGATCCCGCCACCTCCTCGAACTGGGGTGGCCGGTCAAACTCCCCAAGCCGTTCACGGGGGCGTTCAGCAGCGGGGAGATCTTCTATGACTGGTCCCGGGGTCGCCTGACCGAGTGGCGGGCCTCGCCGGCCGGCGTGGACCTCCGGCTGTGCTCCAGGGCTTCGGTGCGGTTCTATTACACGTGGCGCGAGACCGAGTCCTCCGGCGACTGGAATGTCTCCCATGTGTTCTGGTCGGTGCTGAACATCCGCCTGCAGTAGCGGCGCGCCGTCTCGTCGCCTCACCCGCCTTTGAGGCTTGGACTTGGCCTCAGAACCGTCCACATTCCCGGCACCACGACCTGCCCTATGCATCCGAGCCCTGACATCCGTTCCGAGTTTGGCCGAGCCGGGTTCTCCTGGATCTCGGCCGCCGCCCTCGCGTTGGTGACGCTGACAACCGCGGGACTTCCCGGCTCCCCAAGCGAAGCCCGCTTCCGTTTCATGGAGCCCAACGAGCGCTCGCTCCAACTGGTCGACGGCGACCGCCCGGTCCTGGTGTACAACCACGGCATCATCACCCCAAAGGACCACCCGGCCGACCGGGCCAGGAGCACGTACATTCACCCGCTCTACGGCTTGGACGGTGAGGTGCTTACCGACGATTTCCCGGGAGATCACCCTCACCACCGGGGTCTGTTCTGGGCCTGGCCGCACGTCCGGGTCGGCACCAACCACCACGATTTGTGGATGCTCCAGGGTGTCCGACAGCAATTCGGCCGATGGCTCGCCAGGAAACCCGACCTCGAAGGTGCGGCCGTGCTCGGCGTCGAGAACGGCTGGTATGTCGGGGATCGCCAAGTCATGAGCGAGCAGGCTTGGTTCCGGGTCCACACTGTCCAGGGAGACACCCGGGCCATCGACGTTGAACTGACCTGGGTACCTGCGAACGAGGACATCACCCTCTCCGGCGCCGAGGGGAAGAGCTACGGCGGCCTCACGCTGCGATACGCGCCTCGAACCAACACTGTCATCACGACCCCGCTCGGACAGAGCCCCCAGGACCTCGCCATGACCCGGCTCCCCTGGGCTGACCTTTCCGCCCAGTTCCAGGGCTCGGACCGCTTTAGCGGCGCCGCCATCCTGATCTCGCCGAAGCATCCGGACTTCCCGCCCACGTGGCTCACCCGCCACTACGGATGCCTCTGCGTCGGATGGCCCGGCGTTCAAGAACGGACGTTCCGTCCCGGCGAGCCGATCCGCTGCGCGTACCGGGTCTTGATTCATCGAGGCCGCGGCGATGTCGACCTTTTGACTCGGGCCGCCGCGGAGTATGCCTCGTCGGCAGCCCAGGAATGGGTGAACTCGGCCCGGAGCCCCCAGGCGGAATCACTCCCCCGGGCCCAGCAGGTCGAAGCCCGGCAATCCGAGGACCGGGTGTCCATTCACGTCGATGGCCGGCCGTTCACCGAGTACATCTACCCCGCAGACGCCAAGTATCCGTACTTCTACCCGGTCATGGGACCGCGCTCCGGACGATCGGTCACGGTTCACAAGACGGAACCTTACCCGCACCACAGCTCCTTGTTCTTCGGCTGTGACCGGGTCAACGGTGGGAACTACTGGCAGGAAGGGCTGGAGCGTGGCCGCATCGTTTCGGAGCAAGTCCGCATTCTGCGAAACGCGGGCGAACGCATCGAGTTCGAACAGGAATGCCTGTGGCGACGTCCTCAAGCCGATTCGCCCTTCTCCGACCACCGTCGGATCTCGGTCTCCGCCCCGACTCCGGACCTCCGCTGGATCGATGTCGAGATTACCCTGACGGCCCGCACCGACGTGAAGATCGAGAAGACCAACCATTCGCTTTTCGCCGTCCGGGTGGCCCCTGACCTGGCCGTCAACGGCGGAGGACGTTTGATCAACGCCCACGGAGGCTCCGGCGAGGCGGGCACGTTCGGGAAGCCCTCCCCATGGGCGGACTATTCCGGCACCCGCGACGGGATCGAGGAGGGGGTCGCCATCCTGTCTCATCCTTCCAACCGGTGGTTTCCAGAGCCTTGGTTCACTCGCGACTACGGCTTTATGTCGCCCACGCCGCTGAACTGGATCGAAGGAGGGTCCTTCTCCCTCGCCCAGAACGAGACGCTCAAGTTCCGGTACCGGGTGGTCGTTCATGCCGGCGCCATAACCGATGCCGAGAAAGCCGCCTGGTTCGAGGCCTGGGCGCAGTAATCACCCCGGTCCAGGCACTCCGCCCGCGGCAGGAAGAGCCTGCCGCCTCCATTCACCACGCCGGTGAGGGGGGACGGCGCCGAATCGTGAGGAGAATCCCCCCTCCTCTCGCCGGGGCACCGACTCGCACGCCCTGCTCCGCCGCGCCTTGGCCGCGCCCGACTTTCCTAAAACCTGTCCCAAAACGACTTGCCTTGGTGGCTCCAAGGGGATAGATGCTCTCCATCAGCCCTGAAAAGACCGCGGCACACCCGACGCCTCCACGGGGCGGGCCAGCCGACACGGTCCTCTCCGGGCCTGAGAAGACCCTAGAGACCCTAGAGACCCTAACCTAACCAACATGATACCAACCCGAAGCACCTCACGCCTGGCCCGGACGGTGGCCACGGCCCTCACCGCAGCCGCCGCTCTGGCTCTCCCCGCGACCACCCAGGCGGCACTCAGCGATGGCCTCGTCTCCTACTGGCCGCTCGATGACGTGGTCGGCACCAAGACGCCCGACCTCGCCAGCGGTTACGACATGGAACTCGCCAACCTCACCGCGGCCGACCTGGTCGCGGGCAAGGTGGGCCGTACGTTCAAGCTGGAGAATGCGCGCCAAACCATGCTGCGACGGGTCAACCAACCCGGCGAGCAACTCCCCATCAACCAGCACCCCGCCCTCTCCCTCTCGATGTGGGTGAACGTCACGGGGACGGGCCTCAGCGACCTGCGGATCTTCTCGGAAGGAAACACGGCCAACAACAACCCCCTGTTCAACCTGGGCACGGCCAACACTGGCAATGACGGCAGCCTGGACATCTTCTTCCGCCAGAGCCCCTGGACTGACGTGAACCACATCCGCAGCGTGGGGCAACCGCTCGACGGCACCTGGCATCACGTGGCGTTCGTGCAGCAGGCCGACGGCACCCGGACGCTCTTCATCGACGGGGTCAGGGATGCCCTCGAGATCCCGGCCAAGCCTGAAGGTGCCTGGAGCCTGAACACCACCACCATCGGAGGCATCCTGCGCGCGAACCCCACCCACTGGCTGACGGGCATGGTGGACGAGGTGGCCCTCTGGAAGCGCGCCCTCAGTGATGCGGAAGTCACGCAGGTGTTCAGCGAAGGTCTGGACAGCGTGTTCCCGCCGCTCACCAAGGCCATGGTCGCCTACTGGCCTCTCGACGAGGTCTTCGGCACCAAGACCCCCGACCTGGCCAGCGGTTACGACATGGAACTGGCCAATCTCACCGGCGCCGATCTGGTGGCCGGCAAGTGGGGCAAGGCGATGAAGCTCGAAAATGCGCGCCAGACCATGCTGAAGCGGGTCAACAACGCCGGCGAACAACTCCCGATCAATCAGCACCCCGCGCTGTCGATCTCGATGTGGGTGAACATTGTTGGCACCGGGCTCACCGATCTCCGGATCTTCTCCGAAGGGAACACCGCCAACAACAACCCGTTGTTCAACCTCGGCACGGCCAACACCGGCGCCGATGGGTCGGTCGACTTCTACTTCCGGCAGACCGGCTGGACCGAGGTCAACCACCTCCACAGCGTCGGCCAGCCCTTGGATGGCACCTGGCGCCACCTCGTCTTCGTCCAGCAGGAGGATGGCACCCGCGCGTTCTACATCGATGGCGTCAAGGATGCCGTTGAAATCCCGGCCAAGGAGGCGGGGGCGTGGAGCGTGAACACCACCACCATCGGCGGCATCCTGCGCGCCAATCCCACCCACTGGCTCACCGGTCAGGTCGACGATGTGGCGCTCTGGAAACGAGCCCTGGCCGAGGCGGAAATCACCTCCCTCTTCCAGAATGGCACCCCCGTGCCGTTTTCGGTGCCCCAACCGCTCGCCATCCGCTCCTTCAAGTCCGACCTCCCGGCTGTGGGCGTTGGCGATTCCATCTGGCTCCGCTGGGATGTCACCAAGAACGTCACCGTTGAAATCGATCAGGGTATCGGCGACGTCACCCCCCTCACCGTGTCGGGTCTGGGGGCGGTCCAAGTGCCCATGACCACAAGCCGCACTTTCACGCTCACGCTCCGGCGGGGCGTCGAGACGCTTTCCCAGCAGCTCACGGTTTCGGCCATCAGCGGAATCGCCGAAGGCTGGACGTTGCTCGACAACTTCGACCGCTACCCTCTCGGCCTGCTGAACGGTCGGGGCGGCTGGGGAGACCTCGATGCCGTGGACTTCACCCTGGTGGATGTCAACGGGAACGTCATGGTGGGGGCCAATGCTGGCGATGCCACCGCCACCCTGCCCCTCGGCCCGCTGACAGTGACCGAAGGGCTGCAACGCACCTTGTTCTTCCGCGTTTATCAGACGGGTGAAGCGTTCGAGACGGCCAAGGGCATGGTGGCCTTGACCGACCGCAACGTCCGCTTCGGAAGTGACGTCGGCGCGAATGGCAACGACATCGGCCCCGGCGCGATCGCCAGCACGGAATGGAGCGGCGCGCTCCAACTCGGCGGCGCCAACGGCAACGGCGCGGCCGTGGACTTTTACGACCCGCTCCTCGACTTCCAGACCGTGTACAACGTCTGGGTGGACATCACCAACGGTCCGTTGATTGCGGACCCGTTCTCAAGCGGTGACACCTACTCCATCTATGTCGCCAAGGAAGGGGTGGCGCAGAG
Source organism: uncultured Verrucomicrobiota bacterium (assembly GCA_964535555.1). Taxonomy (GTDB): domain Bacteria; phylum Verrucomicrobiota; class Verrucomicrobiia; order Limisphaerales; family J093; genus DSVZ01. The sequence continues at coordinate 49,619 of CAZHUS010000036.1, forward strand.
AACCACCGTCCTCACCGGGTACGCCTCGGCCCGCGGCCCGGGGGCTGCGGATGTGGGCTTCGCCACCAAAGACCTGAACAAGCTGTTGCTCGGAGGCCTGAATGGGACCAGCACCACCACCAACTTGTTCTTTGATGACATCTATCTCAGCAAGGCAGGGTTCCTCACCACGGTGCCCCGGCCCTTCGGCTTCACCACCCCGGTTCCGCCGCCCGCCGGCGACATCACCATGGCGATTGCCCGGGACGGCAGCCAGGTGCGGGTGACTTGGAGCGCCGGTTCCCTGGAGTCGGCTCTGGCCGTCACCGGTCCCTGGACCGCGGTCGCCGGCGCCGCCTCACCCTACACCGCCACGCCTTCCGGAGGGGCCTTGTATTACCGGGCCAGGCAGTAACGTTAGGACTTGGTATCCAACGACCCAGAACGGCCGGGCGCTCGCCCGGCCGTTTCGCTGTTGACGCTCTGCGGAACCGCCCCGTAACCTCCCACCCAGTTACGGAGAGGCCGCCTGAAGCGGCCTCTTTGGCGCTTTCATATGCCTGAAGGTTACTGCGTCAAATGCAAAGCCAAGAAGGAGATCGCCGATGCTGTCGAAGAGATCATGAAGAACGGACGCAAGGCGATCAAGGGGCGGTGCCCCACCTGCGGCGTCGTCATGTTCAAGATCCTGGGCGGCAAGGCAACGGTACCCCCGTCGCCGGCGGCCCCCCCTGCCGCTGCTGACCCCGCGTCCACGCCCGCGGCAGGCCCCAGCACGCCCGATTCAACCTCCGCCGCTTCTTAACGCCATGTCCGAACAGCTCGCTTACGCCATCCTCACGCCGCACTCGCTCCACAAGTCGCGCACCGGCGGCATTATCGCCCGGTTGATCGCCCGGACCAGCGTCGACCTGGTGGCTGCCCGCATGTTCGCCCCCGGCCCGGAGCTGGTGGCGGAGTACGCAGCGGCCGTCGTCTCGCCCCATGATCCGCAAGACCGTCGCGTTCAGGAGCTCATCCGGGACTACGTGATCCAGAATTTCAGCGAAGACCCCAAGTCGCATCGACGCCGCCGGGTGATGCTGCTGCTCTTCAAGGGAGAAGACGCCGTCCGCCAGGTGCGCAACGTCGTCGGCAGCTTCAGCCAACATCGCCGCGGCGGCCAGTCGATCCGGGATACCTACGGGGACTTGATCCTGGACGACAACGATAACGTCCGCTATTTCGAACCGGCTGTCCTCGCCGCTCCCACACCCGACGAAGCCGCCGCCAAACTCCGGATCTGGGCCAAACACTCCGATACCGACGGCGGCGTGCTGGAGAACGTCGTCTCCTACGAACCCGAGGAGAAGCCCGAGCGCACCCTGGTCCTGCTGAAGCCCGATAACTTCCGGTTCGCATCCGGCCGCCCGGGGAACATGATCGATTTCTTCTCCCGCACGGGCCTCTTCATCGTCGGCATCAAGCTCCACCAGATGAGCGTCGCTCAGGCGATGGAGTTTTACGGACCCGTCCGCGAAATTTTGCGCACCAAACTTCAGGACGTGGTCGCCGGAAGAGCACGCGAGGCCCTCGAACGGGAACTCGGCTTCAAAGTGCCCGCTTCCGAGCAGAAGAAGCTTGGCGAGGTCCTGGGACCGATCTTCGGGGAAAACCAGTTCGAGAATATCGTCCGGTTCATGGCGGGCCGCAGCCCCAGCGAATGCGACCCCGCGTTGATGACCTCTCCGGGCACGGAGAAGTGCATCGCGCTCGTCTACGAGGGCGTCAACGCCGTGGCCAAGATCCGCGACGTGCTCGGTCCCACCGACCCCACCAAGGCACCCCCGGGTTCCATCCGACGCGAGTTCGGGTCGAACATCATGGTGAACGCCGCCCATGCCAGCGACTCGGCGGAGAACGCCCGTCGGGAGATGCGCATTGTCAATGTGGGCGATAACCTGTTCAAACGGTTGGTGGAAGGCACGCTCGGGAAGATCTGATCCCGGGACCGCTTTGACGGGTCAGCCTGGCTGACTCACTTTCGGGCGTTGAACGCATCATCAACGCCCGAGACCACCGCTCCTCCGTCACCACCCGCCCGACCCTGGTGGGCGCTCCTGAATCGCTACCATTGGTTCGTCCTGATGGTGGCCGCCTTGGGCTGGCTGTTCGACTGTCTGGACCAGCAGCTCTTTAACATCGCGCGCGTCCCCGCGATGAAGGACCTCCTCGGTACCTCCGACCTCCGCGCCGCTACCGAGTACGGCGGCTATGTCACCGCGATCTTCCTCGTGGGTTGGGCGGCAGGCGGACTCGGCTTTGGCATCTTGGGGGACCGGATCGGGCGCGCGAAGACGATGCTGCTCACCATCCTGGTGTACTCCGTGTGCACCGGCCTGAGCGCCGCGTCCACGGGGTTCTGGGATTTTGCCCTGTATCGGTTCCTCACTGGACTCGGCGTCGGCGGCGAATGGGCCGTGGGAGTCGCCCTCGTGGCGGAAACCATGCCCGAACGAGCGCGTCCCTATGCCTTGGGGCTCCTCCAGACCCTCTCCACGGTGGGAAACGTCACCGCGGCCCTGATCAGCATGGGCATGGGTTGGCTTGAGCAATCAGGCCGACTCGGCACCTGGGACGCCTGGAGGGTCATGTTCCTGATTGGCGCCCTCCCCGCCCTGCTTGCCGTCGTCATCCGACGGCGTCTTCGCGAACCGGAGCGCTGGCAGGAAGCGGTCGCCAAAGCCCCCGCCGGACATCGCGCCGTCGGCTCGTACGCCGAGCTGTTTGGGAATCCCCGCTGGCGAAAGCACGCCCTGATCGGCTTTCTGCTGGCGTTCGCCGGTGTCGTTGGCTTGTGGGGGATCTTGTTCTTCAGCATCGACCTCATCCGGGCCGTCCTGCGCCAGGGGCTGGAAGCTGAAGGCCTGGCCCCTGCGGTTGTCGCCGGCAAACTGAACCTCTGGGCCGGCATCGCCAGCATCATGATCAACGTCGGCGCCTTTGCCGGCATGTGGACGTTCAGCGTCCTCAACGAACGCCTGGGCCGGAAACCATCGTTCGCACTGGCCTTCGGACTCGCGATGGTCTGCACTGCGCTGGGGTTCTGGTTCATCCGAACCCCCGCCGATATCTTCTGGCTCGTTCCCCTCATGGCTTTCGGGCAGTTCGGCCTCTTCGCGGGATACGCCATTTACCTGCCCGAACTCTTCCCGACGCGGCTTCGCAGCACCGGCGTTTCCTTCTGCTACAATGTCGGCCGGTTCGCGGCCGCACTCGGACCACTGACCTTGGGACTCCTTACCAGCAAGGTCTTCGGCCACCTTCCCGGTCTGCTCCCGCTCCGGTACGCGGGGATCACCTTGTGCCTGGTGTTCCTGGTGGGTCTGGCCGCGCTTCCCTTCGCTCCCGAGACTCGTGGCCGCGGGCTCATCGAAGACGACACCCCGCTCCCGAGCTGAAGGGGAGAACACGCTCTCTCAGGTGTTGCGTGTCCCTGTTTACGCCCTCGCCGGTCGGGCGTCTCCGAGTGGCGGGCGAGGCGCCCGCCACAGCACCCGAGCCGGGTGCGCTCCCCAACCCGGAAAGGGGAGCACACGCGCTCTCGCGTGTCCCGACCGGCGCCCTCACCGGGCGGGCGTCTCCACCTGTCGGGTGAGGCGCCCGCCACGGCACTCGAGGCGGGCGCGCTCCCCTGAATGCTGCTACCGCGTCGCCCGGTAGAACTTCTGCGGTCCCGCGGTGAGCGGGTCCACGGTGACCGTCTTCTGTGGCAGGTTCGTGAATGGACCGGTCACGGTGTCCGCGACCTGGAGCGTGCTGTCCGTGGTGATGGTCACCTGGCCGTTGGCGGCCCGGCTCACGTTGATGGTTGGCAACGCGACCAGGTTCAGGACCTCGAGGGTGAACCCATCCAGGATGGCGTTCGGATCCGTCAGGTCCTCACGCGTGGCTGCCGCGGCGTCGAGCACGATGTAGAGATTGTCGCGCTGCGTGACAATCTCGAACGAAACCATGGCACAGGAGTTGATGATGTTCACCGTGCCACCCTGGGTCTCCGTGGGAACGAAGTTCTCCGCGACCAGAGCGCCGTCCGCGTACACGTTGAAGCCACGGTTCGCGCAGCACTGTTCGTAGAAGAACATCTGGCACTTGTAGGTGCTGCCCGGGAACAGCCCCGTCAGGCGCACACTCACCGTGGGGCTGTAGCGGATGGACTGGGTGACTTTCTCCAGCACATCATCGGCGGGACTGTCGCCGTAGGCCGGTTGGTCCCAGGCGGCAACATTGTTCGCCGCGGTCACCGTGACACCCGCAACGTTGTCGGCGGTGAAGTCGGCGTCGTAAGCCTTCCCGGCAGGACCCGCCGTACTCACGTTCACGGCGTAAAGGAACGTGCCGGCGAAATCCGCCCCCGGCGTTGCGTTCCACTGGGCGTCCAATCCTTCGCCCGGATCGCCCCCGGTGAGGGTCTCGATCCGGATCTTGCTGATCTGAGACGGGGCGTCCGCCGGGTTGGTGCCGGCCGCGACCTCGGCGCCGTCCGTCACGCCGTCGCTGTCCGAATCCCGCTTGAGCGGGTTGGTGTGGTAGGTGTTGACCTCCGCGCCATCCTTGAGTCCGTCCGCGTCAGTATCCGCATTGGCGGGATTCGTATTGTGAGTCTTGATCTCCTCGCCGTCCTTGAGGCCGTCCTTGTCCTGGTCGGCCTTGGTGGGGTCGGTGTAGTTCACAAACTCGTCCAGGTTGGTCAGGCCATCCGCGTCCGTGTCAGCGCTTGCTGTCTGATTGAGGTTCCCAAACACTTCGTTCTCCCAGGCATCGGGCAGGCTGTCGCTGTCCGAGTCGGCTGGAGGTGAGATGACCTCGATCGTGGCCGCCTGGAGCAGGGCATTGTGGTCTGTCAACTCCGGAAGGGTCACACCGCGGCCGTCGAGGAGCGCGGTCACGACGTTGCTGCGTGCCACGAAGCTGTGGGTGAGAACCGCGCCGCTGTTCTTGGTGAAACCACCCTGGTAGAACTGCGGGCTGAAGTCGTCGGCAACCTGGTGAGCGTCCACGAACACGTCAAACCCTCGCGGCCAGCCTTCCTCGGCAGCGATCAACTGGAGCTTGTAAGCCCCTCCGGCCTGCAGGTTGGCGAATTCGAGCAGGACATTTGGCTGCGCCGCATTCGCCGCGTCGCTCCAGCGAATGGTGTTCATGAACAACTCGAGCACGTCGTCATTCGGGGTGTCACCAAACACCGGATTCGGATGCCAGTTCACCGCGGTGTTTTGGGCAAGCACCGTCACTCCCTCGACCGCATCCTCCGTGAAGTTCGCGTCGCGAATCTGGCCCGCGGCGGGCGTGGTTCCCAGGTGGATCGCGTACAGGAAATCCCCGTCCAGGTCCAGGCCTTCGCCGGCATCGCCGCCGGTGAACCGGCCCACCGAGGTGTTCTTGGGCTTGCTGTCGGCGTCTTTGGGATCGGTGAGCAGTCGCAACTCGTCGTAGTCGTTGGCGGTGTCACCATCGGTGTCACTCTTCAGCGGGTCGGTCAGGGTCGTATTCACCTCGGTGCCGTCCTTGATGCCGTCACTGTCCGTATCGGCCTTGTTGGGATCGGACTTGGTGGTGTTGACTTCCACATCGTCGTTCAACGTGTCCTGATCCGTATCCTTCTTCAGCGGATCGGTGAGGTGCGTTTTCACCTCCGCCCCATCCAGCAGGCCGTCCTCGTCCGAATCCGGCTTGGTGGGATTGGTCGACTTGGTGAACTCGCCGCTGTTGTCGAGGCCATCGCTGTCCGGATCGCCACTGCCGGTCTGGCTCAGGTTGCCGAACTGCTGCGTTTCCCAGGCGTCGCTCAGGCCGTCGCCGTCGCTATCGCTCGCCGTCGAGGTTTTCTCGAGGGTGACGCCGCTCAGAATCGCGTTGTGATCCGTCAACTCCGCGGTCGAGACGGATCGGCCATCGAGCACGATCTCGAGGACCGGGCTATCGGCCATGAACTCCTCGGTGACCACGACGGCAGACTCGGGAACGTTCGAGCCGCCCTGGAGCGCGCCCGGGGCGACTTCATCCGCAACCAACGCACCGTTCAGGTACACGTCGAAGCCGCGGTTGATGCAACAGCCCTCGCCGAAGAGCAACTGCAGCTTGTACCGCGCGCCCACCTCGATGCCGGCCAGTTGGACGGTCACAACCGGCGTGGCCGACGCCGCATCGCTCCAACGGATGGAACGAATGACCAGTTCCATGACATCATCGGCCGGGGTATCCCCGTAGGCCGCCGCCGTGTTCCAGTCGACGATCTGGTTGCCGGCCGTGACCGTGACGCCGGCAACGTTGTCGCCGGTGAAGTCCGCATCACCGGCCTTTCCGGCGGCGCCATACGGGCCAATGTTGATCGCGTAAACGAAGTTGCCCTGCAAATCGAGCCCTTCATCCGGATCGCCTCCGTAAAACAGACCAACAGTCGCCGCACCCGACGCGGGAGCAGCGGAAAGCAGGGCGCCAACGGCCAGGGCGCACAGTCGCGGCAGGAACAAGGGTTCTTTCGGTGCTGGGGTGCTCATGCTGATACGGCTTTCTGTTGATGGGTTGACTCCGCGCGACCGCGTGTACCCTCCGCGGGGCGCAGCCCACGTAGAGGTCCACAAGGTCTTTCAGGATTGCTGTGGCAACGTAGCAGGGGTCCTCTTTGAGGCAACACCAAAAAAAGGCCGTGAGACCGGTCCGATCGTCCGGTCCGTGGTCATGGCTCGGAAGCCTCGGTGCCGAGAATGTCCTTGAGCAAGCGCGGGACCAGCTCGCTCATTCGCGTCGAGACGCCCGGGAGCGTGGTGGGGAGCTTCCGCAGGTCCGGAAACACTGGTTTCACCTTCGCGCCGAGCGCATCCAAGGCGTTCAACGCCTCGACCGCAAGGTACAGCCCGGATCTTTCGAGGCTCGCCAGAGGAACCAGCGTCTGAAGCGCGCGGTCCACGTCTTCCGCCTCTCCAAAGGCGCCCAGCGCCTGGGCAGCGGCGATCCGCACCGAACCGGACGGGTCCTCCAGGGCCTTTCGCAACGCCTCGCGTCGAGCGAGTACCGCCTCAGCTCCCCGGACCTGCAGACCGGTGATCGCCCAGAAGCGAACGCCGGCGTCCGTGTCGGAAAGGTCCCGCTCGTCCGCTCCGGGGTCGGTTCCTGTGGGCATCGACGCCCGTTCCGCAGCCTCGAGGATCCGCTCCAACGGGTAGCGGCCGGGATCATGCCCGAGGTCGTACGGCGCCACCGTCCCCCGGCGCGACTGCATTTCCGCCTCCGGAAGGAACCCCAGATCGCGAGTGGCAAGGAGCTGGCTTCGCAAGGCCGCGCTCAGACGGGCTTTGACGTTCTGCAGGCCTGGCGAGCCGGCCAGGTTGACGACCTCGTCCGGGTCGGTCTGCAAATCGTAGAGCTCCTCCGGCGCCTTGCGCTGCCAGAAATAGGCCTGTGCCGGCGGCAAGGCGCCCTCGTCGTAAAGCTTCTTCCAGGCCCGGGTCGAAGGGGTCACGAACATGTAGGCGACATGCTGGCCATGCGGAAGATCCGGACGGTAGTTCCGCACGTAGACGAACCGGCCGTCCGTCACGCTTCGCACCAGATCGATGCGTTCATCCATCCGGCCACGATAGCCAAAGTTGAAAGGTCGCGATGCGGAAGCGTGCTCGCCCATGAACGCCGTTCCCTGCATCCAACGAGGCGCCTTGAGGCCTGCAAGGCTCAACACCGTGGGCGCGAGGTCGACGAAACTCACGAGTCGATCCGAACGCCCCCCGGCTTGATACTCGGGCGGCGCGAGCGCGCGCCACTTCTCCGGCACGTAAACGATCAACGGGACACTCAAACCGGAGTTGTAGGGAAACCGCTTGCAGCGCGAGATCCCGGGGCCGTGATCGCCGTAGAAGAAGACGATCGTGTCCTCGGCCAACCCGGCTTCCTCCAGCTCTCTCAAGTTGGCCCCGGCCAGGCTGTCCATCTCCGTCACCTTGTCATAATACTGGGCCCAGTCCTGCCGCACCTCCGGGATGTCCGGATGGTAGGCGGGCACACGCACGCGCGCCGGATCATGCACCTGCGTGTGCGGACGAAGGCGGATCTGGCTTTCGTGAGTCACCGTGTGGTTGAAGACGGCGAAGAAGGGCTGACCCGCACCACGGTTCTTCCAATGCGCGCGCCGGGACGATTCGTCCCAGACCTTGCCTGGCTTTTCGAGGTTGTAATCCTCCTTCTCGTTGTTGGAGCAGTAATAGCCCGCGCCTCGGAGGAACTGCGGGTACATCTGGAACCCGGACGGGAGCGGCACGAGGCTGCGCATGTGCTCCGACCCCGTTGAAGGCGGGTACAGCCCGCTGATGATCGCCGTGCGCGCCGGGGCACAGACCGGAGCTCCGGACCAGGCGCGGGTGTACATCATGCCACGAACGGCAAGGCGATCCAGGTTGGGAGTGGTGGCGAAACGGTCGCCGTAGCACCCAAGCTGCGGTCCCGTATCCTCGCACGTGATCCAGAGGATGTTCGGGCGCGGAGTGCCGGTGGCGACCGCCGCGCGAACGGCGACAACCGCGGAGGCGAGGGCGAAACTGAGCAGCAGCGTTTTCATGCGCAAACCCATGGGTGGTCGCCAACCAAGGGAGCAACGCCTTCCCTTCCCGGCAAGCCGAAACCGGCACCGTGTCGGAAATAGGCCTCAGGGAATCTTGGGAAGCGACCTGTTCCGCGTGGACCGCCTCGGTGGCCATGAACCGTTGAGAAGCGCGGGCTCCAGCCCGCAGGGACGTCCCTGCGCCGGCGTGGCTTCCTGCGGACTGAAGTCCGCGCTCCGGGGGATGGTTCATGGAAGGTGCCCTTCGCCTGTCGACCATGCGCCGTGGGCATGAACCGAAAAGCGCCGGTAAACCGGACGCACTCCAAACGCTTCGCGCCGCTCCATGGCGCGTCCGAAGTCGCGAAGCGCCTGGAGTGCGGGGATTCATCCCCGCTTTTCGGATCAGGTTCATGGGAAGGTATGGCGCGCGCAATCCCTTGTGCGCAGGATCGGCAGGCAGGGGAGTGCCCGCCCTACCCTTCACAACCCGGTAGGGCGAGCGTTTCCGTGAGCCGTACGCTTGGGCGCTCAACACGGCCCGGCAGCCGCCTCCTCCCACCGCTTCCGCCTGTACAGGCGATGCACCCGGGCTTACGGTCCCCGTGCACCTTGAGTGTGGGCTGATCATGCTGACTCCACAGCAACTTGCTGAACTCCAGCAGGAGGAGGACGCCCGGCACCGACGCGTCGGTGTCGCCGCTGGATTTCTCCTGGGGATTATTGCTGGACTGGGCCTCGCCGCCACGCTCGCGGTCTACTTCTTCGGCGTCTGGTAGGAGGGCCCACGCCGCGCCAGGTCCAAGACCGGATGCCCGGCGCCGCGCTCGATTCCCTACGGGACGGGCGATGGCGCGTTCGTCGCGACCGACTCCCGGCTGGGCTTCGAATTCATTCCGTAGCGCATCAGCCATCGCGCTCCCGGGCCGGTTGTCGCCGGTTGACTGTTCGAACCGCCCTCCGGACCGAGGCGGTGACCCAGCCTGACCACTCCGGAAACCGATTTCGTGGCGTGGATGGGGCAGCCGATCTCGCAGGTCCAGAACGGTTGGGTGGGCCCCGGGAGCGGTTCGTAGGTGTAGGTGATCTGTTGGGGATTCCAGGATGCCCAATCGCCCGCGGCCTTCCGGTTGGGGTCAGCCGGACACACCAACGGCTCCGGGGAAGCCAGTTCCTGGACCAGTGCACCCAAGTCCGGCGGTGGCTGCTGCTGGTGCGCCAGGGCCCATCGACCCACCGCATTGCCGAGAGCCGACACGTTCTCGGCGCAGATCCGCGCCTGGAGTTCGGCAAGCGTTTCCGGGCGCATCGGCAGCGCGCCCCCAACCGCACCCATCACCTGCTTGAACGAGAAGCACGCCGCCAACGCCACAACGCTGTAGCCCACCACCACCACCCCATGGCGCATCACTCGCGACGCCCGCTGATCCAGCCTCCGGTAGTTCTGGCAGGCACACGCAAGCGCGCTGATGAAGAACCCCGCCAACAGCCCCCCCCAGACGAGTACCCATCCCGCCCCCGCCGGTGAGAAGAGCGACCGTCCCTCCGTTTCGAACGGCACAAACCAGTTCCACAACCCCGCACGGGTCGGCGCCCTATCCAACATCCCCCATCCCAGCGTCTCGAGCGTGAGACCGATGGGGGCGGCCCAGAGCATCGCGCGCAGGGCAGTCGGCGCCAGCGTCGAGATGTACAGCGCGAGCGTGCACAAGCCCAGCACCTGCAAGGCGGCGATGCCCGTTCCCATGGGGACAACTTTGCCCGTCGGGGACAGCAGGCCCAAGGCTCCTCCGACCTCGATCACCAGCCAGGGCAGGCCGATCGCCAACACCAGCGCCAGCACCAGGGCAGTGACCGCTTTCACCGCCCACTGCCGCCAAACGGCCACCGGTTGCACCAGATGCCACTGGAGCGTACCGGCATGACGGTCCTCCGCACACGCCAGCGAGCCCACCAAGAGGCTGACCAACACGCCGTAAACCATCGTAGCTGCCGTCAACAGCTCGGAAGTGCCCGCCGTCCCTGCCGGTCCGTGATGCCCCAGCCCGCGCAGGACCAAATCGAAGCCGGCGATCAACAGGTACAAGCCCGCCACCACGAACGCCGGCGCCATCAATCGGAGCTCCTTACCGGTCAGCGCCAGCCAATCCCTCCGCTTCGTGCGCCGGACGGCCACAAGCCGTCCGCCCGGTTCCATGGTCTCCGCCCGCCCACCCGAAACCGCCGTCGCGTTCGACCGGAGCGCCGCACCACCCGAGCGCACGGTCGTCCCGGCAACGCCGCCAAAGAACCGCGGCAGACGAATCGCCACACCGCGCGACTCCGTGGCTTCGAGACGAGTGAAAGCCACATACGTGAGGATCGGGCCGAGCAGCCACGCCCCAACCGTCCCGGCAACAAACCACGTGGTTGCCACTCCCTGCACCACGGGCGAATCGCGGTTCTCAAGCCCGTACGGCACACAAGCCACCAACGCCGCGGCCTGCCAGAGCACGATGGGCAACGCCAGCGTGAATACCGTCCCCGCCAGCGTGCTGCGGCTCCAGAGCGTCAGCGCCGGGGCCACCAGCAGTCCGTAGCCCAACGACGTCACGGACATAAGCCCGGCAAACCCGAAAAAAGCCCAGCCGTTGCCATGCAGCACCGGACCCGCCAGCCGGAGGAGGAACAGCACGGCCATGGCCGCGCCCAAGACCTGCATCTTCAACCACCAAAGCTCGCGCCGGCGCACCGGTTGGCTGAGGCTCAACACGAGCGTGCGGTGGGAGAACTCGTGGCCGAAAGCTGCCGCTCCCATCGCCACCACCGCCACCTCGCCGGCCAGGTAAAACACCCACGCCGCCGGGGGCAACACCTGCGGCAACCCCAGCAACCCGACCAGGCTCGCCGCCAACGCCACCACGCCGAACGGCACGAGCTCGTGCAGTTCCTTCGCCGCGCCGACGGAGAGCACGGGCGTCCGTACCCACCCCGGCAGCAGGAACAGCACCGGCACCCGGTTGCGCGCTCTCATGCCGCCCCTCCTTCCTGCTTGAGCGCGGTCACGAAGATCTCCTCCAGCGTGAGCGCCTCGCTCGTCAACGCCTCCGGCGACAGCGACTCCAATCGCTCCATCACCCGCGCCTTGTTCCCGTTGACCACCACCTCCAATTCGCGCCCTTCGCGCCGCAGGACCCGGAGCTCGCCCAGCTCCACCGACGGCAGTTCCCGCGGGAAGCGCGCGTAGATCCGCTGGTACTGTTCCCGGGCGGTGTCTGCCGCCATCGTCATGACTTCGCGCCCCCGGTCGATGATCGTAAACTCGTCGATCAACCCCTCGAACTCGCTGATCAGATGCGTGGACACGAACACCGTCCTCCGGCCGGGGTCCCCCTCCTGGAAGGCACCGATCACCGTCTGAATGAATTCGCGACGCACGATGGGATCCAACCCGGATGTCGGTTCGTCGAGGATGAGCAACTCGGGCTCGGGACAGATGGCGGCAATCAAGGCGAGCTGGGTTCGCTGGCCCTTGGAGAGGTGGCTCGTCTTGCACTCGGTGTCGAGTTGGAACCGTTCGAGCAGGGCCCCCTCCGTGTCATCACTCCAGTGCGTGCGGAACGAGGCGAGGTAATCGAGCGTCTCGCGCACCGTCATCCAGGGATAAAACGCCACCTGGTCGGGCACGTACGCCAGTCGTGACTTCACCGCCACCTCGTGCCGTGAGGGCTGGAGTCCGAAGAGCCGGACCGCGCCCGAAGTCGGCCGAAGCAGGTCAAGGACACACTTGATCGTCGTGGTCTTGCCGGCACCGTTGCGTCCAAAGAAGCCATAGCAGCGTCCGGGCTGGACCTGCAGGCTCAGCCCCGCGACGGCATCGGCATGCCCGAAACGCCGCACCAGCTTGTCAATCTCGAGGACGGGAGTCGTCGTCGTGGTCATAGAAGGATCCATGGATTCGCGGATGCGGTTCACAGCCGCCGCTGCACACTGCCGTCACACAAGACGGCCATCTCGGCTCCATCGGGGAAACCAACCCGCATCAGCACTTCGTGCGGTCGGTTGACGTCGGGCCGGAGCGAAACGACGACGTTCCAGCCGTCGAGTTCCTGGGCCTGGGCGGGAGCCAGCCAGCCGGCCTGGAGCAACTCGGGTGCTGAAACGGCGGCGGGAACCGCTTTCGCCTCCGTTTCCAGACTCTGCCGGTAAGCCTGGGCGGCGAGGTAAACCGCGGCAAGGTCGGGCGACCGCGGTGCGAGGTTGACCCGGTTCAGCCCCAGGCTGAGCCCGAGGATTCCGGCGAAGATCAGGGTCACGGGGATGGCAGGATGCTTCATGGTATCTCTCCTCAGCTTGCGGATTCGGCTGATGCCTTGGCGCGCCGGGCCTCGAAGAGGTCGAGCCGCTGGTTCACCAGCTTCAGAAAATCGGGACGGTCGATCTGCAGGTGATGGGCCTGGACGATGGCGGCATCCACTTCCTCGGCGAGCAACTGGTTACGCACCTCGCGCTTGAACGGGGAGCCGTTGGCCTTGAGGAAGCAGCCTTTGCCGGGGAGGGTTTCGATGACGCCCTGGGTCTCAAGTTCGGCGTACGCTTTGGCGATGGTGTTGCGGTTGACGCGCAACTGCTCGGCGAGCGGGCGGATCGAGGGGAGCGGCTCGCCGGCCTGGAGGGCGCCGGCGGCGGCGGCGGCTTTGATCTGGTCCACCACCTGGAGGTAGACGGGCTTGCCGGACTTGAAATTGAGCTGGAGCAGCATGAGCAGGCTCGGGTTTGTTATCTGTCATAGGACAGTATGACAGTCGCCCGCCGACGTCAAGCGCGATTTTTGAGATTTTTCCGGCATGCCCAAACGCGCCGCCATCCGTGGCGCGCCGGCGTTGCCGGCTCGCACCCGCGGGCAGCGGAGAGCCCGCCCCTCCTGGTGCGTCGTGCGTTGACAAGCTCATGCGCCTCGCCACAGAACTGGCGCATGCCAAGAACCGCCTTGATCACGGGAGCCACACGCGGAATCGGCCGCGAGGTCGCCCGACAATTGCACGCTGCCGGTTTTCGGGTGTTTGTCACCGGCCGCGACCACCCGACGTTGGCCACGCTGCAGCAGGAACTCGGCTGCCCCGGCGCCCCTGCCGATCTCGCCCACAGCGATACCGTGCTGAAGCTTTACGAGCAGGCACGCCAGGAACTGGGCCAGGTCGACGTACTGGTGAACAACGCCGGCTTCAACAAGGCGAAGGACCCCATTCCTCGCATCATCGCCGAAGACCTGGACACTTCTTACGCCGTCAACGTCCGCGCCCCGATCCTGCTCGCGCGCGAAGCCCTCCGGGAAATGGCGGCGCGACGGGCGGGCCACATCGTGAATGTGCTCAGCAGCATCGTGCACGTGAAGACCGAGAACTACTCGGTTTACACCACGATGAAGCACGCGCTGCACGGCTTCACCGGCTGTCTCGCCAAGGAAGCCCGCCCATCCGGCGTGAAAGTCACCGCGGTGTATCCCGGAGGCGTGAACACGACCTTCCGACCGAACGCCCGACCCGATTACATGGACCCCCTGTCGGCCGCCCGCGTGATCGTGGACTGCATCCAGGCACCTGAGGACGTCGTGGTTCACGAACTCACGTTCCGGCCGATGGTGGAAACGAACTTTTGAAGCTCGGAGCGCCAGTTCCCCGGATAAGGACCGCGAGCGTCCAGCGAACCGGCGCCCGACCGGTCCACAACGGGCACTCCGGCATTCCGTTTGTCGGGGGACGCAGCTTCACGTATGATCGGGCGACTTGGCTCATGGCTTGGATGTTCCGCGCGTGGCTGTTGATGGTGGTGTTGGGCTGGGGTGCCGTCGCCCTCGCACAACCCCGGTGGCGCCTGGTCTGGAGTGATGAATTCCAGCAACCGGAAGGCACGCCTCCTTCCTCAGCTCGATGGGCCTTTGACACCGGCGGTCACGGATGGGGCAATTCCGAACTGCAGTCCTACACCACGCGGCGGGCCAACTCGCGCGTCGAGAGCGGAATGCTGGTGATCGAGGCGCGGAAAGAAGCCTACACGGGAACGGACGGCATCCGCCGCGAGTACACCTCGGCGCGCCTCAAGACCATGGGCAAGGCGTGGTGGACCTATGGCCGGATGGAGGCCCGCATCCAGATCCCGTCCGGGCAGGGGCTTTGGCCCGCTTTCTGGATGCTCGGAACGGATTTCCCCACCGTCGGATGGCCGGCCTGCGGCGAAGTCGACATCATGGAGAATATCGGCCGCGAACCGGGCACCACGCACGCCGTGCTGCACGGTCCCGGGTACTCGGGAGGAGCGAACGTGGGCAGCACCTACACCCTGTCCGGCGGGCGCCGGCTGGCCGATGACTTCCACGTCTACGCCATCGAATGGGAACGGGATCGGGTCCGGTGGTTCCTCGATGACCGCGAGTTCTTCCGGGCCACCCCGGCTTCCCTTCCTGCCGGGAAGCCCTGGGTTTTCAACCACGACTTCTTCCTGATCCTGAACGTCGCTGTCGGTGGGATCTTCCCCGGCAATCCAGACGGCACCGCGGTCTTTCCCCAACGGATGCTCGTGGATTACGTGCGCGTCTACGAGGCTGACACGCGGACGCCGTTGATCCAGATCGACAGTCATGAGACAGGCCCCAGGCTCACCTGGCCCGTCACGCTGCCCGCGGCGGACGTGGAAGCGGCCGAAGTGCTGGGCGGCCCCTGGACATCCGTAAGCACGCCGCCGTTGATGGAGGGACTCCAATGGATCGCCCCGGTGCCGCCAGGGTATTATCGGCTGCGGTGGTAACCGGAACCCACCAGCACCGCTCCGATCAGGAAATGCGATTGAGCAACCTCACCCCGCGCTTTAACCTCCACCCATGAACCGCCCCAGGAGCGCGGACTCCGGTCCGCAGGAAGCCACATCGCCGCCGGGACGTTCCTGCGGGCTCAAGCCCGCGCTCCTCACCGGTTCAGGGTCCCCAGGCGCGCCGGTCCTCCCGGCGTCCCGGCTCCCCATGACATGGCTGATCCAACTCATGGCCGCTGCCTGGCTCTTCGCCACGCTGCCACTCGCCCAGGCGGCACCCGACAAGATCATCAAGGTCCTACCGCATTATCTCGATCTGAAGGGAAAACACGCCTTGTCTCCCAGCCTCTTCGAGCGGGACGCGTACCAGGCCATGTTGCGGCGCAACCCCGCCCTCCGCAGCGGCCTGCAATTCGACATCCACTGGAAGGCGCGCAAGTCACCGGGTCGAACGCTCCAGCTCCGGCTCGAACTGGTCACCACCGAGCGTCCCAAGGGTGACCCGTTCACGGTGGATCTGACCGTGGACCCCACGGGGAAGTTCAGCCGCTGGAAACGCGTGAAGTTCGAGAAAGCGCTGGCGGACCAACTCGGAGAAATCGTGGCGTGGCGCCTCTCGTTGCGCGAGGGCGACAAGGTATTGTCCGAGCAGAGGTCGTTCCTCTGGTAACGGGAGAACCGTCAAGGTAGGGCGGCACTCCGTTGTCCGCCGCACCACACCGCACCAGCGCAGAACGCCACACCCGTGGCGACCCCGCCCGCTCCACGGGGATCCAGTTCGGCACTTCGCACGACTTACCGCTCGCCGACTTCCAGTCGCCGGGCTCGAAAGCCCAGAAAAACGGCGGGCTGAAAAGCCTGCCCTACGTGCCGTGGACCGGCGGGCGACGCTTCCAGACGTAGCGGAACATCAGCACCCGCAGCGCGGCGGTCAGCGGGATCGCCAAGATGCCCCCGAGGATGCCGCCCAGCAGCGTGGTTCCCGTAATCACGGCGATGATGATGGTGAGCGGGTGCAATCCCACGCGATCGCCCATGATCTTGGGCTGAATAATGAACCCCTCCAGCAGCTGAACCACCGCGTACACCACCAGGGCCAGGAGCGGATGCAGCCAGTCGGTGTACTGGACGAACGCGATGATCAGCGCCGAGACGAACGTGATCGCCGCCCCGATGTAAGGGATCAGGGTCAGGAACGTCGCGGCCACTCCCAGCAACACCGCGTACGGCAGGCCGATGATCGAAAACCCAACGGCGTACATGACCCCGTCACAGATCGCCACCAGCACCTGTCCGCGAAAGAAGGCGATCAGGTAGTCGTTGATCGAGCCGATCACAAACGCCAGTTCGTCCTTCAGGTGCGACCGCGCCAGCGGGAGGTACTCGGCCCACTTCGACTTGATGCCGCGCTTCTCGAGCAGGAAATAGAACGCGTAAACCGGGATCAGAAAGAGCCCCACCATGACTCCGAACCACGAAGCGACGCGCCCGACCTGGCCAAACACCCAGAACCCGATCTTCTGGACGGCCCCCGTCAGCCAGCCGGTCGCGCTTGTGAATAGCTTGGGGTCCAACTCCACCCCCCACGATCGCGCCAACTCGATGAGATCCGGCGGCCGCGTGGCCTGCGAGCCCGCAGCCACCGGACTCTCCACGACCGGCGCCAGGGCGTTCGTGCCCGGGGCAGGCGTTCGGTCCGGGATGGGCGTGGGCTGCGGCGAAAGCAACTGCGTGCTGAGGAGCTCCGGTGGACTCCCGACCGACGGAGGCGGCGCCACATTCGTAAGCGTCACATTCGTCCCCGGGGGGCTGTTGGTCATCCCGAGCGGCAGCAGCCGCAGGACCCGGCGGATCAACTGCGGCGGATCGTTGATCCAGACCTCGACCCGGTGATGAAGATTCGTCGCGTAGACAGGCACCTTTTGGGCGAGTTCGCGCGTTTCCACGACGACCCGCGGCACCACGCTTCCGATCAGGGCAGCCACCAGCACCAAGGCCAGCGCGAACACCGAGAGGATGGCGCGGGTGCGGGGAATGCGCCTGGATTCGAGGTAGTCAACAACCGGGTCCAGCAGGTACGCGATGACGCCCGCCACCGCAAGCGGCCAAAGCACCGGGGCCAGAATGCCCAGGACCTGGCCGAGCCCCCAGATCAGTCCCACGACCAGCCCCACCAGCACGGCGAGCGCGAGACCGGTGATGGCCGCCCAGATCAGCCGGGCCTGCGTGTCTGTAGGTGGCGGGAGGATCATTGCTGTCCCAACAACCGTGCTTTGGCCGCCGCGGTGCGAACGGCCGTCATCAACGCACCGCGCAGTCCTGCCTTCTCGAGTTCGTGCAAGGCGTCGATCGTGGTGCCCCCCGGGCTGGTAACCATGTCCTTCAGTTCGCCCGGATGCTTGCCCGTTTCCAGCACCATGCGGGCCGCTCCCAAAAGGGTCTGCGCGGCCAACCGGGTCGCGACGTCCCGGGGCAGGCCGGCAGCCACACCCCCGTCGCTCAACGCCTCGATCATCAGGTACGCGTAGGCGGGTCCGCTGCCGCTGACGCCCGTGACCGCATCGAGCAACGGCTCCGCGACTTCCAGGGCAAGTCCCACCGAACAAAACAGCTTCCGCGCCAACTCGGCATCCTCGCGCCGGGCGTTCCTGCCGGTGGCGAAGGCTGCACCGCCTTCACCGACCAACGCGGGCGTGTTCGGCATGACGCGGATGACCCGCGATCCCGGCGGGAGTGCGGCCTCCAGTTTCCCCAGCGTCACCCCTGCCGCGATGGAGATGATCAGGTGCCGCTCCGAAATCTCCCGCGCCACATCCTGCAGCACCGCCAACACCTGGGCGGGCTTCACCGCGACGATCAAGACTTCGGCTGACCTGGCGATCGCCCCGTTGCCCGCGCCGGCGGCGGCACCGGTTGCCCCTTGAAAGTCAGCGCATGCGGCCGGCGAGATGTCACTCGCCTTCAGGTTCTCGGGGAGCACCAGGCCAGCCTGCAGAAACCCTCGAGCCAACGCCGTGGCCATCTTGCCCGCGCCCAGAAATCCCACCGTGAGTGCGTCAGCCATGACCGCACGCTAGCAATCTCCCGAGAGGGTAGGAAGCCCAAAGCCACGCGGGCGTTGCCCCTTGTCTCTTCATGAATCCTCCGCAGGTAGGGCGAACATCCCTGTCTGCCGGTCGGGCGACTTTCCATGAACCGGCTCCGAAAAGCGGGGATGAATCCCCGCACTCCAAGCGCTTCGCGGCCCCGGACGTGCCTTGGAGCGGCGCGAAGCGTTTGGAGTGCGTCCGGTTTACCGGCGCTTTTGGGTTCATGGCCATGGCGCATGGCCGCCCGGCCAAGGGGACTCTCCATGAACCGCAGCCAGGGAGGACGGGCACTCCGCTGCCCGCCGCATCCGGCACCCTTTACTCACCCTGGCTCGCAGGCTGCGGCACCGGTACCGGAAACCGCTTCCGCCCCGAAGTGCGCATCGCGCCACTCACTTCGGCCTCGCTGGCCGGGACTGGCCAGACCCAGTCACGTCCCCGGGAGAAATGCCAGGCCACACCGCGTACCTGGGTCGGGTCGCCACCGTCATCGATTCCGTCCATCCCGACGGAATACAGGCTGTAGGTCCCGTCGGGATTGACGCGGTAACGCAGCGGCTGGCCATTCATCCAGTCCCGGGGAACCTCCGGAAGCAGCGCGGGGACCAGGTCCTCGAGTCGGGCGGGCCAGGCCCCGTGGCGCAGGCGATGGCGTTTCAAGGCTATTGCCGTGAGCGCCAGCTCCCGATGGCATTCGATGCTGACCGCCTTTTCCAGGGCGACATCCGAGGAACCGAGCATCATCAGCGTGAGCCAGTGCTTGTTCCGTTCCCAACGGCTCATCTTCGCGGGATCAAAGGCCGCGGGCAGGCCAAAGCTGAAGCCCGTTCCGCCGCGGTCGCGTTGTCTGAAAGAACTGAAGTCCCTCGCCCTTGCCGCCGAACCGGCTGCGTCCACGAGCTGTTGAATCCCCTGGTGATGGAACAGTTGATCCTGCTCCGCCCAGGCAAATTGCCAGAAGGCAACGAACATGAACCGACGCACCCCCGCTCCCGACTCGATCACAGGGGCCAGCAACTCCCTCAGCGACCCCAGCTCGGCACTGGACGCCCCTCCCGGGGAGTCCGCCATCTGCATGGACGACGCCAACTCCTGAGCACTGGTCGCGCGTCCCTGGTAGTACGAACCGACCATCCCCCGCTCCATCTGCAGGGCCCGGATCATCGCCGACACGAACTCGGAAGCCGCCCACGCCGCCTGGATCGAGGCGAGCTGCGCGTCCGTCCAACCGTCGGCTTGAGCCGATTGCCACACCATCTGCCCCAGCCCGATCTCGGCGACGGCCATGCGCACCAACTGGCTGATGATCAGCCCTTCCTGACGTTGAATCTCCACCAGGGCCGCCGCGGTGCGGATGTTCTCGACCGCCTCGTCGAGCCGGCCCTCTTGCAAGGCCAGCAAGGTTCCGAGTCGAAGCGTGGTGGCCGCGCCCTTGACGCTGCTGAGGTGCGGCAGCAGACCGTTGAAACCCTGCTCGTAAGGCAACTGGATGACGATCGACTCGTTCGTTAGCCCCTGGCGAATCGCCGGCAGGCGCTCACGGATTGGGCCGAACTCCGCGGCGAATCCCTCCCAGCCGTTCGTCTGGCCGGGTTGCGTCTGCCAATGGGCAAGCCGCCACAGCACGACCTCCTTGCCGTCGGGAACTTCCTTGCGATCCACGGCGGGACCTTGCGTGCCGGTGGTGAGCAGGAGCAGTTGAAACTGCCCCGGGTTGAGCACGCGCACCCCGGAGTTGGTAATGGGCGGGGCCAGTTCGGCCACGCTGAGTTTCTCACCCTTGGCGCGCATCGCCCGCTCCCAGGACTTCAGGTTCAGATGCCCGCGGACCCGCTCCTCGGTCACGAACGCGGCGAGCAGACCGAGGACGGCGAGACCGCCGATCGCATAGCGCTTCGTTGTCGGATTCATGGGCACCTGACGTCCGTCACCTGCGGGAGCGGGCTCCGCTCCCCTCCTTCACGCCGACAGAAAATAGCCGCGTTGCTTCTCGGAAATCGGCATCCCCAGGCGCTCCATCACCGCCAGCATGTCCTCCCAGACCTTCCGCTTTTCGGTGATCGCCTGGTTGCGCAGCAGGTAGGCCGGGTGATAGGTCGGCATGACCGGGGTGTCGCGAAACTGAAGCCATTTGCCGCGGGCGCGCGTGACACCCTCGGTCTTGCCAAACAGTCCCTCCATCGCCGTCGCACCCAACGCGACGATCACCTTGGGCTGAATGATGTCGATCTGCTCGAGCAGGTGCGGAATGCACGTGGCCATCTCCGAGGGCGTGGGCTTGCGGTTGCCGCTCGCCTGGCCGGGAGTGTCCGGACGACACTTCAGGATGTTCGCGATATAAACGCGCTCCCGGCTCAGTCCCATCGTCTGGATGATGCGCGTGAGCAACTGACCCGCCTTCCCGACGAAAGGCTCTCCCTGGGCGTCTTCATCCGCACCCGGGGCCTCCCCCACGAACATGAGCGGCGAATGGATGTCGCCAACGCCGAAGACGACGTTCCGGCGCGCCGCCGCCAGGTGACTGCACTTCCGGCAGGCCAGCGCGCGCTGCCGCAGCGCCGCCATGGCTGTCTCTTTCTCCGCCGGCGACAGGGCACCTCGTCGCGGGCTCACGGCAAATCCGGCTTGGGTTGGCTGAACGGGAGGCGAACCCGTCGCCACCGGGGCACGGGATGACGTGTGGGCGACCGGTGAAGCGGCGGACTGGCGAGGCGGCGTGCTGCCCACGGTGGCAGCCGCCGGGGAGCTTGAACGTCGAACCGGGGCGGATTCGCTCCGGCGCGACGCACTCGCCCGGGCCGGTCCGGACGAAGTCAGCGCGGCCAGCGACTGCGGCTCGACACTCACGTACTTCACGCCGTGCCGCCGCAACTCCTCGAGGTGCCGCACCGTGGCATCGAGGAGCTGGCCATAGGGATCATCAGGCATGGCGGCAGGCTAACGCGTTGTCTCCCGTCTGCACGGAAATTTGGGCCGCAAGCTCACGCCGCACCATCCTCCAGCCGCCACGTCGCAAGCTGGAGGCTTGTCAGCCGGTGGCCGTGGGGCTGCCCCGTCGCGAGTTGCGTCAGGAGCGCCCCTGCCAGATAGTCGACCGATGAATGACACGGTCGGCGAACTGACCGATCACCTGCTCGGGTCCTACGCGCGCGCCGGCGGGATCAATCACCTGGACGGCAAGAACCTGCCTTCCCAAAGGGTGATCGCCGCCATCGCCAGTGACCTGCTGCGCCTGCTGTTTCCGGGTTTCTTCGACGAGCACATCGTCCACTCCTCCAAAGTGCGCGAAAACACGACCCCGGTCGTCGAGTCGGTGTTACGACGCCTGGAGCGTGAGCTGTTCAAGAGCCTCGAGTACGCCCCTCCCGAACCTGGAAGCAAGGACCAGCTGAAGCTGCTCGCCCGGGACCTGACGGTGGCATTCATGCGATGCCTGTCCGAGGTGCGGGACCTCCTCCAGACCGATGTCGAAGCGGCGTACGGCGGCGACCCGGCGGCGCTCAGCCAGGACGAAGTGATCGTGGCTTACCCGTTCGTCGAAGCGGTGGCCATTCAGCGCATGGCGCACCAACTCTACCGGCGTCGGGTGGCGCTCATCCCCCGCATCATGACCGAGTGGGCTCACAGCCGCACCGGGCTCGACCTGCACCCGGGCGCACAAATCGGCTCTCACTTCTTCGTGGACCATTGCACCGGCACCGTGGTGGGGGAAACCTCGGTGATCGGCTCGCGGGTACGGATGTACCAGGGCGTCGGCCTGGTCGCCCGCTCTCTGTCCGGCGGTCAAACCCTCCGGGGCCAGAAGCGGCATCCCACGATCGAGGATCGCGTCACCATTTACGCGGGTGCCACCATCATGGGCGGCGATACCGTGGTCGGATCCGGCAGTACGATCGGCGCCAGCGTGTTTCTTACGCACAGCGTGCCGGCCAATTCCCTCGTGCTTGCGGAAGAGGTCAAGGTGAAGGTGCTGCCCAAAGGCGAGCGCACCGCGTCTGCCGACTACCAGATCTGAACCGGGCGTGCCTCCCGCTCAAAAGCGGAAACGCACCTCACCCAAACGGCGCCCCACTTCGCTCAGCACGCGCTGTTCGTCCGTCTGATCCCGGGCGATGAACGTCACGCTGAAACGGAGGTAGGCGCCGGCATCATCCCAGGGCACGGTCGAGATCAACCGGTCGGTGATGAGCCACTGCGACACCTCCTCCGCCGTCCGGAACGGAACCTCGCTGCCGTCGGCCTTCACCGCGGCGACCGGCGCCTTCACGTACAGGAAGAACGAACCGCGCGGCTTGCGGGCATTGAAGCCCGAGGCCCGCAGCGTCGCCACCAACCCGTCCATGCGGCGCGAGTACTTCGCGGCGATGCGTTCCGTGATTTCCGGGTGATCGAAGCCGTAGGCGGCCGCGTGCTGGATCGCAAGGAACTGGCCCGAATCGGTGTTGTCCTTCACATCGGCATAGGCGCGCACCACCCGCTCATTGCCGGCCACAAAACCGCAGCGCCAGCCGGTCATGTTGAAACTCTTGCTGGTGGAATGAAGCTCGACCCCGACTTCCTTCGCCCCCGGCGTGGCCAGGAAGCTCAGCGGTTGGCCTTCGAACACCAGCGCCGCGTAGGCCGCATCCGAGATGACGATCAGCTCATGCTGCTTCGCGAAATGCACCACGCGCTCGAAGAACTCGGGCGTCGCCGCCGCCCCGGTCGGGTTGTTTGGATAATTGACGACGAGCGCCTTGGCCTTCGCTGCCACCTCCCGCGGGACGGCGTCGAGATCCGGCAGGAACTGCCGCTCCTCGATCAGCGGCAGGTTGTAGACTTCCCCGCCATAGTACCGGGAATGGGTTCCAAAAACGGGATAGCCCGGCGTCGTCATCAGCACCACGTCGCCGGGATTCACGAAGGCCGCGGGAAGAATCGACAGGGCGGCCTTGCTCCCGATCGAGTGCACGACCTCGGTTTCCGGATCGATCCCGGTCACGCGGCAGACGCGCTCCAGGTAACGCGCGGCACTCTGCTTGAGGACGGCATCCCCGTTGTCGGCATAACCCCGGTTCTCCGGTTTGCGCGCTTCCTCGTGGAGCTTCGCCACGACCTCGGGGAACGCCATTTCGTCCGGTTCGCCGACTCCCATGTCGATGATCTCGGCCCCGGGATGCGCGGCCAGGGCGGCGCGCTTGGCCCGTTTGATCTTCTCGAACTTGTAGATGGCGGTGGACTTGCCGTACTGCCGTCCGCCGATGCGCTCGGCGAAGAGATTCTGGATGTACGTGTCAGACATGGATGTGTGTCGCTGTCGGCTGGGCGCGGCGTCGGGCACGCGTCCTCGCCAACGGAGGCGGGACGCTAGCGAACGCATGGCCCGGCGGCAAGTGCGGCATCGGGCCGGAGAACAGGACCGACCCGCTCCCACTCCGTGCGCGCCGTGCCCTGGTGAGAACCAGACTCCTCCCTCGCACCCTTCGATCTGAGCCAGAACCCTCAGGCTCTCACGGAGGCGCAGAGCCCGCGGAGAGGTTGACTGCCGGAGCTTGCTGCCTCGATGGAATGTCGCCCCTGCCAGAACAGGACTGACCCGCTCCCACTCCGTGCGCTCCGTGCCTTGGTGAGAACC
>CAZHUS010000037.1:0-73003 GCA_964535555.1 uncultured Verrucomicrobiota bacterium
CGTCCGGGGCCGCGAAGCGCCTGGAGTGCGGGGATTCATCCCCGCTTTTCGGGGCCGGGGGGGCGAGCGTCCCCGCCCGCGGGGCCGTAGCCCCTCCGGCGCGGCGAAGGCCCGCGAGCCGGACCACTTCAACACTGGCGCGGCTCGGCAGCAGCCTCGCCCCACCGGCGGGCAGCGGAGTGCCCGCCCTACCTGGCTGCGGTTCATGGGGAGTCTTGCCGCACCAAAGTGGCTCCGCGCCACGTCGCCCGGCCCGCGATTCCTGGAGGCCGGCGCGACCCAGAAATCTCTTCCCCGCCCCGGGCGCTCCGGATAGTTTGCGCCAGTCAGGCTGACCACTATGCAAACACAGACTGCGCCGACGTATCGGATCTGGGGAGCGGATAACATCGCTTACGGCCCGGTCGAACTGCCCGGCTTGGTGACCTGGTTCCGCCAGGGCCGGCTGCGCCCCGAGACGTTCGTCTACCGTGACGAGCAACGCGATTGGCTCCGGGCCAGTGATCTGCCGGAGCTGCGGTTTATCAGACCCTCCGGGAAGGCCGCCGCACCCGTCCCGGTCGGCGCGGTAAACCTGCGCCCGGAACAACTCCGCCGGATCAAGGTCCTCGCGGAGATGGACCAGGCGCAACTCGCTTCTCTGCTTTCTTACCTCGACGAGGTCAGGATTCCCAAGTTCGCCACCCTGTTCAAGAAGGGCGACCCGGGCGACGCGATGTACTCCGTGCTGGAGGGGGAGATGCGCGCCCGCGAATTTCGGGGCGAGCGCGAGGTGACGATTCTGACGCTGGGGGTGGGGGAGACGTTCGGCGAACTCGCCCTGCTGATCGAAGGCGAACGGGCCAGCGACATCGTGGCCAACGAGAACAGCACGCTGCTCAAGCTTCCGGCCAAGGCATTCACCCAGATCACGCGCGAGGCGCCGGCGCTCGCCACGCCTTTCCTCCTCGCGATCAGCCGCATGCTGGCCCATCGGGCCCGGGTCCTGGGGGGACGCGCTTCGGGGGATGCCGTGATCAGTCAGGCCGCAGCCGGGATCGAGGTTGAATCCGAGTCCGCAGCCGGGTGACCGGTGAGCAGGCCGGGGCTGACCTAAGCCGCCGCGCGGTGGGTCTTCCGTTTCAGGAGCGCGGGAGTCTCGCCCCGCACCGATGCGGCCGTGATGGTGATCGCGGAGACGTCACTGGCGCTCGGGACATCATACATCACATCCAGCATCACTCGTTCGAGCAGGGCCCGCAGGGCGCGCGCGCCCGTCCCTTTGCGCAGGGCCTGGGCGGCAAGTTCCTGTCGCGCATCCGCGGTGAACTCGAGGTCGACACCTTCCATCGCCATGAGCTTGGTGTACTGCCGCAGCAAGGCGTTGCGCGGCTCCGATAGAATCCGCACCAACTGGTCGGCGTTCAATTCGTCCAGGACACTCACCGCGGGCAGGCGTCCGACAAACTCCGGGATGAACCCGAAGGCGAGCAGGTCCTCAGGCTCGACCTGCTTGACGATTTCCCGGCTGCAAAGGCTCGCGACCGAGGCGCCACGCTCAATGGCGCCAAAGCCCATCACCCGGTTGCCGAGACGCCGGTGCACGATTCGGTCCAGTCCCACGAAGGCCCCGCCGCAGATGAACAGGATGTTGGTGGTATCCACCCGGACGTATTCCTGCTGGGGATGTTTGCGGCCGCCTTGCGGAGGGACGTTGCAGACCGTCCCTTCGAGAATCTTGAGCAAGGCCTGCTGGACGCCTTCGCCCGAAACATCTCGGGTGATGGACACGTTCTCGGTTCGCCGCGCGATCTTGTCGATCTCGTCGATGTAAACGATGCCCACCTGGGTGCGCTTGACGTCATAGTCCGCGTTCTGCAGCAGGCGGAGAATGATGTTCTCGACGTCCTCGCCCACATAGCCCGCCTCGGTGAGCGTGGTGGCGTCGGCGATGGCGAAAGGCACGTCCAGGGCCCGGGCGAGAGAACGGGCGAGCAGCGTCTTGCCGGACCCGGTTGGGCCGATGAGCAGGATGTTGCTCTTTTCCAACTCCACGTCGGCGTGCTGCTCGCATCCGGGTCGTGGATTGATGCCCAGCTCCGTCTGGATGCGCTTGTAATGGTTGTGCACCGCCACCGCCAGCGTGCGCTTGGCCGCGTCCTGCCCGATGCAGTACTCGTCCAGGATGGCCTTGATTTCGGCGGGCCGTGGGACATGGAGGCGCTGGTTGCGCCGGACCGTCTGCGCCTTGGCTTCCTTGTCCAGGACCGCCTTGCAGAGCAGGACGCACGTGTCGCAGATGTAGACCCCCGGCCCCTGGATGAGCTTCTTCACCTCGGCATGCGACTTGCCGCAGAAGCTGCAAAGGGTCATCTGGGACGGACGAGCCATGGGCGAAGCGCAGGCAGCGGCGGAACGCTCAGGTGAGCAGCGCCCGATTGGTCTCGCCCGCGAGGGCCGGGACCTCCTTGCGGGACTTCACCACTTCGTCGACGAGGCCGTAGGCCTTCGCCTCCTCGGCCCCCATCCAGTAATCGCGATCCGAGTCGCGCTCGACCTCGGCTTCGCTCTTGCCCGTATGCTGGGCCAGGATCCGGTTGAGCCGCTTCTTCAGCTTGAACATGTGCTCCACCGACCGTTCGACGTCGCTTGCCGAGCCTTGGGCGCCGCCGGACACCTGGTGGATCATGATGTCCGAATTGGGCAGGGCATAACGTTTCCCCTTCGCACCCGACGCCAGCAAGAAGGCCCCCATGCTGGCCGCCATGCCAACACAGTACGTGTTCACGTCGCACGTGAGGAACTGAATGGTGTCGTAGATGGCCAGGCCGGCGGAGACATTGCCCCCCGGCGAATTGATGTAGAGATGAATGTCCTTCTTCGGGTCATTCATCTGCAGAAACAGCAACTGCGCGATGATCACGTTCGCCACCATGTCATCCACGGGAGTTCCGAGGAACACGATGCGGTCCACAAGCAACCGGGAATAGATGTCGTAACCGCGTTCGCCGCGGCCGGTCTGCTCGACCACCATTGGAATCAGAAAACTGTGGGGACCGTTCATGGTAAATGCGCCAAATTCAGCTGACCCTAGCGGACGCGTCGGGCATCGTCAAGAAACGCACCCGACGCCGCGGCCAGGCGATCCGTTCGCTCAACTGCTTGCCCGGCAGACAGAAGACACTCTTCATCGCGACCCGCATCCGAACCGGCTGCCGCCCGGCGGGCCGACGGGCTGACCGGGCGCGCGGCCAGGGGGCTCGTGGGGAGTTCCCTTGGCCTGGCGGCCATGCGGAGTGACCATGAACCGGTGAGGAACGCGGGCTTCAGCCCGCAGGGACGTCCCTGCGCCGGCGTGGCATCCTGCGGACTGAAGTCCGCGCTCCGCGGGAGGTTCATGGAAAGCGACCTGTTCCTGCTGACCTGCTCCGTGACCATGAACCAAAAAGCGCCGCTAAAGCGGACGCACTCCAAACGCTTCGCGCCGCTCCAAGGCACGTCCGGGGTCGCGAAGCGCCTGGAGTGCGGGGATTCATCCCCGCTTTTCGGGGCAGGTTCATGGAAAGGCGCCCGTAACTCCGCCTCAGGACACGCCCCGAAGGCTTCAGCGCGCCCCGTCGACAACCCGGCACACCCAGGACTCCAACGGACGCTGCGTCGCGGCTCGAAATCCCTCCGCCATGTGCGTCCGGAAGCCTTCCACCGAATCGGCTCGCACCAGGTTCAGCGTGGATCCGCCAAAGCCGCCCCCGGTGAGGCGAGCTCCGAGACAGGCCGGATGCTTCCGGGCGAGGTCCACCAGGACGTCGAGTTCGGGACAGCTGTTGTGGAAGTTCAGCCGGGAACTCTCATGGCTCTGAAACAGGAGTGGACCAAAATCCTCGAAACGGCCCGCCCTGAGCAACGCGGCCCCCCGCGCCACCCGATCGATTTCCCCCACCACGTGCAGGGCGCACTCGTACTCGTGCGGGCTCAGCTTCTCACGGCCCGCCGTCAGCCCCTCCGGAGTGACGAACCGCAATGAAGCCACGCCCAAAGCACGCGCGGCCGCCTCGCAGCTCCGCCGACGGTCGTTGTACTCGCCGGCGACCAGGGCGTGACGCACGCCGGATGGGCAAACCACCACGGCGACATCCTGGGCAAACGGCGTATGGTCCACTTCGACACTCAGGCAGTCGATCAGGATAACCTCCCCCGCCCGGCCGAACAGCGAGGAAATGTGGTCCAGCAGGCCGCAATTCACACCCACGAAGCGGTTCTCGGCAGCCTGGCAGAGCTTCGCCAGCGCCAGAAGTTCGCCCGGGCGCAGCGGAGCGGTTTCTCGATCGGCCGCCGGAAGCGGCGTGATCCGGCCGGCTTCGTCGATCGCGTACGGGTACAGCTTCCTCACGAGCAAAGCGGTCGCGACCAGGAGGGCCGCCGAGCTGCTCAGGCCGCCGCCGAGCGGGATCGTGCTGTGAATCGCGGCGTTGAACCCTCCGAACGAATGTCCGCGCTCCCGGAGCTGCAACAACACCCCGCGCACATAATCCGCCCAGGACGTCGCCCGATCCTTCCGGATCGCATCGCAGGGGAAACGCGCCGCCCCGGGAAAGGCGGTGGAAATCACCTCCACCTGGCCGTCATTCCGGCGTGCGCCCGCCATGGAAACCTGCCTGTCGACCGCGAGGGCCATGACGAGTCCCTGGTTGTAGTCGGTGTGATTCCCCAGCAATTCGACCCGACCAGGCGCGAGTGTCGAGTGAGTGGCAGCGGCTCCGAAATGGCTCTGAAAGGCGGCGGCAGCGTCCGTCATAGACCCGGGAAGGCTGCTCCCGGGGATCCTTCGGGGCAAGGTCGTTCGCGTCGACTTCACACTTGGAGTTCGTCTCCTGCGCCCTAGACTGCTGCTCGCATGGTGATCATGCCCATCATCGAACGCGAACTGCGCGTGGCGGGGCGGCGCGGCAAGACCTACTGGCTGCGCGTGGCGGCCGCCCTGGTCGCCGCCACCGTGTGCGCCTGGGTGGTCCTGGGCCTGGGCCGGACGCAGCAACCGGCGGTCCTGGGCAGCACGCTCTTCTCCTATTTGTGCGTGCTGGCGTTCGCCTTTTGCCTCCTGATTGGGCCGTTCATCACCGCGGATTGCATCAGCGAAGAGAAGCGGGACGGCACGCTCGGACTGCTCTTCCTCACCGAGCTCAGCAGCTTCCACGTGGTGCTCGGAAAGTGGATCGCCACGTCGTTGTCGGGCTTCTACGGCTTGCTCGCCATCCTCCCGTCCCTGGGTCTCCCGCTCCTGCTCGGGGGCGTCACCCCGGGTGAATACGGCCGGGTCGCGCTCGCGGTGACCAATGCCATTCTGTTTTCGCTCTCGGCGGGGATGTTCGTGTCCTCGATCAGCCGCGAACAGAGCAAGGCGACCCTGGGTGCGGTGGCTTTGATTCTGGGTTTCGCCGGGCTGGTTCCCGGTCTCTTTGTGTTCGTGATGCTGGGCGTGTTTGGCCGGCAGGTGAATGAACTGCCCCCGCTGGCACTGATCAGTCCCGCCTACACGGGCGCCCTCGCCATGGATGCGGCCTACAAGGCCTCGCCGGCCCTGTATTGGACGTCGCTGGGCCTGGTCCATGGCTTCACCTGGCTCTTCATGATCCTGACCACCGTCCTGCTGCCACGCATCTGGCGCGAGGATCCGGGCGAGCAACCGGCCAGGCGCCGCTGGTGGCTTCGGCTGGGATACACGCCAGGCTGGCGCCGCGCCTTCCGGCGCCGGTTGGAATCCAATCCCCTGCGGGCCCTGGCCGGGCGGATGCGTTGGCCGCACCTCGTGTTCTGGATGCTGGTCAGCCTGGTGGCGATCAATGTCTATTGGATTGCGGTGGGTTCGCGCAAGAACCCCAATGCCCAGCAGTTCCACCAGAATTTCGCGTACGCGCTGGTCTTCACGAACCGGGTCTGGATCACCGTCATGGCGTGCCATTTCTTCCTTGAGGCGCGGCGCTCGGGAGCCTTGGAGCTGCTGCTCACCTCGCCACTTCCCGTCCGAACCCTGCTGCGTGGCCATGGCCGGGCGCTCTTCGGCTACTTTTTCTGGCCGATCGCGGCCATCGGACTGCTGCATGTGTGGTTCGTGTGGGGAATGGCGTCGCAGATCAAGAGCCCCGTCACGCCGGCCTTCAGCTACCTGCCGTTCTACATCATCTCGGCCACGAACAGCTATCTGAACTTCCTGAGCGACGTCCTGGCGCTCACCTTTGTCGGCGCGTGGTTCAGCCTCTCCTTGCGGAAGCCCGGCCTCGCGTTGCTGCTGACCTTTACCACGGTGATCCTGGTTCCGTGGGCCATCGGACATTACCTCCCGCTGCAAGGAGGCCAGTTCCAGGCACGAGTCGCCGGCTGGATCCAGAGCCTGCCCTGGTTGCAGAAGCTAAGTCCGGCGGGTTACCTCGCCCTGCCACTGGGCCGGATGGCGGGCTGGGTGGGGAAGAACCTGATCCTGATTCTGTGGGCGCGATCGCGGCTGCACCGGCACTTCCGCGCCGCCGCCTCCCAGACGCTTCATCCGCCGTGGTCATGGCTTCGCTGGCGAGGGCTGTCGCCGTCAAACCGGAGGGCCAGCCCCGTTCAGCTCGCCACGGCAGGCGAGAGTGGCCGGAATCCGTAGCCCCGGGGCCCGCCCATGGCGGTTGGTGTTCGAGAGTTCGTGGTTCCTTGCGAACCTGCTCCGTGAGCATGAAGCGGTCTTCCGAGGTTGGGCGCGCAGTCCCTGGGTGGGCCGGACTTTCCAGTCCGGCGGGGCGGTGGGCGACGGGGACGTCGCCCCGACTGGCAGACAGGAACGTCTGCCCTACCTGACGGCGGTTCAGGGTGAGAGCGGCGCGGCGCGGAGGACCTTGAGGAACATCGCCGCGGCGCCTTGGTCGAATTGGCATGCAACTCCTGCCCATTGTGGAGCGTGAACTGCGCGTGGCCGCGCGCCGGCGGAGCGCCTTCGTCGCCCGCGTGGCGGCAGCGGTTGGTGCGGTGGCCGTGGGAGCGTTCCAGCTGTGGATCAGCGGTGACTGGGCCGGCGGGCAGGCTCATGGCCGCCAGTTGTTCGAAGTCTTGTCCATGCTGGCATTCGCGTTGTGCCTCGCCGCGGGGCCGGCGTTTACGGCAGACGCACTCAGCGAGGAGAAGCGCGAAGGGACTCTGGGCCTGCTCTTCCTCACGGACTTGAAAGCCCCCGCGATCGTGTTTGGCAAACTGGCGGCAGCCTCCGTCACCGCGGTGTTCAGTGTGTGGGCGGTCCTCCCGGTCGTCGCGGTCAGCCTCCTGCTCGGAGGGGTGAGCCTCGCCGAATTCGGCCGGGTTGTGCTGGTGCTCCTGAACACGCTGTGGTTTTCGCTGAGCGCCGGGATCCTGATGTCGTCGCTGTGCGAGGAAGGGCGGAGCGCCTTCGCGCTGACAGGATTCGCCCTGTTTCTGGGGGCGGCGGTTGCGCCCTGGCTGGCCCCGATGTTGGAGGCTCTCACGCCCTCGGCCGCGCTCATCCTGGCGCCGTTCAACCCGTTGGCCGCCTACAGGTTCTCGTCAGCCACCGCGTATGCCGCGAATCCAGAAACGTTCTGGATCGGTCTGGTGGGCCTCCACTTGGTCTCCTGGCTCGCCTTGGGCGGGGCCGGTGCGGTCACGACGCGCGCCTGGCGGGAAGCCACCGCCTGGCGGCTTTCCGAGACCTGGCAACGTCGCTGGCAAGAGCTCGTGCTGGGGGAGCAAGGCGTGCGGCGTGCCTTGCGCCAGCGTCTCCTGGACACCAATCCGATCCTTTGGCTCGGAAGCCGGCAGCGCCTGAAGCGCACGCTGCTCGGGGGCGCCTGTGTCGCGGCTTTGGCCCTCTGGCTCGGGGCGCGCCTGGTGCTGGACTGGCACTTTTGGAGTGCGGGCGCCACGATGCTGGTGGGGATGTTCTTTCAGGTCATGCTGAAGTGGCTCGCCGCGTCGGAAGCGGCTGCCCGGTTTGCGGAGGACCGGCGCAACGGCGCCCTCGAACTGCTCTTGACCACTCCCTTGACTCCCGACCAGATCGTCCGGGGCCAGATGCTGGCGATGCGGCGGCTCTTCGCGCTACCGGTCCTCGGCGTGCTGGCGGTCGAGTTGGTTCTGCTCTTCCTCACGACACCCGTCGCCGGGGACACGGCGTGGATTCCAGCCCTGGTCACCATGGGTTTGTTCGTTTGGGACATGCCCACACTTGCCTGGGCGGGCATGTGGTTCAGCGTCTCGGGTCGAAAGCCGCATCTGGCATCCATGCGCGCCGTCTACCGCGTGCTGGTCGTTCCCTGGCTGATTCTCCTGGCAGTCCTCTTTGTGGTGGGCGTCTGGAGTTGGACGGCCGTGGTTGTGGCCTGGGTCCTGATTTGCGGCATCAACAACCACCTGGTACGCGCCACCGCACGCCACCAGCTTCTCGCGCATTTGCGGGAAGCCGCGGCGGGACTGCCTCGCACGCGCGCCCCGGCCAGGGCTGGCGAGGCCAGCCCGGC
The DNA here is from genome assembly GCA_964535555.1 of uncultured Verrucomicrobiota bacterium. Lineage (GTDB taxonomy): Bacteria > Verrucomicrobiota > Verrucomicrobiia > Limisphaerales > J093 > DSVZ01. Next base: position 8,484 of record CAZHUS010000037.1, read on the forward strand.
TCCGCCCGGCGGCGTGGCGGCACGCCTGGAACCCCAGGCATCGGAGTAGACTCGCGCGAGCGGTTGATGCGGCGTGAGATCTCGTCCACCTTGCGGGCCATGGATGAGCTTGGAGCCTTCGATGACCTCCTGAGCTGCCGCCTCGACTCAAAGCCGCGGCAGCTCAACCCTTGCAGCATCGTCATCTTCGGGGCCAGCGGCGATCTCACCGCCCGCAAGCTGATCCCCGCGCTGTACCATCTCCATCGGGAGAACCGGCTTCCCACCCCGGTGCGCATCGTGGGCGTCGCCCGCCGGGAGAAGAACGACGCCGCCTGGCGTGCGGAACTCAGAGAGGCACTCGACCGCTTTTCTCGAACGCAACCCGTCGATGAGGCTTCGTGGACGGCATTTGCGGATACCTTGCACTTTCTCCCGGCGGATTTCTCCCAGCCCGATGCCTACGACCGCTTGCGAGCGCGGCTCGAACAATTCGAGCCCGCGGAAGTCCGCGAGAACCGCCTCTTCTATCTGGCGATGCCCCCCAGCCAATTTGCGGCGGTGGTGCGTCACCTGAGCGCTTCGGGGCTGCTGCGTCGCGAGCCCGCCCCGGAGACGTGGCATCGCGTGGTGGTCGAGAAGCCCTTCGGCCATGACCTGGCTTCAGCGCGCCAGCTCAACGCCGACCTGACCGCGCATGCTCACGAGGGACAACTGCTGCGGATCGACCATTATCTCGGCAAGGAGACCGTCCAGAACATCCTCATGTTCCGGTTCTCCAATGCGATCTTCGAGCGGCTCTGGACCCGCGACACGGTGGATCACGTTCAGATCACCGTCAGCGAGCGGCAGGGCGTGGGTTCGCGCGGCGGTTATTATGAAGAAGCCGGCGCCCTGCGGGACATGGTCCAGAATCACCTCCTGCAGGTGCTGGCCCTCATCAGCATGGAGCCTCCCGTCTCCCTCCATGCCGAAGCCGTCCGGGACGAAAAGGTGAAGCTGTTGAATTCGATCCGCCCCCTTCGTTCGCAGGCCGTGGGGCAGAACGTCGTTCGGGGTCAGTATACCCACGGCGCCGGGTCGGCCACGGACCTCCGCGCCTATCGGCGTGAAGCCCGCGTGCAAGCGGACTCGAACGTCGAGACGTTCGTCGCGCTGCGACTCTTGATCGACAACTGGCGGTGGTCCGGCGTGCCCTTCTATCTCCGGACCGGCAAGGCCCTGCCCCTCAGTGCCAGCGAGGTTCGCGTCCAGTTTCGCCCGACTCCCAACGTGTTGTTCGCGGCGGGATGCGGCCCGCGGCTCGACGCCAACGCCCTCACGTTGCGCCTGCAGCCGCACGAAGGCATTTCTCTGCGTTTCAATGGCAAGGTTCCCGGAGTGAACCTGACGGTCCGCCCGGTCCGCATGCAATTCCGCTACGACTCGGAGTTCGGCGCCTACACGCCGGAGGCCTACGAGCGCCTCCTGCTGGACGCTCTGGAAGGTGATCCGACGCTCTTCATCCGCCGGGACGAGGTCGAGACCGCCTGGAACCTCGTCGACGCCATCCGCGCAGGATGGGACGGCCTCCCACTCGCCGAGCGGGAGATGTACCCGGCCGGAACCTGGGGACCCCGGGCCGCTGATGAACTGCTTCAAGCCCAGGGGCACCGCTGGCGCAATCCGGAGGAGCCGCCCTCCGAGCCCTCCGAGCCCGGTGCTTAACGCTTGTCACCGGCACCCGGTCGACGTAGCTCTCTTGCCCGCATGCCCTCGATTCGACGCCTCTTCGGCTTCGCGCTGCTGTGCGGTTTCCTGGTGTCCCTGGGAGCCGGTTGCAGCGAACGACGTACGCCCGCCACCGCCGCAGCGCCACGCGACACCAACGCCCTCGTCATCGGGGTCTCCCTGCTGAACCTGTCGTCGGAGTTCATCGTCATGCTGCAGACCGCCCTGACCGCGAAAGCGAACGAACTCGGGGTGAACCTCCTCATCAGTGATGCCCAACGCAGCGCCGAACGCCAGGTCCAGCAGGTCGAGAACTTTATCGCCCAACGAGTGGACGCCATCATCCTGAACCCCTGTGAAGTCGAGGCCAGTTCCCCCGCAGTGGACAAGGCCCGGGCTGCCGGGATTCCCCTGGTGAACGTCAACTCCGAGACGCGCTCGGTCCCGGACGCCTTCGTGGGATCGCGCGACGAGGAATCCGCCGAACTGGCGATGGACTACATCGCCCAGCGACTGGGCGGGCGGGGCAACGTCGTCATGATGCACGGCTTCATGGGACAGGCCGCGCAACTGAAGCGCGATCAAGGCGCACGGGCGGTGCTCGCCAGGTACCCCGATTTGAACCTCCTCGCGCATCAGACTGCCGAGTGGGACCGCGCCAGAGCCATCGCCTTGATGGAAAACTGGATCCAGGCGCACGGCACCCATATCCAGGCCGTCTTCGCCCAGAACGATGAGATGGGCATGGGCGCCCTGATCGCCCTCGAGCAAGCCCGGTTGAAGGACCGCGTCGTGGTCGCCAGCGTCGACGCCATCGCGGACGCCCTGCAGGCGGTGAAGGACGGCCGTCTGGACGCCACGGTGTTTCAGGATGCCCGCGGCCAGGCCGCCACCGCACTCGAGACGGCCGTGAAGCTCGCCCGTAAGCAACCTGTGGACCAACAGGTGCTCCTCCCATTCCGGCGCGTCACCCGCGAAAACGTCGCGGAGTTCCTCCATTGAAGGCTACCCGCTGTCGCCCAAGCTCCGAAGGGGCCTTCCGCGCCCCCGAGCGCAGCTTTGCATTGCCCCAAGATTTTTCTGGCGGACTGGTGGCTCTTTGGTACGTTGTCCGGCCTTCGTTCGCCGCGACCGGCGTGGAGGGCGAGGAATCCACCTCAACCTCAGAATTGAGGCTGTGACAAAGAAAGTGACAAAACCGACCAAGACAGTTTCCAAAGTGGCCCGCGGCCGGAATGTTAAGGCGGCAACTGCCGCCTCCATCCTCGGGACCGTGACAACCACCCAGGGCGAGAATGGCGAGGTTAACGTGAAGCCGGAATGGCAGCGTTATTACCGCACCCTGCTCGACCTCCGGGAGCGGCTCATCCGACAGATGAGCGGCCTGGCCAAGGAATCAGCCGAGGAAATGGACGGCTACAGCCTCCACATGGCGGATTCCGGCACGGATAATTTCGACCGCGATTTCGCGCTCAGCCTGCTCTCGTCCGACCAGGACGCCATCTACGAAATCGACGAGGCCCTCAAACGGATCCAGCGAGGCACCTACGGCACCTGCGAATTGACCGGGAAACCCATCCCCAAGGCCCGGCTCGACGCCATCCCCTGGACCCGCTTCACCGTCGAAGCCCAGGCTCAACTCGAACGCGAAGGCGCCCTGCGCCAACGCAAGCTGGGATCCCTCGGCATGATCGACTCGGTGGCCACCCCGGATGTTGAAGAGGATGGCGAAGAAGAGGAGAAGCCGGCCAAGGAAAAAGAGTGATTTATGCCGCGTGAATTGGTGACCATCGAGTGCACGGAAGCCCGGAAGGAGGGCAAACCTCCCTCCCGCTACCAGACCACCCGCAACAAGAAGACCCAGACTGAGAAGGTGGAGTTGCGCAAATACAACCGCTTCCTTCGCCGTCATACCCTCCACCGCGAGATCAAGTAATCGCATGCCCCGCAAGACTCACCTCGAGAAAACCGACGGGCGCAAGTCCCGCCGGCGCAGTTCCGGCGAGGTTCGCACGCCCCGCCCCCGGCCCAAGGTCGACTTCACGATCGAATCGCTCGACTACAAGAACGTGGCGCTGCTCCGGCAGTACGTCACCGATGCCGGCCGGATCCTGCCGCGGAAGTACACCGGCCTGCCGGCCCACTATCAGCGACGCATGACGCGCGCCGTGAAACGCGCCCGTCAGATGTTGCTGATGAAGTAGCCCCGAATTTGCCGTCCTCGCCGAGGACGGTTTTTCGCGGACTTGAGATGCAAATCAATTGCATCAAGTTCTCCCCTCCCGCGCCCGGCCCGGCTGATCCATGTCGGCGCTGAACCGGCCGTCTCATGGACTACCTGCTCCTCCTCTCCTCCATCGCCGCCGGGGTCGCCACCATCTTCGCGTTCCGCCTCGACAACCGGGCGCACGTGAAGCTGTTCAACGCCTTCACCGGCGCGTACCTGCTCTGCATCACGTTCCTCCACCTGCTCCCGGAGGTTTACGCCACAGCCGGTCACGCCCACGCCGGCGAAGAGGCCCACACGATCTCTCCCGTGGCGGTGGGACTCCTGATGCTCGCCGGCTTCTTCATCCAGGTCCTCCTCGACGTGATTTCGCTCGGCGTCGAGCACGGACACATCCACACGGTCGAGGGGCGGTTTCCGATGGGGGTGGTCCTGGGGCTCTGCCTGCATGCCTTCGTGGAAGCCCTCGCCCTCGGTGACCCCGCCCACCACCATGATCCGGCGTCCCGACAGATGCTCCTCTGGAGCATCGTCCTTCACAACTACCCGGTAACCGTCGCGTTGCTGGGGATGCTGCTGCACAGCGGACTGAGCCGGGGCCAGGCCCTCCGGTGGATTGGGGTGTTTGCTTTGATGGCGCCCATCGGCCTCACGCTCAGCCAGCACACTTCACTGACCCATTACACCCGGGAACTCACCGCGGTCGTCATCGGGATCTTCATGCACATCGCCACCACCATTCTCTTCGAGGCGAGCGATCTTCACCGCTTCAACTGGGCCAAGGTGGCGGCCATCCTGCTGGGGTTGGTCCTGGGAAGCGCCACGGTGGCGTTTCATTGAACGTCGCCGATGAAACCGAAGGTCCAGGCAGACGATGACCGGTCCGAGTTGGTGGCCCAGGTCAGCGGTCGTCTGCGGGGACAGTCACGGCGGCTTACCGGGCCGCGGCAGGCGATTTTGCGCGTGCTTGCCGAAGCCGGCCGGCCGCTCAGCAGCAAGGAAATCCACGAAGCCCTGCCGGGGGGCTTCTGTGATGTCGTCACCGTCTATCGCTCCTTGCACCTCCTGGAAGGCCTGGGCGCAGTTCAACGCTTCGACCTGGGGGATGGCGTGGCCCGTTACCGGATCCTCACCGAAGGCGACGACGGGCATCACCACCATCTGGTGTGTCGCCACTGCTGGGCCGTCGTCGAGATGGACCAGTGCATCCTCGGCGAACTCCAGGCCCGCCTCGCCCGCGACACGGGCTTTTCCGCCCTGACGCACCGGCTTCAGTTCTTCGGCACCTGCCCGGCTTGCCAGCTCAGCCGCGGCGCGCGGGCAGGGCACACGGGCGGCTGATCCCTGCTTTCCCTGGCTCCCCGGGACGAAAAGGCGGCGTTTGGCAACTCCGTCCCGATTCCGCCAAGGTAACCCTGCCTTTGCCGGCACCTCCCGTTTACCGCGCCGGTGGAATCCGCAAGATGGCGTGGAAGGTAAACCGACAACGTCAGAGAACCCCACGCCATGAAACCACGTCCCATCCACGCCCTCATCGCGGCCCTCTCCCTCGGCGCCCTGGCCACACCCGCCCGATCCCAGGTCACCCTCACCTCATCCCCGTACCAACAGGACTTCGATTCGCTCGCGACGGGACTGCCAACCGGCTGGAGTGTGCGACTCGGCGCCACCTCCAGCGGGCTCGGTACAGCGGCGGTGTTCGATCCGGCCGCCTACGCCTGGAGCGGAACCGCGGGGGGATTTCACAACTACGCTTCCACCGATGGACTCAGCTCCTCCGCCAGCGCGGCGACCCAGGCAGCTGCTGCCGATCGGGCCCTGGGCATTCGCCCCACGTCCAGCACCGGCGATCCGGGAGCGGCTCTTGTCCTTCAAGTCGCCAATTCACTGGGGCATCGCAACCTCACCCTGTCGTTTTCCTACCTGCTTCTTGACGAAGAAGGCCGAACGGTAACGTGGACGGCAGACTACGGCCTGGGCGTCAGCCCCACGAGTTTCGTTCCCATCGGGACGTTCACGCGGGACGTCTGGGGTGCTCAAACGCAGAGCTTCGTCTTGCCCGCGGCCGCCGAGAATCAGGCTGAGCCTCTGTGGATCCGGCTGGCGGCGTTGAATCCCAGCACCGGTTCCGGCTCGCGGGACAGCGTCGCTGTCGACGATTTCCAGCTTGAGACCACCTTCGACAATCCGATCCCGGAACCCGCCGCCTACGGCTGCGTCGCCGGTCTGGGGTTGCTGGGTTATGTCGTCCTCAGGCGTCGCGGAATGCCGGCTGAGGCGGACCTCACAAAAGCAACCGCTCGGTGAAGCGAACGAAACCGGACCAGTTCCCGACCAACTGAAGCGCAGTGCCGAGCGCCACGGCAATCGCCGCGGCCGCGGCCACGGTTGCCACCGCGGTGAGCATCCGCTCGATCGGGGCGACGACTCGAGCCTCTTCCTCGAGGGCTCTGAGCCATAGTCCGCTCAAGCTGCTGAGATGCGTGGGGCATACCGGGCTGTGGTGCGGGCTCGGTCCGGTTGGGGAACTCCGGCGCAAGCCAGCCGAGGTGGCGCGGGCTGAACTCAGGATCCGGGGCACGGCAGTCAGCGGTTCGGATCGGCCACGGCCAGTTCCGGGGATCGGGCTCCCGGCGGCACGGCCTGGAACAGTGGTCGTAGTCAGCTCTGTCATGCTCTCAGATACTCGGCATCACCCTCATTTGTTTCAAAAAATCGGCGACAGCAACCCTTGGGTTGGCCACAGCTGCAATCTCAGCACGACCAGGCATCTGCACCCGGCCGAAGCCAAATGCGCTTTGACCGGCACGGGATCGGATCCTAGCCTTCGCCCATGGCCGAGGCTCCCCGGAGCGCCCGTGGCTGGTTGAGCTTGGACGCCTTGCTCACGTCCGCCTGGCCGCGGTCCTACACGCGGCTTGCCGGAGGCTGGCTACTGGGGGCTTGGGACACGGCCAGACGGCTCACGGCGTTTGCCCTCATCACCATGGCCGTTTTCGTGCGGCGCTACCGCAGCACCTCGGTGATGATGCGCCCGCTCATTTCGCATCATATCGCCGCGGCGGGGATCCGCCTGCTGCCCATCACCTCGATCATCGCCCTGGCGATGGGCTGGGCGATCATCGGTCAAACCGTCGCCTTGCTGTCGCGTGTCGGTGTCCAGCACCTGGTGGGAACGGTGATGGTGATGGGCGTCATCCGCGAACTGGGCCCGCTGGCGACGGCGTTGCTCGTCCTGATGCGCGTGGGCGTGCCCACGGTGGTGGAACTGGGAACCTCGCGGGCGCTGGGTGAGGTCGAAGCCGTGGAGGCACTCGGAATGGACCCGGTGCTGCTGATGGTTGTTCCCCGGGTGCTCGGGATGATGGTGGCCGTGTTCGCCCTCACCGCGTATCTCGTGGTGGGCGCGCTGGTCGCCGGTTACGTGTTCGCTTTTCTCCAGGATGTGCCCCTCAAACCCGGCGACTACTTCCGGCAGGTCGCGCTCGCGTTGACCTGGCAGGATTTTCTGCTGTTGGGACTCAAGTCAGCCGGATTCGGAATGGCCATCGCGCTGGCCAGCTGTTTCCAGGGACTCTCCCGGCCGCTCCAACTCCGCGAGGTGGCCGGGGTCACGGGGACGGCGGTGGTGGCGTCGCTGCTGGCCTGTGTGCTGCTGGACGCCGTGTTCATCCTGCTTTATCTCCTGCTCTGACGAACCGCACCTTGGTCGTGGTGAAGCCGCTTCTGGAAATCGAACTGCATGACGTGACCGTCCACGGGGATACTCACCCGGAGCGGCGCGTCGTGCGCGGCGTCCAATGGCAGATCAAGCCCGGCGATTTCTGGGTCGTCGGCGGCCTGGCCGGGTCGGGCAAGACAATCCTCCTCGAGACGGCGGCGGGACTTCGTCCCTGTACCTCGGGCGAGGTACGACTCTCCGGCGTTCCGGCCGATCGGTTGACGGGCGACGAGAGCCGGGCGGCGCGCCGGCGAATCGGCTTCATCTACGGCGGCGGCGGGCGGTTGCTCAGTCATTTGACTCTGGCTCAGAACATCGCGCTGCCGCTCTGTTACCATCGCAATGTCGCCCCCGCGGCGACGGCCGAAGAGGTGGCCGCCCTGCTGTCGCAGTTTGGACTCCTCTCGCTGGCCGACCGACTGCCGGGGCAGGTAAGCCCCGCGTATTGCCAGCGCGCCGCGTTGGCCCGGGCGCTGGCACTGACGCCCGAGGTGCTGTTCCTGGATGACCCGCTGGCGGAGTTGAACACGGCCCAGGCACGCTGGTGGCTCCGCTTCCTTCAAGGGAACGACGGTCCGGCAGCCGTGGCGGCCCGGCCCTCAACCCTCGTGGTGGCCACCGACGATCTTCGGCCCTGGCTGAGCGTGGGCGGGCAGTTTGCGCTGATCGAGGATGGCACGTGGCGGGCGTTGGGAGGGCGTGACGAACTGGCCAACGCCCGCGAACCCCTCGTGCGTGAATTGCTCGCCGAGGCCGCGGCGGCTGATTAACCTCTGCGCGTGCCCGACCTGACCCCCCAGCTGCGAACCCGGCTCAGCCGCGTCGAGCGCGCCGTGGGGGTGTTTGTGCTCCTGGCCACGCTGACGCTCCTCGCCGGGTTCGCGTGGTATGTCTACCAGACCGGGATTCGCAAGGGCTGGTTCGTGACCAAGGTCAGGTACTACACGGCGCTTTACAGTGCGGCGGGCTTGAAAGTGGGGGACCCCGTCACCCTCATGGGCTTCACGGTAGGCGAGATCACCCGGATCGATGGCCAACCGCCGGAAGACTTCTACAACGTCTACGTCGAGTTCACGGTGCGCGCCCCCTATTTCGGCTATCTCTGGACCAAAGGCTCCAAGGTCCGCGTCAGTCCTTCCGATTTCCTGGGCAACCGCGCCGTCGAAGTGACCAAGGGTAGCAATTATCTTCCGACCCACCTGATCTGGGACATTCAGGAGTATTCCCTCGCCCAAGCCGCAACCCTCGTCACCAACCGGAACAAACTGCTCGTCGATTCCATCCGGAATCCCGAGTCCCTCACCAACCGCGAAGCCCCCGTCTGGCTCACGTTGCTGCCGCTGGACCAGGACCTCCTCGACCGCCTGGCGACCGAGGGCCGGGAGAAAATCCGGATCGCGAACCGCGTCGCCTACTCGGAAAAAGAACTTCGGTCCCGGCCCGTCACCGCCGTGTGGGACCAGAATCACGACTACGTGCCCTACGATCCGAACGCCGGTCCCTACTGGCTCGAGCCGGAAGAAGCCCCGGCGTTGACCGAACGGATCGAGTCCATCGTCCGGGAGACCGAAGGTGTGCTCACGAATCAGCTCCTGAGCATCACGGCCCAACTCGACGCCGCGCTGTCCAACGCGAATACCCTGCTCCTGACCAGCCGGCCCCTGGTCACCAACCTGGCCGTCATCACCGGCCATCTCACCGATTCCGAGGGATCGCTGGGACGCTGGGCGATTCCTCCCGACCTGTACCGTCAGGTCCTGACCGCCACGACCAACGCCAACGTGACCCTGGTCAGCGCCAATACCGCGCTCACCAATACCACGACCGTTCTCACCAACACCTCGGCGCTGCTCACCAGCGCGAACACCAACGTCACCGCCATCGTCGCGCAACTCGACGCCCCCATGCGCGAGATGTCCACCATCATCAGCAATCTCAACCTTCAGGTCAGCGCGAACACCAATTTTGTCACCACGCTGCACTCGCTTCTGCTCCACTCGGACGAGCTCATCGAAGGTTTCAAGCGGCATTGGTTCCTGCGCGGTGCCTTCAAGGAGAAATCCCCAACCCCCTCACGGGCGACCAACACGCCGCCGCGACGCCTGAGCAGCCCCAAGGGAGCCAGTCTCTGGGGACGTTGAGCTCACGCCATTCTCCTCCGGGAGGTTCAGGACCGAATCACGCGGTCCGCTTCTCCAAACCGCGGTCAACCGGAGCTCCCTCCCGTCTCAAGCAGAAGGCCGCCACCACTGCCACCAGGCCGACGAGCGCTCGTAACGCGCGGCCGCGGCAGCCCGCAAGGCGGACTCCGAACGCGTCAACGCGTACACCAGCCAGCCGAGATCGTTGAGCAAGCCGAGCAGGAACCAGCCCGCCAGCACCATCCGCTCCGACCAGTTCCACTGGACCAACCGCCACTCGGCGGCAATTCCCGCGGCGATCGTGAGCACGATGAACACCAGCCAGGGCAGGATACAGACGCGGAGCAAAAGTTGCGCCGCCGCCTGGTTGGGATGCTTCGCCTTCACGGCGACCCACGGGCCCAGCGCCCAGAGCGTCACCACGTCCAGCACCAGCAGGACCAACCGCGCCGCGTATACCCCCACCATCACGTCCCGGTCGCCGTAGTACTGGCGCGCCGCTACCGACGCGAGAAACAGATCCAACCCGATCAGGAGAAGAAGCGGCCAGAGAAACTGCCGGCGAACCGAGTGGTAAAGCCCCAGGCGGATGTCCCGCACCCGGAGGGGTGTGGTCAGCAACAGCTCCAGCGCCGCACTCCGCCGATCCTCCGCCAACCGGGTCACGACACACGCCGCAATCCAAAGCTTCAGCGCGCCGTACAGAAACTGCGATAGACTCAGCAGCGCGCCGGCGTCCTCCCAGTCGGCCCCGAATTCGCGACGGCCCCACAGCCAGAAGAGCCCGGCCCCCGCAAACGCCGCCCACACATACCAGGGTTTGAGACGATCGCGCGAGGTGAGCCAGAAAAACGGGTTCACGGCCAGAAGCCGGTGACGCAACGCCTCGCGCGCGGCCCGGGCCCCGTAAGCCCACTGGGTACGGCGCTCGCGCCAGGCCATCCGGCGCGATGAGACGGGCTGGTCGTGCCACACGCGCGGCACGATGAGACTGCTCGCCACCAGGCAGACCACGGTCAGCCCAATCGTCGTTCCCAAGGACGCCCACAACAGGGAGGCCAGGGGAGCGGGCGCCCCCGGTACGGCAGCCAGGGCAAGGGCCAGTCCCGGACTGGGAACCATGACCGCAAACGCGCTTTGGGCGGCCCCGGGCCCCTGCCTGGCACCAATCATCCCCAGGACCAGCACAGGCCCCAGCGTTACGACGAGGAGCAACAGCACGGTCACGGCCGCGGCCCGCCGTCCGTTCTCAAACCACGTCGAAACGCAGAGACCCACCGCGAGCGAGAAGAGCATGGTGTTCACCAGGACCAGAATGCTCTGCCAAAACTGCTTGCCGCTCACGCCCCCGAACAGCAGGGCCAGTCCCAGGATGGGAACGATCGCGAGCAACGAATACAGCGCGTTCACCGAGGAGGCCGCCAGCTTCCCAAACACGATGTCATGCCCCTTGAGATCCGTCAGGAACAGCAACCCGAGCGTCCCCTCACGCCGCTCTTCACTGATCGCGTCCGAGGTCAGCCGCGCACCCGCCAGCGCCGCGAACAGGAAAGCCAGCCAGGCCAACGAAATAAACAACACCAGTCCAAGCTCCGCCACGCCCCGGCGCGCCGCACTGGCGTACACCACGGCTCCGACGCACCACGCCAGCAACGCCGCTACCACCCGGCTCCAGTGGGTCGCACGCCGACGCGCGGCAACGCGCAACTCACGGGCCACGATGGGCAGGATCGTCATGTGTCCCGCATTGTGCTCCGCACCCGGCGCTTTTCAACCTTCGCCCGTGATTCGCCGCCGCCATCGCCGGGCAACCGGGGGCTGCACCCAGCCAACGGGTGGACCGAGGCTGCGCGGAGTCGCGCGGCTGAAACCTTCAGCTCGAAATCGCAGTTGTCAGCCGGGCACGCGCATTGTTCCATGGAGCCCACACCGCCATGACTTCTCGCGACCGCCTTCAAGCCGCGCTGGATCACCGCTCCCCTGACCGCGTCCCAGTGGACTTCGGGGCCACGTTCGTGACCGGCATCCACGTCTCGGTCGTTCATCGCCTCCGTCAACGTCTGCTCGGCCAGCCCGACTACCGGGTCAAGGTCATCGAGCCCTACCAGATGCTGGGCGAGATTGACGATGAACTTCGCGCGGCCCTGGGCATTGATGTCATCGGCATCCTCGGCCGCAGGTCCATCTTCGGCACCGAAGCGAAGGACTGGAAGCCCTTCACGCTTTTCGATGGCACGCCCTGCCTTGTGCCCGGCCAGTTGAATCTCACGCCGGCACCGGACGGTGGCTGGTACATGCATCCGGAAGGCGACACCTCCGTCCCACCCAGCGGCCACATGCCGCAAGGGGGATATTTCTTCGACGCCGTGATCCGCCAGGACCCCGTGGTCGAGGAAAAGCTGGACCCGGCCGACAACCTCGAGGAGTTCGGTCTTCTGAGCGAGGCGGACCTGGCCTACTACCGCGACCGCAAGGCCTGGCTTGAGGCTCGCCCCCAATGCGGCACCGTCCTGATCGTGCCCGGCACGGCATTCGGCGACATCGCGCTCGTGCCCGCCCCCTGGCTCAAGCACCCGCGCGGCATCCGCGACGTTGCCGAGTGGTACATCTCGACCAAGATTCGCCGCGATTACGTCTGGCGCGTCTTCGAGAAGCAATGCGAGCTCGCCCTGCAGAATGTCAGGACGCTGATCCAGCTGTTCGGCAGCACCGTGCAGGTCGCGCTGATCACCGGAACGGATTTCGGCACGCAACGCGGTCCGTTCATCGCGGTCGATGCTTACAAGGACCTCTACCAGCCTTTTCACCAGCAGATCAACGATCTCATCCACCGCCAAACCCGCTGGAAGACCTTCATTCACTCGTGCGGATCCGTGTACCGCCTGATCCCCGAGTTCATCAAAGCGGGCTTTGACATCCTGAATCCGGTCCAGTGCTCGGCAGCGGAGATGGAACCGCTCCGCCTCAAGCGGGAGTTCGGCCGCGACCTGGTCTTCTGGGGCGGCGGCGTGGACACGCAGGGGACCATCGCATTCGGGGCACCCGACGCTGTCTACCGGGAGGTTCGGGAACGTATCGACCTCTTCAACCAGGACGGCGGTTACGTCTTCGACGCCATTCACAACATCCAGGGAAACACCCCCATCGAGAACGTCGAAGCCATGTTTCGAGCGATCCGCGACAGCGCCAAATGAACCCGCCCGGGATTCCCGGCGCACAACCCACCCCATGCACACCAGGAGTTCGGGAACGAATGCGGGCTACGTCATCGCCATCTGCCTGGTCGCCGCGCTGGGTGGCCTGTTGTTCGGCTACGACACGGCGGTTATCAACGGGGCCATCGGCTTTCTCGAAGCGCATTTCCAGCTGACTCCTGCCCTGAAAGGCTGGGCCTCCTCGAGTGCCTTGTTGGGATGCGTGCTGGGCGTGGCCTTTGCCGGCGCGTTTAGCGACTGGCTCGGCCGCAAGAAGACGCTTGTGCTCGCCGGCCTCCTGTTCCTGCTGTCGTCGATCGGCACGGCCGTCCCGCAAACCCTCACCCAATTGGTCGTCTTCCGGATTCTGGCGGGCGTGGGCGTGGGCGTAGCCTCCTTGGCCTCGCCCATGTACATCGCCGAAGTCGCGCCGGCACGCTGGCGGGGACGCCTGGTCTCCGTGAACCAGTTCGCGATCGTCTCCGGCATGCTGATCATTTACTTCGTCAACTACGCCATCGCCCGTGCTGGAAGCGCCGAATGGCAGGTGAGCACCTCCTGGCGCTGGATGTTTGCCTCGGGCGTGGTCCCCTCGGCGTTGTTTCTCGTCCTGCTCGTGCTCACGCCTGAAAGCCCCCGGTGGCTCATGGCTCACGGTCGGCAGGAGGAGGCAATCCGGGTGCTGACACGGATCGGGGGGGCCGCATTCGCCTCGACGGAAGTCGAGGCTGTTCGTCACACGTTGAAGCAGGAGAGCGGCTCCGTCACTCAACTGCTGCAACCCGGCTTGCGGCGGGTCCTGGCAATCGGTGTTGCCCTGGCGGTGCTTCAACAGGTGACCGGCATCAATGTCTTCCTGTACTTCGGCGCGGAGATCTTCAAGCAACTCGGGGAGAATGTGGATGCGGCGTTGCTGCAGCAGGTGGTGGTGGGCGCCGCCAATCTGTTGTTCACGATTGTCGCCATCTGGACGGTTGACCGGCTCGGGCGTCGCCCGCTCATGCTGGTGGGTTCTGCCGGAATGGGAGTCTCGCTCCTGGCCATGGGCCTCGCCGCCCAGAGCGGGCAGGTGGCCGCCTGGATGCTGATCTGGATCCTCGGTTACATCGCCTGCTTTGCCTTGAGCGTCGGGCCGGTGACGTGGGTGATTCTCTCCGAGATCTTCCCCACCAGCATCCGGGGACGCGCGCTCTCGATCGCGACCCTCTGCCTGTGGACAGCCAACTTCGTGGTGTCGCAGACGTTCCCGATGATGGACCAGCACCCGGGTCTGGTGGCGCGTTATCACCACGCCTTCCCGTTCTACGTTTACGCGGTGTTCTGCGTGGTGCTCGTCGGCGTGGTCTGGCGCTGGGTGCCCGAGACCAAGGGCCGTTCCTTGGAACAGATCGAGGACGACTGGCGGTCCCGTGAGCTCACGGAACGATCGTCAGCGCGATGAAGATCTGAAGCCCCGTCAGGAGGGCAAGGCCAATCCACGTGAGGGTCTCGCGCACCGCCAGGCCGGTCTGGCGCGGAGGACTCAGCCCGAAAGAAAAGCGGGCGGCCCCTGCCTGGATCAAGTCACCGAGGCGGAGCTGGCCCTGCGTCACCGGCGACCCGTTGACGAGCGTCGTCGCCCCCTCGCCTGCCTGAACCGTCACGGAGAGGTCCGCACGCCGTTCAAGAAGGAAGTGGCGGTCCCACACCCCGGCGACTTCCACCTTCAAGTCGGCGGCGGCGCCCCGCCCAACGCAAAAAGGAAACCGCCGAATGACAGTTTCCTGTCCGGCGGTTTTTCCCGAGAGCGACCTGAGCAGCACCATGCGCTCAAAACATCTTTTTGGGCACCTCGATCTTGTCGCCCGGGAACACCGGCAGGTCGAGCGAGGAATCCTGCTCAGCCTTGCGGCAGTCCACCGTGATCTTGGTGCCGTTGGCGCGGGTAAGTCGCACCTTCTTGCGATTGGCAAATTCGTTGAAGTCACCGGCGAGCTTGACCGCCTTGAGGACCGTCAGGTCGCCGGAATGCGGATACCCGTTGGGAATGCGTACCGCTCCCCCGACGTAGATCTGCCGTTCCCCCGTCTCGACGGTCACCTTCAACCGGACGTAATATCGCGGGACGTACTGTCGGTGGATCTCCTCTTCCAACTGCGCCTTGGTCCTGCCCGCCGCCTGCACGACCACGCCGAACTGAAGGCTGATCGTGCCGTCCTCGCGAACCACCAACTGGCTCGCTCGCGGCTCAGGGATGTCCGCGAACTGGATCGTCAACGGATCCCCGGCCCGGATGAGGTCGTGTCCGGCGGGAGGAAGGAGGGCCTGCCCCGAAGTGGCGGCACCCCCGGGCGGTGTCATCCCGGAGTCGCCGGATGACGAGGAGCAACTGGTGAGGACTCCGGCGAGGACCAGACTTCCAAGCAGGGAGAGAAGCGAGCGTCGTACCATGGCTGCAACTACGTTCTGAAGTTTTCGAGTGCCGAAATCCGCCTGGGCTACACCTTGGCCGTGGGCGCGGGCTGCTCGGGAGCAGGCTTGACCTTCTCCTTGCCCCCGCGGCGTTGCCCCTTGTCCTCGGGCTCGGACTCGCTGTTCTTCGAGTAATAATCGTAGTAGTACCCGCTGTAGTAGTAGTAGTACGAGTCCTGCGAGATGTTGATGTTGTTCAGCACGACGCCCAAAAGGCTGCCGCCGACCTTTTCCACCATCTGCTTCGCCCGGAGCGTCATCGCCTGCGGATACTTGCGGTATTGCACCACCAGGATGGCGAGGTCGACTTCACTGGCCAGGATCGAGGCGTCGCTCACACCCATGATGGGGGGCGAGTCAAAAAACACGAAGTCGTAGCGCGACTTGACGTCGTGGATGAAGTCCTTCATCCGCTGCGAATTCAGGATGCCGAGCGAGCTGCTGGGCAGCTTGCCGCTCGGCAGGAAGTCGAGCATCGGATTCTTGGTGGTCTGGATGACCTCCTCGGCGGTGTTCTGCTTCAGCAGGTAGTTCGTGAGACCGATGCTGTTCGAGGTCTTCATGAACTTGTGGAGGCTGGGCCGCCGCAAGTCCGAGTCCACCAGCAACACCCGCTGACCTTGCTGGGCGAACACCGTGGCGAGATTGCAGATCGTCGTGGACTTGCCTTCGCCGGCACCGCCGCTCACCACCGTCAGCGAATTCGCGTCCGGTCGCTTGCGTGAGAACAGCACGTTCGTGCGCAGCACGCGGTAAGACTCGGCGTGCGGACTGTCCGGCCCTTCGTCGAGCATGAGTCCCACGTTCTGCGGGATGACCCCGAGCACCGGGGCTTGGAGGGCGCGCTCGACGTCATCGATGGTCTTGACGCTGGTGTCGAGGTACTCGATGAAGAAGGCGAGACCGATGCCCATCACCAGCCCGAAGACGGCCCCCAGAGAAAGATTGAGGACGATGTTCGGACTCACCGGGCGGAGTGCCGGCTTGGCGCGGTCCACCACCAGAACGAAGTCGCTGGGCGGGATCTGCACGTCGATCTCCTCTTGCATCGCGCGCAGGTAAAGGGCGTCGCGAATCCGCTGCTCGCTTTCGAGGTCGCGCTTTTCCTTGTAGAACTCGCGCCATTTCTGCGCCTCGGCAATCAGGCGGCCCTTCCCTTCTTCCAGGCCCTTCTGCAGTTCATCGTAACGCTCCTTCAGGGCGCGCACGTGCTTCTCGACGCCGGTCATCATGCCCACGAGGCGCTCGTTGATCTGGTCTTCGGTGGTCGCGAGGATGCTCAGCGCCTTCTGCACGGCGGGGTGCTCCTCGGAATAGTCCTTGCGCAGTTTGGAGAGCTCCTGCTGGATGGTGTTGTTGTCCCGGAGCAGTTGCGGCAGGATCTCCTCCCCGGGCAGCGCGGTAAGGATGGCACGCCGCAGTTCGTTGGTGCTGAGTTTCCGAAGTTCCTCGAGCTTGGTGTTGTAAAGGATGTACTCGGCCTTGGCGTAGGTGAGCTGGGAAGCCATCGAGCTGGCCATCTCGCGTTCGAGGGAGGAAGAGGGGCTGGGGCCTTCGCCGGTCGCTTCGGTCACGCCCAACTCCTCGCGCTTGGAGTCTACAATCTCCTGCCGTTTGGCCACCATCTCCGTCCAGCGATTCACGTTGTCGCGCAGGACCGTGATGCCTTTCCAGGTGGTGTTGGTGAGGTTGAGCATGCGCCAGCCCTTGTAGGCCAGGGCGATTTCATTCGCGATCTCAGCCGCCTCTTCGGGTTCCCGGCTGTAGACGCTGATCTCGATCAAGCTCGTATTCCGTGACTGGCTGACGTTCAGATTGTTGCGGAGGCGCTGGTAGACGAGCTGCTTCTTGACCTCATCATCCATCCGTTCGCCGTCGGGGTTGTAGTACTTGGCCCAGTTCGACTTGAGGTCCAGGGCGTCGATGACCTGGTACAGAACCTCCGTCGACATGATCTTCTCGAACTCCGTGGCGACGAAGTACGGGTCGTAAGCCGTCTGGGTCTGGGTCCCCCCCAGCGGGTCGACCACTTTGCGTTCCTTCTCCACCTCGATGCGGGCGGTGCTCTTGTACGAAGGCTTGAGCATCAGGGTGACGCCCGCGGTGGTGAGCACGACGAGAAGGAACACGGCCAGGATGACCGTCTTGCGAATCCGGATGATGCGCCAGTAATCGAGGAAATGAAGCGGGGAATCCTGGCCGGGAGTGGTCTTCGAACTTTCCATCGTATCAAAAAAAAGAGGCTAGATAGTTATCTAGCCTCCGGTGATTGCGCAAGAAACAAAACCGGACTCAGTACGTGGCGCGCACGCCGAGATAACCGCGGTTGCGCGAGAAGCTCCGGTTGGGGATGTCGGAATCAAGCCGGTCCCACAGATAGCCGCCTTCCAGCGCGACGTAGGTGTTGATGGTGTAGATCAGGCCCACGTCGATCGTGTAATAATTGTCCCACTGGTCGCTGTAGCTCGAGTCGCCGAAGTAAGACATGGCCTGCCAGATGCCGCGAGCCTGGCCGATCAGGCGGCTCGTGATCCGGTGGTTCACACCGAGGAACGTCGTCGTGGAATCGGCACCCAGCGTCACTCCGGACAGATCCTGCGCAACGGCGATGTCCGTCGCGATCATGCCGGTCTTCACGCCGAGTTGAACCCGGCAGCCATCGGCGTACGTGTAGGCCAGCAGGGCGTCCGCATATGGGCTCAGCTGGTCGTCGTTGGCATTGTAGTAGTCGGCAATCTGGGCGCCCACGCGGATCTTGCCGTCCAGGCGCTGCGTGAACGAGTGATCCAGTCCGAGGAAGGCGAAGTGATTCCGCGAATTCCGGAGGTCGGATTTCGGTCCCACACCAGTGTAGAGCAGGAACTCGTCCGCCGTGTAGTTCACGTCGGTGAAGCTATACCCCACCAACGCAACGGTGGTCGGCTGCAGCACGCGCCGGAAGTCGATCGTCGGCTTGTTCTCCATGCGATCGAGCAGGGCGGACCGGCTGCCGGGACCATCCTCGCTGTAGTCGTAGAGGGTGTTCTCATACCCGAGCCGATAACCCCAGTTTTCGGTGAACGCTCCGAAGAACCCGATCCCACCGTAATTGCGCAGGTTCTCGTCCTCGGAACGGAAGAAGGTCGTCTGCTGCCCGTCCGCCTCCAGAATCGCAGGCTCGTCCGCATACGCGAACTGGTCGTAGACTTCGACCCGGTAGCGCTCGTTGAACCGGTGATCGAAATTCAGGCTCGCGCTGTGGTACATGTCGATCTGGTCGTCCGTGCGCGCCTCGTACCAGCGAAGATCGAAGTCGTACCGCAGGTTGAGAGTGGTCTGATCGCCGATCAGGTTCAGCCCCAAGGAGGGAGCTATCGAGAAACCGAAACTCTCCCCCTTGTCGATCTGAAACCCAGGAGCGGGATGGTCGGGGGCGGTGTTGTAGTTGTCGTCATAGAACCCCCGCAGCTTGGCCGAGACGCTCCACAGCTTGGACAGCGAAGGCTCACCCACCGGCTGTGCATCGACACTGGCAACGCCTACCGCGACAAAGCTCGCACAGGTGATCAGTCTTTTCATAGATTGGTCAAAAATTGAAGCATGCAATGTTCGTGGCCGATTACTGTCGCAAGACGCAGAGGTTCTACGCGTGGCACAAGGGGTTGTCAAACAGAAATCTCCGGGAATTCCGACGGAATACACGTCAGCCAAGGGAATTCCCCATCGAACCTCCCCGTGCTCACCCGGATCTCTCCCGCCCAAAATCCGCTCGCCCGTGGGCGGCGCGTCCCCCTAGCCTCGCCCCCCGGTGCGCGTCATCTTCTCCAACTACGATGCCCCCACCAATCCTTTCTACGGGGGCGGGGGGGCGACCGCCATCCATGAGGTCGCCCGAAGGCTCGCCGTCCGCCACCACGTGACCGTCCTTCACGGCGCGTTCACCGGTAGCGCACCGGCGGTTCGCGACGGCGTCCACTACCAACCCTTGGGCCCCTGTTGGGCGGGCCCGAAGCTGGGCCAACTCCTGTTCCAGTTCTCCCTGATCCGCATGGTCAGGCGTCTGCCCTTCGACCTCTGGTGCGAGAGTCTGACCCCGCCGTTCTCCACCGCCTGCCTGCAACGCTTCACCAAACGCCCCATCGTCGCCCTCACCCAGATCCTGTCCGGAGCCGCCATGCGCCAAAAGTACGGCCTGCCGTTTGACCGGGTGGAGCGGTTGGGACTGCGGACCTACCGTTGGGCCATTGCCACCTCGAACCACCTGAAGCGGTTCATGCAAAGCGTTCAGCCAGCTCTCCGGGTGGCCGTGATCCCCAACGGGGTGCCGGGAGAGTGGCTCCGTTGTCCTCCCGAGGAGCCCGGCGGCCGCCACATTCTCTTCCTCGGTCGCCTGGACATGGCGCAGAAGGGAATTGACCTGCTGATCGAGGCCCTGACCCGGTTCCAGGGCGGCCCCCCGTTGCCGGTGGTCATGGCGGGAACGGGTTCTCCCCAAGTCCAGACAACCCTCCACCGCCGCCTGAAGGAAACCGGTCTCAGCCCCTGCGTCAGTCTGCCGGGCAGGATCGCGGGTGAAGCCAAGCGCCTGGTGCTCCGCGACGCCGCCTTCATGGTGATGCCATCGCGGTTCGAGGCCTCCCCCCTGGTGCTGTTGGAAGCAGCCTGTCACCGCCTCCCGACGGTCAGTTTCGCGATTCCCGAGCTGGCGGACGTCCCCGAGGACATCGGCCTCAAAGTCCGTCCCTTCGACATCGATGCCCTCGCTGCCGCGATCACGAGGCTGTGTCAGGATCATCCGTTCAGACAGACCTTGGGCGAAGCAGCGTGGCGTTATGCCCAGGATTTCGACTGGGACCGGATTGCGACACACTATGAACGGTTTTTCGTCGAAATCCTGGAAACGACATGATGCCGCTTGACCTCCACCCGCTTCACGAGCGCTGGGGCGCCGCGTTCGACACGCTCGCAAACCACGAGGTGGTGCGACACTACGGCGCCGTCCTCGAGGAATACCGCGCACTCCGGGAGTCCGTAGCGCTCCTGGACCTGAGCTTCCGCTCCCGCCTTTCGGTCTGCGGCACCGATCGCGATCGGTTCCTGAACGGTCAGGTGACCAATGACCTCAAGCGACTGGTAATTGGAGCCGGCTGCTACGCCGCCATCGTCAACGCCCGCGGCAAGATGGACGCGGACGCGAACATCTACCGCCTGACCGATCAGTTCTTGCTGGACCTCGAGCCTGGCATGGGACCCTCCCTGATCGATCGGCTGAACCGTTACATCATCGCTGATGACGTCGTGGTGCAAGTACCCGAGCCGCGGTACGCCATGCTCAGCGTTCAGGGTCCCCTCGCAACGAAGGTGCTCCCCGAGTCCGGAATCGCCGTTGAAGCACCTGCCCGACCGTTCGGGATCGTTCTGATCACGCACGCGGACTGGGGACCGTTGTTCATCGCCAACGAACCCCGGGTGGCGACCCACGGCTACGACATTTATGTCCCGGCAGACACCGCGGAACCGGTGGCCCAGGCCCTCCAAAGCGCCGTGGCGCGCCTGGGCGGCCGCCCGGCGGGCTGGGACGCGCTGGAGACCGTGCGCATTGAGGCGGGCATCCCCCGTTTCGGAGCTGACATGGATTCAACGAACCTGCCCCCGGAGGCCGGGATCGAGTCCCGGGCCATCAGCTACAGCAAGGGCTGTTACATCGGCCAGGAGGTCATCGCTCGCATCCGCACGTACGGACAGGTCACGCGCACCCTGCGCGGACTGAGGCTGCCGGCTGGCCTGGAGCCACTGCCAGCCCGGGGCGACTCGTTGTCCAAGGACGGCCAGGTGGTCGGGGCCATCACGAGTGCCACCCATTCCCCGTCGCTGGGCGCTCCCATCGCGTTGGGTTACGTCCGCAAAGAGTGCAACCAGCCCGGGACTTTGCTGACTGTCGGCGGTCCTGAGATCGAAGCGGTGGCGGAAATTGTGCCGCTCCCGTTTGTACCATCCACCCCGGCATGAAGCCGATCCTCGCACCCCACTCCAGCAACCGAGGCCAACGGGCCCGAGGTGAACGCCTCCCTGCCAGCAGACTCGCCTCCCTGCCCGGCCTGTTGGCGGCAAGCTTCGCCGCCGTCCTGACCCTGACCGGATGCTCAACGAGCTCGGCGGCGAAACCAACAGGCCTGGAGCGCTTCGAATTCACGGAGCCGCAGATGGGCCTCCCCTTTCGAATCGTCCTGTACGCCCCCAGCCAGCGGCAAGCCGACGCTGCCGCTCGCGCCGCGTTTGACCGGATCAGTGCCCTCAACGCGATTCTCAGCGATTACGAGTACGACAGCGAGCTCAGCCGCCTCTCGCGTACCGCCGGCAGCGGGGAGGCGGTCCCCCTCAGCGCCGATCTCTGGAAGGTGCTGGACCGAGCCCAGGAAACGGCACGCCACAGTGAGGGCGCCTTCGATGTGACTGTCGGGCCGCTTGTGAGCCTGTGGCGAAAGGCGCGGCGGGACCAGGCGTTGCCCGAACCCGCCCGGCTGCAATCCGCACTTCAAACCACGGGCTGGCAGTACCTGAAACTCGATCCCGCCCGGCGAACCGCCCAACTGGAACGGCCTCGGATGCGGCTGGACCTGGGGGGCATCGCCAAAGGCTACGCGCTCGACCAGGCCATGGAGGTCCTCCGCGCCTGCGGCGTTCCGCGCGCCCTCGTCTCCGGCGGAGGCGACATGGCCATTGGCGCACCTCCCCCGGAAAAGCGGGGCTGGCGGATCGAAGTTGCCCCGCTCGACTTGAAAACCAACGGCCCGCCTGCACCCCACCTCCTCTTGAGTCATGCCGGACTCGCCACGTCCGGGGACGCCTTTCAATATGTCGAGGTGGAAGGCGTGCGTTACTCGCACATCGTTGATCCCCGAACCGGCCTCGGCCTGACGAACCGCAGCCTCGTCACGGTGGTGGCGAAGGATGTCCTGACCGCGGACAGTCTCAGCACCGCCTTGAGCGTGGCGGGACCCGACCGCGCCGAGGCGTTGACTCGCCCGTATCGCGCCGCCTACCAGTTCACCCGCGCTGCGGAGTCCGGGCTCGACATCTTCCAGAATCGAGCCTTCCGGCGCTGGGTGGAGAAGTGATCGCCGTCATCCTCTACGACCACACCGCGCTCGCCCGCATTACGGATCGCCGGAAGCGCCGGATCCGCCCGCGCTTTCGGGCAGGTCCTCGATATGTTCAAGGTGTTCGAGCCGCAACGGGCTGCTGATCCGGTGTTCCTCGCCCAACCAGCGGCCCAAGTCCACCAGCTTGCAGCGTTCGGAGCAGAAAGGGCCGAACGGTCCCGCCAGCCAATCACCGCGCTTGCGGCACGTGGGGCACGCGATCGAGCGTTGCTTTGGCGCCTGAGGGCGGTTCACGGGAGTTACGGCGTGGCGGCCAGCCACCCCTGGGCTCGCATCCATTCCGCACACCGGGTTGGCCAGTCATGGACCGGTTGGCCACGCTTCAGCATCCCAAAACCATGCCCGCCCTGCTGGTACACGTGGAGTTCCCCGGCCACCCCGGCGCGCTTCAGATCCAGGAAGAACTCGATGCTGTTCTCGGGGCCGAGCTGGTCATCGGCCGCGTGCACGAGGAAGACCGGACCCGGCTTCTGGTCGCTCCGGATTTGAGGCTTGTCCCGCTGTCGATCCGGCGCCGCCAGGTACGCGGGGTAGATGAGGATGCCAAAGTCAGGACGACAGGGCGGCTCATTGGCGATTGCGGGGTATCCGCCCGCGCGCCGGTCACCCTCGCACAAGGACCAGGCGGCAAGATGGCCGCCCGCGGAGAAGCCTAGAACGCCAATCCGGTCGGGGCGCACGCCCCACGCGCTGGCGTTGGATCGAATGAGGCTGACGGCCCGTTGGGCGTCCAGAAGCGGTCGGGCCTGGGGCGGCTCGCCCTTGGGCGAAGGAACGCGGTACTTCAGCACCGCGGCGGTGACGCCGAGCGAGTTCAACCACTCCGCAACCTGGGTGCCTTCGTGCTTCATCGCCAGGATGTAATATCCCCCGCCCGGACAGATCAGGACGCAGGTCCCGTTGCGACGGTCTGCGGGCGGATGGTAAACGGTCAGGGTCGGCTCGGAAACATTGCCGAGCCGGGTGATGTCCGGGTCAGCGCCGGCGTCGATGGGGAGATAAGCTTCGGGCTTGTCGGTGGGAGCAGCCAGCGGGGGAGGCCCGTCCCAGAGCCGCAGCGTTTCCGCGGCATCTTGGGCCGTGAGAGCGGGGTGGACCCAGCAGAGTGCCCCGAACAGGGCGGTGCCTGAGATCTGGACGATGTTCACGGGGGAAGCGTAAGGGAACGCCCGGTGCAGGAAAGTGTCGAATTGCTTCACGTTACCGCGCGGGCGGCGCGGAGTGTGTGCGTCTGAGTGTGTGTGTGTGCATGCGTGCGTGGGTATGTGGAGCATCGAACGCTTGCTCTTTGGGCCCGCGGCGACGTAAATGGGCGTGGAGCGTCCGTAGCTCAATTGGATAGAGCTTCTGACTTCGGATCAGAAGGTTGCAGGTTCGAGTCCTGCCGGACGCGCCACTGATAGCCAAGGACTTACAGACCTAAACCCTCCATTTGATTTGACTTTTGTATACTGCGATTGGATACTGATTCATGTCGAGCAGCGGCAAATCCAAGCGCCGGGCCAGGTCACCTGTGCGGGAAGTCCAGCTCTGGACCAAAGCCCCATTCACCAATCTGGTCCGCTACGAACCCTCGGGCGTGTACTTCGCCCGGGTTCGAGTCCAGGGCAAACTCGTCCGCCGGAGCCTCAACACGACCGTGCTGACAGTCGCCAAACTCCGCCTCGGCGACTTCGAGAAATCCCAGCGCCAAGCAGCCGAAAGCCAAGCCGAAGCCAAGCAAGGGAAAATGCTCTTCAGCGAGGCGCTCAAGATCCTGCGTTCCCGCATCGAGGGCGACGCCACCCTGAAGCCGCGCAGCCGCGCCTACTACGAACAACGCCTCGTGGCCTTGCTCAAGAGTTGGCCGGTGTTGGAACAGAAGGACGTTCGGACCATTACCAAGAGCGATTGCCTGGATTGGGCCGCGAAGTTCGCTCGCGAAACCTGTGCCACGGCGTTCAACAACACGGTTTCGGTGTTGCGCCGCGCCTTGGACATCGCCGTCGAACTCGGCGTTCGCTACGACAATCCCGCCACGGCCATCAAGCGGGTCAGCGTGCGGCCCAAGAGGCTTACCCTGCCAGGCTTCAACCAGTTTACCCAGTTCGTGCAAGCAATCGAATCGGCTGGCGGTCGCGATTCCCGGAACTGCGCCGATCTGGTGCGCTTCCTCGCCTTCGGCGGCTTCCGTCTTGGCGAGGCGGGCAATGTCACTTGGGCCGACTGCAACTTCACCAAGGGCGAGATCACGGTCCGCGGCGACGCCGCCACAGGCACCAAGAACTCCGAGGTTCGCAAAGTGCCCATGATCGCCGACATGGCGACGCTTCTGAATCGCCTGCGGCAAGAGAGGCCGGACGAGCCCGAAGATGCGACCGTAATGCGGGTCAAGGAGTGCCCGAAAGCGATGGATCGCGCCGCTAAACTGATCGGGATGGCGCGAATCACGCATCACGACTTGCGTCACCTGTTCGCCACGCGGTGCATCGAATCAGGCGTCGACATCCCCACGGTGAGCCGGTGGCTCGGCCACAAGGACGGGGGTGCGTTGGCCATGAAGACATACGGTCATCTCCGCGACGAGCATTCGATCACCATGGCCCGAAAGGTCAGTTTCGGAACAGCACCCACCAACCAGAAGGCCGCCGCCTCTGACGCAGCGAATGCCCCAACGCCCTGACTGAGACCTCATGCGCCGACAACGATCGAGCCACGATCTCCGGATTCGATTCGCGGTATTTCCCCTCATTTACCACCGACTGGACCGCGGTGGACAACGCACTGGGTTTCAGCAGCTTCCGCCACTTCAGGCCTCGGACTCAACGGAACCCGATCGGTCCCAAAAGCGGCTGCCGGGTTACAAAATAGGGTTACAACGGGTGGTCGGCGACAAAGTCGATGGCCGGTGCCAGAAGGGTATCCAAACCCGATCAATTCAGCGGTCGGCATGCGCCGCCCCGCTCGCTGGGAAACTCTGTTCGCATCGCGCGGTTGCCTCCCGCCGCCAAGCGGCTCGCCGCTGGCGCCAGCAAGACCACCTAGACGCTCTGGTGATGCTTTGGCGCCCGGTCATCCCAGTCCGGGTTGAGGGTTCGGCGCTTCATCGGTCCGGCAGCGAGTATTCGCAACAATCAGCGTCAGCGGAAGTCCGAGCCTTGGTAAATGCTCATGGAAGTGACATTCTGTCCTGACGATGTTCCGGGTCATCAACCGCCGCCAATCGGTGCCTTCCCGTTCGACCGGTCGACGGCGTAGCTTCCCACCCCATGTATCTTATCCAACTCACCTCCGCCGACCTGAAGCAGATCGTCAAGCTGCTATATCCAGTTCGTCAATTCTTCGTCAACACACGCTAATAGCCTGTAAACATTGGCCTTTCTCGCGTTCCGCCAGGGACGAGCTTGTCGCGTGCCGGCGCGTAGAACGGCGGAACAGTGTCATGAATTGTCACGAATCGGCGGTCGGGAGGGCTTTGGCGGGCTTGGTGGTGGGCTGGCGGTGTGTCAAGACGGGGTAGGGACGGACGATCAAACCGTTTCTGGGGGCGTCCTAGCGCGTTCCGGGCGCGTTGTCTGGCGGGCGGTCGGAAGGGGGGGGCTTAGGCGGGATCGGGACGGTTGGCGCGGCGGCGGGCATGATCGTGGTGGATCCGATCGTCTTCCTGGAGGCGGGTGAGAGAAGCACCCGCTACGGTTCGACCTCGCCTGCCCTGTGTAATCGCTCGGCGACTGGAACGAGGAACTCGTGCTTCTTGACTGGCACCACGGGGTTTGCGCGCATCAGTTTCACGCCAGCATCCCCAACGTCAAAGAAGCGCTGCTCCCAGGTGCGCTACTGGTCATCGTGGTGGGGCAAAGGAAGCCCTGGAATTTGGGGCGCGTACTTGCCGAGGGCGTCACTTACACTCCAAGACGATTTGGCACACTTCTAACATGCTGGCGTCCGCGAATTGGAGTTGGGAAACGGCCCTATTGTAATCGGCTTTGGCCCGAATTTCGGTTGCCTGAGCGGTCGTCAGGTCGCGTTGGAGTTGCAGGACAAAGAACAGCGTGCTCTTCCCGCCGGCCAGTTTGCGTTCCTCGGCTTCCAAGGCCGTCTGCGCGAATTGGACGGCGCGTCCGGTGGCTTGGACACGCACCAAAGCCGCGCGCGCGGTGCTGAGGGCATCCGAGATTTCGCGCAGGACGATCTCTTCCTTCTGCTTTACGAGGAGCTCGG
This sequence comes from uncultured Verrucomicrobiota bacterium, assembly GCA_964535555.1. GTDB lineage: Bacteria > Verrucomicrobiota > Verrucomicrobiia > Limisphaerales > J093 > DSVZ01. The sequence continues at coordinate 35,249 of CAZHUS010000037.1, forward strand.
CCTGGGCTTTCAGGTGCTTGCCAGAGCGGTAGTTTGCTCGCTCGGTTTTCCTTGATAGCGGCATGGCAAAGATGACGCCGATCATGTCGTTGGGGTTGTCGCCGGCGGCAAGCTGATCGAAGGCCTCGCCGGCAGAGGCGACGGCTTCAAGCCCGATGTTGGTTTGAACGGTGCTGGCGCCACGCCGGCCATAGCCTGCCACCAGGTCCAGCGAGGGGAACAGTTGGTTGCGGCGATACTTGAGGTCGATGTCCGCTCTCTCCAGGTCCTGGCGCAACTGGGCCAGGTCCGGGCGCTGGCGCAGGCCCCGCTCCCAGCTTTCGGGAAGATCGAAGGTTTCAGCCACGACCAGCAACTGTTCGCGTGGAGCCAGTGGAACGCCCACTCCGTCGGTCCATGCTTCACCCAGGAGTGTTTTCAAGCTGTTCTCGGCGAGCGTCACCAGGTTGCTGGCGGCGGCCACCTCGGCCTGGGCAGTGGCCAACTGGGACTGGGCCAGATGCGTGTCGGCTGGCGTCAGCATACCCACGTCCACCTGGCGTTCGAGGCCAGCCCGAAATTGGTCGCGCATCGTCACCAACCGCTCCTGCGTTCGGAGGTGATCCCGCGCGGCAAGCAACTCGTAGTAGGCTTGTCGGACCTGGTTGATCAGGTCCATCGTCAGGTAGGCCACGCCCAGCTCGGTGATCTTCAGGTTCTTCTTGTTCACCTGGATGGTCATCCTCCCCTGGTCAATCCAGAAGTTCTTCAGCAAGGGTTGTTGGATGGTGACGCCCGCGTACAGATTGTAGGAGTCGAAGTCGAGCAAGTTTCGGGTCCCATAGCTGTTGGCATAGTTGCCGCCCAGGAAATAGTTCGCACCAGTGGGCAGCACCCCAGTGAATCCGAGCTTAACGGTCTCCGACTCGGCCGTGTAAATCGCGTCACGGCTGAAGTCGGTCGGATCGAATCCGCCGCTATCGGTCGAATTCTCGCTGCGGAAGTCCACGCTGAAAAGGGGGTCGTAGTAGCCGCGGGAACCGCTCAACGTGTCGCGGGCGATCTCCGGATTCAACCGCTGAATCTGCAGCGCACGGTTCCGGAGCAACGCGGTGCGGATGCACTCCTCCAAGGTGATCGGACGAGCGCCAGGCTGATGGGTTTGGTCTCCTGTGACGGCCGCTCCTCCCTGGGAAGCGACGCCGAGCGCCAGCAGGAAAACAAGTTTGGCTTCGCAGGTCATCACACCACTCCGGTGGCGGGTCTGTCGGGCTCTCACGGCGACTCAGGAGTCCTCCGTGCTTGCCAGCGTATGGCTCGACGGAGCGACAGCAGCCGGCCCGCTCATCGATTCACCGGGCTGGCCGGCCCAGGCGACACCACCTCCGCCGCAAGCGAGGCGCCGCGGAATCGCTTCTGGGTGTGCTGCTTGAGTCTCTTGCATGGCTTCTTGCCCACCAGAAGGTTCCCGTCATCGCTCACCAGCAACAAGTCGTCGTCACCCGATCCCGGAAACTCGGCGAGACTCTCCGGATTCAACCCCGTCAGGTCAGACCGCTCCAATCGGCGCGGACGATCGGTGCCTCCGCTCCAGAGGTACAGCTCGGAGCGCCCGTCATCACCCGTAGAGCCAGCGATGATGAGATACTCCCCCCGCCAGGACGTTAGGCTGCGGATGCCGCGGCCGTCGAGGGCGAGGAGGATGGGCTCGCCCAATCGCGCGGGACTGCCAGTGATGACTTCCGCCGGATTGAGCAACGGGACGAGCAGAGCCTGGCCATCGGGGACAGGGCTGCGAAAACCGATCCAGAGTTGCCCTTCCGGAGTGGCGGTGAGTCCCTCGATGTTGAGTCCGCCGTGGGCCTTGGGAGCGAGCCGCGCGGCGGCGTTCAGGTTGAAGCGCCGCAACCGCGCGTCCGCCAGCAAATCGTCGAGCAGACGAGTGTAGGGCAGGCCGACAGGCTCCAGGCGCACCAAGCCATTGCTGACGGAGCCAGCAGTGGCGAAGAGGCGCTGACGGCTGGGGCATTCCTCCCCCTTGCGGTTACGGCCATGCGAAGTGATCCAGAAGACCAAGTTGCCCAGTCTGGCCGCACCCTCCAGATCGGTTTCGGGTTCTTCCGGATCCGTCTGCAGAAAGCCGGAGAGATCCAGCGAGAAGGCGGGCAAGACGCCGTGCTGGCGATGGTAGACACGTATTACGTTGTCCTCGTCGTCTCCCACGGCAAAGTAATCCGCATCGAGGGCTTCCACTGCGGAAGCATCGCAGAGCCCCCAATACGTGCGCACAGACGCGAACGTCCCAGCGTGACCCGCAGCCAGCAGGCCCAGACCGAGCCAAATGCCGAGGGCGCAAAACGTAGCTGGATTCATGCTCGTGTTCGCTACCTCCATCACTGGGGGGCGGCCTCCAACTTGAAGAAACGGACCGCGCGTGCTGGGGACACCGCGGAAAGTCGGGCCTCAAAGCGCCAGGTGGATGCGTCGAGCACGTTCGTGATCGTTTCGGTATCGAGGTCCACACCGGTGACCGCATCGGTCCACGCGACGGGCGCCTTCAGCTCGGGCGCAATCTTCAAGGTGTACCGGACATCGGTGAAGCTGCTGTTCAACCGGGTGTAGCCGACCCACAGCTCATTGTTCTGATTCCGGACCGAGAGCGAGGCCCGGGCCCATCGTTCCTCATCGGTAAGTCCGTCATCGCGGCGCATGCCGAAGGCGTACAACTCGAAGTTACTCATGCTGGCGCAACCGGAAGGCGCGTCCGGCGCGGCGGCCACGCCACTCAGAATCTCCTGCTCGCTGTAGTTCGCCACCTGCCACTGCTCGTAGCCGGTCGGAACATACGCGGGGGTGGAGGCGAGGCGGAATCGGGCCACCAGAGTTACCGGCGTCTCACCGACGAACAAGTTGAGGTGGGGATTGGTGATCGCCGTCCCCACCCATCCGTCGAACACATAGCCCGCGTCCGGCACCGCCTGCGCCAGCACCGGCAGGCTCCGGAAGAAAGTGCCCGTCCACTCCGCGCGACTCGTGACACCCTCGGTGGCAGTGCCGATCGCCACGCCGTTGACAATGAAACGCCCCCCGAGCCCGCTCGCATTGGTGTTCCGCACCGTCAACGTGCCAGTACCACCAAGGCCGAAATACTTGTCCAGATGGTCCCACGAGACGCGGTGGCGCGTGGCGGTGTACTGGACCAGGGTGCTGTCAACCGCCTGCAACCACTGGGCCTGGGTGTGGGTGCGCCCCCAGCGCTGGAAGTGCCGCTCGATCTCGGGGGCGATCAGGTCCGCCGCCTGGGCAATGATGTCCGCGAGGCGTTCGGGGCGGAACGTGGTGTTGAGCAGATTGAGGTAGCGGGATACGAATTGGTTCCGGAAGTCCATATTCTTCCAGAGTTCGTTAATGAGGAAACCTGGCTCGTGCTCCCCGGTCATCCGGTTCGAGGAGAGGTAGTCGAGCATGTCGAACTCCGGTCCTTCCGCGCCCGCTACGTCGAGGTCGTAAAGCATCCAGCGCCAGCGCGTGTCGCCGTACTTGCCGCACGTGGCGACCTGGTTGGTGTGGGCCCGCCAGAAGTCGCAGTTGTTGATGGGCCAGTCCGTGTTGCCGAAGAAGGTCTCCGCGATGATGTAGTCGGTGTAGTTGCTGACGTCGATCCAGGCTTGGAGCTGCATGTAGTTCGTGGACTGGCTGAGCGGATGATCCTCAATCCAGGCCAACAGCAACTCGTAATCCTCATCGGCCTCACTGTCGCCGTCGAGACGCTCGATGTGGACGTTACCAGCTTCCGCCGGGTCCTCTTCGTGCATCAGAATGTCGCAGTTGTCGGCCGCGAGACCGTAGCGCGTCGCCAGGTAATGTTTGTCGAAGCTCTCGCGCAGGTTGTTAATGCCCCAGTACTCGCCGTTGACGTAGGCGATGGTCGGTCGGTAGGCCATCACGGAAATGTCCAGCCCTTTGACCATGCGGTGGAACACCGCGTCCTTGAGCATCGTGGCCACCCCGCCGGAGTTGGGGCCGTACCAGTCGTTGCCGCTGCTCCGGAGCAGAAAGCGCTTGTAACTGGTGGCCGCCTCGTCTGGGAAAAGCGGGTAGTTGACGGTGTCGGCCCCGTACTCGCCCAGGCGCGCCAGCAAATAGAGGGCTTTCTGGGGCATGGCGCGCGTTCCGCCTCCATGCAGGGCCAATCCCAGCCATTGCGAAAACGCAGGGGTGTTCTGGGGGGACTCGATCAACTCAACGTGCACGGGACGCTCCCACTGCTGCTGGTCATTCTCTTGATGGTAGTTGGCGTAGGGCTTGCCCCATTTGTTGAGGCCGTAGCCTTCAGGAGAATCGGCGTAATACTTGCCCGGGACGTAAAGACCCGAAGTGAAACTGAACAGATTGTCCGCGTCCGTGATCAGCGCGACGATCGGCAACGTACGCGTGGCGAACTGCGGGCCGATGAAGTACGTGCCGCGGGTCTCCGGTGAGCAGTACTTATTGTCTGCCGAAACCGCGATCGCGCGGAGGACCACCGCTTTGGCCACGGTGCCGACCGGGGCCTGCCAGACAGCGTCGGGCACGCTATTCCGGATCTCAATCGGGTTGGTCCGAATCCACGCCAAGCCGGAGGTCACCGGAGCTGCTGCGGCGACCGTCACCGCGTTGCCGCTGTAAACATAGGTGGTCGAGTCCCGCGGATCGCTCCCATCCAGCGTGTAGTAGATCTTGTAGCCCGAGGTCAGTGTGCTCAGCCCGACGCTCTGGCTGGCCGCATAGACGCCCGGCGGGACGGAGGGCCGAGGCTTCTGGGCGGTCAACGTCTCGGCGTACTTCTGGTCGTAAGTTGCGTTGGGCAACCCCGGGGTTGGTCGTTCATACACTTTCGACGAGGCCGTGACCCCGTCCTTGGCCAAGCCGTAGGACTTGTCCTCGCCAATCTCATAGCCGGGAGAGTCGAACTTGTGGATGCGCCACAGGGCGCTGTCAAAGAGGTGAACGTTCTCGCCGTCTTTAATCAAACCGAACTTGCCGTGCACGATCGGCACCTGTTCGTTGACCCGCGCCGTGAGGGTGAGGTCCAGGACCAGGTCGACGCTGGCGACGGATGCCTGATGGACCTCGACAGCCACGACATTGGCTCCCTGCACGAGTCCCGTCGCCGGCAGCGAGTTGGTGGTCCACCAAGTGGTCGGCAGGCCCTGCGTGGCCAGCGTGGTGTGGTTGATCGTGCCGTGGGGCATGTTGTGGCGCAGCACCTCGTTCCCGTTCAGATACACCACCATGCCGTCGTTGGCGCGCGCCCGAAGGTCCAAACCCGTAATTACCGTCGGCTTAACTACGTTGAAGGTCTTGCGGAAATAGGCCGCCGGATAACGGTTCTGGGGTTCGTTGCCATAGCTCAACACCGTGGCGCAGTCGAGGTTGAGCTTGGCGTCGTTGTAGCCGAAGGGGGCCATCCCTGACGCCCAGGCCGTATCGTTGAATGCCGCGCTCTTCCACGTCGCCGCCGGAGCACTGGCCGGCGCGGAGTACTTCCAGGTCGCGTTAGCGGGGATCAGCGCGAGATCCGGCGCGTTGGTCCAGGCTGTGTATTCCGCAAGGTCCGTGTTGGCGAACACCACGAGGAAACCACCCGGCGGAAGCGTGTAATCGGGCAATCTGACCCCCTTCGCCTCCTCGAAAGGGTTCGCGTCTCCCACCGCGTAGTTGAACAAGTTGACGCTGCTCGGACCCGAGTTGTAGAGCTCGATCCAGTCCGAATTCGTATCGCCTTTCTCGTCCGCCAGGGTCGAGTTGTCATAGCACACCTCGTTGACGACGAGCGCCGCCCGCCCGTCTGCGTCGGCGAAAACAAGCGCGCTGGCGATCAGCACGCTAATCCGCCGCAAACGGCTGCGGATCTGAGGCAGGTGGTCAATTGCGCTTGGCTCCTTGCAGCGGGGTGAGAGTGCATTGGGATCGTTCATGGTTGTCATGAGAGGCGAGACTTCATTCAGTTCGGCTGGCTAGCGGGAAGAGATCGAGGAGGCACCTCGACCGTGAATCGAGCTTCTGTGGGCTTGATCCACAGGTCCACGATTTCGCCGGGGCGGACGCGGCTTTGGGGAGGGAGGTCGATGACAATCGGCAAGCCGACATCCACCAGAGATCCTTGTCGCACAAAAGCCAGGGCGTTGGTGATGACCTCAACTTGGGCCCCAACCTGACTGATCGTGGACCAGAATTGCGTGCGTTGGTGGGTGCGAGTGGTCACCTTGACCGGTAGGCCAATTTGGGCCTCGACGGGATAGGGTTGGCGCAGGTAACCGATCACCCGGTCAGACCAGAGAGAATCCACGGCGACCAGCGGCTCGCCGTCCAACACGTACTCGCCTTGTTGGCGAAGGACGGCCGTTGCCATGCCGGAGAAAGGGGCTACGAGTGTGAGCGGGCCATAATTGCTCGCCGCCGATGCCTGGGCGGCATCCAACCGCCCGAGCAGTGCTTCCAGAGGGGCGGCGGCCAAGCCAGTCTGCGGATCGCCGAGGGGGCGTAGCGCTTCCATCCGCTCCTCCATGTCCTGGACGGCTTTGGCCTTTTCGGTCACCTCCGCCTGAAAGGCCTCGCGTGTTTTGAGGCTGAGGTCGTAGAGATCCTCGGAGACGAGCCTCTCGCGGTAGAGGGGCGTGTTGCGCTGGACTTCGTTCTGCGCGCGCTCGAGGTTCACCTTGGCCACGGCCAGTTCGGCCTTTGTGCGCAGGAGGTCGGCGCGCACGCGCTCGTAGTTCATCGCGTTTTGCTCCGCGACGTTTGGCTGAAACCGGAATCGCGCCAGCTCAAGTTCCAAGCGCAGCATTTCCAGCGGTGCTCGGGGATCCGCCGGTCGAATGACGGCGAGCACGTCGCCCTGATTGACGAGTTGATAAGGGCGCACTTTCAGTTCGAGAAGCAAGCCGGCTTGGGGACTGTTGACCAGTGCCCGCACGCCTTCGCCCAAGCCGTTCACGGTCTGGCCGAGGTGGACGCGGGACCACAAGAGCGCAATAGCCACCGCCAGCCCGGCGATGAACATCCAGGGCACGACTCGTATCCGGAACTCGCGCCAAAGGACGGAGGGAGTCGCCGGGATGGGAGGCAAGCAGGCCGTGCTCACATTTCGGATTGATCCTCGGCGGCCGTTGTCGTGACTCGGGACACTCCCGGCAAAGCACGAAGCTCAGCCAGCAAATCGTGCGTCCGCTCGGTGTTCCTCAGTAACAGCCGAAACGACAGGTCCGTGCCGTCATAACCTTCGTGGGCGCGCTGGCTGGCCAGCAGCCATCTCCAGCTATGCCGACGCAGGAGGTGATGCAGGTCGAGGATCTCCTCGTCCGGACGCGTCCAGTGCAGATTGAGAATGAGGTCGTAATGATGGCGCGTGCCATACGCGGTCTGCCAGAGGTAAACCATCACCAGGCAGATGACGACGCAGCCCAGCAGGGCACTGGCGAATCGCTGGGTGCCGGCCGCCATGCCAATCACCAGGCTGATCAGAATGTAGGTGGTGTCGAGCGTGTCGCGCAGGATGTTGCGGAAGCGAACGATGGCAAAGACGGCCATCATGCCAAAGGCGGTGATCAGATTGTTCGCCAACACCATCATCACGAGGCAGACGATGGGCGGGAGGAGCAGCAGCGCGTTAACGAAGCTGCGCGAATAGGACAGGCTTACGTGCGTCAGCATGTAAACCCAGGACACGACGTGCCCGCACGCCAGAGATAGCAGCAGGCCCAGGAGCATGGCCTGCCAATTAGTGGGGACCAGGGCGGCGTCGCCCTGGAAGAACCAGTCCAGACTGCCGGAATTCATGGTTGTCCTTTCTGTTGGGCGGGGTCGGGGGTTGTCGGTGTCCTCCTCATTGGCGTGCGGTTGCTCGGTACTGCCGGCGGTCGGGGGCGATTGGCGATGTCATTCATGGGCGAGCACGCTGTCCCTTTCCACCCGTGGCCAATGCCAATCCCGATTGGGTCTGGGCATGCGCTGGTGCTGCGGCAGGCGTCCCTCCATGAGGGTCACCCCATCCGCGTACTTGGCCGCCCCACATTGCCGCAGATCAAACGTGCGCACCAAATCACCGAACCAGTTTGGGTAACGGTCCGTGAACTTCAGTTCCAGGACGACGGCGTTGCCCCAGATCAGGATGGGATTCCACATCGCGGTTGACAGACATCCGCTTTCGTCTCGTTCCCAGCAGACGGCGCGGTCCAATGTCAAACGTGCCGGGTTGTCGGCCGCTGGCATGTAGGCCTCGCGAAAGTACGCCACGTGGGCCGTGGGGCTGGCCTGAAGCGCCCGCACCAGCCGACAGAAATGCTGGAGCGCCGCGAGATGCTTGGAATTGTCTGTCCACAACGCCTCCGGTGAAGGCATCTGACCCGTCAGGATCGAAGGCGCTGCCTCCCGGTGCACCGCGGCCCGCTCCTTCAGGATGCAGTGGTTCATCCGTCGCTTGATCTCGAAGAAGACCGGCCCGTGGGGGTCGTCAGTGTAGAAACGAACGCGGAGCTTGAAGCGGTTCTTGTTGCCGTTGACCGTGTCCCAGTAGGTTTTCATCGCCTCCGAGTCCAGGTAGAGGCTGTGCACCGGATAAGCGAAATCTGGTTGGCCTTCGCTGTACTCATCCAAATCGAGAAAACGGCGCGCCCAATCGCGAATCTCCAAGGCCGTTGCTTGCGAGACCACGTACTTCAGTTCGAACCGGGACCTCTGGATTCGGTCTTTCATCGGCCATCGTCCGCCAGCGGAGGCGGCCTTGGCTCACCGCGCATGATTCCAGCTTTGTGATTCACGAAGCCCTTAGCCAGTGGTATGCCAGTGCACGCAACATGCAGTAAACCCGGCTATTTCCAGAGGTTCGGACCCCTGGACCCCCGGAGGAACGGAAAATGAGTGCAACAAATTGTTGCAGCGGTGCTCTAAAAAAACGCACCCAACCGAAGCCGCCGCTGCCCTGGCGCCTCGTCGGGCTGACGACTCTCGGCCTGCTGGGAGCGGGACTGCTCGGCTGGCATGTCCGCAGTACCTGGGTGCGACTTGAGCAGTTGCAGCGGGAGTTCGTCGCGATGGAGGCGGAGAGTTTCTACCTCGGGCTGCGTCTCCGGAGTGGCTTGGAGCACCTCAACGGCGCGTTGCTTCGCTTTCAGCTTTCCAAGGCCGAGCGCGAGGAAAGAGATCGCTTTCACGCGGAGGCCCAAACGCTGAGCGCACTGCTGACCCAAACCAAGCCGTTGCTGGCGACCGCCCAGGAGCGCGACTTGGTGAACCAAATCGAAAGGGCTTTCGCGGACTACTTGAACCGCGCCGCCCCGCTGTTGGAGACCAGCCTTCGGACCGTCCGCCGGGAGTCAGCGTCCGAGGTGTCGGAGCGAATCAGTGTTCTCTCCGTGCCGCTGCGGGAGCTCTGTGAGCGGCTGATTGAGGCGCAGAAGGTTTCCTGGAGCGGTTTCCTGGAGGCGTCACACCGCGCGGTGGGTGGGCTGTGGCGAGCCTCGCTCATCACCATGCTCTTGCTGGGGGTGTTCGCCACGGCGATTTTCGTCCTGGCCTACCGCGCCACCGTAGCCCCCCTGCGGCACCAGCTTACCGAAACCCGGACCGTGCTGGAACGTCAGGACAAGCTGGCCTCGCTGGGGACCCTGGCGGCCGGCGTGGCTCACGAAATCCGTAATCCGCTCGCTTCGCTCAAACTCCGGCTCTTCAGCCTCAAACAGTCGTTGCCGTCAGACTTCACGAACCACGAGGATGTACTGATCATTGACGACGAAATCAACCGACTTGAACGGATCATCAAGGACTTTCTCCAGTTTGCGCGGCCTTCTGCGCCAGTGATGGGGGAGGTCGCCGCAGAGAAGATACTCGAGGCGGTGCGGGAACTCCTCCGGCCCGCTTTGGAGGCGCGCGGTGTCACTTTGGCCCTGGAAGCTGGCGAGGGCATCTGGCTGCGTGCGGATCGGCACCAAATCGAGCAGGTCCTCATCAACCTGGTGCAGAACGCGGCGGACAGCATTGACACTGGCGGCGGCACCGTCACCCTACGGGCGCGACAAGGTGCGGCCCGGTTCGACGGTCGATCCAGCCCCGCAGTCATCCTCGAGGTCGCCGACACCGGCGGGGGCATTCCGCCGGAGGTGCGGCCGCGGTTGTTCGATCCATTCTTCTCGACGAAGGAGGGCGGCACTGGTTTGGGCTTGCCCGTCTCCGAGCGCATCGTCGAGAAGCACGGTGGTCATATCCAATACCAGACGCAGCTCAATCGGGGCACGACGTTCCAGATCGTCCTGCCCTGCGATTCTCCTCATGCCCGCCAAGATACTCATCATTGAAGACGACGTTCGGCTGGCCGCGATCCTGCAGAAGCTCCTGCACCGTGAAGGCTACGAAGTGGACTTAGCCGCGCGCGGGGATGAAGGCTTCGGCCGCAGCCAGCGCCAGAACTACGACGTGGTCCTCACCGATTTGAAGCTCCCTGGTTTGGACGGCCTGGTGCTGGTCTCCCAGATCCACGCGGCGAGGCCCCGCTTGCCCATCATCATGATGACCGCCCACGGCACTACGGAGACCGCGATTGAAGCCACCAAACTGGGAGCCTACGAATACCTCCTCAAACCGTGCGAACCCGAGGAGTTGTTGGACGTGATCGCCTCGGCAGTCGCGCATTCGCAGCGCATGACCGAACCGGTGGAGTTGGGCAACACTTATACGGCGCGCACGGCCCTAATCGGTAGCAGCCGCGCCATGCAGGACGTCTACAAACAAATCGGTCGGGTCGCGGCGACTCCCGTGACGGTGCTCATCCGCGGAGAGACCGGCACGGGCAAGGAGTTGGTGGCTCGCGCCCTCTACCAACACAGCGACCGCGCCGACAAACCCTTCCTCGCGGTCAATTGTGTGGCGATCCCCGAGACCCTGCTCGAGAGCGAACTCTTTGGCCATGAGCGCGGAGCTTTCACGGGCGCACAGGCACGGCGCATCGGACGGTTTGAGCAGGCCCACGGCGGCACGATCTTCCTGGATGAGGTGGGCGATCTGTCCCCCGCGACGCAGGCGAAACTCCTCCGCGTGCTTCAAGAACGCTACATCCAGCGGTTAGGCGGCGATGAACTCATCCCCGTCGATGTCCGGGTGCTCGCCGCGACTCATCAAGACCTCGAAGCAGCCATCGGCGAGAAGGAATTCCGCGAAGACCTGTATTACCGGCTGAGCGTGGTGACGTTGCGCCTGCCCCCGCTGCGGGAGCGCGTCGAGGATCTTCCCGAATTGGTGCGATATTTCATCAAGCGTTACGCGGGAGACCTGGCGGTGACAAGTCCCGCGATTCAGGGCGAGGCCATCACGCGGCTGCAGACCCAGCCTTGGCCGGGCAACGTCCGCGAACTGGAGAATGTCGTGCGCCAAGCCATGCTCCTGGCCCGGCCGCTGGCCATCACCGTTGAACACGTGCAGCAAGTGCTGGCAGGAAACGCGAAATCGACGAAGCCCAGCACGCAGACCATTACCAGCTACATCGCCGACCTGCTGGCGCGAGCGCAGCGTGGCGAGACAGAGGATGTTTACTGGAAGCTGATCGCTGACCTCGAGCCGGAGTTGTTCGCCCAGGCGATTCGTCTGGCCCAAGGCAACCAGGCTCAGGCGGCGCGTTGGCTCGGGATCACGAGGCTCAAGATGCACGATAAACTCGTCCAGTTCGGCCTCCACCGGATAGACGGAGGTTCCACTGGACCTTACATGACCTAAGGGATCGCGGAGCGCATCGAGACGTGAACCAAGGTCGATCGCCCCTCGAGTGACTCGTTCGCTTGCGACGCAACTCAACGAACGGCGTACCTCGAAGAGGTTCCGCTTCTCGCGATCAGCGGCAGCGAACGGGACGGCGGCCGCATCGAAGGTGTCCTCCGGCAGACGAAGGAATGACCAAGGCATCGTCTTAGGATTGTCGAACCGGGGAGATTCGTGAACAATCTCGGCCCCATGTCTGACACCTCTTCAAAGCGGCGTTGGTCCGGCGGATGGGTCCGTGGGTCAGTGATGTTGGCGTTCTTTCTCGCCACGGCAGCAGCCTGGTCAGCCCCGTCGGCGTCCCGCTTCAGCAAAGGGCCCTACCTCCAGGCTCCCGGAGCCACCACCATGACGCTGCTGTGGGAATCGCCGGAGAATCTCCCGGCCAGGGTCCGGTATGGCCAGGGCCGCCGGCTGGATCGGTTCCTGGAAGCCGCTCCCCCGCGGGCGATGATGGGCGTTTCGACGCGCTACCGCACCAACGTCGTGATCGGTGTCCAGACGAATGTCACCTCGTATGTGGTCACAAACGCCTTCTATCTTTACGAAGCCCGCCTGAGCAACCTTCAGCCGGACACCTCCTATGGCTATGTGGTGGAGTTGGGCCCCCAGACCAGTCCCACGAGCCGGTTCCGCACATTCGGCCAAACGCCGGCCGAAGTGCGGTTCGTGGTGTATGGGGATTCCCGCAGCCAGCCCCAGGTCCACGCCGCGGTCGCACGCCAGTTCCGGAAGCACGATCCCGACTTCATCCTGCACACCGGCGACTTGGTGGCCCGAGGGCGGGACTATGGGCTGTGGGCCCGCGAGTTTTTCGACCCGCTGGCGGGAATCATCAACCGCATCCCGGTGCTCCCGGCGATCGGCAATCACGAGGACGACGGCACCAACTACCTGGCTTACTTTCACCTGCCGCCACCCGAGCGATGGTATTCGTTCGATCTGGGGCCGGTCCACGTCCTCGCCTTGGACTACCACTTCGAGCGCCCGTCGCACGAACAGTTCGTGTTCGCGCAGCGGGATTTGCAGAACAGCCGGGCACCCTGGAAGATCGTGTTCCTTCACGTGCCGATGTTCAATGTGGGTGGACACGGCAGCACGTGGGGCCACGACGCCTACCTGCCGCTGTTCCACGAAACCCAAGTGGACCTTGTGCTCGGCGGGCACTCCCACCTCTATGAGCGCTTCCGGCCCGTGATGCCTCGAACTCCGGGTGCTTCGTGGCCCATCGTCCACATTACCTCGGGCGGAGGAGGCGCGAACCTCTACCCCGTTTACGACCACCCGGCGTTGGCCAGCCGGGCCTCCACCAATCATTTCATCGTGTTCGAGGCCACCGCCGACCGTCTCAAGGGCCGGGCCTGCCTCACCACGGGCAAGACGCTGGACCGCTTCGAACTGCGCAAGGACGACGGGCGCTACCCAGCGGGATGGACGGCACAGGCCTACTCGGAGGAATGGCTGCGCACCTATTTCGAGGCTGTGCCGACGCTCCGCGGCCGGCTCCCCTCCCTGCCTTCGACCAGCACTCCCGCCCAGGTGACGTTCACCCTGCAGCCGCTCACCAATGCGCCGGGACCGGTGGAACTGGACATCCGGCTGGCCTCGGATTCCGCGGCGGATTACGAGTGGGTGGGACCTTCACTCCGGGTCTCGCTCCCGGCAGTCGGTGAGCCCGTGCGGTCTGCGCAGGCCCAGGTCCTGGCAACGGGTCGCACACCCGTCACCGCCAAGGCCGGCGCAAACCTGTCGCCGCCTCTCGTATTTGAAGCCCGCCTGCGATCCGGCGAACTCGAGGTGGTGGCACGGGGGACACGCAGCATCTACACGCCGCTGACGGCCGAGGTCACCGCAACCGCCGACGCGAATCTGCTGAATGCCGACCTCGAACGGATGACACTGGAGAACGAGCGCTTGGAGAACGTCTGGGGCAAGCACATCACCCGGATTGTCCTGCGCCCGAAGCAACCGGCCAGGACAGGGACCGGGACGCTGCGCCTGGCGCTGGTCCCGTAGCGGCCCGAGCTCCTTCTCCATCCACATGATCTCAATCACCGACTCCCGGTTGGCCGGCACGATGCGTGGCCGGACCTCAAAGAACCGGTTCTCTGGCCGCTTGATCGGGCCGGCACAGTCAGGGCCGGGCGAGTCGGAAAGCGCCACGCGGCGTCAAGGCTGGGGTGTCACCTTCTGGCATCACCTCTGGGATTGCGCTTCGCGGTTTGATGAGGCAACAACTCGCTGACCATGAACTTTCACAGAACCGTGCTGTGGTGTGGCGGGCTGCTGGCGGTCGTGGCCTGGGCGCAGAAACCGACCACCGAGGCGGAAGCCAACGCACTGACCGCGATTCGGGCTCAGCGCACCGACGGCCTGATCGTCGTGCAGCCTTGGACGCAGTTGCTGGGCGTGGGCAAACTGGGGGTGGGATGGCTGACGTCGCAGGCGGCTGACGGCCTAGTCGAATGGACGCAGGGGGAGGCCGACGACGCATGGCGGCAGGCCTGGTTTTCGGAGGACGGCCTGCGGCGGGCGAACACGACTGTCCAACGGGCGGTGATCGAGGGATACGATGCCTCGAAGCCAATCCGCCTTCGGGCCCGATCGCGCGCAATCAACCTGTTCAAACCCTACAGCGTGACGTTCGACCCGCCGACGCTATCGGACGAACGGCGCTTGCCCGCGGTCAGCCGTCCCAACGGCGCCATTTCCTTCCTCGTCTTCAATGACATCCACAACCGCGTGTCGTTGTATCCCCTGCTTACAGAGAAGGCGGGCGTTCCGGCGGATTTCGCGGTCTTCAACGGAGATGTGTTGCAGGATCCGCAGACCGAGCAGGAGCTGACCGATTACCTGCTGATGCCCATGGCGTGGTTCACCTCGAAGTCCATTCCCTGCTTCTTCCTGCGCGGCAACCATGAGACACGTGGCGCGTTCGCGCGACGGTTGAAGGACTACTTGATCCTGCCCGAGGGACGGTACTACGCCGCGATGACATTCGGGGCCGCCCGTGTGCTATTTCTCGATACGGGGGAGGACAAGCCTGACACGAGCGCCGAGTACAGCGGCTTGGTGGGTTTCGAGCCGTACATCGAGGAGGAACTGGCCTGGCTCAGACGCGAGATCGCGGGGGAGGCCTTTCAACAAGCGGTCTGGCGTCTGGTGGTGATGCACATCCCGCCCGACTGGCGCCGAGACGAGGCGAAGCTGTGGCATGGTGAGCGCCGGGTACGTGAACGGTTCGTGCCGCTCCTGGACGCCGGCCGCATTACGGCGGTGATCAGCGGGCATAACCACGTCGCCGACCTGATCGAGCCGTGTCCTGACCAGAGCCGAGGCTTCCAATGGCCGGTGTTCATCGGCGGCGCGTCAGCGCTCACCAACTCGACGGTGATCCGGGTAGACGCGAACGCCGCGGCGCTGAAGATCACGCGCCTCGGCAGCGACGGCACGGTCGGCGCCGAGCGGATTTGGAGGAAGTAACGACGCCTGGAACAGCCCCGACGCATAAGCGAACTGCCGAAACCAATGGCGGGCGTGCGGGTTCTCCTCTGCGCGGGTGCTGTCAACGGTGGCTCGTCGCGGTGTTGGGGCCATCGTGTTAGTGGGGGTGGCGGAGCGACACGGACCCGCCTCATCATCGGGCGCCAGGGCGGCGAGGTGCAGCGGGAGATGGCCGCCAGGGCCTCGGAGCTGAGCTTCCTCGCCACTCGGGCCCCCGGCGGGGTGTCCGAGCTGAATGCCGTGTCGTTGGGTGCACAGCTCTCCCGGGATTCCTCCGACGAACGCGCCCGCTTCCAGACGAGAGCACAGGTGCTTGGCCTGCCATCGTGAGCGCGAGACCATCATGGGCAGATGCTGGCGAACCGGCCCGCACCGCGGCGCTTTTGAGCGAGAAGCTCGGCAAATATCGGTAGTATGGCTCGCAAACGT
Source organism: uncultured Verrucomicrobiota bacterium (assembly GCA_964535555.1). GTDB lineage: Bacteria > Verrucomicrobiota > Verrucomicrobiia > Limisphaerales > J093 > DSVZ01. The sequence goes on from CAZHUS010000037.1 coordinate 50,948, forward strand.
CGGAAACATTGCCTCTTCGCAATGCGCGGTGCGTGACCCGATCACGTCTCATGAGGCAGCAGGCCAGCGCTGCAGGTGAAATCGATCAGGTTGCACAGCTCGGATATGGTGAGCAGGCTGGTCGGATGGCGACAACACCCTTAACCCTGCTTGTCCAAGCTCCCCGTAGCCGGGCGAATAACCAGCAGGCACATCGGTCGCGACTCTCCTCCGCCATTGAGGTCTTCAAGGTTCAGTCGGCGACCACGGAGAACCCACAAACTCGCCTGAAAGAGCGGCCGGACTGAGCATGGGCGATCAGAGTTACGATTGCGCTGGAATCGCAGCGTGTTCCCTTCGCCTGGCCTGACAAAGGGGTGATCGTTGTTCGGTGTTGTCTCGACAAGCACGAAGTCCTGGCGTGCGCCGAAGACGCCGCAGCCGCGGCCCAGGTATGCAGCCAGGAGCACACGAGATCCGCAGACCGCATCGGCAGAGTTCATGCAAGCTACGCGACGGCAGCGGCCTTCAGCGAAATGACATTCGCGGCGGTTTTCGGGGCGATGCTGAACCACTTCGTCGCGTCGGCTGGTCGGACAAGCTCGCGATAGTGCCGAAACACCATTTTCGGCGTGTTACCGGCTTCCAGGCTGACCTTGGCGGCGTCTTGGACTTGGGTCAGTCTGTATGAGACGAACGAATGCCGGCACGCGTTCTTTTTCCACGCGAGGCCGGCTCGCTTCGCTGTTCTGGTTTGCTGCCAATGCAGGTCGCCAAGGGATCGTGGCCAGACTCGGCCCCTTTTAGCAGATCGTCAAGCTGCTCGAACAGAAGGAAACGCTGCAAAGTCAGGTCGCCAAGATCGACGCCGAACTGGCCGCCTACGAAGGTGGCAAAACCGCCAAGGCCGTTAAGGGCGAACCCGGCCGCAAGCGCCGCTGACAAGCGCAGGGCAAGTCTGGCAAAGCCAAGAAGAGCGCCGCGCTCAATAGAAGGTGGTCCAGTTGCCGGATTGCTGCCACTGCAGCTTCGCCCGCGGACGGGTCTCAACGTGGCCGTCGGCAAACGTGAGGTTCACGTTGATCAGGTTCTTGCCGCCTGAATGCCCGGCGGTCGCTTTGAAGATGTTAGTGGTCTTGGTCCCCTCCGCCAGGCAGAGATCGGTGATGATGGGCTGAATGGCGGCGGCGGCGTCTTCGGCCTTGCTCGGCCAACCGTCCTGCGTGCGGCTGAATGTGCCGGCCGTCTTCGGCGTGGGAAACACCTCACCGTCGTCGAGGGGCCGCGGAACCCACCAACAATGGTTGATGATGGCGAAGTTGCCGTACTGGCGGCGCAGGTACTTGTTTAGGTCGTCCACGTTGCCGATGCCCTGACCCTGGGTTTGCGCACGGTACCAGGCGTCGGCGTCCCGGAACTCCGCCGGTCGCACGGGGCAGAACCACATGGCCACCGTCAGGCCGTAGGGTTGCAGACCCGGCACCATGTCGGAGGAGACGTCCCACGGGTTCAGGCCGGTGCGGGGCATGCGGAACGCGGGCAGTCGGCCTTGCGGAGCGTCGCCTGCATACAGGCTCGCGGCGATGCCCCACTGGCGATAGTTGGAGGTGCAGTTGACGACTTTGGCCTGGAACTTGGCCCGCGAGAGGGCGGGCAAGAGCAGCCCCGCGAGGATCGCGATGATGGCGATGACGACGAGAAGCTCGATCAGCGTGAACGCGCTTCTGGACGGCTGCACTGGGGTGTTCACGGCGCCAAGGTGCGCTGGGCGGCACAAACCGTCAATCGCTGCGCCACGATTGACTCCGATCCCCACACCACGAACGTAGAGCACTGAACTTCGGGCTCTTCGCTCCGCTTCTTGCTCCATCGGTGCTTGCGGGGACTCGAACGGACTCAACCAGGTTCCCCAGTTGGTTGAGCACTGGTGCGCAGCGGACCGAAACGGACGGGAAGACCCGCTCGAATTGCTGCCGGGTGACAACACCAGGTGACAACGCCCTTGCAGCGCGACCTTACGCCACTCTCGTCGGACTCCCGGTCTAGTCGTTACCGCAACCGCCCGTTGTGCTCGGCGACACGACTCAGTGGGACATTCCGTGGCTGTGACTGTGACTTTGCTGCTGGGTCGGTCTGCTGGTTTTCTCCTCGCGCCCCCGCAGCATTCCCTGCCAGACCCGCTGCGGGGAATGCGTCGGTGTCTTGAGCCAGACAGCCCACGACCGAACCAGCTTCCTGCAGTCCTGATTCCAGTTCGACCAACTCTGAGACGAACGGGACTTGGCGATCAGCTCCGCCACCCGCTCCGGTCCCCAACCCCAGCCGCGTGCCTGCTGCTGCCAGGCGGCGAACAGTTCGCGGTTCTCCAGACGCTGAGGAGCGACGCGGCGGTCAGGATCGGGTGAGCCGTTGAGTGGATGGGCGTCGAAACGAGCGGACAGCTCGGTTGGGATTTGCACCTGATGTCCCAGGATTCGGGACAACTCTTTCCCCAGAGTCCTCGTGTAAACGGCGTTCATCCGCAACCACTGCTGTTTCACCTCCTCGGGCGCGAAGGTCCTGGTTTTGGTCCCTTTCTGAAACAGAAGATTGAACAGGAAGAGATTGGTGTGGAGTCGCGGCGCCTGTTGACGCGTCGCGCCAGCCTGGAACTCGGCGAACAATGCCGACTTGCGTCCGGGCGCATCCGGGTTGTCAAACCAAGGCCGACCGTTCAGCCCGCTCTCGAAGTCGGTGATCACCGCGCGCACCGCGTGGGTGTGGACCCGCCGAATCCGCAGGCGATAGACGCTGGGCGACAGCGCCCAGAGCACCACGCTCGCAGGACCGGCGTCGGTCAGGGTGATCCGCCATGCGGCGGCCCGATCAGCCCTTTGGGGTTGCCGCCCGACCAACGTTTCTCCTTCGGGCGTAAGTCCTCGCAGGAGGCTGCTGAAAGCGTCCACTTGTACAGGCTCGGTGAGGCTCAGCTTCTGCGCCGCTCCGCCGTGCCAATTGCCCGGTGCGCCCAAACGGTGGGTTCTGAACTGTTGCTCGAAGAATTCCCGGTACAGGCGGTCGCCGTCCTTCGCGTAGATCGGAGTGATTCTAATCATAGGATTTCATGCACGGAGCCGACCGCCGGCTGACGACTCGCGGCCGTCCAGGGTCTCGATCCGCGGTCAAGACCGTCCCGGGCACCGCGCCCCCCGCGTCAGCACTGGTGAGGCGCTGCGTGGAACCACGCGTCCGTTCGATAGCCGTGTCTTGGGACTCGGTGTGCATGTCTCCACTTGCAGTCGTCACGGAAGCCGGATTCCGAACAGACTCCTTGTGCTGCGGCTCGGGCGCCCAACCGGATAGAGGAGTTTCGCAGCAGCGCCTGGAACGAGTTGGGATCGTGAGCGCTGATGCAAGCGCCGCCACCCGGCGCTCCGGCACCGCCGCTCAGCCCTCCCGCGCATTGAACCCGCGCGCCCCGACTCTTGCTCTCGGGCGAGAGAATCCCGTGTTCGCTTTCGACCGGTACCCGCGACTGGTTGGCAGGTCGCGAAGAGAACCTATTCGAACACCATGACGACGATGACAAGACAACAACCCAATGGCGACAACGGGCGGCTCGCCTACAGCGTCCAGGAGACCGCGCGCATGCTGGGCGTCTGCGATAAGAGCGTGCGCCGCCTCATCTGGCGCGGGCTGATCCGTCCCTCCCGTGCGCTGCGCCACATCTTGATCCCCAAAGACGAAATAGACCGCTTCCTGCGCGACACGAGATGAACGGCGCCTGCATGGCTACAGGGGGTTTCAAAAGTCGAACCGGCCGTGTAGCAGGGGCCTGCTGGTTGACCTGCCGCGGGACTGGGGCAGGTTCCAGACGCCTGATCAGGCGCGGGCCGCAGCCGCCCGGTTTCTCCCAGCCCGCTCACTGGGCGGCTACCCCACCGGCCCGCGCGAGTTTGGACCCCCACCTCCTTGAGCGTCTGGGGCGACGTTTCTTCTCGGGCTTCCCCAGGGTTGGGCCAGAGCGGCGGAGGCTGGGGTTCGCTCCAGGTCGCTACGCACTGGGCCTGGACACGGGGCCGTTTGGTTTGGACACCGATTCCTGATAGACTCAATTCGAACACCGTTCGCGGATTCCCCGAAGGAGGCTTATGCAACCCCAGATCGCTCCGTCGCGCCACGAGCAGGCCTTGAACCAGATCGCGCAGTGCATTCGCGACTGCCCCGACACCGGCGGGGGCGTGCAACTGCGTCGATTCCTGTGGTCGCTCTACAATCAGCATCATCTGGTGAATCTCTGGACTCTGGTCAGCCGCCTCGACGGCGAGCGCAGCGCCTTGGTCGCCGAGGTGCTCACCGCCGCGCTGGTCGGCAACCTCAACGAAGACGACATCAAGCGTGCGCTCGTCTTCGCCGGGGAAATGACGCGCTGGGACGAAACGCAACCGAGCAACGAAACCCAACAGCGTCTTGAGGAAGCCGAGCACATGGTCGCGAGTCTTGTGCGCGTTCTCCCGCCCTGCCGGGCGCACACGGACTTGGTGTCGCTGCTCCGACGATTCGCGGACGTGAGAGTGGAGTGGCACGCTGAGCGCGGCGCGAAGCCTGCCGCATGACCTCTCGTCCGGTCCACTTCCAGTCGAAAAAGCGGAAGCCTCTTCTGCGGCTGGATGCTTGCCCCCTGGATTCGCAAGACAGAGTTCTGATCTCTCCTCAGCTCGCCACAAGACGGGCGAGCCGCCGGCGAAGGCGAATCGAAAAGGCAGTGTTCCCGCCCCCTTGCGCCCGGGCCGTTGACTAGCCCGAGCGTCCGTCATAGATCCTGGAAGAATCGAACAGGGTTGTGGGGCGGCATGTTGAAGTTGCGGGCGGGGGGACGGACGCGAGGGAGGTGCGGGTACGATGAGCTGCAACTGGAGTTGTTTTCCGGGGAGACGTTGAACCATGAAGACACCCTTGACCACCTACGGACGCCTGGCCGAGAAGCATTGGCGCCAATTCTGCCCGAGGCTGGTGGCGGAACTGGAGGCCAAGGGCCAACTGCACGCGATGTTGCTGGAAGCGGAGGAGAAGACCGAGGCGGAACTGGACTCGCTGCGCCGACACTTCATCCAGCAGGGCTTGACGCCGCGCCAGGCCCAGGACCGGGCCTGGGAGATCGTGCGGGAGAGATACATCTACCTGCCGTCCGAGCAGGACTAGCCAACGAGGAAGAATGGGTTTCCTTCGGGCCGGCGCCCACTGAACCCGAACCGCTCCGCAACCAACGCAACTACCGGATCACGGACGCGGACCACATCGGGGTCGGTGCGCTCAAGCGCAGGTACGAGGACAACCTCGCGGCCATCGAGTTGTTGAAGCAGCTCGAAGCGGACGGCCGTGCGGCGACCGATCGGGAGAAACGTGTGTTGGTGCGGTACGTCGGCTGGGGCGGTCTACCGCAGGCCTTCAACCCGTGGAATGAGGAGTGGAAGGAACAGCGCGAGCGGCTGGAGCAAGTCCTGACGCCCGAGGAACTCGAATCGGCGCGCGCCACGACCCTCAACGCCCACTACACCGCGCCCGTCGTCGTTCGCGCCATGTACACGGCGTTGCAGCGACTAGGCTTCACCCACGGGCGCATTCTCGAACCAGCCCTCGGCCTGGGCCACTTCATCGGGCTCATGCCGGACGAGATGCACGCCCGCTCGCTCATCACCGGCATCGAGATTGATTCGGTCACCGCCCGGCTCGCCAAACACCTCTACCCCGACGCCGACATTCGCCATCAACCGTTCGAGGAATCCAAGCTCGCCGACGGTTTCTACGACGTGGCGATCTCGAATATTCCTTTCGGCGATTTCACGGTTCACGATCCACGGTTCAAGGCCTGGAAGTTCCTGATCCACGATTACTTCTTCGCCGCCGCCCTCCACAAGGTCCGTCCCGGCGGCTTGATCCTGTTCATCACCTCCAAGGGCACACTCGACAAACACGATGCCGCGCTGCGCGAGTACGTTGCCCACCAGGCGGATCTGCTCGGTGCCATCCGCCTGCCCAATGACACCTTCAAGCGAAACGCCAACACCGAGGTCACCGCCGACATCGTCATCCTCCGCAAAAGGCTTCCAGGCGAACTTCCTTCCGGCCCGGCATGGAAGGCGGGAGCGGAGGAAATCACCAACTCCCGGGGCGAGACCATTGCCATCAACGAATACTTCGCGGCCCACCCGGAGATGATGCTGGGCGAAATGCGGCTCGAAGGGAAGATGTACGGACGGGGCGAGCCCACCCTCGTCAGCAACCGCCGCGACCTCGCCGAGCAACTCGCCGAAGCCATCGCGCTCCTGCCGCGGGACGTATTCAAGCCCGAGGTTCGACGCGTGGTGGCCCCCACCCTGGCGGAGTCCTTCCCCGCTCCTGACCACATCAAGCCCAACGCCTACACCCTGGTCAACGAGCAGATCGCCATGCGCGACGGCGACTCGCTCCAGGTCCTCACCGGCCTGTCGAATCAGGTCGCCAAACGCATCCGCGGCCTGATCCGCGTCCGGGATGCCGTGCGCCAGTGTCTCCGGTCGCAATTGAACGGGGCGCTGGACGAGGAGGTCGTCGCCGCCCGCGAGCACCTCAACCGCACCTACGACAGCTTCGTCGCCCGGCTTGGCCCCATCTCGGCGCGGGCTAATACTTCCGCGTTCCGGGGCGACCCCGATCTGCCGCTGCTGTTGTCACTGGAGCAGTACGACGAGGAGACAGGGCGAGCCACCAAAGCGGCGATCTTCCACGAGCGGACGATCCAAAAGCAGCGGCCCGTCCCCCAGGTCAGCACCGCCCAGGAAGCATTGCTGGTGACCTTGAACGAACGCGGCTGTGTCGACCTGGACTTCATCGCCGATCTGCTCCACCGCAAAGCCACGGAGGTTATCCCCGACCTCAAAGGCCTCATCTTTCTCAATCCCCAGACCCAGCGCTGGGAGACTGAGGACGAATACCTCTCCGGCAATGTTCGGGCGAAGCTCGCGGCAGCCGAAGCGGCAGCCTTGGTGGACGAGCAGTTCAAACCAAACGTCGAGGCGCTGCGGCAGGTACAGCCCGGAGACCTGTCGGCCACCGAGATCGACGTCCGGTTGGGCAGCACCTGGGTTCCGGCGGAGGACATCCAGCGGTTTGTGGAGGAAACTCTTGGAGAGTCTGGCATCACCGTCAGTCACGCCCCGCAACTGGGCCTCTGGGTCGTGCGTGGCGACTACGGCGTGCGTTTCTGCGTCGCCAACACCACCGAGTGGGGCACTGACCGCCGCAGCGCTCTCGAACTGATCGAAGACGCCCTCAACCTCCGGGTGCCCACCGTCTATGACCATGACCCGGATACCGACCGCGACGTGGTCAACGGCCCGGCCACCGAGGCGGCCCGGGACAAGCAGGAGAAGCTCAAGGGACGGTTCAAACAGTGGCTCTGGCAGGACGACGAACGCCGTGAACGGCTGGTCCGCAAGTACAACGACGAGTTCAATCACACCAGACTGCGCACGTTCAACGGGGAGCACCTGACGCTGCCTGGAGCCAGTCCGGCCATCGTCCTGCGCCCGCACCAGAAAGCCAGCGTGTGGCGCATCCTGCAGACGCCCAACTGTCTGCTCGCACAGGTCGTGGGCAGCGGCAAGTCGTACATCGTTTGTGCCGCGGCGATGGAAAAGCGGCGCTTGGGCCTGGCCCGCAAGCCCTTGATCGTCGTCCCCAACCACATGCTGGGCCAGTTCGCTTCCGAGTTCCTCGCCCTCTATCCGGGCGCCAACATCCTCGTTGCCACGAAGGACGATTTCGAGAAGCAGCGGCGCAAGACGCTGATGAGCCGCATTGCGACAGGAAACTGGGACGCGGTCATCGTGACGCACTCGGGCTTCGAGAAGATTCCGGTGTCGCGTGAGACCCAGGAGGAGTTCTTCAAAGAGCAAGTGCGGGAGTTAGCTCTGGCCATTGAGCAGCAGCGCAAGGAAGGCGATTCCCGGATCGTGAAAGCCTTGGAGCGCGCCAAGAAGCAACTGGAGACCAAGCTCAAGGACTTGGCGGCCGACGAGAAGAAGGATGACGGACTGACGTTTGAAGAGTTGGGCGTGGATGCCTTGGCTGTTGATGAGGCCCATGCCCACAAGAACCTCTTCTACGTCTCGAAGATGACGCGCATTGCCGGTCTGCCCCAAACCGCGTCCCAGCGCGCCCTAGACATGTTCCTCAAGGTGCAGCATGTCCAGCGGATCAACGGCGGCGGCGGGGTCGTGTTCGCCACCGGTACGCCCATCGCCAACAGCGTCGCCGAGATGTTCACCATGCAGCGGTTCCTCCAGATGGACACCCTCAAGGCGCAGAACGTCGCCCATTTCGATGCCTGGGCGGCCACCTTTGGCGAGCCGGTCACGGCGATGGAACTGGCACCGGACGGCTCGGGCTATCGCCTACACTCCAGATTTGCGAAATTCTCGAATGTACCTGAGTTGATGCAGATGTTTCGGCAAGTCGCCGACATCCAGACCCAGGCGATGCTCAAGCTGCCCGTCCCGGACCTCCGCGGCGGCAAGCCGACCGTGATCAGTGCCCCCTGCTCGCCGGAGTTGAAGGAGATCGTCGCCTCACTGGTCGAGCGCGCCGACGCCTTGCGGACCGGCCAGGTGAACCCGCGTGAGGACAACATGCTCCTGGTGACGACGGATGGCCGGAAGGCCGCCCTCGATCTGCGGCTCCATCGCTCGCGCCTGCCCGATCATCCCGACAGTAAGGTCAATCAGGCCGTCGCCCAGATCGAACGCATCTGGGGCGAGACCGCGGCGGATCGCTCGGCGCAACTGGTGTTCTGCGATCTCTCCGTGCCGACCGGCGGCCAAGGGTTCTCCGTTTACGAGGACATGCGCGACAAGCTGGTGGCCCGAGGCATTCCCGCTGGCGAGATTGCCTTCATCCAGGACGCCGAGTCCGACGCGTCTAAGTTGCAGCTCTTCCGCGATGTGCGGGCCGGCAAAGTCCGTGTCCTCTTCGGCAGCACGCAGAAGATGGGTACTGGCGCCAACGTCCAGGAACGGTTGATCGCGCTGCATCACCTCGACGCCCCGTGGCGGCCCGCCGATGTCGAACAACGCGAAGGCCGCATTCTGCGCCAGGGCAACACGAATGTCGAAGTCCAGATCTACCGCTACGTTACCGAGCAGTCCTTCGACGCGTACGGCTGGCAGGTTTTGGAGAGTAAGGCCCGTTTCATCGCCCAGGTGATGACGGGCGAGACGGACCTGCGCCGGATCGAGGACATCGATGGTGCCGCCCTCACCTACGCTGAGGTCAAAGCCATCGCATCAGGTAACCCGCTGGTGATCGAGAAGGCGCGCATTGATGCCGAGGTCGCGCGCTTGAGCCGGCTGCATTGCGAGCATCAGGAAACCCAGTTCAAGCTCCGCAGCCGCATCCGGCATCTCACCGACGAACTCCCGCGGTTGGAGCAACGCCTCGCCGCCGTCCGCCAGGACGTAGCCACCCGCCAGGATACGAGCGGCGACCGGTTCGTGATGACCATCGAAGGCCAGCAGGTCCACGACCGTGGCATCGCCGGTGAATTGCTGCTTCGCCGCGCCGAGAAGATGCGTGGCAGTCGTGCCGAGCGACAGGTCGGCACCATTGCCGGCTTCCAGGTCTTGGTTGCCGACAACTTCATGCAGGGACCGGAGATCGTCCTCAAGGGGGCCACCACGTACACCGCCAAGGTCACCGATACCGCCCACGGCACCATCCGCTCGGTCGAACATACGATCCAGCATCTCGAAGACGTCGGAGAAACGCTGGCCCGAAACCTTACGGACTCCCGGAAACGGCTTACGGACACGCACGCCCAAGTGGGAACACCGTTCGAGTATTCCGATCGGCTCACCGGGTTGGTCCGGCGGCAGCGGGAAATCGAGGACCAACTCGATCTCACCCGCAATCATGCGCCGTCCCAACTTCCGGCGGAACCGTCGGGTGAGTTGGCCCCGGGCGAAGACGCTGCCGACTAAACACCGCCGGCGGTTGTCGTTGTTCGCTTTTCCGCACCAGGCGCGACTGGGAGGAGGATGGACCCGATTAACCATGCAGCGTCACCGAGCCGGCCCCAGTGGGACATCGATCGCTGTCTGGAGCGGCTCATCGGCCACGATGTCCGTGTCGCCGCCGAGGCCTTCTTCCCTGTCCGCTGGAACGGCGAGGTGCTGCCGGCCCCCATCCAGGTCCGTGACCTGGTCCTCTCCGACAACAGCCAACCCGGCGCCCTGCCGGTCTTCTTCGAGGGCCGGTTGTGCCAGTTCGAACGGCGCATTGGGGTTGTCTCCGTGCACTTGGACACGCCGACCTTGGCGGAGAAGGGGGTCGATGGGACGGTCGGGTTTCGCGGTCGAATGGCCGTGATCCTCCACGGTCCCGCCGTTGTACGGCTGGCCTTCCCTTTTCGCGTGGAACGTCTCCCGGCCGATGCCCTCAACTACTGGGAGGACTTGCGCTTCCCCACCGCCCAGTTCCGGTTGCCGTTTGATTCTGCCCCCGAGACTGTGTTATACCCTGCAACCAAGGAGCCGTGAACCAACCCGTTGACGAATGCCCTCTTCCAAGGAGCGTTGATGAACCCGATGAGCGACTCGCCAAATGCCGTTCGCAAGCACTACGCCGCCCGCCAGCGTAGCCGCGCGTCCTGCCCCGGTGAATCTTGTCCCCGGCTGGAGGATCGGAGCTACGGCGACTACGCGGGTCTTTCGCTGCCGACCTCGGGAACGGGCTCCAAGGTTCGACCTAAACCGCAACCCCGATTCGCGCTGGGCCGGCTTTGCATCACCGCGAGCGCGGCGAGAGTGTTGCCCGCCACCGAGGTCCTCACCGCCATCACCCGCCACGCGGCCGGCGACTGGGGCCTGCTCGACGTCCACGACTGGCAGCAGAACGAGCAGGCGCTGCGTGAGGGTGGCCGGTTGTTCTCGGTCTACCAGGCCGGCAACGGCCAGAGGTTCTACGTGATCAGCGAGTCGACCCGCGAGGTCACCACGGTTCTGTTGCCAGAGGACTACTGATCCGGCGTTGTTCGAGGGACCGGAACACCCCGTCGCTGCGCCGGCTGCCGTCGGGCGTGCTGCGGTTCCTGCCCTACGCTGCTTCGGCACGGAGCGTTTCGACCGCGCGAGGAGCGCAAAGGAGGTGAGACCACATGCAATCAGTCACCCGATTCGCCTTGTTCGACGACACCCATGGCCAGCCTAACTGGAGCCAGACCGGCTTCCCCTCACGCGAACTCGACACCGACTGTTCGGGCCTGGCTGAGGTGTTGCGTGACATGGGCTACGACTGCGCTCGCGTCGGGCCGCGGCTCCTGTCCGACCGTCTCTCCCACCCCTGCCTGCTGGTCCTCCCGCCGCCCACCGGCTACTACAACCCGGCCCGGCAAACCTGGCAGCCGCTCACCACCTCGCTGTTCACACCCGCTGAGGTACGCGACATCCTCCGGTTCATCGACGGCGGGGGGCGGTTGCTGGCTTTCGCTTACCGGTTCGGTGACTCGTTCACCCGGACGAATCTCCGGGACCTATTCGCTCTGCTGGGCTGCCGCCTGAACAACGACGCGGTCATTGATGTCACGCAGCTCCGTGAGGTCCACCCGCTTCAACTCCACTTCGAGACCTCGCGAGAGGTCCTGCCGATGTCCTGGAGCGCGGAGGGTGTCCAAACGGTCTGCTGGCGTCCAGTCGCCACCTTCAGCATCCTCCCCACGGCGACCGTGCGGCCGCTGGCTCTCTCGCCCGGTGGGCGGTGCATCAGCTTCGACTGCGAGCAACGCCGGATCAGCTTCCAGTCCTGGCCCATCGCTGTGGCGGGGGTGTTGGGCCACGGCAGGTTCGTTCTCCTGGGGGGGCCCCATGTCTTTGAGACTGGCCCGTTCGGTTTGCTGGGCGCCGCCGACAACCGTCGGTTCCTCAACAACATCCTCGGCTGGTTGCTCATTGACAAAGGTGGTGAACTGGAAACGGTGGCGCTGGGGAGCAAGCCGGAACTTGCAGCGTTGCACGCACTCCTGGACGAGCAATGGCGGGACGTGGGTCAAGTCGAAGCCACCGGGCGAGGCGAGGCGACGGTGGCCTTCGTGGAACGATTGCTCCGGGAGACCGGCGTGCTCAAGGCCCTCGCTCACGCGAAGTGGATGCCCTGATCCCACTGCGGGCGTTATCGGGTAACACCCGCACTGCCCTCACGGTTAGCGAACGGAAATCCCGGACCTCAGGATGTCGCTGGCGTCACGTAACGCATCCCGCACGGCCTGCGACGATCTGGCGCAGACACGTTAGCGGATCGAATCTATTGCGAAAAAGAACTTGATCTTGGACCAAACCGGATCGACATCTACCGCGGCACGACTGCCCGGCAGTTCCGGTTGCGCGCGCGGCCCTTGGGTCGGGCTTTCCGTGGCTCGTTGAAGACGGAGGTAAACATGAGAGCGATACTGACTTTCCCGGCGCGGGAATCCTGGGTTCTCCGCGAAACGCCCCCCATCTACTATGCCACGGCTCCACCGCCGAAGGCCCGTGTCGCCGTCTTCGGCAGCTTCATGGGCGGGTACCACGTGCTCCAGGAACTTCTCTTCGGGCCACTTGCCCACCGGGTGACGGTGGTCGGCGTCGCCACGGATGACCCCACCCAACCGTTCACGCACCCCAGCGTCCGCCTCTGGCACTACCCCCACCGTCGCGAAGACGAATTGCTTGTGCCGCGGTTCGCTGCCGAGCAGCACCTGCCGGTCTTCACCGGCCGCGTGAAGACGCCCGAGTTCTTCGAGATGTTCATGGACGACTGGCAGCCGTCCCTTTGCCTGATGGCCACGTTCGGGCAGAAGATCCCCACCCCCTTGATCAACTACCCGTCGCTGGGCTTCTACAACTTCCACCACAGCGGCCAAACTTGGCCTTCGTATCCCGGCCCCGACCCGATCGCCGCCATGGTCCGAGATGGTCGGAAGAACCTTGTCCTGACGATCCATAGGGTGACCGACGTCATCGATGGCGGTGAATTCGTGGCCCGGTCGCACCCAGTCGCAATTCCCGAGGGCATCAACGCGATGGACATGCATCGGATCACTTGGCCGCAGATGGGACCGTTCATCCGACGTGAGGTCGGCGCGATGCTGGCCGCCGTTAAAGCGGAATCGGCCAGCGCACCGCTCGTGCTGCAGGACGAGGTCGTGCCGTATCGAATTGGGGACCAAACAGGTCAGCGCCTCCTATTGGCAGCTTGATTTCGGGAGCGCCAGTGCCGCCGGATGAGGGAGGTGCATCGGCGTGCCCCGCGACGGGGTCCCAGGCGCACGCTCCGGGCCGCGACCGAGGTGCGCTGGCGCTTCGGCCCTCCGCGGCGCTACCCCTCGTCGCGGAGCACGTTCATCGGTGCGTTTTAGGTTGAGGGTTGTTTGTGCGAAACAACTCACACAGCCCAAGGCACTCAGACCGCACCAGTCCGAATTGACTGAGGCAGACCTCGAGAAACCGACCCGGCGATCATCTCCTCCTCCGCCCCGTTCGACGCCAAGCAGGGAGGCTGGAGTGCGGACTGCGCTCCACAGTGCGTTGCGGAGGCTGTGCCTCGCCCATGGCGGCCGCCATCGGCATGACCACCGGTTTCCTGTGCCTAATTCGTTCCCCTTTCCCCCCGATTCCCGGTCGGTGGTCAACAAAGACGTGGAGAATCTCGGCACCCACGCTAACCTACAAAACCAGCCGGTCGCAGGACAATGCGAGTTGGTATTTCAGGCCGCCACCTGTCCCTCGGGTAAGGTGCTGTTGCTGGAAGCCGTGCAAAGCAGCAAGCCCGGCTTGACAGCGAGTGAAGGGAGCGCTGCGATGGCCGCATGCGCGCACTATGGAATCTGGGGCTGGGCGTTTTGCTGGCCACATCGTGTGCAGGTGATCCGCTCTCGGTGCCCCCGGAGTCTCTGCGGATCATTTTTGATACGGACATGGGCTCCGATTGCGATGATGCCGGGGCGTTGGCGATCTTGCACGTTTACGCGGATCGAGGCCAGGCGGAAATCCTCGGGTGCATCTACAGCTCCGGCAGCGTTCCCTATGGCGCGGGCGTGATCGAGGCCATCAACATCTACTATGGGCGCCCGGACATTCCCGTTGGCGCCGCGCATGCGGACGCCGTGGGCGACCCGGTGGACAAAATGACGGCGGAGAAACTGGCGAAGGACACAGCGGCGTTCCGGAACCGCATCGTTCACAACCGGGAGGCGGAGGAAATGACGGCGCTCAACCGCCGGCTGCTGGCGGGGCAGGCGGACCGCAGCATCACCTATCTGACCGTGGGGCACACCAAGGGGCTCTACGATCTGCTGGTCTCCACGCCCGACGCCACGTCTCCCCTCAGCGGTCACGAGTTGGTGCGGAAGAAGCTCAAACGCTGGGTGGCCTTGGGAGCGCTGGGAGCTCGGAACGCGGACCGACAACATCGCAAGGACTGGAATTTCTTCTTCAACCGCACCGCACCGTACACGAAGTACCTGGTGGAGAACTTCCCGGTGCCGGTGAGCTACGTGGATGCGGGTGAGGATGTACTCACCGGCAAGGGATTGAAAACGACTCCGCCAGGAAACATCGTGCGCACGGCCTATCGCGACTGGCTCTGGAACTACGAGAAGAAGACGCTGGACGACCAGCGGCCCAGTTGGGACCTCGCCGCGGTGTATTATGCGGTCGAAGGTGCCGGCGACTTTCTGCTGGAGGAAGGACCCGGCACGCTGGAATGTGACGTGGAGCAGGGATGTCGATGGGTCACCGGCAAGCGCGGGAATCCGCAGACGTTCGTCAGCCAGAAGGGCGGCGTCAGCACGACAATGGCGGACTACCTAAACGCCTTGCTGGCCGCCAAACCCGCGAATCAACCGCCGGCCACGGTCCGCAGTGCGTCCGCCGCCGATTGAGTTGTGCCCCTGAATCGCTCGATGCCACCTCCGAACCGGACCTGGTCTCGCACGGCCCCTCGCGCCACGGACGCCGCGGGGATTCGAATGGGTGGTGGTTTCGTCCCGCCGGGCGACAACCGTGCACCGCTGTGAGTTCATGAAAACCCGATCATTGATCAATCGACGTGAGTTCTCGACAGGAATGTTGGCGGCCGGGATGGGAGTCGGCGCCGGGCTGGCCCACGGCGGCTCGGGAGACTCTGCGGGTCAGACCCGAGATTTCTATGAGGAGTCGGCGAAGCGACTGCCGGTCCGCAAGTTCGACGTGATTGTGGCCGGGGCAGGGACGGGAGGTGTGGTGGCGGCCATCGCGGCAGCCCGGCAGGGAGCCAGGACAGCGCTGGTCGAGGTCAAAGGCTATCCGGGCGGGACCGTGACGGAAGGGGGCACGGCTCTGCACAGTTTCTACAATCTGTGGAGGGCTTTCCCCGGTGTCGAGAAACGTCAGGTGGTCAAGGGAATCCCGCAGGAGATCATCGATCGGCTCCTCAAGGTGGGCGGATGCTCCGGTCACGCGGAAATGACCCAGGGGTACAACTACGACTCTGTCTGCACCGCGATCGACACGGAGCTGTACAAGCTGACCGCCTTTGAAATGCTGGTGCAAGCGGGCGTGTTTGTGTACGTGAACACTCTCCTCACGGGAGCCATCATGGATGGCCAGTGCATTCGGGGCGTGATCGTCGAGAGCCGTTCCGGCCGGGAGGCGTTCCTGGCGCAGTCGTTCGTGGATTGCACCGCCTACGGCGACCTGTGTGCCCACGCCGGCGCCCGCTACACCGAGCCGAACGACTACGCCGTCTGCAACAGCGTCGGAATCGGCAACGTGGACATCGACAAGTACCACGCTTTTCTTGAGGCCAACAAGGCGTCAGGCCAGCTGGCCAAGGGCTTGCGCAGTGGCCAACCCGATCAAATCGTCCGCGCCGGCGCCGAGTGGATCAGCGTACCCGGTATGGCCGAGGCCGCTCGAACCATCGGTATGGGCATGATTACCACGACGGTCCACGACAACTATCTGATGTTCATCAAGTGCAACCTCAAGCTGTCCGTCAGCCCAACGAACCGAGACGAAGTGGCCAAAGCCGAACTTGAGATCCGCCGGCGCATGGCCACGGCAGTCGAAATCTTCCGAAAGTACGTCCCCGGCTGCGAGAAGGCCTTCATGGCCCGTACCAGTCCCAGCCTCTGCATCCGGCGCGGTCGGCTGATCGAGTGCGACTACGATATTGCCTTGGCGGACGTGCTCGAAGCTCGGCACTTCGACGACGAGGTCATGGTCTATGGATTCCACGACTCTGCTCCTCGCTATCAGGTCAAGAATGGCGGCACCTACGGCATTCCGTATCGGGCCCTCTGTGTCAAAGGCATCGAGAACCTCTATGCCTGTGGGATGATGATTACCTCGAACCACGAGGCCCACATGTCCACCCGCAACACCGTTTGTTGCATGGGACAAGGCCAAGGCGCCGGCACTGCGGCCGCCCTCTGCGCCGCCAGGAAGCTCGGTTCCCGCGACTTGAAGCACACGGAGCTGCGTGGGGCTCTCACGAAAGCCGGCGTGTATTTTGACACCTAAGCTCGAATCATGAAAACCACCCGCCGCCAGTTCTTGGGCATCGCCGCCTCTCTGGCTCTGATTCAACTCGGCTCCGCTCTAGCCGAAACCGCACCCGCGACAGCCGGTGAACCGCTCTTGCCGCCCGAGGTCACACCCACGCGCGGCCCGCTGCGCGTCCACCCGGCCAACCCGCGCTACTTTGCCGACGCGACCGGCCGTGCCGTCTATCTGACCGGCGCGCACACTTGGCCGAATCTGGTTGATCAGGGACTGACCGACCCACCGAAGCCCTTCGCTTTCGACACCTACCTCGCGTCGCTGAACCGGTTCGGCCACAACTTCATCCGGTTGTGGACCTGGGAATCCACGGTGTGCGACATCGACGAAGGCGGCCGCCGCATCCGCTACTATGCGACACCCCAGCCCTGGCTGCGGACTGGGCCCGGCCAGGCACTCGACGGCAAGCCGCAGTTCGACCTGACACGCTTCAACCCGGACTATTTTGAACGTCTGCGGACCCGCGTTCAGGCGGCCGGTCAGCGCGGGATTTACGTCTCGATCATGCTCTTCGAGGGTTGGGCGATGCAGCACGCCCGCGGGGCTTACGAGGGGCATCCGTTCCACCCGACCAATAACCTCCGGCAGGTGAAAGGCGACCTGGATGGCGACGGCAAAGGCCTCGACATTTTTACGCTATCGAATGCCGATACCCTGAAGTTCCAGGAATCCTACGTCCGCCACGTCATCGAGTCTGTGAACGACCTCGACAACGTGCTGTACGAGATCTCCAACGAGAACCACCCGCCCTCGACTGACTGGCAGTTCCACTTCATCCGGTTCATCCGCGCCGAGGAACGACGGCGCGGCCGCGTCCATCCCATCGGCATGACCTTCCAGTACAAAGGCGGCCGCAACCAGACCTTGTTGGACAGCCCCGCCGACTGGATCTCGCCCAACCCGGACGGCGGTTACCGGGATGACCCGCCCCCGGCCGACGGCCGCAAGGTGGTCCTCAACGACACCGATCATCTCTGGGGCATCGGCGGAAGCCCCGACTGGGCTTGGAAGAGCTTCCTGCGCGGACACAACGTGCTCTTTATGGACCCCTACGATGGCGTCACCTTTGGCGCGGGCGACGCCTCGAAGTGGGAGCCACTTCGACGCGCTTTGGGCCAAACGCGGATCTG
Organism: uncultured Verrucomicrobiota bacterium; assembly: GCA_964535555.1. Lineage (GTDB taxonomy): Bacteria > Verrucomicrobiota > Verrucomicrobiia > Limisphaerales > J093 > DSVZ01. The sequence continues at coordinate 68,646 of CAZHUS010000037.1, forward strand.
GGCGGAGCGCATCGACCTGGGGGTCATGACCCCGCAACCGGAGTTGACCAGCACGCGTTTCTGCCTGGCGTGCGTCGCAGGAAACCAACCCGAGCTGTTGGTCTATGTGCCCCAACCCGGCCCCGTGAGGATCGACCTACGCCCAGTCCCTGAGCCGCTGAAGGTCACCGAGTTCGACCTTGAATCCGGTCGCTTGAGCAGCCTGCCGGCAAGCCGCCCGGGTGAATGGTACGAATGGACTGCTCCGGGTCCGGGGCCGTGCTTGGTTCACCTGCATCGGTAGCACGTCCGGCTCTTGAGCCGGGTGGGGAGACCGTAGGCATACGGCGTTTCAGCGGAATTGGAACGCGTAAAGTCTGCAGTCGCGCATGAGGAAGCGGATCTTGACCGGCTTCCCGGCCAAGGATGCCACGCTTCGATTCGCCCTCCAGGTCACGGGCAGGCAAACGTGGTTCTCGTACAGCGCCGCGGCCTCTTCCCGGCTAAACCCCTGGATGGGCTGGTCGCTCGCGTCCAGTAGTTCCACCCGGATGCTCCCGCCCGCGCCAGGGTCAACGTTGAGCTCAAGGTTGCTGCCGGCAAACGTGAGCAGCGGCGTCACGAGTTCACCGCCGGCGAAGGCAGCATCGGCGGATGCAAAGCCGTCAAGGCGCAGGATCGCCCGATCAATGGCCATCCTGCGCTGGGACGCCGCCGGGTCGATGAAACCATCATGGTCCTGGTTATCGCCAAAGTAATAAATCCACAGCTCGTTGCCCATGCGGATTGGATTGGGCAGTGACCAAGTCCACTTCGACGCGAAAGTGCCGGAAAGGCCCAGCGGAAGGAAGGACCTCCGGCCGCCGAGGCGGCTGAAACGGACGCCATCCCGGCTGATGCACAGGCGGTCGTCCAACGTTGCCGGGGCCAGCACCTCGAACTCGAACTTGTGGTCCGCATATCCGCCCGCCCGCTCCTCCTGGGGCCGTCGCTGCCAATGCCAAAAGGCGTGGGCGAGCATGACATAGACGCTGTCAGCGGAATCGTCGGGGTACTTGAAGATCGTCGCTCCGTAGTAATCCACCGGCGGCTGCGGCGTCGGGCTCTGGTAGATGCCGCGATCCACCTCATCGGCGTCCATCACAAAAACCTCGTTGTGCCAATGAGCCAGATCGACGGATTCCAGACGCCGGACCACACGACGCCGCTGGGGCGTGTGGGCGTCCCGGTTGCTGCGGGTGTACAGCAGGTAGCGCTGGTCCGATTCGTCCCAAAAGACGATGCTCTGCGTATCCATGTCGCCAATGCTGGGCTTGGTGAACAGCCTCCAGCGATAGCCGTCTGGCGAGCAATACATGTGAAACTCGGCGGGGCGCCCCTTGGGCGGATAGAACTTCGCCTGACTCTTGTAGCGTTGCGACGGCGGTGCCTTGGGATCGATCCATACCGACACGCCGCCGATCCGGCCGTGTTTGCCGATTTCGGCTTTGGTCTCATCGTAAGCGAACAGGCTCGGGTTGGGTTTGGTGAAGTGGATTCCGTCCCGAGATTCTGCATAGGCAAACACGCCGATCACGGGGCCATCCGGCTCGAACTGCACCGGGAGCATGGCTTTGCCCGAGCCCCAGATGCGGATCCGGTCGCCATCCTTGATCACCGAGGAGTAGGCGCCGATAGAGGCTTCCGGCTCGCCGTCCCACGGGAGGTCATTGGCCAGCACGGGCTGATGCATCTTCACCGGCACGTTCATGGTGAGGGTGATGCCCTGGCACCGGGCGATCCACCGGTCATCGACGAAAAGCTGCTTGCGCGACCCGATCTCGATTGGCCCGGCGTTCAGGGTCGCAGAAGCGGAGGTGGTTGCGGCCGCAAGCGGGTTCGTGCCCGGCGCGGCAGTTGCGGCAATCTCCGCGACCGAAACCTGACGCCCTGCCCACAAGGCAATGGCCAGCGCTGTCAGAGCCAGGTGTTTCGCGGTGGTCAAAGTGGCTTTCACGCGGGCCAATCAATCAGATTCCGGCCAGCAAGGCGAGGTGTCCGTGGTCAGGGGCGTCGTGTTCCGGATGGGCGCAAGGTGCGAAAGCAGCAGCCCGACGATCCGGATCCGCGCGTGATCTTTGAGGCTTGGTCGATTCAGAAGATCGCCGCGCTCCAGTACACCGTCCTGCACCTGGCCGACGCCATCCCCGAACTGCAGCGGAACCTCTGCGGAACGGGAAGACGAAAGAAGAATGGGAGAGGATTGTTTTAGGGCACAACCCTCAAAAGCCGTGAACCTTCATTTCGAACCTCTCTGCAATGGATGCGCCCACAGCCCGGTCGGACCGGAGATTCCTCGCCGACGGGCCTCCGCCTCAGCTTCCGGTTTGGTGGTAGCTTCCACCACCCCCAGACACCGGTCCCCCGCCTCGCGGGCATACTCCCGGTCTTGGTGATAGATGCCCCAACGGACCTGCTCTTCACCATGCCTCGCGGTTGCCTTCATGCTCGAGTCCCGATCACGCTGCGACCGCGACGCTCTCCGGCACTGTCAACGGCTTCCCGTCGGCCAATTGCTCCGCGAGGCTCCACAGTCCTTTGTTGACGGTGACCTTGGAGTCGATGCCTCGTAGCGGCCGGACCGAGCGCAGTTTCCCGCGCCGATCACGGTGGCTGTCCGACAGACCGCCACGCAGGAGCCCCTCTTGGCAGCGGTTGACCGCGAGCCAAAGGTTGTCGCCCTCGTCCTCCGGTCGGCGCGCTTGCAGCAACGTCTCCGGGGAAATCGGCGATTCGGCCACGGTCGGATAGCGCAGCAACAGCGCTGCTTCCGCCAACGCCAATGACTCCCGCGGCTCCAGGATGCGCTGCCGGAACCGGGCAATGCGTTCGCCGATCCGGGGCATCGCTTCGACGAGCCGGAGGCTCGCCTGGACGACCTCCCCGGTCAGACAACCGGAATGCCGGAACCGGATGGCGTTAAAGGACTCGCCACCGATCACGAGCCCATTGGAACAGATGCGCCGGTAGATGCCGGCATGGAGTTGGTAGGCGCAACCCGCGTCATGCGAGTTCACCACCACCAACTCCACGTTCCATTCATCCAGAGTCTCCATCTGCTCTGCCAGCCTGAGCCGGATCAGATGCTTCTGGAACCCCCGGCGCGCCTCCTGCCGGATGCGTTGTTCCTCGACCTCGACCGGGACCCAGTGCAGGTCCCGGAGGCCAGTCAAGATTTCGGCCGTCGGCACAAAGGCGTACCGGTGGCTGACGCCCATCATCGGACCCGAAGCGTAGATGCTCGGGGCGCGGGTGCGCAGTATCTCGTCGCTCAAGGCCGTTGCCTTGAAGTTGCTTGTCTGGTTCATACGCCATGCTCTCTTCCATCGCCGCCACCGGGTGTGACACCGGTTTGCGCTGGGTTTGATCCATCTCCAGTCAGGCGCCAGGCGGCCTGTGTCCGGACTGGAGATTCTCCCTTGTCTTGGCTGCCACACGGGGTGGGCCGAGAAAGGGAAAGCCGTGCTGGAGAGATGCGCGCCAGAAGGGCCGCGCCGAGGCGTACGAGAACCGTGAAAAGCAACCGCGATTGAAAAACCCTCTTCTACCCACCGACAGGAATGCCTCAAGCGGCATCCGGAAGTCAATGGGGGCACCAGCGATGCGTCGCCCGACCTTTCAAGTTGTTGAAATCACGCACTTTCGGAGGGGGTAGCGAAAGGCCGATTACGATCCATCACCCTGTTCCATTGTGATTGGTACGGTGTTAGAATCCGCCGACGCAAGGGAGGGGCAGATGGAAGGATTGGAACATGCGAGCAACGTTGATCTGCTGGCCACACTTGCGGGCAAACCGGCCGCCGAGACATTGGTGCAGCACTACGGCGGACTCACCGCCCTGGCTCAAGCGTCGTTTGACGAACTGAAACTGGTCAAAGGAATCGGCCAATCGAAGGCGGCGGCGATCAAGTCCGCTTTCCTGTTGGCGCAGCGGTTGACGCGGGAAACGTATCGCGAAGCGCCGTTACTGGACACACCGGAGCGCGTCGCCGACCTGTTGCGCGAGCAGAACCGGCCCTACCTCGTCGAGAACTTCCAGGTGATTTTCCTCAATACCCGGCGGCGCATGATCGGCATGCAAGTGCTGTCTCAGGGGACCCTGGACACGCTCCTCGTTCACCCGCGCGAGGTGTTTCGCCCAGCTATAGCCGCCGGCGCAGCCGCCATCGTCGTCGCGCACAATCACCCATCGGGGGACCCGACTCCTAGCGAGCAGGACATCAAAGTGACGCGCGATTTGATTCGAGCCGGTCAACTGCTCAAGATCGAGGTCGTGGATCACGTCATCCTCTTATCCCAATGTTGGGATAACAGGATTTATGCTAAGCGCCAGATTATCC